>NZ_JBNPUW010000033.1:0-1089 GCF_051168375.1 Bradyrhizobium sp. HKCCYLRH1034 | reverse complement strand
ACGATGGCCGAGCGCGCCGCGGCCGGCAAGGCCGAGCAGGGCACCATCCGGCTGTCCGCCTATCACGAAGGCGGCCACATCATCATCTGCATCGCCGACAACGGCCGCGGCCTCAACACCGAGCGCATCAAGGCCAAGGCCCTGGCGAACGGCCTCGTCACCGAGGCCGAGCTCGAGAAGATGACGGAAGCGCAGATCCACAAGTTCATCTTCGAGCCGGGCTTCTCGACCGCGGCCGCCGTCACCTCGGTCTCGGGCCGCGGCGTCGGCATGGACGTGGTGCGCACCAACATCGACCAGATCGGCGGCACCATCGACATCAAGTCGGTGCTCGGCGAGGGCACCTCGGTCACCATCAAGATCCCGCTGACGCTCGCGATCGTCTCGGCGCTGATCGTCGAAGCCGGCGGCGACCGCTTCGCGATCCCGCAATTGTCGGTCGTCGAGCTGGTGCGTGCGCGCGCCAACTCCGAGCACCGCATCGAGCGCATCAAGGACACCGCGGTCTTGCGCTTGCGCAACAAGCTGCTGCCGCTGATGCATCTGAAGAAGCTCCTGAAGATCGACGACGGCTCGTCGACCGATCCGGAGAACGGCTTCATCGTGGTGACGCAGGTCGGCAACCAGACCTTCGGCATCGTGGTCGACTGCGTGTTCCACACCGAGGAAATCGTGGTCAAGCCGATGTCGACCAAGCTGCGTCACATCGACATGTTCTCGGGCAACACCATCCTGGGCGACGGCGCCGTGATCATGATCATCGATCCGAACGGCATTGCGAAAGCGCTCGGCGCCGCCGGCTCGGCCTCGCAGGCGGTGTCCGACGAGCACGCCGCGCATCACGCCATCGGCGGCGAGCAGCTCACCTCGCTCTTGGTGTTCCGCGCCGGCACGGCGCAGCCCAAGGCGGTGCCGCTGGCGCTGGTCACGCGCCTGGAGGAGATCGCGGCCGACAAGATCGAGATCTCCAACGGCCGCTACATGGTGCAGTACCGCGACCAGCTGATGCCCTTGGTGCAGATGGAAGGCGTGTCGGTGCAGACGTCGGGCTCGCAGCCGATCCTGGTGTTCGCCGACGAGACCCGCGCG
>NZ_JBNPUW010000032.1:0-1122 GCF_051168375.1 Bradyrhizobium sp. HKCCYLRH1034 | reverse complement strand
CCGGCAACTGTTATGTTGATGGAGTGATCGCATAAGGTTTTCGGTCGCGCATCATGGCATTCAGGATGGTTAGAAGCTTCCTGGCGACGGCGATGAGGGCGAGCTTGGCGGGTTTACCGGCTTGGCGCAGACGGTTGTAAAAGATCTTGAAGCGATCGGCGCGGCGGACGGCGTTGAGGGCGGCCATGTAGAGGGCGTCGCGGACACGCTTCCGGCCGCCGCCGATCTTGCGCTTGCCACGATACGCCCCGCTATCGCGATTGAAGGGAGCCAGGCCCGCAAGAGCGGCTACCTCCTTTGGCCCGAGATGGCCGAGTTCCGGCATCTGGGTGATGAGTTGCATGCAGGCGACGGGTCCCACACCGGGCACGGAGCGCATCAGCTGTGCCTGCTCCGCAAGCACCGGCTCGGCTTTGATGAGCGCGTTGATCTCGGCCTCGATCTCGACGATCTCGTCATTGAGGACCTCGATCAGGCGGCTGATGCGTTCGGCCATGGCGCGGTCCTCGGCCTCGCTGCGGCGGTTCTTTTCCTGGGCGCGCATGGCAACCAGTTGATCCCGCCGTTTTGCAAGCCTGGCGAGGGCGCTTTGGGCAGGCGTCATGGCCTGCTCGGTGGCTGGCTGCATGGCGCGCCCAAAGGCTGCCAGCGTTCGCGCGTCGATCGGATCGGTCTTGGCGAGTTGGCCGCTGGCGCGGGCGAAATCGCGAGCTCGAGCCGGGTTGATCCGCGCAAAGCGGATGCCCGCCCGACGCAGGGCCTCGCGCAGTTCGAGGTCGTAGACACCCGTGGCCTCAAAGACCACCAGAACATCGCATCGCCAACGCGCCACCAGCTGTGTGATGGCCTGTGGCGCGTTGGCGATGCGCTCCGGCGTCCCCACGGCTTCGTCAAAAATATCGAGATAGGGTTTGCAAACGTCGATTCCGACGCAACGAAAAGGTACGATCACGGTGCCTGTCCCTGTGATGCGAGGTCTGTTGGCGCAGCCTCGTGCAACTGTTCAGGTTGATAAATGGAACGGGCGGGAGACCGAGCCGGCTCACGGCGTCTAGCGCCAAGGACCCAACGGCTTCCCGCCCACCATCATCATGGCAGACTTTCCAGACACAGGGACCCATA
>NZ_JBNPUW010000031.1:0-1324 GCF_051168375.1 Bradyrhizobium sp. HKCCYLRH1034 | reverse complement strand
AGTGTTTTCATTCGTGACAGCAGCTCGTCAAGCGCTTCTGCTGGAGTTTTCCATCCTAGCGTCTTTCTCGGTCGGGAATTGAGCGCTGCGGCCACGGCGGCGATCTCGTCAGCATCGTAGACGCTCAGATCGGTACCTTTCGGGAAGTACTGCCGCAGCAGGCCATTCGTGTTCTCGTTCGTGCCACGTTGCCAGGGGCTTCTTGGATCGCAGAAGTAGATCTGAAGGTCTGTATCGATCTTGAGGTCACTGTGTTGAGCCATTTCGGTCCCCTGATCCCAGGTTAGCGAGCGGCGGAGTTCTTTGGGCAAGGTGACGATGGTGCGCGTGATCGCATCGCGTACCGCTTCAGCTCCGTGTCCGGAGAGCGCAGGCCCATCCTTCGTACGTGGGCCATCGTCAAACCCCGGCAGCCGTGGAAGGTGCAGGAGCATTGTAAACCGCGTGCTGCGTTCGACCAGCGTGCCGATTGCCGAGCTGGCGGAGCCGACGATCAGATCTCCTTCCCAATGTCCCGGCACAGCTCGATCCGCGACTTCGGCCGGACGCTCACTGATCATGATCTCTGGCGATATGAAGCCTTTGCTGCGCTTCCGCGTACGCGCTCGGGGCACGCGCAGCGCACGTCCCGTTCGCAAACAGGACGACAACTCGCGTTTCAGCGCTCCTCGGCCCTGAACAAAAAGCGCCTGGTAAATGGCTTCGTGGCTGATGCGCATCGCCTCGTCATCCGGGAAGTCGATCGGTAAGCGCCGGGCAATCTGCTCGGGACTCCACGCTTTCGTCCACCCCTGATCCTGGCTAGAGCCCGCACGACCGGCCTTCCGCCGAACGCCGCCTGGAGGTGCGACAAACCCTGCAAGCCGCTCTTCAACATAAGCGCGCAAGGCGGCGTTGCTTGCAAGCTTGCTCGGCTTAGGACGCCGGGCCGATCGATCTGCATGCCACTGGGCGGCCGTCGCCCGATAGGCCATCTTGCCGCCGTGCGTGGCCGCATTGCGATCGAGTTCACGGGAGATGGTCGAGGGAGATCGATTGAGACGCCGCGCTATCTCTCGTACAGAATGGCGCTGCGCATTCAGCAGCGCAATCTCTTCGCGCTCAGAAAAAGAGAGGTGCCGTCCGGAGAGCGGCTTCGCTGAAGGTCGGAACATTGCCGGTGCCACGCCGCCCGCTTTTCGAAATAATCGGGGGCCGACAGCATCCGATAATCCAGCAGCCAGCGCAGCATTCTCGCTGTTCAACCCAGCGGCAATCCCACGCCAAAATTTCTGCTGTTCCGCACGCCCCGCAACTGGTGGGCGCCCCAATGATCCCAGCTTGC
>NZ_JBNPUW010000030.1:0-1560 GCF_051168375.1 Bradyrhizobium sp. HKCCYLRH1034 | reverse complement strand
GGGTCTTGGTCGTGTAAAAACGGCCTTGCGGACGTCCGTCCTGACCACGAGGACGCGGGCGTTTCTCAGGCTGTGATTGCCGCGATCAACGGCTTGACCCCGACGATGTTCATGACCCGTGTGAGGTTGTAGGCCAGAACCGATAGGGCCATCTCGGCGGCTACTTTTGGGAGCGATTTAGTGAGGAAGTGCGTCGCTCCCATACGGGCCTTCATCGTGCCGAACGGATGTTCGACCGTCTCGCGCCGCTGGCGCATCGCTTCCGGGTTTGCGTCAAGGCGCTGCTGCACTGCCTCAAGCAGATGCTCGTGCTCCCACCGTGTAATCCGCCGCTCCGGCCCCGGCGTGCACTGGGATTTGAGCGAACAGGTTTGACAGGCTGTGGTCCAGTAGCGCCGCAACACCTTGCCGTCTTCTTCGTTTGTATAGCGATACGGTAATCGCTCTCCAGCTGGGCAGCGATAGGCATCCTGTTCTGGCAAATAGACAAAGTCCTGCTTACCGAAGCGTCCCTCCGACTTAGCATTTGACGTCTGCGGCTTGGGCAGCGTCACCGTGATTCCGGCCTCGTGGCACGCGAGGATCTCTGGGCTATTGAAGTAGCCGCGATCGGCTACAGCGTCGAGCGTCTCGCTCTTGAGAACGGCCTTTGCCTGTTTGGCCATGTTAGCAAGTTGGGCGCGATCTGAACCGCTGTTCGTGACCTCGTGCGTCACAATCAGATGGTGCTCGGTGTCCACGGCGACCTGTACATTGTAGCCGACAACGCCGGAGCCGCGGCCGCTCGTTGCCATCGAGCGGCTGTCGGGATCGGTCAGAGAGATTTGCTGATCGGACGACGCAAGCATCTGCTTCTCATACGCGGCAAGCTTGCCCATTTCCTCCTTCAGCTTCGTGAGCTTCTCGGCAAGTCTCGTCACCTTCGCAGCCAGCGCCTCTGTCGGCTCCTGGCGGTCGGCCGTGTCAAGTTGGCTCAGATAACGCGCGACGCTCTCCTCCAGCTGAGCACGCCGCCGTTGGACCTTTGCCCGTGTGAAGTTCTTGTCTCGGTTGTTCACGGCTTTGAACTTGCTGCCATCGATGGCGACGCTCGCCGTCGCCAGAAGGCCCATCCCACGGCAGAGTTCGACAAAGCGCGCACAGACCATGCGAAGCGCCAGGCCGTTGTCTTTACGGAAGTCGGCGATGGTCTTGTGATCGGGCGCGAGCCGACCCAGCAGCCACATCACCTCGAGATTGCGGCCGGCCTCCCGTTCGAGCCGCCGGCTCGACTGCACCCGGTTCAGATAGCCGTAGATGTAAAGCTTCAGGAGAACCGAGGGGTGGTACGACGGCCGACCGGTGGCTGCCGGCTCCACCCCTTCAAAACCCATCTCAGACAAATCGAGCGCTTCGACAAATGCGTCGATCACGCGAACGGGGTTGCTCTCGTCAATGAAATCATCGAGGCATTCAGGCAACAGCGTCCATTGCCCACGATCCGCCTCTTCAACGAAGCGCCTCATCGATTCCCCCAAAAGAATCACTGGAGAATCATAACAGCCGCGCAGCGTTTTCACA
>NZ_JBNPUW010000029.1:0-2174 GCF_051168375.1 Bradyrhizobium sp. HKCCYLRH1034 | reverse complement strand
ATCACAGCCTGAGAAACGCCCGCGTCCTCGTGGTCAGGACGGACGTCCGCAAGGCCGTTTTTACACGACCAAGACCCTAAGCTGACCTCGCCGGCGGGACCACGGCCTTACGCCCAAGGAGCACAACCATCGCAGCCAAAAGCTGGATGCAAGCGACAATCCCGAACGCCGTTCCATAACCCGAAGTCGCATCGCGGAGAGCACCAACAATGGCTGGCGCGAACGCAAATACTGCCTGATTGATGGCAACGATCAGCGCAACCACCGCCACCACATCCTTACGATCGAACTCCTTCTGCGCGATCAATGGCGGCAAAGTCGTAAGATTCCCGATGCCAAATCCGAAGATGACGCAGCCAAATGTCAGTACGATCCATCCGTTGCCGAAGATGAGCAGCAGAACTCCTACGGTCTGAACCGCGAAGTTAATGGCTGCGGCGATCCGCCGGTCGTGATCTCCGATCCACCATCCCGTCAGAGTCCGTCCGATTACTGCACATGCCGTCGCTAGGCTGAGAAGCAGGCCCGCAGTTGTCGCACCAACATCGGGAGTGAGGCGGGAGACCAAGTGTGACAGAAGGCCGATCTGCGCAAACAAGCCAAGCGCAAACGCCGCCGAAAGCGTAAGGAATCCCGGCATACGAATAATGCTAGAGCGAGATAGTCTCGTTGTCGGTTTCGCGACAACCGTAGGCACTCCGTTGCCATCGGGAGAGAGACCAAGGCTGGTGGGGGACAGCCTGAAGTATCGAATAGAAATCCAACCCATAACGCCGAGGGCAACAATGGACACGGCCAGCGCCGCGGTTTGAAAGCCGAGCCAATCGATCAAGAAGAGCCACAAAGGCACGAACAGAACCCCCCCGACACTTGCGCCATTGAACGCCAGACTCATCGCCTTCGGGCGATCGCGCTCGAACCATCTGGCGACAATGGCGTTTAGGGCAGCACCACTTGTAGCGGCCCAACCTCCCGCACTCGGAATGGCCGCTAAGAAGAGTTGCCACGGCTCCCACGATCTGGACCATCCGATCAACCCGATGGCCATCAGAAGAGCACCGCCCAGTGTCGTCCCGGCAATCCCAATTCTGCGATGAATGTCGGGCAAATACGCGACCAGGAGCGCACTCAGCACGAAATGAAAGGTAATGGCAGCCGAGATTTCCGAGATGGACCATCCGCGCGAGGAGTGCAGAGTCGGAAGAAAGACCGAAGGACCATAGAAGCCGATGCCCCAGGCGAGCACCGCCAAGGTAAAGGCAGCCCATGCCACCGACCAACCAACGAAATGCTGCTCGTCACCCATTGTCTCGCTCACTCATGCTGATAGGTTGATGGCGTCGTAGCAATTGGAGCGTGTTGTGGCTCGCCGGAATCGGACTCCGTCGTCGGCTTTAACGGACATCGGGAGGCTTGATCCCGTTGTATGCGAACGTGCCCGAGTGAGTCGCGACAAGAGCTATGACGGCCTGTTCTTCTCAGGCGTCCGAACCACGAGGATCTATTGCAGGCCGGTGTGCCCGGTGCGCCCCGCCAAGGCCGAAAACGTGACGTTTTATCTTTCGGCAGCTGCAGCTGAGCAGGAGGGATTTCGACCATGCCTCAGATGCCGCCCCGAAACGGCACCGTTCTCTCCAGCTTGGAAGGGCTCACGGACGACAGTTGAGCGCGCCCTACGTCTGATTAGCAGTGGTGCACTAGACGATGCGAACATCGAAACACTCGCAGAACGTCTCGGCATCGGACCGCGGCATCTATCACGCCTATTCAAAAAATATGTCGGCGCAAGTCCCGCCCAAGTCGCGCGAACGGGGCGTGTTCAACGAGCAAAGCGTCTCTTGGACGAGACGAAGCTTCCGATGACCGAGGTCGCACTTAGATCAGGATTCTGCAGCCTACGGCGTTTCAACAGTGTGTTTGCTGAGGTATACAAGCGTCCACCGACTTCGATCCGGCGGGCGAAGGCTTGATCCGCTAATACGAACCCGCCCGACGTCTGATGTTGTCCCATCTGGGACCTTCGGGCCGGCGCCTGGAACGCCTACTGCTGGATACAACCGGACGTAAGTTACTGGCCGACCGGAAGGTGGCTTTTGACCGATTCCGTTGAAAAAGTCGGCAGTAGTTTCGTCGTGAACGCCATCTGTTTCGAGGACGAATTGGCGCGTTGTGGT
>NZ_JBNPUW010000028.1:0-8189 GCF_051168375.1 Bradyrhizobium sp. HKCCYLRH1034 | reverse complement strand
CCGGGCGTGAGCGGCGCGCCACCGCCAGGTAGTTCGAAGCGAGGCTGACGGACGCCTGGTTCGACGTCGGCTATGGGTCCTTCAAGCACGGCCCAAGCCGGTTGCGGCGTCGTGCATCGACGTACAGCGTCGTACTCCTAAGTACAGCGACACGGCGATCTCGGCTGGCTACGACATTTGCTTCCATCCGAGTCGCTCAGCTAAGCTGCCTGCATGAGCTACCGCGTCTTCATGCATCGGACTGATTCGATCTACGACGATAGTCCGGCGGAGCAGTACCAATTTCCCAAACAATATCTCGGCCGCGCGCAGGGCAGCGTCGGAGATTGGATTGTCTACTTAGAGCCGACGAAAGTGCTTGGAACGCGCGGCTATTTCGCGATCGCTCGGGTCGAGCGGATCATTCCAGATCCGAAGGCGCCCGATATGTATCTCGCGCTCATTCAGCCCGGCTCATACCTCGAATTCGTCAGCCCGGTTCCTTTCAGCGAGCAGAACGGTCCGGTCGAGCGGGGTCTGCTCAACGAGACGGGCAAGATCTCGGGCCGGGCGCAGGCGGCTGTGCGGCCGATTTCGCCGGAGGACTTTCAGCGCATCATCGAGCGCGGTCTGGATGATCGAGACGCCTTGTTGCCGCGTATGCCGGAGACCGGCCACCCCCTTAATGGGTTTGAAGAGGATCAAACGCCATTGGCGT
This sequence comes from Bradyrhizobium sp. HKCCYLRH1034, assembly GCF_051168375.1. Taxonomy (NCBI): domain Bacteria; kingdom Pseudomonadati; phylum Pseudomonadota; class Alphaproteobacteria; order Hyphomicrobiales; family Nitrobacteraceae; genus Bradyrhizobium; species Bradyrhizobium sp. HKCCYLRH1034. Next base: position 7,492 of record NZ_JBNPUW010000028.1, on the reverse strand, counting down.
CGGAGCAGCTCCGCCATCGCATCCAGCGTCTGACGTCGCGTATCGCCCAAGATCGCCTGTTCCGCAAGATCGTACTGCGAGCCTATGGCGAACGTTGCGCCATCACCGGGCTGGAACTGATCAACGGCGGCGGACGTGCCGAAATGAATGCGGCCCATATTCGCCCTGTCGAGGCCAACGGTCCCGACCTCGTGCAAAACGGGCTGGCCTTGTCGGGAACGGTCCATTGGATGTTCGACCGACCCTTCTATGGTGACAACAAGGGTTGTATCACTTTCTTTGTCAAACAGCCGACCGGGTGAAGCGAGCGCAGAAAATGCCTGCTCTTTCGTGCAGCGTTGCTGCGACGCTATGCAATTTTGTCCGAATCATGTGATCTGAGCACGACCACGTCGAATCGGCTCTGCAACTGAAAGCGGGCGGGCGGGAATCCGACGGACTACTTACCAATAGGGATCAGTTTTGCCGTGACAAACGCATCGATCCACGCTTTCCAAGGATTATCAACCGGCCCGCTCTCAAGACTGTAGGTCGCGCTGATGAAGTTGCCTTCGCCACCGACGACAGTCTCGATCCCGTCTGTAGGCGAGTGGCTCATACCGACCACGCTTACGCTTACGATCTCCTGAAACCGGTAACCTTTGGGTGCCGGAATCTGATCGGAATAGTCTTGGCGTGTCGCCGCCGACTTGTGAATGTCGAGCGTCTTCGAAACCAAGTAGGATCGAAGTTCCGGCTGGAGTTGGCTTGATGCAACCAGTGGCTCCGAAGGCTTGATTCGCGCCACCACTCGACTGCTGATCGAGGCTGGCGCTGGCTTTCTCTTGGTTGGAGAGCCGAGCGTCTCCCGCAAGGCGTCGAGAATGCTCTTGCTTTCGGTGCCCGCATTCGCCTCGATCGTCAATTGAATCGTCTTCCCGTCGCCCAGGATTGCCGTACCTGAGGGGGTTGCCGAAACGCGCTCCGCGTCTGATTTCGCATCTGCCCTCACGATCTCCTCAAAAACGCTTCCCGGGGGCGCTTGAAATGCCTGTGTCAGTTTCGTCGTCTGGCCAGAGCCAAGCTCGACGGTCGAGGTCTTATCAAGTCGCACCTCGGCTATCGGCCCCTGAGGCGCAGCCAATTTTTTGTCGCACGCCGGATCGTAGCTCGTTCCAATCAACGCCTTGGTTTCAGGCGACATCGAAGCGATCGCGCTTCGGATCAACTCTGCACGGCTCATTAATTCGACGCGTTCAAAATTGACTTCTTCTTGTCCGATTCCAATCGCTATTACGTAGCCCTTGGAATTAAACACCGGTCCGCCGCTATCGCCCTTGTGCATGGGCATTTGCATTACAACTGGCAGCGGATCAATGGCGGGCTTGGACACGATACCGTGTCGACTTGCCAACCTGTCGTCACCAAAATATCCAAGCAGGACAAGCGCCTCGTCCATATTGTAATCGTCGCAGAGGCGAAGAAATCTTAGGGGAGCCTGAACATTCTCAATTTTCAACAATCCGACGTCGTGAGGTGTCGTGGCCGATTTCACGACTTTGAGCCTTAATGGCGGATCGCTGGCCACAAGCAAATTGCGAGCATCATCATGGGGCAAGCGGGCCTCGATCACCAGCGTGTCCTGTTCGAATTCTGTCGGATTGGGCACCACATGGCCCGCCGTCATGACAAGTCCATCTGGCGACACAACGAATCCGGTAGCATAGCTGTCAAAGAATCTTTTCTTTTGCTTTTCCTTTTCAGGCATAGATTTAAGCGCTTCAGCCTGTTCCTTGAATATCCCTTCGATATGGAGGCGAACGACTGCCGGCCCAGAGTCCTGGTAGGGTGCAGCGATCGCTGCGGAAGACGAAAGCAATGCTGCGAACGTGAGCGCCGCGCTACGCATGCAACTGCGGATCGGTCCGGTAGGAATGTAATTCGAGCACCGAGCCATGTTTCCCAATCCTCTTCCGGTTGATCGCGTGCCTGACCGGGGTGCCTTCGAATTGATTTCCGCCCAATACAAGAACGCTGTCGGCGTCCTCGGTGACGAAGAAGCCAACATGACCATGATTCGGATTACTGTTGTTCTTGAACACGACAATGTCGCCCGGCTGCGCCTTCGTAGCTACCTTGGCTCCCCAGTTCCTGAACGAAGCTGAGGCCGCACTGTATGTAGGGTCCGCTGCGCCGCTAATCGGCTTTCTCCCGATGCCGGAACGTATCAAGCAATAGTTTACGAATGCTGCGCACCACGCCGTTGTATCTCCGCTGGGCGTCGTATTGGTGGATGCAAAGAATCCAACTATCACCGGATTCCACCGAACCGGCCACGCAGTCGTGTAGGGGCGAAGCTCCTTCCCATACTTGCCGTTAGCGACATCCAGAAAATAGAGCGCCACTTCGATGGGACTGCAATTCGTGGGAGCTTGATCCAACAGCTTCTTGGCGAGCGTTTCCTCCTCCGGTGTTGCGGGACTAGTTCCGAAGGGCTGGTAGCCGGTAATCGGGCCATTGAGTGAGGGTTGGTTGGCGAAATCCTTCAGAGCATCAGGAATGCTCGGTGCTTCGGTATCTTCCTTGGTAAGGGCGCTCCAATCAATCGCAGGCTGCGCGCCAGCAGCACTGGTCAAAATGAACGATGCGGCACCGGTCAAGACCACTCGTCGACTGATAAGCATCATACTGCACCTCTCGTTAGTACGGACTTTCGACGTCTTGTTTGACCGGCCTAGCCTCACATCATATGTCGCCGACGGCGTGGAGCCCGGCCCAGTGATAGGGATGTTCGAACGGATACTGATCCATTCTTGCGATCTCACCCAACACAGCAGGCAGTTCGGGGTTCGCAGGGGCCATATTTTGAAGCCAGGCCGAGAGGTCATCCCTCGTCATCATCCTGACTTCGCACTGAGCCCGGCAGAGGGCACTGCAAACGTCGCTGCTCTTGGCCAGCTCCAGATAGCGAAGCATCAATACAGCCGTGGCCAATTGAGGAATTGTCCAAAGCGCGCCTAAGACGTGCTGTGCCCCTGATGCGAGCATTGCACTCGGCAGACCGATATACTCGGCGCCGATTTCTGCGCGAGCCAAACCGCTGCCGCACGCCCCCATGATGACGCTGCGGCACCCGCGCAGGTCGAGTTGTGCGAAAATCTCGGAGAATCCGACCTTGCGATCACCGGCAAGTCTTAGATAACTGCCATCCAGATTGTCAGCATCGTAGAAACCATGACATGCGAACAGAGTGTCGGATGCAGGACGGGCCGAAATTGACCCCATCAACTGCGGCCACCCCTCGGGCCGTTCGGAAATGCACATTCCTCCATAAATCTCTTGGAGCTTCGTTTCGATAAGGTCGTAAAATGGGACACCTTCACCCGAGACGTAGCGCAGCGTCACGCCCTGCTCAGGGGACAAAATCTTGCGATGGTTTTCAAGAAATAGACCCAGTGTCTGCCCGTAGCTGAGTGAGGCGCAGTGGTCGATCAGCATTTTCCCCTTTATGCGAACGGCATGAAGCGGCACGGCATTCATCTGGAGACGCGGAAAGATCTTTAAATGTCTGTCCGGCAAGAATTTCAGTATTGGCTCAAGCAAGGGATCGAGTAGATTCGCGTAGCTTAACAGGAGCTTATCTAATGCGCTCCTATGTACGCCCTCGCTGCCATCATCCGATGTGGCTCTCTGGTACTCTTCGTGGATTGGACGCAGGTCGTGTTCACCAAACGGAGCGTTGAAAGGAGCAACCGCCCCGGACTCCACGTCTGCCAAGACCATGATGCTCTCATGGGTTCCGACATGGAACAGCAGGAATATCGTTTTGGGCAGACGCAAGGCCAATGCTCGCCGGGCGTTCTTGTCGCTTGACAGCAAGTCGAAGAGCATCGGCTGTAACGCGATCGAGCTTTTAAGATATTGCCTTCGTTCGGCGTAATGCTGAGTGGCACTGGCAAGATAGTCTTCGAAATTGGGCGGCATCGTATTTGGCGAGCTATAGTAGATAGCTCGCCTGCGGCGAAACTCTGCCACAGCGGTACGAGGCTCGTTGCGGGTTGCCGCGATTTCCGAGACCAGCTCGGTAATCTGTCGTGGACCATTCCATTCGACCTCGGCCAGCATGTCGATGGTGGACTGCAGGAGACATGCAGCCTTCACCGAATTGGTGGAAAAGGAGCGAAAAAGCTGCTGCTTGGCGGCGCGAGCAAGCGGAAGAGGCGACTGAATGGTGAGGTGTGCATCGAGATGTACGCGGCCGGCGCGGTAAGCAAGCAGCGCTGGGCGCAACTTCTCGGGGTCGTCGACCCGGACTGCTTTGGTGCCTGGCCTTCCGGCGTCGACATTTGCAGTCTGCCCCGCCAAGAGGAAAAGAGTGTCGCCCAGCTCTCGGGCTGATAAAGCCTGCCAGTACGACGTATAGGCAAAAGCAGGACCTTGCTTCTCGTACTCTAACGCTTTCTCGAAATGGAACCGGGATGCTTCCAGATTTCCTATCTGCCGCTGAGCGTGCCCAAGCAGACGCTCAAGATGTCCGATCTCTGTGTCCAGCTTGAGCCTGCGAGCCTCAGCGAGAGCAGCCTCGTATTCGGCGATGCTTAGCCCAAACTGGTTCTGTTCCGCCAGCAACAGGCCGAGAAAGCGTCGGGCCAAGATTGCGTAAAAGGCGACATCATCACTCTCGCATTGTGAGATGATGATCCGGAGCGCATCAGCATTTCTGATGTCGAATGCGGGGTAGTGCTTGCGGGCGGCTTCGATCAGCCAACGTTGACTCAGGCGAAGGTAGAGGTGAACAGCGCAAGGATTTGAGTCCGAATACTCAAAAGGACGCGTCCAGCGATGATAAAAGTCGTAAGAATGATGCAGTTTCGATCTTAGTTCATCGCCGATCGGTTCAAAAGGTTTCCCGAGAGCGACTTGATTTTCGAGGTACTGAGAGTACGCCGTCTCCAGGGATGATAACGCGAGATCGTCCGCAAAGAGCGTCTGCGCGTCCGAATAGAGCTGACAGGCCCAGAAGAAATAGACTGACTGGCGCGTCATCGCGACCTGCTGGAAGAGGTCAGTTAGCCAGTACGCGTAGAGCCGATACCAACGTACCCAACGCTCCAGCTCGGCGCACCAGGTACGAACGTCGTCTTCGCTCGAGCACAATTCCGCCCACTGGTTCACGATGCCTGGACGTAGAGGCGCCAGTCGGCTTGGTCGGAAATCCTTGTCAGCCAGCAACTGGACCAAGCTAACAAGGAAGTGGCGATGACTTGAGGGCAGAGACGAGCCATCAGGCGGCGAACATGGCTCCAGGGTGCCGCCCGGTTGCTCCCCGCTGGAAGAGCGGGGGGCGAGCGACGAGGATGCAGCCAGTGCTGCAAACCTGAGTAGCTCTCTACGACTCGTCCTCATATAATACAACTAAGGCGAGTTTCTTGCATTGGTTGTTGATCCATATCAAACAACCAAAGATCTTTAGGTCTACGCTTGTGGCTTTTGATGAGGGCGGCCGATGATCAGGTGGTGTTCAGCCGGAGTCGCGGTACTGTTTTCCATATCGCTCACTGCACCTGCTCAGTCGCAGGAGTGCACTGGGCTATCGATCGGCGGAGTTTGCTTGATCGGGAACAGACCCGAAGCTAGGTCGCTGGATCCGGCCGATAAGGACCAGTTGCTTCGAATCATTCCTCCAAAGCAGCGTCGACTTCCGAATCCCGATGAACTTTACAAAGTCGATCTGTCTTGCGCCTCAATTGGCTCGCCTGGTCTGATCGACTGGGGACCGTTCGTTCAGACTTCCGTCACCACCAGTCACATAGTTGCGCTGACCCCGACAAGGCTTTCGTCTTCTCAGCTGCCCTCCGATGCCAAAGCAGCCGTTACTGTTTTCTCAGTATCTGGAGACAAAAAGAGCCGTAGCATATTCAAGAACGAAAAATGCGATACCAGCTTCGCAGTTTCGGGACGTGACAAGCTTTTTATAGCTGCGACGGCGAACAAGACCGACACCAACCAGCCCGGCCCTCTTGCGGCAGGTGTTGCCGGTCTAATCCAGGTGGCCCTTCCCATCCTGCCGCTATTTGCTGGCGTCGGACCGGCAACCAACGTCCTGAAAGCCGCCTCGCAGGCCAACGATCCATTGACGAAATTGTATTCGCAGCTTGATCGCGGCAATACCGTTACGCAATCGCAGCCATTGTACCAGGGCGTGAATACGGTCCGCACCCCCTACAGCACCGTGAAGGTAAGTCTCTCGAAGATTAAGTCGGTCACTCAAGATCCCGACCTGATTGGACCATATGAGAACATCGTCAAAGATGCCTACACCACGTTGAAAATAGCGGACAAGGCGGTAGGTGACTTGGCCGAAAGTTGTCGGCGTTTCGATGCGTTAATGAGGGATCGCAATCTGTCCCCCGACGACATATCGTACGGTTTGGTGTTGCTGACGCTGCTTTCCGGCTTCGACCAGACCAAAACCTTGACTTGTATGGGGTCGGATTATGCGCTTTCGGGACTCAGTCATGTGGCCCTGTGGAAACGCTATATGGAAAAGCCGGTGTATGATGCCGGTTCGGCGAAGGCGTTCTTCTACCGAGATGACCTTAGTCCGAGGCCGCCACACAAAGAGTTCGCTCGCGTCCAGAAGCGCCTGGAATTCGCGATGTATGCGCTTGGCGGGTACACGCTCTCGCGCGGTCAGAACAGGGGGGATGTCGATAGTTTCTTCACCGATAAGATTTATGTCGTGAATTTTCCCGGAACGCCATTCGACGGTCCGACGGAGGGAGCGTTCTGGACGCGCGATGATTTCCTAAAAAGGTTCATTAGCGCGGACCCATCTGCCGCATTTCGTATCGCGTGTCTGACTTCCGATACGGAGGGCGATGGATTGTTCTTGGCGTTCAGCGCGAAGCCCCCAAATCAACCTGTCTTCGCGGACGACGATGCAGTTGCTCTGCGTGTCTGGCTGGATGGCGACGGAAGGATCGGATGGGTAACCCTGCAGCAGAATGTCGATCTCGTGGAAAAGGCCGTCCCAGCTTCCAGGTTCTGTGGCAAGAACCTGAAAGTGACGCCGCTACCAAAGCCGAAAGAGCCACAAGCAAACGCCGAATCCGAGCGCAGAAGCTGGCGGGTGAGCAAGTTGGCAAGCGCGCAAGTTAGCAAGCCTACCAACCAATAAGCTAACAAGTCAGCAAGCCAACAAGTCAGCGGGCTAACAAGTGGTGCCGGAGCGCGGCGGCGGCGCCGCGGTCGCGCGTGGCAGGCACGGCTAGGGGCATTCGTAGGCAGGCCGCGCCGGTCAATATCGGAGTGCGGCGGGGGCTTGCGTTTTTCATTCGTACCGGTAATTGTACCAGCATTGGTACCAGCGGCGTCGCCATCTGCACGAAACGCCTGCCAAATTGGGACACGGAAGGAAGATAATTGGCGCAGAGTCCCTCCCTCTCCGCCAGTTCCTCCCTCGGCCACCTCCCGGCGGGGCTTGTCATGGGCCTTGAGCGGTGAGCCAGAC
>NZ_JBNPUW010000027.1:0-12671 GCF_051168375.1 Bradyrhizobium sp. HKCCYLRH1034 | reverse complement strand
CACAACGGCAGCTTCACCGGCCAGGGCACCAAGGGTGCCATGGGCACCGCGTCGTACCCGAACCACGTCGCCACCGGTGGCGCCGACTGCGTCAGCTGTCACAGCAAGGCGGCCAGCGGCGGATATGTGAGCTGGGGCGGCGCGGCGTTCACCCACTCTGCGGCCAACACCAATTGCTCCGCCTGCCACAATGGTTCGAGCGCGAAAGGCCTGACCACCCCGCCGCATATTCCGGTGACGGGCGTGCAGTGCTCGAACTGCCACAGCAACACGGCGGCGAGCTTCGCGACCTACACGATGAGCCATGCTGCCGTGCATGCCACGCGCTGCGACAGCTGTCACAACGGCTCGTATCGCAGCCAGGGCCGCAGAGGTGCGCAGGGGCCGGATCACAGCGCCAAGACGCAGGATTGCGGATGCTGCCACGTGCGCGCCGCCGCCAACTTCTCCACCTGGGACGACGACCCGCAGAAGCCGGCAGCAGGCTGCTCCACGACGGCGCGGTCGGTGGTTCCGGCTCAGGCCCCGGCCGTCAAGGCGGTGACGCCGGCATCGACCGCCAACCGCACGATGACGGCAGCAACGAATCCCGATGCAGCACCCGGTACCAGCGCCGCACCGGCTGCATCTCAGGCCGCTGCTGCGGCCGGCGCTGCCGCCAAGCCCGCTGCGCCATCCAGTTCGACGCTCCTGTTCAGCAGCAAGCCGCTGGCGAACACGGCTGCGACGTCGACGGCTCCGACAGCGGGGTCCGAAGCAGGGGCCTCCGCCAGTTCGTCCGGTTCCTCCAAGCCCGACAGTTCGGTCAAAGCTGGCGGCGCGACGACGTCCGTGCCGCAACCGTTGAGCACGCCGTCCCGAATGACATCCGCGACATCACCACTCTTGCCGAACGATCCCCGCGGCAGGCTCTTGCCGACCGATACTGGTAGCGACTCGCCGGAAGCGAAGAATGCCGGTCGGCTTCCGTCGCTGCTGCCGACGTTCAATCCAAGGGCAGGGCTTGCCGGATCGAGCACCACGGAGGCCGGCTCCAGATTCAATCACATGACGGCGCAAGGGCCATGCGCATCCTGCCATAACGGAATGACCGCGCCTGGCAAGCCGCCGAAGCACGTCGCAACCGCTGCGCCATGTGAGACCTGTCACAAGAGCACGACGACGTTCAGCGGCGCCCGGTTCAGCCATACTGGAACGACGGCGGCCTGCGCGAGCTGTCACACCGGCATGGCCGCGACCGGCAAGCCGCCGAAGCACGTCGCAACCACTGCGCCGTGTGAGACCTGTCACAAGAGCACGACGACGTTCAGCGGCGCCCGGTTCAGCCACACCGGAACGACGGCGGCCTGCGCGAGCTGCCACAACGGCATGGCCGCGACGGGCAAGCCGCAGAAGCACGTCGCGACCAGCGCGCCGTGCGAGACCTGCCACAAGAGCACGACGACGTTCAGCGGCGCCCGGTTCAGCCACACCGGCACGATGGCGGCCTGCGCGAGCTGCCACAACGGCATGGCCGCGACCGGCAAGCCGCCGAAGCACGTCGCGACCAGCGCGCCGTGCGAGACCTGCCACAAGAGCACGACGACGTTCAGCGGCGCCCGGTTCAGCCACACCGGCACGATGGCGGCCTGCGCGAGCTGTCACAACGGCATGGCCGCGACCGGCAAGCCGCAGAAGCACGTCGCGACCAGCGCGCCATGCGAGAGCTGCCACAAGAACACCGTGTCGTTCTCGGGCGCGCGGATGGATCACACCAGCCTGACTGCGCCGTGCGCCAGCTGTCACAACGGCTCCAATGCCACCGGCAAGTCGCCGAAGCACTTCGTGACCAACGTCCCCTGCGAGAGCTGCCACCGGACGGTGAGCTGGAGCTCGGTCAATTACCGGCATATGTCGGCAAGCTATCCGAACCATAGCGCGGCCATTGGCTGCACCGCCTGCCACAGCGGCAATTCGCAAGCCGTCGTGTTCAAGTTCGCGGCCTACAAGCCCGACTGCGCCGCCTGCCACGCCAATGATTTCCGCCCGCAGCAGCACGCCAAGCTCGTGAAGCCGGCGCCGATGGACTACACCGTCGCCGAGCTCAAGGACTGCACCGGCGCATGCCATATCTATGCTGACAAATCGCAAACCACCATCATCACCCGCCGCCAGCGGCAGCACCGGGTCAATGGAGGCGGCTGGTGATGCGCGGCTGCTTCGGACAAGCAGCGGCGGCGAGGTCGGCGGGATGGCTGATCAGTCTGCTGGCCGGCCTGCTCGCAATCCTGCTCGACGGAGCCTTTGGCGTTGCACCGGCCCAGCCGGTCATCGATCAGTTCGTCGCCAATGCAACTGCCACGACGATCGGAAACTGCAGCCTTCTGCGGGTCAACTTTCACGTTCGTGTCCGCTACACCGGGCATTTCCCGCTCGACCAGGGCAGCCAGCTCAGCGTCTCGCTGCAATTGGTCGATCGGGACGCAATCATGGCGCGCCGCCTGGTCAGGCGCGAAGGCGTGCGTGTCGACAACGCCCAGGGCTCCGGCATCCAGGACGTCTATCTGACGCTCGATCAGAACAGAGGACCAATCCTCGTCGTCCAGTTTGCCGGCGAGTTCACCTATCAGATCGTCCAATCCGGCAGCTTCGAGCAGGTGGCGATCGTGGTGGCCCGAAAGGGCCCGGTCTCGGCGTGCAAGGTGAAAGCCCTGGTGCCGAGCGTAGCCGCTCCGGATGCGCCGAAACCGGTTGCGATCCCCGGCGCGGCGGCGTCGGTCCGCAACGACAATCGCACGATGCAGCAGGCGTCCGCGGCGGACATCCGGTTTGCGGAGGCCTCGATGGACGAGGCTCGCGCGTCGATCAAGAAAGGCAATTTCAGCGCCGCGATCGATCTCCTGCGAAAGGTGCTGAAACTCCCCGAGAACGGCTCGAGCGCCGAGGCGCAGGAGTTGCTCGGCGTGGCGCGGCAGAAGGCCGGCCAGACCGCTGCCGCGCAGGCGGAGTATGAAGACTATCTGCGCCGCTATCCGAGCGGCGAGGGCGCCGAGCGGGTGAGGCAGCGGCTCGCTGCGCTTCTCACCGCGACCGGCAGCGCACCGGCGCGGCCGCGCGACATGTCTTCTGTCACGCCCGAGGGCGGAGACATGGGGACAGGCATGCCGACCAAGGCGGCAGGGCCGAACGGCGACACCCGCTGGTCGATGTCGGGCAGCCTCTCGACCACCTTCATCACGAACGACACGACCAGCGCCGTCAAGGACAGGGCGATTGCGCCGAACCCGAATGCGGATCCCGACGCGCACCGGGTGCATCAGAACACGCTGCTGACCAATTTCGACTTTCTCGGCACCGCCGACAACGATCGCATCAGGACCAAGTTCAGGCTGGCCTTCACCCATGAGCGCCAGTTCGATACCGGAAACGACAAATACGGCGTCTCGACCGCCCAGGTTGACTACACGCTGAAGGAGGCCGACGTGACGCTGCGCGTCGGACGGCAGTCCCGCAACACCGGCGGCGTGATCGGCCGCTTCGACGGCGCGGTGCTGAGCTGGCAGAAGAGCCCCGGGCTGCGCCTGAACGTGCTCGCAGGCTCGCCGAACTGGAGCCGTTTCGACGCACCGTTCAAGGATGGCAAGACGCTCTATGGCGCGAGCATCGACTTCGGCAAGATCCTGGGCGGCCTCGAGACTACGGTCTATCTGATCACGCAATACGACCGCAACATCGTCGACCGCCAGGCCATCGGCGCCGAATTCCGCTATTTCGACACCAACAAGTCGCTGCTCGGCCTGATCGACTACGACACGCATTTCCGTGCGCTCAATGCGGCCGTGTTCTCCGGAACCTATACGTTCGAGGACAAGTCGGTCGTCAACGCCTCGTTCGATTATCGAAGGGTGCCATTTCTCTCGACCTGGAATGCGCTGCAGGGGCAGCCGTTCCTCACGCTCTACGACATGATGAAGTTCAATACGGCCGGCGAGATCAGGCAGCTCGCGATCGACCGCACGCCGACGTTCCAGTCGGCGATGGTGAGCTATTCGCGGCCCCTGAACGAGACCTGGCAGGTCGCGGCCGATGCCACGGTGACCAATCTGACCGGCACGCTGCCCTCCGGAGGCGTCGACGGCACGCCGGCGAGCGGCCTCGAATATTATCTGTCGGCTCAACTGACCGGGAACGGCATCATCAAGCCGGGCGATCTGTTCATGGGCGCGCTGCGGTACGCGAGCCTGGCGGATTCGAAGTTCTACGTGCTCGATCTCGCCACGCGCTATCCGATCACGCCCGATCTCGCCATCAGCCCGCGGCTGCGGGCGGGGTACAGGTCCGGGACGAAGACCGACTTGAAGGAGTACACGATTCTGCCGTCGCTGCTGGTCAGCTATCTCTGGTCGAAGGAGATCAGCCTGGAAACGGAGATCGGCTACCGGTTCGTCGACAGCACGCTGGCCAACGTCAAGACGACGACCAAGGACTTGTTCGCGACGGTCACGTTGCGGCGCGATTTCAACGCCGACGGTGTCACGAAGTGCAACGCCTCGATTGTCAGTTGCGCCTGGGCCAGGCCTGCGGCGCTGCAGGGCGGCCAGGGGGCGGGCTCGGGCGATATGCCGCTGCGGTCGCGCGCGTCGATCCTGCCGTCCTACATGCTGGAGACCGGAGTGCGCTACTGGTTCAGCTCCGGGCAGAATCGATACCGCTATTTCGCCGATCAGGCTGCGACGCTTCAGGTCTCCCGGCTCGCCTATGGCGGCATGACCGGGCACAGCGGCGAGATGTTCTTCAGGGTCGATGCGCTCGACGGCCCGTTCACCAACATGTTTCTGAAGGGCTATTTCGGAGCGGGCAAGATCAGCTCGGGCACGCTCGTCGACGAGGACTTTGCGCCCTTCGTCAATCCGTCGTCCAAGACCGTCAGCAGCGTGGGCGGGCGGCTGCAATACGCAAATCTCGATGTCGGTTTCAACCTGCTGGAGACGGACCGCTTCCGGCTCGGCGCCTTCGTCGGCTATCAATATTGGACAGAAACGGTCGACGCGCGGGGCTGCACCCAGGTGGGTGGCAATCCGACGATCTGCAGTCCGGCTCTTGGGGCAGGCGTGAAGGTGGTGACTGAGCAGGATCGCTGGCATAGCGGACGGGCCGGTGTCTCACTCGACACGCGGCTGTCGGACCGGCTGAGCTGGCAGGCAGAGGCCGCCTATGTCTGGACTTCGCAGAATGCGATCGACACGCACTATTTCACCTTCGGGCGCGATCCCGCCTCGGGACAAGGATCCGGATTCCAGGCCGAGACCGTGCTGAACTACCAGTTGACCGACAATTTCCGCATCGGCATCGGTGGGCGCTGGTGGCATCTCAGCACCAATGCGGTCGATTCGTTCAATCAGGTGCTGCGATATACGACGGAGCGTTATGGCGTGTTTCTCCAGGGCTCCTACCAGTTCAATCGGGCAAGATAGTCTGCCCGGTCGTCGTGGCGGTTAAGCCGCGTCCGAAGGCAAGCGCGAACGCCCGACCGAGTCCCATCATGCATCCAGCCGGATCAGCGCGAGGCCCGAGTCCGGGTCGTGGACCTTGCGCAGATGCGCCGGCGCTTCGGTGATGATGAGTTCTAGGGTCGGGCGGACATGGCCCGATCCGAGATGCCCGGCCATTGCGGCGCCGTCGCGCTTGCCGACGACCAGATGAACATGGACGGACGGCTCGCCATCGGGCGCCAGCGCGACGTCGCCGACCAGCGAGGCGACCTCGACCTGCTCGTCGACCGGGTTGTCGAGATATTCGCGGTCGCCCCAGTCGAAATATTTGAGCATCACCTTCTCGAACGCGCCGATGCCGGTGATCTGCGCGGCCTCGAGGCGCGCCTCGCGCGCGAATCGGCGCAGGCACTCCATGGCCTCGTCGCCGGTCTGCAGCACGACCGCGAACGTGCGCAGGCCGCCGCCGCCGTTGAGCAGCTTATGTTGCATGGGTCGCCACCTTCGTCTGTGCGCCTCGCCTGCGCGTGAGCTCTCCCCGGCGTGCCACCGCACGAATCCGGTCTGCGGTACGGCAGGCGATGGCCTGGATGGTCAGAGACGGGTTCACGCCGCCGACCGTGGGGAACACCGAGCCGTCGCAGATCCACAGATTGGGAATGTCCCAGCTGCGGCAATCGGCGTCGACGACGCTGGTCCTGGGATCGTCGCCCATGCGCGCCGTGCCATTGAGATGGCAGGTATCGTCCTCCTGGACCCAGATGTCCTTCGCGCCGGCGGCCTGCAGGGCGCGGTGCATGAACCCCAGTGCGTGATCGATCAGGCGCTTGTCGTTGTCGCACCAGGAGTAGGTCACGCGGGGAATGCGCAGGCCGTATTGATCGACCTCGTCGGCCAGCGTGACGCGGTTGCGCTCCTGCGGCAGCATCTCGCCGACGATCTTGAGGCCGGCGACATGATTGTAGCTGGTCATCTCTCCGACCAGCGGCGCGCCCCACAATCCGCGCGCTTGCGCCTGCGTATTGGCCCAGAGCTGCGGCAGCGGCCCTTGGCTCATATAGGCGTAGCCGCCGAAGAAGTCCTTGTCCCAGTCCTGGTAGTTCCAATGCTCGGTGATCGCCAGCGATGGCGGCCCCTTGTAGGAGCGGATCTCGTCGTCCATCACGCCCCACACCGCCTGGTTCGACTGTGTCATCAGGTTCTTGCCGACCAGGCCCGAGCTGTTGGCGAGCCCGTCGCGATATCGGTCGGTTGCCGAGCTCAACAGCAGCCGCGGCGTCTCGATCGCATAGCCCGCCACGACCACGTTGCGCGCGCGCTGGAAGTGCCAGCCACCCTCGCGGTGATAGTGAACGCCGCTGACGAGGCCGCCACTATCGACCTCGATCCGACCGGCCATCGCCAGGTCGCGGATCTCCGCGCCGGCAGCCAGCGCGCGCGGGATCCATGTCACCAGCGCGCTCTGCTTGGCGTTGGTCGAACATCCTGCGACGCAGAAGCCGCGGTAGACGCAGGGATGGGCGAGTCCGCGCGGCGCCGAGAGCGTGGCGAGCGGCGTCTCGGTCCAGGAGATGCCGAGCGCCTCGCAGCCCCGGGCGAGCACGCGCGCGGCCGCATTGAGCGGATGGGCGCGATACGGATAGCGCGGCCGCTTCGGCCCCCAGGGATAGGTGATCGGGCCCGAGATCTTCAGCGCCTGCTCGACCTCGGTGTAGTAGGTCCACATCTCGCGCCAGTCGAGCGGCCAGTCGGCGCCGTAGCCGAGCAGGGTGCGGGACTTGAACCATTCGGGGCGGAAACGCAGCGAGACCATCGCGAAGTGGACGGTCGAGCCGCCCACCGCCTTGCCGCTGTTGTTGCTGCCGAGCTGCAACGGATTGGCGCCGTCGACGAGGCGGTCGTCGGTCCAATACAGCTTGGTCTGCTCGGCCTCGTCGGAGGCAAAATCCTCCAGTGGACGGAAATACGGGCCGGCATCGAGCGCGACGACCGAGAAGCCGTATTCCGCGAGCTTGCAGGCCAAGGTGCCGCCGCCGGCGCCGGTGCCGACGATGACGAAATCGACCGGCTCGTCGTCGCGATGGCAGCGCATCGGCACCCAGCCGCCCGGACGAAACACGTCCGGCGCACGGCCCTGTCGCGCGCGCGGCGTCTGCAGCGGATCATCGGACATGGCGGTTGATCCTCGCGGCTTCGGCCTCGCTGCCGGGTCCTGCCTCTGCCGCCTCCCAGGGGTCACGCGCGTTGTCGTCGAGACGGACATAGCCGCGCGGGCTCGCCGGTCCGCCCCAGCCGACCTCGCTCCATGCGGTGGGATGCGAGTAATAGGCCAGCACGATATCGTGCAGCAGCCGGCGCTTGAAGAAATCCGTGCAGCGCATGCCGCCCCAGTCGGGCGCTTTCAGCTCCGCCGCCTCAGCGCGGCGCAACAGCTGGTCCTGCTCGGGCTCCGCAAGCGAGGCAAAGCTCTGGCCGTAGGCATTGCGCGCCTCCACATCGAGCGCGCGCAGACCCCGCCGCCATGCCTCGCGTTCCCTCGGCATTCCAGCGGGACGATAGCCGTCGGAGATGCCCGCGTGGAGCTTGCGGTCGACCAGCGCTGCTACCGGGATGGCCGGGCGCACCGCGGGCTGAGGAACGATCCGCGCGGCGATCGCTTCAACCATCTGCAATTCGCCGGCCGAGAAGAACAGCGGCGTCGCGGTGATCGCCAGCCGTTGCGCCACGACCTCGCGCGTCTTGTCGTTCCACGATGGCCCGTCGCGCTTTGCGAGCACGTCGTAGTCCGGATAGCGGTTCGGGATGCTTGAAGGGCGCGGCTGATCATGCATCGGGATGCTCCCTCATCAGTCCAAGCGCGGCGAGGCCGGCGAGCGAGAGCCCCGTGAAGCTGGGCGGCGCCGGCAGCGGCGGGCCGTTGAGGACGTTCTGGCTCCAATTGCGCCAGCCGCCCATGTTGCGCGACACGCCGTAGGCGTGGAAGCCGACGCCGGCAAAACCCATCGCCGCCAGCAGCCACATCCAGGCGCGCGTGAGGCGATGCCGCCGGTCGTGGGTCCTGTCCGGGTCGCGCGCCGCGACGTTGAACAGCATCGCCGCGCCCAGCGGGGGCAGGGTGACGGGCACTGCCATGAACGGGTTGTGAAAGGCGCCGCGGAAGTGCAGCAGCCCGGCCTCGCCTGACGTCCCGAGCAGGCCGGCGGCCGTGACCGCGGCGATGGTGCGCGCGGCCGGCAGGCCGAACACATGCGGCCGCCGCGACCGGCTGGTCTCGCGCACGCGCTCCGAGCAGAAGCCCAGCAGGCCCGAGAGCAGGATGGCCATCGGGGCGCCGAGCGGCGCCCCATAGAACAAATTCTGCCAGCTGAAGCCGCCGACCTTCCTGGTGACGTTGTAGACGTGAAACCCCGTGCCGATCAGCCCGGTGGCCGCGGCCAGCAGGTAGCCGCCGTCGCGCAGCAGGTGCGCGAACGGCCGCCTGTCTGCGGTACCATGCGCGCTGGTTGCCAAGGTCACCGCCGATACCACCAGCGGCGTATACATCGCCTTGTTCTTGAACGAGCCGCGATAGTGCTCGACGCTGCTGTCGGCGAGCACCGAGGCGGCCAGCATGCCCGCGGCGCGGTTGAGCCGCTGTGCTGCGCGCACCGACGCGCCCGGTCGCGGACGTGATATCGGTGTTGTCAGGGCCGGAACGCGCCTGCGCCGGTTCGCTTTCGCCGGCCGCTGGAGCAGCGTAGTGGCGGCGAGCGCCGAGATCACGACGCCGGCTCCGACCAGAAAATCATTATTGCTGCTCATGCCGCACTCACCGCATAGCACACTGCGTCGGCGTGTTTGAAGACGAGGCCATGGCCGGGACGGCCCAGGTCCGGCGCGATCACGCCGCCCTTGGGCCGAGGTGCGCCATCGAACAGCATGTGCTCGATGCGAACGTGGTCGTGAAACCATTCGAGGTGCCGCAGGCGCGGCGCGGCACAGGCGGCATGCAGATGCAGGGCAGGCGCGCAATGGCCGGAGAGATCGGTATGGAAGGCGTCGCAGAGCGCCGCGATCTGCAGAAAGCCGGTGACGCCGCCGCACCGCGTGATGTCGGCCTGCTGGACGTCGACTGCGTCGGCCTGCAGCATCGTCCGCACCTGATCGGTCGTGTAGCTGTACTCCCCGGCGGCAACGTCGAGCCCGGGAGGCGCGTGTTCGCGGACCAGGCGCAGGCCCGGCAGATCGTCCGACGATACCGGCTCCTCGAACCAGCTCACGCCGAGGTCGGCAAACGGTTGCGCGAGCTCGAGCGCCTTCTTCGCACTGTAGGCTCCGTTGGCGTCCACGAACAGCTCGGCGCGCTCGCCGATGGCGAGTCTTGCCACCTCGACCCGATGTGGATCGCGCGCGGGCTGGGAGCCGACCTTCATCTTGACGTAGGCGCAGCCCTGTTCCGAGACCCAGCCGGCGAGCTGCCTGCGCAACTGGTCGTCCGAATAAGTGGTGAAGCCGCCGCTGCCATAGATGGGAATGTCATGGCGGACGCCGCCGAGCAGCGTGCACAGCGGCAGATCCAGCAGCCGCGCCTTCAGATCGTGAAGCGCGGTATCGATCGCCGAGATCGCGGTCGCGGCGAGACCCTGCCGGCCGAGATTGCGGATGGCTCGCTGCATCGCCGCCCAGATGCGCTCGGGCGCGAGCGCGTCGGCACCTTCGACCAGCGGCGCCAGCGTGTCCGAGATCAGGCGGCCGATGCACGCATGCGCGAAGGTGTAGCCGGTCCCGATCCTGCCCCTCGCGGACGCTTCGACCAGCACCAGGGTAGTCGATGTCCAACTGATGGTGCCGTCGGCCTCGGGGAGATCGGTCGGGATCTCAAACGCGCCGACGCGGAGGCTTTCGATCGGAACGGCGGAGAGCATCAGTCTTTTCCCGGCAGAATGCTGGTCACCAACTCCTTGGCGCTGTTCTTGAGAACGCTGGCGAGCTCCGGCTCAGACGGGATCATGCTGATGAAGTTCTTGGCGTCCTTCAGCGTGATGTGCGGCGGCAGCGGCGGCACGTTGGGGTCGGTGTAGGCTTCCAGGATCACCGGCCGATCGGCCGATAGCGCTTCGTCCCAGGCGGCGCCGACATGATCGGGATCGTTGACGAAGATGCCTTTGAGACCGATCAGTTCGGCGTAGCGGTGATAGGCGAAGTCGGGAATGCTCTGGGTCGAGAGCGTCTTGCCGGTGCCGAGCTGGATGCGCTCCTCCCAGGTGACCTGGTTGAGATCGCGATTGTTGAGCACGAGCACGATGAGGCGGGGATTGCTCCACTCGCGCCAATATTTTCCGATCGTGATCATCACGTTGATGCCGTTCATCTGCATCGCGCCGTCGCCCATGCAGGCGATCACGGTGCGCTCGGGATAGGCCATCTTGGCGGCGAGCGCGTAAGGCGTGCCGGCACCGAGCGAAGCGAGGCCGCCGGACAGCGAAGCCTTCATGCCGCGCCGCATCTTCAGATCGCGCGCGTACCAGTTGGCGGCCGAGCCGGAATCGGCGGTGACGATGGCGTTGTCGGGCAGACGCGGCGACAGCTCCCAGAATACGCGCTGAGGGTTGAGCGGATCGGCGGAGTCCATCGCGCGGCGCTCCAGCGTCCCCCACCAGTCCTGCACGCCGTCCTCGATCCCGCTGCGCCAGCTGTCTTTCGGCTTCTGCTCCAGCAGCGGCAGCAGCGCGCGCAAGCTCGCCGCACTGTCGCCGACGAGATTGACCTCCATCGGGTAGCGCAGGCTGAGCCGGGTGCCGTCGATGTCGATCTGCACGCCGCGGGCGTCACCGGGCTTCGGCAGGAACTCGCTGTAGGGGAAGCTCGAGCCGACCATCAGGAACGTGTCGCACGACTTCATCATGTCCCAGCTCGGCTTGGTGCCGAGCAGGCCGATCGAGCCGGTCACGAACGGAAGATCGTCGGGCAGGGCGGCCTTGCCGAGCAGCGCCTTGGCCACGCCGGCCTGCAGCCGCTCGGCGACCGCGATTACCTCGTCAGTTGCCCCGAGCGCGCCGGCGCCGACCAGCATGGCGACCTTGCGGCCGCTGTTGAGCACGTCGGCCGCGGCACGGAGCGGCGATGCGTCAGGAACTTGCGCCGGCCCGGCATAGCCGAGGCCCGTATGCGTGGTGCCGTGAGTGAGCGGCGGATCCTCGTAGTCCATCTCCTGCAGATCCTTGGGCAGGATGATGCAGGTCACCGCGCGCCTAGTATGGGCGATGCGGACGGCGCGGTCGATGAGGTGGCGGACCTGCTCCGGCACGGTCGCCTGTTCCACATATTCGGCGACATCGTTGAACAGCGTCTTGAGGTCGACCTCCTGCTGATAGCTCGCGCCGATCGAGGCGCGCGCGGCCTGGCCGACCAGGGCGACCACCGGCACGTGATCCATCTTGGCATCATAGAGCCCGTTCAGCAGATGGATCGCACCGGGGCCCGATGTGGCGTAGCAGAGCCCGACCTGTCCGGTGAACTTCGCATGCGCCGACGCCATGAACGCGGCCATCTCCTCATGCCGGACCTGGACGTAGCTCATCACGTTCTGCGCTTTGTCGAGCGCGACGTCGAGACCGCCCACGCCGTCGCCGGGATATCCGTACACGCGGTGAAGGCCCCATTCGGATAAACGATGCCAAACGAATTCGCTGACGTTCATGGACGTGGTCCCTGGGTCGGAAATGGCTGGGAGCGGCGCTGCTGCTGTCCATCAAACGTGCCGGGTCGACAAATCGTTGCTGACTAAACGAGAATTCATGTTGTTCCGGAGAACTCACCGAGCGGCACCTGCTGCTCGCCCGGGGAACCGGTCGGATGCGCCGAAGGTCCGCCGCGGCGCCGCCTCGCCCGCGCGCGGCGCCAGCCGCAATGCGCAACGGCCTCGCGGCGCGCGATGCGTCCGAGTTGTCCGGTTCGTTCCGCCCTCCAGAGAACAGAGGACGCGGGGAATGCCGGGCGCTGGCCGCGCCCATGGCCCGCCTGCGAAAAAGATGCAGGCGCAGGAACCACAGGTTCAGCCGAGACATCCGGTGGATTCAATTGGTCGTCGCAACACTCGATGAGGAGGTTGCGATGGGCATTCGAAAGAAACGGTCAACGCGGGGCAAGCTGGGATCATTGGGGCGCCCACCAGTTGCGGGGCGTGCGGAACAGCAGAAATTTTGGCGTGGGATTGCCGCT
>NZ_JBNPUW010000026.1:0-13324 GCF_051168375.1 Bradyrhizobium sp. HKCCYLRH1034 | reverse complement strand
GCACGGGATCGAGCCGCACGTGACCGTCTTCGACAAGTCGGCCCGCACCGACGGGACCTTCTCGCGTGAGGCCTTCATCTACGACCATACCGGGGACATTTATCGCTGCCCCGCTGGCAAGACCCTCACCACCACAGGGACGCTGGTGAACAACGATACGACGGTCCTCTACCGTGCGAGCAAGCACGATTGTCAAGCATGCTCTCTCAGGAGCAGGTGTTGCCCAAACACACCGGCTCGAAAAGTGCCGCGCTCGATCTACGAGGGCGCTCGCGACATGGCACGCGAGATCGCAAGCTCGTGGGAAGGCAGCACTTCACGCCGGCTCCGCAAGAAGATCAAGATGCTGTTCGCGCATCTCAAGCGCATTCTCAAGCTCGATCGCCTGCGACTAAGAGGGCCGAACGGCGCACGCGACGAGTTCACCCTCGCGGCAGCCGCTCAGAACCTTCGTAAGATGGCCAAGCTGATCCCAATGCCCGCACCGACGCCTGCGTGAACCCCACCAAGCCATCTCATCCAAGAAACAGCAGTTGTTCACGACGAAACTGTCGCCTACTTTTTCAACGGAATCGGCCCAACGCGGACTTTTCAGCCGACGCCGGCGACGTCGGCTCGCAGACATTAACTGGAAAAGGCCGGTGAAGGGACCAAGGAATCAAGCTCAGCTCGCGGGAACGACCGCGCGGTCCGTCAGCCAACCCAAGCCCTCTCCCGTCGTCGTCCGCGGCTTGTACTCGCAGCCGATCCAGCCGGGGTAGCCGATCGCGTCGAGATGGCGGAACAGGAAGGCGTAGTTGATCTCGCCGGTGCCGGGCTCGTGGCGGCCCGGATTGTCGGCGAGCTGGATGTGGGCGATGCGGGCGAGATGCTTCTGCATCGTGCGGGCGAGATCGCCCTCCATGATCTGCATGTGGTAGATGTCGTACTGGACGAACAGATTGTCGGACTCGACCTCCGAGATCAGCTGAAGCGCTTGTGCCGTGCGGTTGAGGACAAAGCCGGGAATGTCGAGCGTGTTGATCGGCTCGATCAGCAGCTTGATCCCCTGCGCCTTCAGCGCGGTCGCGGCGAAGCGCAGGTTGCGGACCAGCACCTGGTTGAGCTCGCGCGGATCGGCATCTTCGGGCGCGATGCCGACGAGGCAGTTGAGCTGGCGGCAATCCAGCGCCTTCGCATACTCGATCGCACGACGCACCCCGTCGCGGAATTCGTCGACGCGATCCGGCAGGATGGCGATGCCGCGCTCGCCCGCGGCCCAATTGCCGGCGGGCAGATTGTGCAGCACCTGCGTCAGCCCGTGGCGCGCGAGCTGCTCGCGCAGCTCGGCCTTGTCGAAATCATACGGGAACAGATATTCGACGCCGCCGAAGCCGGCCGCCTTGGCGGCGGCGAAGCGGTCGAGGAACGGCAGCTCGTTGAACAGCATCGTGAGGTTGGCGGCAAAGCGCGGCATGTCATGGGTCCTCGACTGAGTGCGATGGCTGCGGTCAAGCCGGCTGCAAGGTGCGCGCCGGCTCGGCCGGCGTCTCGTCGACCGGCAGATCGAGCACCTCCTCGAACTCCACGACGTTGTCGATCTCGGTACCCATCGCGATGTTGGTGACGCGTTCGAGCACGAACTCGACCACGACAGGCACCTGGTATTCCGCCATCCATTCGCGCGCGGTCGCGAACGCAGCCTGCGCCTGGCGCGGGTCGGTGACGCGGATCGCCTTGCAGCCGAGGCCCTGCGCGACCGCGACGTGGTCGACGCCATAGCCGCCGACCTCCGGCGCGTTGATGTTCTCGAACGAGAGCTGCACCTGATAGTCCATCGAGAAGCCGCGTTGCGCCTGGCGTATGAGGCCGAGATAGGCATTGTTCACGACGACGTGGATGTAAGGCAGGTTGAACTGCGCGCCGACCGCGAGCTCCTCGATCAGGAACTGGAAGTCGTAGTCGCCGGAGAGCGCGACGATCTCGCGCCTGGGATCGGCGGCGCGGACGCCGAGCGCGGCCGGCAGGGTCCAGCCGAGCGGCCCCGCCTGCCCCGCATTGATCCAGTGGCGCGGATGGTTGACGCTGAGGAACTGCGCGCCGCCGATCTGCGACAGGCCGATGACGCTGACATAGCAGGTGTCGCGGCCGAACGCCTTGTTCATCTCATGATAGACGCGCTGCGGCTTGATCGGCACCTGATCGAAATCGCTGCGCCGGAGCATCGTGCGCTTGCGATCCTGGCACGCCGCCGGCCACGCCTGCCGTTCGCGCAGTCTGCCCGCCTTGCGCCACTCGCGTGCGACGGTGATGAACAGCTCGAGCGCCGCCTTGGCGTCCGAAACGATGCCGAGATCGGGATTGAACACGCGGCCGATCTGGGTCGGCTCGATGTCGACATGCACGAAGCTGCGCCCCTTGGTGTAGGTCTCGAGCGATCCGGTGTGGCGGTTGGCCCAGCGGTTGCCGATGCCGAGCACGAAATCGGACTCCAGGAAATTGGCGTTGCCATAGCGATGGCTGGTCTGCAGGCCGACCATGCCGGCCATCAGCACGTGATCGTCAGGAATGGCGCCCCACCCCATCAAGGTCGGCACGACAGGCACGTTGACGGTCTCGGCGAAGGTGACGAGCAGATCGCTGGCATCGGCGTTGATGATGCCGCCGCCGGCGACGATCAGCGGGCGCTCCGCGGCATTGAGCATCTCCAGCGCCTTCTCGATCTGCTTGCGGCTCGCCGCGGGCTTGTAGACCGGCAGCGGCGTGTATGTCTCGTCGTCGAACTCGATCTCGGCGAGCTGCACGTCGAGCGGCAGGTCGATCAGCACCGGTCCCGGGCGGCCGGAGCGCATGATGTGGAAAGCCTGGCTGAACACGCGCGGGACGAGGCCGGGCTCGCGCACCGTCACCGCCCATTTGGTCACGGGCTTGGCGATCTGCTCGATGTCGACGGCCTGGAAATCCTCCTTGTGGAGCCGCGCGCGCGGCGCCTGGCCGGTGATGCAGAGGATTGGAATGGAGTCTGCGATCGCCGAATAGAGCCCGGTGATCATGTCGGTGCCGGCCGGGCCCGAGGTGCCGATGCACACGCCGATGTTGCCGGCCTTGGCGCGGGTGTAGCCCTCGGCCATGTGCGAGGCGCCCTCGACGTGGCGGGCGAGAATGTGGCGGATCGAGCCGCGCCGTTGCAGCGCGGAATACAGCGGATTGATCGCCGCGCCAGGAACGCCGAAGGCGCAGTCAACGCCTTCCTTCTCCAAGATTCGCACCGCAGCATCGATCGCCCGCATCTTCGCCATCTCGCGCTTCCTCTTTTGGTTGATGCGCGAGGATCGCTGCTGACGGCTGCGATCTCAATTCAGTCGTCGATTTTTCCCACGATGCGGCACGCTCGGCAAAACACGGGTGGCCTCAGTTAGTTAGGACGACAAACAGCTGACATGTCCTAACAGCATGACGGTTCGATGGTGCTATTCGAACAGCGGCGCAAGCTCCATCTGCGGCACCAGCACGAGGCCCTTGTCGGTGATACGAATTTCCGGAATGACCGATAGAGGAATCAAATTGAAGCCCATGTAGGGAATGGTGCAGCCGGCTTCCGCCCATTCCTTCTTGAGCAGCTTCACCTCCTCGGCGACCTCGGTGACGCGCTTGTCCGACAACAGGCCGGCGATCGGCAATGGAACCATCGCCCGCACCTTGCCGTCGGCCACGACGCAGACGCCGCCCTGCTGCGCGCCGATCGCGGCGACGGCGGCCTGCATGTCGGCCTCGTTGGTGCCGGCGACGATGATGTTGTGGCTGTCATGGCCGACGCTGGAGGCGACGGCGCCGCGCTTGAGGCCGAAGTCCTTCAAGAGCCCGTGCGCGACATTGCCGGCCGACTTGCCGTGGCGCTCGATCACGGCGACGAAGCAGAGACCGTAGCGCGCAAACAGCGTCTCCCAATCGTTGGCCGGCTCGATCGCGACCTTGTCGTGGATCAGCGTGATGCCGGGCAGCGCCGTCTTGATCGCATTGACGGTGCAGGCCTTGGTGGGCAGCTCCGGCGTCAGCGTCACCTTGGCCGGCAGCTTCACCGTGGCATAGGCCGCCTTCGGGTACTGATAGCGCTGCGACAGCGCCTGATCGAGACGCGGCGTGATCTTGCCTTTGTCCACCACCAGCTCGCCGCCATACCAGGTCGATTGCGGCTTCAGGCCGTCGTCGAGCAGCACCAGATCGGCGCGGCGGCCACCGCCGAGACCGCCGATCTCGCCATCCATCGCAAAGCGCGTCGCGCCGTGCAGCGAGCCCATCGACCACGCCTGCTCCGGCGACATCCCCGCCTTCACCGCCTCGCGCACCACCCAGTCGAGGCCGAACAGCATGAGATCATCGGCATCGCGATCGTCGGTGCACACGGCGGTGCGCTTGTGCGAGGCGCCGAGCTCGGTGACGGTGCGGATCGCCTGCGGCAGGCTGTGCCACGGCGTCGTCGGCGGACCACCGCGCAGAAAGATCCAGACGCCGGCATCGAGCAGGTCGTCGGCGATGTCGCGGTCGATCGCCTCATGCGTATCGGTGACGCCGCTCGCGGCATAGGCCGCGACGAACTCGCGGCCATAGACATGCCCGGACACCGGCCGTCCGCGCTGCAAAGCCGCCGCAAGGATGGCATGGCTGCGCTCGTCGCCCATGCAGACCGGCACGAAATCCATCTTCTCGCCGAGCGCGACCGCCTCCGGCCAGCGATCGAACAGGCCGGCGATCTTGTCCGGCGTGAGATCGCCGCCCGCCGTCTCCAGCGCCGCCGAGGTCGCCGGCACGGTCGAGGGCACGGTGAGGAAGATCGACAGCGGCGCCTGCCGCGCATCCTCCAGCATCGCCTCAACGCCGGCGACGTCCATGACGTTGCCGATCTCGTGGCTGTCGCAGAAGATCGTCGTGGTGCCGTTGAGCAGCGCAGCCTCGGCATAGGCGCAGGCCGTCACCATCGAGGATTCGATGTGGATGTGCGGATCGACGAGGCCGGGCGCGATGATGCCGCCGGCCGCGTCGTAGATCGCGAACCCGCTCGGTATCGCCTTGTGCGCCCCGGCCGGCTTCACCGCCGCGACGCGCCCGCCGGTGATCCACAGCTCGCGGTTCGGGAGAATGCGCTCCGAATAGGTCGACAGCACGCGGGCGCCGGTGATGACGAGATCGGGTGCGGCGCGACCCGATGCGACGTCGGCGAGCCGCCGCGTCATGGTGTGCAGGGGGCCGACCGAGAAGCGCGTGAGTTTGGTCATGCGGTGAACTCGCTGAACGTGCTGGCCTATTGCGGCGGGATCGTTGCGCGACGTCGCGGCCCCCGCAAGCCCAAATAGGCTAGCGACCTGCTCACGTCTTGAGCATACGCGGGGGAACGACCGTGCCGATCGGGTTCGAGGGCAACAAGTCGGCGGGTAAGCGCCTCACGCAATCAACTCACGCCTATAAAGAGGAATCTAGTCGATGAAGGAAGTTGTAACTGCGGGACAAGCTAGCATCATAGTGGTTGGTCGCAGATTTTAGCTTATCCTGTTGACCCCGGCCTATGACTTCCGAAGTTTGACACTAGATTTCGGATTTTCGGTTGACATTTCGTTCCTGTTATGTTCAAATGATCGTCCATTTCGGCAAGTCGTTTGAGCAAATGGTGAAAAAGTTTGCACTCCCCCTTAGATTGTGTTGCAAGGAAGCATTAGGCTCTCAACCTCTTCCCGTTCTGCAATTGCAGCCAAAAGTGTAGATAGATTTCTCCTGTCGGATAGAAAATGGGGGTGACCTCTAAGGTCCCCCCACTCGACCGAGCTATTTATCTCGTGGTCCCCGCTATATTCGGCGTAGTTCCGAACGCCAAAGCTAGTCAGGCTGCGCCACGCCCCGGAGCGCCGCCGTCAGCTCCCCTGCGATATCCCGCACCATTCCCCCGACCACCGGCACCCGCTCCTCCGTCAACCGGCTCGCCAGGCCGGACACCGAGATCGCGGCCACCGGCTCGCGGCAGGAATCGTGGACGACGGCGGCGATGCAGCGCAGGCCGAGCCTCGCCTCCTCGTCGTCGACGGCGTAGCCCTGGCGGCGGATGGTTTCGAGCTCGCGAAACAGGTCGCTGGCGCGGATGATCGATTTCTCGGTCAGGCGCGGCATGCCCTGGCGGTGGATGATGGCGTTGACGTCATCGTCGGAATAGGTCGCGAGCACCGCCTTGCCCATGCCGGAGGCGACCATCGGAAGGCGGCCGCCGACCTTGGTCAACGAGCGCATGATCTCGCGGCTCTCGAGCCGCAGCAGCACCATCAGCGATTCATCGTCGACGACGGCGAGATTGGCGGTCTCGCGCGACTGATCGCGCAGGCGGCGCAGATAGGGAATGGCGAGCGCGACGAAATTGCGCCGGCGGGTGAAGGTGGCGCCGACCGCAAAGCTCTGCGCGCCGACGTGCCATTTCGATTCCATGCGGTCGAACTGGACGAAGCGGCGCTTCTCGAGCGTGGTCAGCAGCCGATGCACGGTGGAGGTGGAGAGCCCGGCACGGACGGCGAGATCGCTCAGGCGATAGCCCTCGTCGTCCTCGGCGAGAATTTCCAGGATCTGCAGCGCGCGGCCGACGGATTGCACGCCGCCGTCGCGGGGCTCGGCCGCGGCATCCGGGCGTGGCTCGATCGTCTTGCGACGGATCACGTGGCGCCTCTCTGCGCCACACCTCTGAAGGCGGCGCCGTTCTCGGACGGACGGATCTTGCTACGTCACGCTATCAAAGAAAGTGCCGCCCCGGCGGGACGCCGGAGCGGCATTCGCATCGATTTGACTTAGAGCAGGCCCGCGCCGCGCGCCCACTTGTACTTGGCGCCGAGCACCTCGACCGGCAGTTCGGTCGAGTACGCATAGGCCGGGATGCCGTTCTGGTAGAGATATTCGGCGGCCTCCTCGACCTCGACGTCGCCGGCGAGCGAGGCGACGATCGGCTTGACGAAGCCCTTGGCCTCCATCTCCTTCTTCACCTCGACCATGTTGCGGGCGAACACCATCGGCGGGGTCACGATCGTGTGCCAGTAGCCGAGGATCAGCGCGTGGATGCGGTCGTCCGACAGGCCGAGCTTGACCGTGTTCACATAGGTGATCGGCGGCTCGCCGCCGGTGATGTCGACCGGGTTGCCGGCGGCACCGAACGGCGGGATGAACTTGCGGAAGGCGGCATCGAGGTCGGCCGGCATGGTCATCAGCGATAGGCCGTTGTCGACGACGGCGTCGGAGAGCAGCACGCCCGAGCCGCCGGCGCCGGTGATGATGAGGACGTTCTCACCCTTCGGCGTCGGCAGCACCGGCACGCCACGGGCAAACTCGAGCAGCTGGCGCAGCGAGCGGGCACGGATGACGCCCGACTGCTTCAGCACGTCCTCATAGATCTTGTCGTTGCCGGCGAGCGCGCCGGTGTGCGACGAGGCCGCCTTGGCGCCAGCCGAGGTGCGGCCGGCCTTGAGCACGATGACCGGCTTCTTCTTGGAGACGCGCTTGGCGGCTTCCGCAAAGGCGCGGCCGTCCTTGAGGTCCTCGCAGTGCTGCGCGATCAGGTTGGTGTTGGGGTCCTGCTCGAAGAAGGCGAGCAGATCGTCCTCGTCGATATCGGACTTGTTGCCGAGGCCGACGATGGCAGACACACCCATTTTCGCCGAGCGCGAAAAACCGATGATCGCCATGCCGATGCCGCCCGACTGCGACGACAGCGCCGCGTGGCCCTTGACGTCGTAGGCGGTGCAGAAGGTCGCGCAGAGATTGGCCGGCGTGTAGTAGAAGCCGTAGATGTTCGGCCCCATCAGGCGGACATTGTACTTCTTGCCGATCTCGACGATCTCAGCCTGCAGCTCCGGCTCGTTGGCTTCGGCAAAGCCCGAGGGAATCAGCACCGCGCCGGGGATCTGCTTCTCGCCGCATTCGGTCAGCGCGCCGGCGACGAACTTGGCGGGGATCGCGAACACCGCCGTGTCGATCACGCCGGGCACGTCCTTGACGCTCTTGTAGGCCTTGTAGCCGAGGATCTCGGAGGCCTTCGGGTGGATCGGGTAGATCTGGCCCTTGTAGCCGCCGTTGATCAGGTTCTTCATCACGGAGTTGCCGATCTTGCCGTCCTCGGCGGAGGCGCCGATCACGGCGACCGCCTGGGGCTTCATGATGCGGTTCATCGCGGTGACGATTTCCTCGTTCGAGCGCGGCGCCGGACGGGGCTTGTAGTCGAAATCGACGACGATGCGGACGTCGGCCGCAATCGCGCCGGTCTTGGTCGCGAACACCGGATTGAGGTCGAGCTCGACGATTTCAGGGAAATCGCTGACCAGCTTCGACACCTTGACGATGACGTCCGCCAGCGCCTCGCGGCTCACGGCATCGCCGCCGCGCACGCCCTTCAACATTTCGTGGGCTTGGATGCCGTCGAGCATCGACAGGGCATCGTCCTTGGTCGCGGGGGCGAGGCGGAATGTCACATCCTTCAGCACCTCGACCAGCACGCCGCCGAGGCCGAAGGCCACCAGCTTGCCGAACGAACCGTCGGTGATCGAACCGACGATCACCTCGGTACCGCCGGTCAGCATCTGCTGCACCTGGATGCCTTCGATCTTGGCGTCGGCCTTGTACTTCTTCGCATTCGCGAGAATGGTCTCATACGCTGTCTTCGCATCGTCGGCAGTCTTGACGCCGACAATGACGCCGCCGGCTTCCGTCTTATGCAGAATGTCCGGCGAGACGATCTTCATCACGACCGGAAAACCCATGTCGCCCGCGAGCTTGGCCGCCTCGGCCGCAGACTTCGCCAGGCCCTCCTTCGGCACCGGAATGCCGTAGGCGTCGCACACGATCTTGCCTTCGGGCGCGGTGAGGCTGGTGCGTTTATCCGCCTTCACACGATCGAGAACGTCTCGGATCGTGGCCTTGGCATTCGGGATGGCGTCAGACATCGGGGCTTCCTCCTGGAGATTGCTGGTCGTTTATGGCATTTGGTATGCCAGACGCAAACTTTGTCAAGCGCGACGAAGATGTGGACACGCTGAAAAAGCTCGCAGCTTGACATCCTGGCATCTGGTATGCCAAAAAACTTGGACGCAAAATGCTGTAAACAAGCATCTCCCAAGGAGAGGAGACGGTCTTGTCTACAGAAAAAACGAACAAGGCATTGCCCATCATGGCCGAGGCCGACATCGCGATCGCTCGCATCGCCCCGGAGACGAGCTTCAAGAATAAGGCCTATGAGGCCTTGAAAGAAGCCATTCTGAAGATGGACATCTACGCCTCGCCCGAGCCTGTCATGCTCGACGAGCGCGCTCTCTCCGAGCGCCTCGGTGTCAGCCGCACGCCCATTCGCGAAGCGATCGCGATGCTGGAGCAGGACGGCTTCGTGAAGACCGTGCCGCGCCGTGGCATCGTCGTGGTGCGCCGGACCAAGAGCGAGATCGTCGACATGATCCGCGCCTGGGCGGCGCTTGAGAGCATGGCGGCGCGGCTGATCACGACGATCGCGCGCAAGAAGGACATCTCGGCGCTGCGCGACTACTTCAAGGACTTCGGCAAGGACCGCCCGCCGCAGGAGCACGTCGAGGAGTATTCCAAGGCGAACATCGCGTTTCATCAGGCGCTGATCTCGCTGTCGGAATCGCCCGTGTTGGTCGACATGACCAACGACATCCTGCTGCACGTGCGCGGCTATCGCCAGCTCACGATCGGGCGCACCGATCGTATCGCGGCCTCCCTGCCCGAGCATCTCGCGATCATCGAGGCGCTGGAGGAACGCAACACCGAGCTCGCCGAGAAGCGCGCCCGTGATCACACGCTGGGCCTCGCGACCTATGTCGAGACGCACGGCCAGGAATTATTCAGCTGACAGGTTCAAACAGAAGAAGACGCCGCAAAGCGCCTTCGTAGACGACCAGGGAGAGAGGCGCATGGCGCAGACTGCTGTTAAGACCGAGGCACCCGACACGCACGAGGAGCTCACGGACGGTTTTCATCTCGTCATCGACGCGATGAAGCTGAACGGGATCGACACGATCTACAACGTGCCGGGCATTCCGATCACCGATCTCGGTCGCATGGCGCAGGCTGAAGGCATCCGCGTGCTCTCCTTCCGTCACGAGCAGAACGCCGGCTACGCCGCCGCGATCGCCGGCTTCCTCACCAAGAAGCCGGGCGTCTGCCTCACCGTCTCCGCTCCCGGCTTTCTCAACGGACTCACTGCGCTCGCGCATGCGACGACGAACTGCTTCCCGATGATCCTGGTCTCGGGCTCCTCGGAGCGAGAGATCGTCGACCTTCAGCAGGGCGACTATGAAGAGATGGATCAGCTCGCGATCGCCAAGCCGCTGTGCAAGGCGGCGTTCCGCGTGCTGCACGCCCAGGACATCGGCATCGGCTTCGCCCGCGCGATCCGCGCCGCCGTCTCGGGACGTCCGGGCGGCGTCTATCTCGACCTGCCGGCAAAGCTGTTCGGCCAGGTGATGAACGCGCAAGCCGGCGCGGCCTCACTGGTCAAGGTGATCGATCCGGCCCCGGCGCAGATCCCCTCGCCCGACTCGGTGAAGCGCGCGCTCGATCTGTTGAAGAACGCGAAACGTCCGCTGATCATCCTCGGCAAGGGCGCGGCCTACGCGCAGGCCGACGAGGCGATCAAGACCTTCGTCGAGAAGAGCGGCGTGCCGTTCCTGCCGATGAGCATGGCCAAGGGCCTGCTGCCCGACCTGCATCCGCAGTGCGCCGGCGCGGCGCGCTCGACCGTGCTGAAGGACTCCGACGTCGTCATGCTGATCGGCGCCCGCCTCAACTGGCTGTTGTCGCACGGCAAGGGCAAGAGCTGGGGCGAACAGCCGAAGAAGTTCATCCAGGTCGACATCGAGCCGAAGGAGATGGACTCCAACGTCGAGATCGCGGCCCCCGTGGTCGGCGACATCGGCTCGGTCGTCACGGCTTTCAGCGAGGCGATGGGCAGCAACTGGCCCAAGGCTTCGGTCGAGTGGCTGAGCGCGGTGCAGAAGAAGCGCGAGGACAACGTCGCCAAGATGGCGCCGCGGCTGATGAACAACAACTCACCGATGGACTATCACGGCGCGCTCGGCGTGCTCCGCACCATCATCAAGGAGCGTCCGGACGCGATCCTGGTCAACGAGGGCGCCAACACGCTCGACCTCGCCCGCGGCGTCATCGACATGTACCAGCCGCGCAAGCGCCTCGACGTCGGCACCTGGGGTGTCATGGGCATCGGCATGGGCTCGGCGATCGCCGCCGCCGTCGAGACCGGTAAGCCGGTGCTGGCGATCGAGGGCGACAGCGCCTTCGGCTTCTCCGGCATGGAGGTCGAGACGATCTGTCGCTACAATCTTCCGATCTGCGTCGTTATCTTCAACAACGACGGCATCTATCGCGGCACCGACCAGAACTCGGCGGGCGACGACCCGGCGACCACCGTGTTCGTCAAGGGCGCGCGCTATGACAAGATGATGGAGGCCTTCGGCGGCGTTGGCGTCAACGCGACCTCGCCAGACGAGCTGAAGCGCGCCGTCAACGAAGCGATGGATTCCGGCAAGCCGACCTTGATCAACGCCGTGATCGATCCTGCTGCGGGATCCGAGAGCGGCCGTATCGGCAACCTCAATCCGCAGAGCGTGCTGACGAAGAAGAAGTAAAGGCCACCCGCAAGGACATCAGATGCCCGCTGTCGCGGGATGACCAATCGTTACGGAGAGCAAGACATGACCAAGGCGCTCGAGGGCGTTCGCATTCTCGATTTCACCCACGTCCAGTCCGGACCGACCTGCACGCAGCTGCTGGCCTGGTTCGGCGCCGACGTGATCAAGGTCGAGCGGCCGGGCGTGGGTGACATCACCCGCGGCCAGCTTCAGGACATTCCCAACGTGGACAGCCTCTATTTCACGATGCTGAACCACAACAAGCGGTCGATCACGCTCGACACCAAGAACCCCAAGGGCAAGGAGGTTCTGACCGAGCTGATCAAGAAGTGCGACGTGCTGGTCGAGAATTTCGGCCCCGGCGTGCTCGATCGCATGGGCTTCCCCTGGGAGAAGATCCAGGCGATCAACCCGAAGATGATCGTCGCCTCGATCAAGGGCTTCGGCCCTGGTCCCTACGAGGACTGCAAGGTCTATGAGAACGTCGCGCAGTGCACCGGCGGCGCCGCCTCGACCACCGGCTTCCGTGACGGCCTGCCGCTGGTCACCGGCGCGCAGATCGGCGATTCCGGCACCGGCCTGCACCTCGCCCTCGGCATCGTCACCGCGCTCTATCAGCGCACCCACACCGGCCGTGGCCAGCGCGTCACCGCCGCGATGCAGGACGGCGTCTTGAACCTCTGCCGCGTCAAGCTGCGCGACCAGCAGCGCCTCGAGCACGGCCCGCTCAAGGAATACAGCCAGTTCGGCGAGGGCGTGCCGTTCGGCGACGCCGTGCCGCGCGCCGGCAATGATTCCGGCGGCGGCCAGCCCGGTCGCATCCTGAAGTGCAAGGGCTGGGAAACCGACCCGAACGCCTACATCTACTTCATCACCCAGGCTCCGGTCTGGGAGAAGATCTGCGACGTGATCGGCGAGCCGACCTGGAAGACCGACCCGAACTACGCCAAGCCCGCTGCCCGCCTGCCGCGCCTGAACGAGATCTTCGGCCGGATCGAGCAGTGGACCATGACCAAGACCAAGTTCGAGGCCATGGACATCTTGAACGAGTTCGACATCCCCTGCGGCCCGATCCTGTCGATGAAGGAGATCGCCGAGGACGAGTCGCTGCGCAAGACCGGCACCCTGGTCGAGGTCGACCACCCGACCCGCGGCAAGTATCTCTCGGTCGGCAACCCGATCAAGCTGTCGGACAGCCCGGCCGACGTCACGCGCTCGCCGCTGCTCGGCGAGCACACCGACGAGATCCTGCGCCAGGTGCTGGGCTTCAGCGACCACCAGGTCGCCGAGATCCACGACTCCGGCGCCCTCGATCCGCCGCGCAAGGAGGCGGCGGAGTAAGCGGCGGTTAGCGCCAGAGAAGACAGGTGCGGCGCGATTGCCGTCGCACATGCCTCCCATCGACATCAAGCCGCCGGCATCCTCCGGCGGCTTTCGATTGTCGCATTCGGCGAGTGAACCTCTCCACCCCACGGTAACCTTGGTCTCGGCCTCCGGCGATGATCGCGCCCAGATCGAGAATGTCTGCTAGCCAGAACGCCGCGGACGTGGCGCAGTCGTCGGCGGCTCGACTGCTTTTGACCCTGGCTATGTGAAAACGCTGCGCGGCTGTTATGATTCTCCAGTGATTCTTTTGGGGGAATCGATGAGGCGCTTCGTTGAAGAGG
>NZ_JBNPUW010000025.1:0-27591 GCF_051168375.1 Bradyrhizobium sp. HKCCYLRH1034 | reverse complement strand
AATTCCGGCGGCGTGCGCCTGGGCGGCCTGGTCTGCAACGAGCGTCAGACCGACAAGGAGCTGGAGCTGGCGGAGGCTCTCGCCAAGAAGCTCGGTACTCAGCTGATCTACTTCGTGCCGCGCGACAACATCGTGCAGCACGCCGAGCTGCGCCGCATGACCGTGCTGGAATATGCGCCGGATTCCGTCCAGGCCGGGCACTACCGCTCGCTGGCGCAGAAGATCCACAACAACGGCGGCAAGGGCATCATCCCGACCCCGATCACGATGGACGAGCTCGAGGACATGCTGATGGAGCACGGCATCATGAAGGCCGTCGACGAAACCCAGATCGGAAAGACTGCCGCCGAACTCGCCGCAACGGCGTAACCGCCACCGGTGCTCCGGCCCTTCATCTCCAAGGGCCGGATCACCTCCGCAACCGATCATCGAGGAAAGCCAGATGAGCGTCACCGAGAAACAAAGCGTCGCCGAGATCAAGGCGCGCAACAAGGAACTGATCGCCGAGGTCCTGAAGGTCTATCCGGAAAAGACCGCCAAGCGCCGCGCCAAGCATCTCAACGTGCATGAGAACGGCAAGTCGGATTGCGGCGTCAAGTCGAACATCAAGTCGATCCCCGGCGTCATGACCATCCGCGGTTGCGCCTACGCCGGCTCGAAGGGCGTGGTGTGGGGCCCAATCAAGGACATGATCCACATCAGCCATGGCCCGGTCGGCTGCGGCCAGTACTCCTGGGCGGCGCGCCGCAACTACTACATCGGGACGACCGGCATCGACACCTTCGTGACGATGCAGTTCACCTCCGACTTCCAGGAGAAGGACATCGTCTTCGGCGGTGACAAGAAGCTCGCCAAGATCATGGACGAGATCCAGGAGCTGTTCCCGCTGAACAACGGCATCACCGTGCAGTCGGAATGCCCGATCGGCCTGATCGGCGACGACATCGAGGCCGTCTCCAAGGTCAAGTCGAAGGAGTATGACGGCAAGACCATCGTCCCCGTGCGTTGCGAAGGCTTCCGCGGCGTCTCCCAGTCCTTGGGTCACCATATCGCCAACGACGCGATCCGGGACTGGGTGTTCGACAAGCTCCCGGCCGATGCCGCGCCGCGCTTCGAGCCGTCGGCCTACGACGTCGCGATCATCGGCGACTACAACATCGGCGGCGACGCCTGGTCGTCCCGCATCCTGCTCGAGGAGATGGGCCTGCGCGTGATCGCCCAGTGGTCGGGCGACGGCTCGCTGGCAGAGCTCGAGGCGACGCCGAAGGCGAAGCTCAACGTGCTGCATTGCTACCGCTCGATGAACTACATCTCGCGCCACATGGAAGAGAAGTACGGTATTCCGTGGTGCGAATACAACTTCTTCGGACCGAGCAAGATCGCCGAATCGCTGCGTAAGATCGCCAGCTATTTCGACGACAAGATCAAGGAAGGTGCCGAGCGAGTCATCGCCAAGTACCAGCCCCTGATGGACGCCGTGATCGCCAAGTACCGGCCGCGCCTCGAAGGCAAGACCGTGATGCTGTTCGTCGGCGGTCTGCGTCCGCGCCACGTGATCGGCGCCTACGAGGATCTCGGCATGGAGGTCGTCGGCACAGGCTATGAGTTCGGCCACAACGACGACTATCAGCGCACCGCTCAGCACTACGTCAAGGACGGCACGCTGATCTACGACGACGTCACCGGCTACGAGTTCGAGAAGTTCGTCGAGAAGGTCCAGCCGGACCTGGTCGGCTCGGGCATCAAGGAAAAGTACGTGTTCCAGAAGATGGGCGTACCGTTCCGCCAGATGCATTCCTGGGACTACTCGGGTCCCTACCATGGCTATGACGGGTTCGCGATCTTCGCCCGCGACATGGACATGGCCATCAACTCGCCGGTCTGGAAGATGGCCAAGGCGCCCTGGAAGCAGGCGCCCAAGCCGTTGCTTCAGGCAGCCGAGTAAGCACCACCGCCCACGGCCTGGCTCTCCTTCGACGGAGAGCCAGTGCTCCCTGATCGACACAGGAACATAGAGAGGGTTATCCCATGACGCAGAGTGCCGAACATGTGCTCGATCACTTCGAGCTTTTCCGTGGTCCCGAATACCAGCAGATGCTGGCGAACAAGAAGAAGATGTTCGAGAATCCGCGCGATCCCGCCGAGGTCGAGCGCATCCGCGAATGGGCCAAGACACCCGAATATCGCGAGAAGAATTTCGCCCGCGAGGCGCTGACCGTCAACCCGGCGAAGGCCTGCCAGCCGCTCGGCGCCGTGTTCGTTGCCGTCGGCTTCGAAAAGACGCTGCCGTTCGTGCACGGCTCGCAGGGCTGCGTTGCCTATTATCGCAGCCATCTGTCGCGCCACTTCAAGGAACCGAGCTCCTGCGTGTCGTCGTCGATGACCGAGGACGCAGCCGTCTTCGGCGGCCTCAACAACATGATCGACGGCCTCGCCAACGCCTACAACATGTACAAGCCGTCGATGATCGCGGTCTCCACCACCTGCATGGCGGAAGTCATCGGCGACGACCTCAACGCCTTCATCAAGACCTCCAAGGAGAAGGGCTCGGTTCCCGCCGAGTTCGATGTGCCTTTCGCCCATACGCCTGCCTTCGTCGGCAGCCATGTCACCGGCTACGACAATGCAATGAAGGGCATTCTCGAGCACTTCTGGGACGGCAAGGCCGGCACCGCGCCGAAGCTGGAGCGCGTTCCCAACGAGAAGATCAACTTCATCGGCGGTTTCGATGGCTACACCGTCGGCAACATCAAGGAAGTGAAGCACATCTTCGAGGCGATGGGGATCGAGTACACGATCCTCGGCGACAATTCGAACGTGTTCGACACGCCGACCGACGGCGAGTTCCGTATGTATGATGGCGGCACCACGCTGGAGGACGCGGCCAACGCGATTCACGCCAAGGCGACGATCTCGATGCAGCACTTCTGCACCGAGAAGACCCTGCCGTTCATCAAGAACCACGGCCAGGAGGTCGTCTCCTTCAACCATCCGGTCGGCGTGACCGGCACCGACGCCTTTGTGATGGCGCTGTCACGCATCACCGGCAAGGAGATTCCGGAGCAGCTCGCGCTCGAGCGTGGCCGCCTGGTCGACGCGATCGCCGACTCCAGCGCTCACATCCACGGCAAGAAGTTCGCGATCTACGGCGATCCGGATCTCTGCCTCGGCCTCGCAGCGTTCCTGCTCGAGCTCGGCGCCGAGCCGACCCACGTGCTCGCCACCAACGGCAACAAGGACTGGGCCGAGAAGGTCCAGGCGGTGTTCGACTCCTCGCCGTTCGGCAAGAACTGCCAAGTGTATCCCGGCAAGGATCTCTGGCACATGCGCTCGCTGCTGTTCACCGAGCCGGTCGATTTCCTGATCGGCAACACCTACGGCAAGTATCTGGAGCGCGACACCGGCACGCCGCTGATCCGCATCGGCTTTCCGATCTTCGATCGTCACCACAAGCACCGCTATCCGGTGTGGGGCTATCAAGGCGGCCTGAACGTGCTTGTCACGATCCTCGACAAGATCTTCGACGAGATCGACCGCAACACCAACGTGCCCGCCAAGTCGGACTACAGCTTCGACATCATCCGCTAGGACACGGCGCGCGGCGGTCCCTCAAGGGCCGCCGCGTCTCGATCTGGACGACGAGGCTCATGGGGAAGGCACTGAAAGCCTGAGCCTCCTCGGCCAAAAGACGCGCAGAAGGTCCGCCAACAGGAGAAGCCGATGAGCTCGCTGTCTGCCACGATCCAGAACGTCTTCAACGAGCCGGGTTGCGGCAAGAACGCCAACAAGTCCGAGGCCGAGCGCAAGAAGGGCTGCACCAAGCAGCTGCAGCCGGGCGGTGCGGCGGGCGGGTGCGCGTTCGATGGCGCCAAGGTCGCCTTGCAGCCGCTGACCGACGTCGCGCACCTCGTGCACGGACCGATCGCCTGCGAGGGGAATTCCTGGGACAACCGCGGCGCGGCCTCGTCTGGCTCGCAGATCTGGCGCACCGGTTTCACGACCGACATCAACGAGACCGACGTCGTGTTCGGTGGCGAGAAGCGGCTGTACAAGGCGATCAAGGAAATCATCGAGAAGTACGATCCGCCGGCGGTCTTCGTCTACCAGACCTGCGTGCCCGCCATGACCGGCGACGACATCAATGCCGTCTGCAAGGCGGCCTCGGCCAAATTTGGCAAGCCCTGCATCCCCGTCAACTCGCCCGGCTTCGTCGGCCCGAAGAATCTCGGCAACAAGCTCGCCGGCGAGGCGCTGCTCGACCACGTCATCGGCACCGTCGAGCCGGAGGTCACAACGCCCTACGACCTCAACATCATCGGCGAATACAATCTCTCCGGCGAGCTCTGGCAGGTGAAGCCGCTGTTCGACGAACTCGGCATCCGCATCTCCGCCTGCATCTCCGGCGACGGCCGCTACAAGGACGTCGCCTCGTCGCACCGCGCCCGCGCCGCGATGATGGTGTGCTCCAAGGCGATGATCAACGTCGCCCGCAAGATGGAGGAACGCTACGGCATTCCGTTCTTCGAGGGATCGTTCTACGGCATCCAAGACTCCTCGGACTCGCTGCGCGAGATCGCGCGCCTCCTGGTCGAGCGCGGCGCGCCGGCCGATCTGCTGGACCGCACCGAGGCGGTGATCGCGCGCGAGGAGGCCAAGGCCTGGGCGGCGATCGAGCCGTTCAAGAAGCGGCTCACCGGCAAGAAGGTACTGCTGATCACCGGCGGCGTGAAGTCGTGGTCGGTCGTGGCGGCGCTGCAGGAGGCCGGCATGGAGCTGGTCGGCACCTCCGTCAAGAAGTCCACCAAGGAGGACAAGGAGCGCATCAAGGAGCTGATGGGCCAGGACGCGCACATGATCGACGATATGGCGCCGCGCGAAATGTACAAGATGCTCAAGGACGCCAAGGCCGACATCATGCTCTCGGGCGGCAAGTCGCAATTCGTGGCGCTGAAGGCGGCGATGCCCTGGCTCGACATCAACCAGGAGCGCTCCCACGCCTTTATGGGCTATATCGGGATGGTGAAGCTGGTCGCCGAGATCGACAAGGCGATCTACAACCCGATGTGGGAGCAGCTGCGCAAGCGGGCGCCCTGGGAGCAGGCCGACAGCAACTGGCAGGCCAGGGCGATTGCCCAGGCCAATGCAGAAGCGGCGGCGCTGGCGGCCGATCCGGTCGCCGCGGAAGCCGCGCGACGCGCCAAGAAGATCTGCCACTGCAAGTCGGTCGATCTCGGCACCATCGAGGACGCGATCAAGGCCCATGGCCTCGCCGATGTCGCCGGCGTTCGCGAGCACACCAACGCATCGGGCGGCTGCGGCGCCTGCGCCGGCCGTGTGGAGGACATCCTGGCGGCGCAGAAGGCGCCGGCCGAGCTGCTGCAGGCGGCGGAGTAGGGCGGCGCTCATGGCCAAGGTCACCATTGGAAAGAAGGCCTGCGCGGTCAATCCGCTCAAGATGAGCCAGCCGATCGGCGGCTCGTTCGCCTTCCTCGGCCTGCGCGGCGCGATGCCGCTGCTGCATGGTTCGCAGGGCTGCACCTCGTTCGGCCTGACCTTGTTCGTGCGCCACTTCAAGGAAGCGGTGCCGATGCAGACGACGGCGATGAGCGAGGTCGCCACCGTGCTCGGCGGCTATGAGAATGTCGAGCAGGCGATCCTCAACATCTACAAGCGACAAAAGCCGGAGATCATCGGCATCTGCTCGACCGGCGTCACCGAGACCAAGGGCGACGACGTCGACGGCTACATCAGGCTGATCCGCGAGAAACATCCAGATCTCGCGAATTATCCGCTGGTCTACGTCTCGACGCCGGACTTCAAGGACGCGTTCCAGGACGGTTGGGACAAGACCGTCGCCAAGATGGTCGAGGTGCTCGTCGACAAGCCGACCTCGACCCGTCGCGACCCGGCGCGGGTCAACGTGCTGCCGGGCTGCCATCTGACGCCGGGGGATATCGAGGAGCTGCGCACCATCATCGAGGATTTCGGTCTGGAGCCATCGTTCCTGCCGGATATCGGCGGCTCGCTCGACGGCCACATCCCCGACGAGTTCACGCCGACAACGATCGGCGGCATCGGCCTGGAAGAGATTGCGACCATGGGCAGCGCGTCCTGGACGATCGCGATCGGGGCGCAAATGAAGCGAGCGGCGGAAGCGATGCAGGCCAGGACCGGCGTGCCGTATCGGCTGTTCGAGCGGCTCTGCGGGCTGCTGCCGAACGACGAGTTCATGACGTTCCTCAGCAAGATCTCGGGACGCCCGGTGCCGGTGAAATATCGACGGCAGCGCGGCCAGCTCGCGGACGCGATGCTGGATGCGCATTTCCACATTGGCGGCCGCAAGCTCGCTGTTGGCGCCGAGCCGGATCTGCTGTTCGACGTCGCGAGCATGCTGCACGACATGGGCGCGCATGTGTCGGTGGCGGTCACCACGACGCAGTCGCCGGTGCTCGAGCGGATGCCCTGCGATGAAGTGCTGATCGGCGATCTCGAGGATCTCGAAAACCTGGCAAAGGAGCGCGACTGCGGCTTGATGCTCACGCATTCGCACGGCCGCCAGGCCGCCGCCCGCCTCAAGATCCCGTTCTACCGGATCGGCTTTCCGATGTTCGACCGGCTCGGGGCAGGGCATCTCCTGACGGTCGGCTATCGCGGCACGCGCGATCTGATCTTTGCGCTCGCCAATCTGATCATCGCCGATCGCGAGGACAACCATCAGCCGACGCCCGACACCTGGCTCGATCCCTGGAAGGACCTCGAACAGGCATCGATCGACACCGCCGTCGTGGCGCCACTGCATTGACGTTTCAGGAGAAAGGACCGACGACATGAAAGTCGCATTCGCTACCCAGGATCTGAAGCGCGTCGACGCCCATTTCGGCTGGGCCAAGAACATCGCGATCTACGATCTCGATCCCGAGGGCTACCGCTTCATCGAGAAGGTCGAGTTCGACGGCGATCTCAAGGAGGATGGCAACGAGGACAAGCTGGCGCCGAAGATCGAGGCGATCAAGGATTGCGCGATCCTCTATGTCGCCGCGATCGGCGGCTCCGGCGCAGCGCGCGTCGTCGCCAACAACATCCATCCGATGAAGGTCACCCAGCCCGAGGAGATCACCGATCTGCTCGGCAAGCTGCAGGCGGTGCTCAAGGGCACGCCGCCGCCCTGGCTGCGCAAGGCGCTGGCCAAGGGCCAGGAACGCGCGCTCGATTTCGAGGAATGAGGAAACCACCATGTCCGATACCGCGGTAGCCGTCGAAACCATCCCCGCCGAGCAGCGGCCCTTCGTCAAGGAGCTGATCAAGGTGTGGCGCGCCCAGGACACCCATGGCGCATGGGAAGGCAAGAAGGACATCGACCTGCTCGAGCCCTACATCCTGGACAAGGAGAAGCGGCGGGCGTTGCCGATCATCGGCGATCCCGATCCGGAGACGATCTGGCGGCTGGAGCTGTTCTTCAATGCGGTCGCACTGTCGATCGAGAAGGCCACCGGCGTCATGATCTCGCCGATGCTGAAGATGAGTCACGAGGGCTTCGGCCGCATGGTGCTGATCGGCGGCCGGCTGATCGTCGTCAACAAGCAGCTGCGCGACGTCCACCGCTTCGGCTTCGACAATCTCGGCAAGCTGGCCGACGAAGGCGACAAGTTCGTCAAGGC
Organism: Bradyrhizobium sp. HKCCYLRH1034; assembly: GCF_051168375.1. Classification (NCBI taxonomy): domain Bacteria; kingdom Pseudomonadati; phylum Pseudomonadota; class Alphaproteobacteria; order Hyphomicrobiales; family Nitrobacteraceae; genus Bradyrhizobium; species Bradyrhizobium sp. HKCCYLRH1034. The sequence goes on along the minus strand of NZ_JBNPUW010000025.1, from coordinate 19,933 downwards.
CGGCGTCGAGATGATCGAGAAGTTCAAGGACGTCGCGAACTACTGAACGGCGAGGATGAGAGAGATGAGCGACCTGGATACCCTGAAGGCCGAGATCAAGAAGCTGTCGGCACGCGCCATGGATGCCAAGATGAACCTGCACGACCTGTCGGAGGAACTGCCCATCAACTGGGACCAGATCCTGCCGACGGCGCAGAAGGCGCATGACGCGTTCGCCGAGCTGGAGAAGAAGCGGGCCGAGCTGAAGAAGCTCGAAACCGCGTAAGCCCGATTTGAGGATCCGTCATCATGTCCAACGCAACCCGTGACGGTCGCGACTGGCGGCCGGACTATCTGGTCGCCATCGATCCGGCCAAGTGCATCGGCTGCGGCCGCTGCTACAAGGTGTGTGGCCGCGAGGTCATGACCCTGAAGGGCATCAACGACGAGGGCGAGTTCGTCGAGCTCGACGACGACGAGGATGACGAGGTCGAGAAGAAGATCATGGTCATGAACGACACCGGCGCTTGCATCGGCTGCGGCGCCTGCGCCCGGGTCTGCCCGACCAACTGCCAGACCCATTCGCCGGCGGCCTGAGATTGTCGAGCGTGCTGCCATGATGCGGATGGAGGCGAAATTCACGATCGGCCAGGTGACTCGGCACCGCGTCTACGATCTGCGCGGCGTCGTGTTCGATGTCGACCTGTCGTTCTCCGAGGAAGAGGGCTGGCGCGCCATCACCATGGACGCCAGGCTCGACAAGGAGCAGCCATTCTACTATCTGCTCGCCGAATGCGGCGAGAGCAGCTACATCGCCTATGTGCCTGAGCAGAACTTGGTGGCGGACGCTTCCGGGGAGCCGGTGAAGCATCCCGATATCGGCGAACTGTTCGATGTCGACGATGAGGGCAGCTATCGCTACCGCGGGCGGATCTTTCAGTAGATCTTGCCACTGCCGTCATTGCGAGGAGCCGCAGGCGACGAAGCAATCCAGAGTCGTCGTGCGGCCCTGGATCGCGTCGCTGCGTTCGCGATGACGGAGACTTGTGTTGGCCACGATCTATCCGCTCGTCATTCCGGGGCGCGCGCTTCGCGCGCCCCGGAATGACGGTCGAGAGATGAGGGCCAGGCCGAAAGCGGGGACTTTTACTCGATCCCCTGTTCCCTGGCCTTCCACATCGCCGCGATCCGGAAGCGCTCGTTGATCGCGGCGGGGTTGGCGAGGATCTCGGCCTGGGCGGCGGCGAACGCGCTCTCGACGATCGCTGCCTCGTCCTTGGTCAAAGTGATGCGGCCGGCCATGTGAGTCGCGTCGGGCGCGGCCTCCCAGATCTTGCGCCGGTTCGGATGCAGCTTGACCTCGACCAGCTCGAACGCCTCGAGCTCGCCTTCGAGGCAGATGGCGAGGCCAATCACCTCGACCTTGCGGCCGTCCTGCGTGGTCTTGACCAGAGTCTTTGCCATGCTCGTGCTCCCGTCGTTGAAATCACGCCGCGACCGGCGTGTCGTCGAGCTGGCTCCATTCCGCCCAAGCGCCGTCGTAGACGGCGGCGTTCGGAACGCCGAGCCGGTAGAGCGCCAACGCCAGCATGCAGGAGGTGATGCCCGAGGCGCAGGTGGTAACGATCGGCTTGTTCAGATCGACGCCCGCGGCCGTAAAGCGTGCGGTGAGCGCGTCGGGCGCCAGCAGCACGCCGGAGTCCGGATCGACCAGATCGGCCCAGGGCAGGTTGATGGCACCTGGAATGTGGCCCTGGCGCTTGAAGGTGAACACGTCTGCCTGCGTGCCGTCGAACTTGCCGGGCCCGCGCGCATCGATGAGTTGGCCGCCGGCCTGCAGCAGGCGACGCACGTCGGCCGAGGTCGCGACCAGGCCGGGCTGGAAGCTGGCCGTGAAGCTCGCCGGCACCGGGCGCACCGGCGTCATCTCCGCCGGCCTCTTCTCCTTGGTCCATTTGCCGAAGCCGCCGTCGAGCAGGGCGACGTTGTCGTGCCCGAATACGCGGAACATCCACCACACGCGGCCCGCGGCCGAGCCGCCATAGTGACGGTCGTAGACGACGACGCGATCGGCATTGCTGATGCCGAGCAGCCCGACCTTGTGGGCGAAATCGCCCGCTGACGGCAGCATGTGCGGCAGCGGGTTGGACTTGTCGGCGACCTGGTCGATATCGAAATGCACTGAGCCCGGCAGGTGCCGGCCGCGGTATTGCGTACGGCCGTCCAGGTTGGTGCTCGGATGGTGCCAGGTGCAGTCGAGGATCTTGGTGGCGGGATCGGAAAGATGTTGTGCCAGCCAGTCGGAGCTGACCAGGGTGCTCGAGGGATCCGTGCTCATGCATGCGCTCGCGATTTGAAGAGCCAACAGGATGACTGACGCGCTTGCGGGCGTCAGAGCGTCTTCGGCATCGGATAGCCCGGGCGTGGATGGGTGTCGTAGTATTCCGGACGCTCCGGCCAGCCGCCTTCGGCGACGATCTTGAAGGTCGCGACCGTGACCGGCGCGCCGGGCGAGCACGACACTTCGGTGAACTTGATTTCGCGCTCGCCTGGGCCGGCGGAGAAATCGGCGACGGTAGTACCGTCCGCCTTGCGCGCCCGCGCAAAGCCGGGCGTGCCGACGGTGGCCGCCGGCACGGACGTCGCGACGAAGTTCGGCTGCTCGAGGCCATCCACCGCGGCGCCGAAGGCGGGCGAGCCGAACGTGAAGGTCGCGAGCACGCCGCTGCGGTCGACCGGCTTGTCCGCGGTGATCGGACGCGCCACCGAGTAGACCGTCAGCGTGCCGCCCTCCAATGCCGCCTTGATGTCGTCGAGCGAGCTCTCGACGAATTCCAGTGCCACGTTCATGTCGATCTCCTTACAAAGAGGCGCCTTTGCAGGAGAAATTTTCAAGTTCTGTGCCAGTCTATCGCAGCAGCAAAGAAGGCGAGGCGGACAGGCGGAGTTGCGCGAATCTTGCAACGCGGCTCGCAAGCGAGCCGACCGTCGCTCCTGCTGCGCCGAAGCGGCCGTGTCGGAGATGCGCCAGACATCGATGAGGCCCGACATGACGACCGACGTCGCCTACGCCATCTGCAGCTTCAACGACATTCCGAGCCGCCGCGCCATGGGCTTCCAGCTCGTGATCGTCGCGGAGGACGGCAGCCACCGCCCGTGGCCGATCTTCGTGATCCGCTGGGGCAAGCAGGTGTTCGGCTATCTGAACATGTGCCCGCACGACAAGGTCAATCTCGACTGGGAGCGCAATCAGTTCCTGGACGGCAACGGCCTTCGCATCCTCTGCGGCAAGCACGGCTCGCTGTTCGAGATCGGTACCGGGCTCTGCGTCGATGGCCCGTGCAGGGGCGAGAGCCTGACGCCGGTCGCGCTGAGCGTGCTGGATGGCGACATCTGCGTGACCGGCGTGACCCTGGTCGAGGATGACGAGGAAGAGGGTGAGACCGGCCTGCAGTGTGAGGACGGCTGAGGCGGCGATCGCGGTGAAGTCCCGACGGAAACTGCCGGGACTTCATCTTGAATTTGAAGAAACGGACGGTCTCAGACTGGCCGGTTCTCGTTGCGGTTCTTGACCGGCTCCATCCTGGCCAGTGCATCCGCGTAGGGCACGAGATCGTAGTTCTCGCTGAAGTCCTTGGCGGCGTCGAGCACGTAGTCGAGCTTGCCGGCGGTATCGAGCTTCTTGATGTCGTTCTTGTCGATCGACAGCAGCTCCAGCATCTCCTTCCAGACCGTGGATTCGTCGCAAGGCAGCACGTAGAAGGTGATGTCGTCGATCTTGATGCGGTACTTCGCCAGCAGATCGATGTTGTTGCAGAACATGAAGTACTTGCCGTCCGGCGTCAGCAGGCCCTTGAGCACCTCGGCCGCGGTCTCGAGATAGGCCAGCGAGTGGATGTAGCCGACGAGCACCGGGATCGTCGATGCACCGTCCTGCGCGATCGTCAGCACCTGCTCGATCGAGAAGTCCGGCGGACGCTTCTCGTCCGCAACCTGGGTCTGGAACTTCAGCGCGATATCGCCGCGGAAGCCGAACCGTCCCGGCTTGGTGGTCGGCGCCTTGAGAACGGCGTTCAGCAGCCGCCCTTCCTTGTCGAGCTGCGCGAGCGCGGTGGTCTCGATCGCAACCGTCTTCTCCAATGTCGTCATCAGCAATCCCCTCGCATGTCCTTGTCAGCCGTTCGCCGCACGGCGCGGTCGAAAGGGGCGTGATGCAAATTGTCTGCCGGTGTGTGTTGCAGCTTGATTTGCTTGGTTCTTTTGCCTCTCGCGCCAGTCGATTGTCGGGTTTGCGCCCCGACATCGCGCCGACGCCCGCGCGACACGGCGTGAACAGCGCCTGTCGGAAAGCCGACACGCGTCGGAAACGCCACAGCGACAACATGAAAAGTTGAGGTCTTTCAGGCGATTGCTGCATGGCATGAGACTTGCCAATTCCGTTCACAACAGCCGAATGGGAAAGGCGAGACGATGATGATCAACCTGACCGACAGCGCCATCAATGCGGTCCGCAACGCGATCACGACCTCCGACAAGCCGGTCGACGGCCTCAGGATCATGGTCGAAGCCGGCGGCTGTGCCGGGCTCAAATACAACATGGGCCTCGTCAGCGGCAGCGAGCCGGAGGACACCGTGATCGAGCGCGAGGGTGTGCGCGTGCTCGTCGATCACAAGAGCCTCGAATATCTCGAAGGCACGACGATCGATTTCGTCATCGCGCTCGAGGGCTCCGGCTTCACCTTCGAGAACCCGAATGCCAAGTCGAGCTGCGGCTGCGGCAAGTCGTTCGCTTGAGTCTTCGCTCGATCATCCAACACGCGAGAAGTGAAACCATGCTGGTCGAATCCCAGGGCATCGTCGAAGCGCCGTCGCAGATGAGCGAGCGCGAGCGGATCATCCGGGCCGTGATCGAGGAGGTCCGTCCGAACCTCAAGCGCGACGGCGGCGATTGCGAGCTCGTCGAGATTGACGGCAACAAGATCATGGTCAAGCTCGCCGGCGCCTGCATCTTCTGCAAGCTCGCCAGCGCGACGCTGGAGGGCATCCAGGCGCGCATGATCGAGAAGCTCGGCGAATTCGTCCGCCTCGTTCCGGTGGCCGGCGCAGCCAAGGCGCGGCATTAAGGAGCGGCCTTGCGTCCGGTCTATCTCGACAACAACGCGACCACACGAGCCGATCCGGAGGTCGTCGCGGCGATGTTGCCGTTCTTTACGGACCAGTTCGGCAATGCTTCATCCTCGCATGCCTTCGGCAGCGAGGTCGCCGGGGCCGTGAGGCAGGCGCGCAAGAGCCTGCAGGCGCTGCTGGGCGCCGCCTTCGACCACGAGATCGTCTTTACCTCCGGTGGGACGGAATCCGACAACACCGCGCTGCTGTCGGCGCTTGAGACGCAGGACGGTCGCGACGAGATCGTCACGACGGCGGTGGAGCATCCCGCAATCCTGTCGCTGGTCGAGTATCTCAGCGGCAAGCGCGGCCTCACGGTGCATCTGATCGGCGTCGATGCGGCCGGCCGGCTCGATCTCGAGGCTTACAAGCGCGCGCTCGGCCCGCGCACGGCGATCGCCTCGGTGATGTGGGCCAACAACGAAACCGGCACGCTGTTTCCGGTGTCCGATCTGGCCAGGCTCGCGCATGAGGCCGGCGCGCTGTTTCACACCGACGCCGTGCAGGCGGCCGGCAAGATCGCGATCGATCTGAAATCCGCTGGCGTCGACATGCTGTCGTTGTCCGGCCACAAGCTGCACGGCCCCAAGGGCATCGGTGCGCTTTATGTTCGGAAGGGCACACCGTTCGCGCCGCTGCTGCGCGGCGGCCCGCAGGAGCGCCGCCGGCGCGGCGGCACCGAGAACGTGCCGGGCATCATCGGGCTCGGCAAGGCGGCCGAGCTGGCGGCAAAGCATCTCGCGGACGAGCAGGGCCGCGTCCGCGCGCTGCGCGACCGGCTGGAGCAGGGCATCCTCCAGAGCGTCGGCCATTGCGTCGTGCTCGGCGACCTCGCTGCGCGGCTGCCGAACACCTCCAACATCGCCTTCCAGCATCTCGAGGGCGAGCCGATCGTCATGCGGCTGAACCAAGCCGGTATCGCCGCCTCGCTCGGCTCGGCCTGCGCCTCCGGCTCGATGGAGCCGTCGCACGTGCTCCGCGCGATGAACGTGCCGCCGGACCTGCTGCGCGGGGCTGTCCGGTTCTCGCTGTCGCGCGACACCACGGACGACGACATCGATCGCATGCTGCAGATCCTGCCCGACATCGTCGGCCGGCTGCGCGAGACCTCGCCGGCCTGGCTGCAGCATCGTCAATCGCCATCGGCGGACGCCCTTCGCCCTACGGAGCTCACGCAATGAAAGTCATGATCCGCCGCTCGCCGGAAACGGGCCTGTCGATCTACGTCCCCAAAAAGGATCTCGAGGAGCCCATCGTCGAGTCGGAGCACGAGTCCTTGTGGGGCGGCTGGATCCGCATCGCCAACGGATGGGTCCTTGAACTGCCGCAGATGGCTGCCGACACGCGGCTGCCGATCACGATCAATGCGCGCAAGCGCGGTGGCGAAGGGGACGAGTGATGAATGCGCCACTTCCTCATATCGACATCGTCAAGCAGGCCGATGCCGAGGCCCTGCTCAAGGACGTCGTCGCCGGACTGAAGGCCGGCAAGGTCGTCCCGTTCCTCGGTCCCGCCGTGTCGGAGCAGTCCGGCGCCACGGTGCCGATGAATCCCGAAGCGCTGGCCGCGTTCTTCGGCACCAAAGTGGCGCTGCCGCGCCGAGCCAAGGGCAATGCGTGGGCTTCAGCCCAGCACATCGAGAGCACGCGCCACCGCTCGACGGTGACGGCGCTGATGGCCGAAGCCTTTGCCGCGCCCGTTGCACCGACACCGCTGCAGCAGCATCTGGCGTCGCTGCCGCTGCCGATGATCGTCGACAGTTGGTATGACGGCGCAATGCGAGCCGCGCTCGCCGGGCGCGGCGATTGGGGCGAGGTGCAGGGCATCACGCGGGCCGGAATCGGCGAGGACCGCTGGTATCGCTTCTACGACGCCGCGGGCGCCGAGAGCGATCGTGAGAAGGCCGCAAGCTGGACTACGCTGCTCTACAAGCCGCATGGCGGGATCACGCCGGCCAGGAACTTCCTGATCACCGACGCCGACTATGTCGAGGTGCTGACCGACATCGATATCCAGACACCGATACCCGACACGGTCAAGGACCGGCGCACCGACCGCAGCTTCCTGTTCATCGGCTGCCGCTTCAACGACCAGTTGCTGCGCACCTATGGCCGCCAGGTCATCAAGCGCTCCGGCGCCGATCACTACGTCCTGGTCGAGCCCGACTCATTGTCGAAGAACGAGCTGAAGTTCTTCATCGCCGAGCGGTTGACGCCGATCGCGATTCCGCTGGCCCGCGCGACCGAGATCATCATCGGCGGCTGAGCGAAACCACGACACCGGAAATCGAACAGCGCGGCCGCAAGCTGCGCTGCTTTGCCGTTCGTCCTGTGTCCCAATTCGAGTCTGTAACGTTTCTAACAACGCCCGAAACGAGAGCCTTTCGCATGTTGGCAAGGCGACAGGCGCGATGATTTGGCTAAGGCGTTGATAGTCTGACGAAATGATCTTGTCCGCGGCGTGGCACGCGAGTTGCTGAACCCTAGCCCAAGGCGGTTTGCGGCTCGCCAGCAACGTTAAGGAGCGGACATGGACGCGTCAGTGCAGCACGAACAGGCGACGATACCGGACGGCGACAAGCTGAGCTCGGTGATGCAGACCATCGCGGAACACAAGGGTTGCGGCACCTCGGGCGGCAGCGGCAAGGCGAGCTGTGGCTCGGGCGCCGGCGAGAACGACCTGCCGCCGGAGATCTGGGAGAAGGTGAAGAACCATCCCTGCTACAGCGAGGAGGCGCATCATCACTACGCGCGCATGCACGTCGCCGTCGCGCCCGCCTGCAACATCCAGTGTAACTACTGCAACCGCAAATACGACTGCGCCAACGAGTCGCGTCCGGGCGTCGTCAGCGAAAAGCTGTCGCCGGAGCAGGCGGCCAAGAAGGTGCTCGCCGTTGCCTCGACCATTCCGCAGATGACCGTGCTCGGGATCGCCGGTCCCGGCGATCCGCTCGCCAATCCGGAGAAGACGTTCAAGACCTTCGAGCTGATCGCCCGGACCGCCCCGGACATCAAGCTCTGCCTGTCGACCAACGGTCTCGCGCTGCCCGACCACGTCGACACCATCGCCGGCTTCAACGTCGACCACGTCACGATTACCATCAACATGGTCGATCCCGAGATCGGCGCCAAGATCTATCCCTGGGTTTTCTGGAAGCACAAGCGCTACACCGGCGTCGAGGCGGCCAAGCTGCTCACCGACCGCCAGTTGCAGGGCCTGGAGATGCTGACCGAGCGCGGCATCCTCTGCAAGGTCAACTCGGTGATGATCCCAGGGGTCAACGACAAGCACCTCGTCGAGGTCAACAAGGCGGTGAAGTCGCGCGGCGCGTTCCTGCACAACATCATGCCGCTGATCTCGTCGCCGGAGCACGGCACCGTGTTCGGTTTGACCGGCCAGCGCGGTCCGACCGCGCAGGAGCTGAAGGCGCTGCAGGACGAGTGCGAAGGCGAGATGAACATGATGCGGCATTGCCGCCAGTGCCGCGCGGACGCCGTGGGCCTGCTCGGTGAGGATCGCTCGGCCGAATTCACCACCGACAAGATCATGGCGATGGAGGTGAACTACGATATCGACAGTCGCAAGGCCTATCAGGAGGCGGTCGAGCAGGAGCGTGTCGCCAAGGTCGTGGCGAAGCAGGAGGAGCTCGCCTCGCTCGCCGGCCAGTCGAGCGACATCAAGCTCTTGATCGCGGTCGCGACCAAGGGCTCGGGCCTGATCAACGAACATTTCGGCCACGCCAAGGAGTTCCAGGTCTACGAGCTCTCCACCGCCGGTGCCAAGTTCGTCGGTCACCGCCGTGTCGACCTGTACTGCCAGGGCGGCTATGGCGACGAGGACAGCCTGGAGACCGTCATCCGCGCCATCAACGACTGCCATGCGGTGTTCGTGGCCAAGATCGGCGGCTGCCCGAAGAGCGACCTGCTGGCCGCGGGCATCGAGCCGGTCGATCAGTTCGCGCACGAGTTCATCGAAAAGTCCGCGATCGCCTGGTTCAAGGACTACCTCGACAAGGTGAACAGCGGCGAAATCCAGCACGTCGTGCGCGGTGACGCCGAAATTCGCCAGGGCGCCCTGATTTCGGCGGCGTGACACCAGACCCCGGCGACGCTGTTGCGTCGCCGGGCCCCTTCGACAGGAGCCTTTGATGACCTTGAAGATCATTGCCTCGCAGTGCACGAGCTGCTCGGCCTGTGAACCCGAATGTCCGAACGTGGCGATCTCGGAGAAGAACGGCACCTTCGTGATCGATCCGAAGAAGTGCACAGAATGCATCGGCCATTTCGACGAGCCGCAATGCGCGGCGGTCTGCCCGGTCGACAACACCTGCGTGATCGACAATTCGTTCCCGCGCTACCAGCCGCCGGCTTGAGGGAGACCGAGATGAACTTCACCCTCACGCCTGCCGCGCAAAAATTCATGCGAATGATGCTGCGAACCGACGGTACCGCGGGCTCCGGCTTCCGTCTCGCGGTGTCGCCCGGCGGCTGCTCCGGCCTTGCGGCCGATATCAGCGTGCTCGCCACGCCGCAGCCCGGTGATGCCGTGGTCGAGCGCGACGGTGTCAGGCTGTTTCTGCCGGCGGAAAGCCGCTTGCTGCTCGACGGTGTGACCATCGACTTCGCGGATACTGCGACGCAGACCGGCCTCGTGTTTCACGATCCGAAGCAGGTTTCGTGCTCGACCCACGCCTTGAAGGCGCTGGAGCACTAGGACAGCCCGCCATGCCCACCGATGCCCGGCCCAGCTCTCAGACCGCCATCGAGGACGCGTTGCTCGCCGACGCGCTGCTCGGCGGCGGCCTGCCGGAGGAAGCCGAGTATCATCTGTGGCAGGCGGGCCAGAGCTATCATCTCGACGAGGTCGCGGAGACGCACCTGAAAGAGGCGGAAGCGCTGGCGCCTGGGCATGCAGCGGTCCTGATCGGCTTCTACCGGTTCTATTTCTACAAGGGACGGCTCGCCGACGCGCTGCGCATCGCCAAGCGATGCCTCGCCAAGGCGGCCGCCGAAAACTGCTTGCCGCCGCACTGGCGCGACGTTCGCGCCGGTCATGCCGAGTTCGGCAGCTATGACAACATGCTGCCGCGCTTCTTCATGTTCACCTTGAAGGGATACGCCTATTTGCAGATGCGCCTCGGCAATCTCGTCGAGGGACGGCTCGCGGTGCAAAAGCTGCTCGAGCTCGATCCCAGCGATAAGATCGGCGCACGCGTCCTGCTCGAGGTGGTCGACCGGGTGGAGCTCGACGATGAATGACGACATCGACGAGGCCATCGACTGGCAGGGCAACGACATCAGCTGTAAGGGCTGCGAGCACGCGCAGCTCAACGCATCCGGCGGCTGTCGCCTTCGGCACGCCTGCGTGCACGACCGCTACGCCCGCCGCATCGACCGCTTCTTCAACTGGAATCCGGCGCTCGCCAACGGCTACGTCAAGCATCCGCATTTCGAGGTGCGGGCTATCGCGGCGAAGCATGCCAGCCCGTTCTTTCTGCCTCCGCTGCTCGACGATCCCGAGGAGACGGTGCGCTGGAACGCCGCGCGGCGGTTGCCGAAGCGGCTGGTGCTCCGGCTGCGCCATGATCCGCATCGCGAGGTCCGCATTCGAATCGCGACCGTGCTCGATCCGGAAGACCTGATGCCGATGATGATGGACGACGACTATTACGTCCGCCTGGTCGTGGCGCGCCGTATCGTGCCGTCCGTGCTTGGCCGCATGATGGGGGACCCGGAGGCCGAGGTACGCCGCGTCGTCGCGCGGCGCATCCCCAGCGACTGGCTGCTCGGCATGATCAGTGACCCAGATCCACGGGTGCGGCTCGAGATCGCCGAGCGCCTCGCGCCGGATCTCCTCACCGCGATGCGCAAGGACGCCGACTGGCGGGTGCGTCACGAGGTTGCGAGCCGGATCGCGCTCAGTGAACTCGCGGAGCTTGCGCGCGACGAGGACCCGCTGGTGCAGGAGATGGCGCGCGACCGGCTCGCGAACCGCTTCGGAGCTGCCATGGAGAAACCGGCATGAGCAACATCGTTCGTGACAGCGAGGTCGTGGAGTTGTCGGCGCCGCCGTACTTCACGTTCGGCGAGAAGGTCAAGGCCAAGCGCACGATCCGCAACGACGGCACCTACGCAGGCAAGGAAATCGGCGAGATCCTCGCGAAGAAGGGCGAGATCGGCTACGTCGTCTCGATCGGAACCTTCCTGCAGCAGTTCTACATCTACGGCGTCGAGTTTCTCGAAAGCGGGAACCGCGTCGGCATGAAACGCAAGGAGCTCGAATCCACCGTGCCCCGCGGGGAGACCGAGGACGAGCTGCCACTGCCGGGAGCATACAGATCATGATCGAGCCACGCCTGCCGAAATATCAATGGGGCCAGCGTGTCAAGGCGCTGATCGACCTCGTCAATGACGGCTCGTTCCCGAACGCGCCGGCCGAAGCCAAGCTGGTCGGAGTCGGCGATATGGGTGAGATCGTCCAGGTCGGCACCCACACCGAGGCGAACATGCCGATCTATCTCGTCGAGTTCGGCGAGCAGCTCGTCGTGGGCTGTCTCGAAGAGGAGATCGTCCCGGTTGAGGTGCGATGATCCACGATGGCTGCAACCGCGCTCAAGCCCAGCTTTGTCCTGCCCGCGCATCCCAACGAGTTGGATCGCAAGCGGATCGCGCGCGCGCTGAAGTCACGCAAGCGCTACCGCTATGTCGAGCCGACGGTGTCGCCGGTCGACGAGGGTTATCACGTCCGCAGTCCTTGCTGCTCGCGCAACATCGACAAGGACGGCGGGGTGATCGACGTCGCGCTGCTGCGCCATGATCCCGCGAATGCGATGTGGAAGCTGTTCTGGAGAGATCACGCGCAGGGGACGTGGGAGCTGCACAGTCTGCATCGGCGGTTGACCGCGGCGGTCGACGAGCTGAACGCGGACCCTGAGCGGATCTTCTGGCAGTAGAGCGAAGAGGACGGGTGACGTGGCATTGGCCGAACAGGAATTGAATGAGATCGCGCAGGTCCTCGAGCGACCCGACGCCGGCAGCGCGGCCTTCGGCGAGCTGCGCCGCCGCTTTCCAAGGCTGGTACTGACACGTTGTGACGCGTCCGATGTCACGGAAGCGCCGTTCCGCAGCTATCCGGCATTCGACCTGCATCTGCTCGACGCCAGCGACCACTGCGCGGGTGTGACCGATGACCTTGCCAAAGCCACCGGCCTGATCCTGGCCAAGCGGAGCTGAGCATGACCAAGCCCTATCTGGTGCATGACGCCGATCGGCAGGAGCAGGATGAAGCGGAGCTTACGCCGGTCGAGGCGAGCTTCATTCCGCTCTCTGATCCCGACATTACCACGGCCGAGATTGCCGCCGTGGACGCGGCGCTGCGATCGCCGCGGCTGTCCTGCGGTCCGCTGGTCGAGGAGTTCGAGGCGGCATTCGCAAGCTATCTCGGGCGCAGATACGCCATTGCCGTCCCGAGCGGAACGCTTGGCCTGGTCCTGGTCCTGAAAGCGATGGGCATCGGATCGGGCGACGAGGTGATCACGTCGTCGTATTCGTTCCGCGAGATCGCGCATGCCATCAGCATTGTCGGCGCCAAGCCGGTGTTTGCGGATATAGATTACTACTCGGGCACGCTGGCGCCGAGCAAGATCGAGGCGCGCATCACGGAGCGGACAAAGGCGATCCTGGCCGGCAACACCAACGGCCATCCTGCCAAATGGTCGGAGCTGCAGGCGATCGCGAAGACCCGCAATCTGCCTGTCATCGAGGATTCGACCGAGGCCATCGGCTCGAAATACAGGGGGGCGCTGGTCGGTACATTCGGTACGGCTGCGGTGTTCGATTTCTCGCAGCCTTTCGCGCTCACCTGTGGTGAGGGTGGCATGGTCGTCACCGACGACGTCGACATCGCGGTGGCCGTGCGTCGGCACCGTTCGCACCGGCTCGACGAGCGCGCATCGGTCGTGGTCAGCAGCAGCGCGTCGCACCAGGCGGTGATGAGCGACGTGACCGCCGCGCTCGGGTTGGCACAATTGCGGCGGATCGACGAGATCCTCGAGCGGCGCAAGCTGATCGAGCAGATCTATTACAGCGAGGTGCAGTCGTTCGAGGGCATCAAGGACCCCTATGTCGGGCCCGATGTCACCGAGGTGAACTGGTTTCTCTACCAGGTGCATCTGGGCACGCGGTTCTCGAAGTCGAGCCGGGATTCGATCGTCGAGGATCTCAGGGTCGAACAGGTCGAGGCCGTGGCCTATTCGAATCCCCTGCATCTGCAGCGGCATTATTTCGACATGGGCTATCGCCGAGGCGATTATCTCGTGACCGAGAAGGTCGCCGATCGTGTGGTGGCCCTGCCGTTCCACGTTCATCTCGCCACGGATCAGATCGCCTTCATCGTCGCGACCATGAAGGACGCCTCGGTCAATGTCGGGGCGGGCGCCGCGATCTACTGAGAAGTTCTAAGTTCAAACCGAAAAGGAGAATCCAAGTGGCGACATTGACGGTAATGCCCTCCGGCAAGACGATCGAGGTGGGCGAGGGCACCACCATTCTGGCAGCGCTGCTCGGCGCCGAGGTCGAGATCCCGCACAAATGCGAGGGCCAGGCAAAGTGCGGCTCCTGCCACATCTTCCTGCAGGAGGGACGCAAGGGCGTGTCGAAGGTCACCAAGCTCGAGAACGAGAAGCTCGACACCATCGTCGGCGTCGGCTCGAAGTCGCGGCTCGCCTGCCAGGCGACGATCCTCGGCACCGAGAACGTCAAGATCGAGCTTCTGGGCTTCGGCTCGGGTCTGTAACAGGAGGATCACATGGACAAATTGACGCTTCATGTCCGCTTTGCCAATGATGGCACGGTCGCCGAGATCAGCGAGCGGCCGGTCGGGCTGACGCCGCAGCAGTGGTTCGACAAGCTCAGCGAGGCCATCGGCATGAAGGCCTATCAGACCTTCGCCGGCGGCCGCGGCGTGTTCAAGGTGGCTCGTGAGCAGATCGAGGCCCTGAAGACCGCGGCTGTTTCGTGACGCGGTTGGCAGCATGAGCACCGATGCGGGACAGGCGTGCCGATTCTTCGTCTCCTACACGGGCGTCAAGCTGCCGCTGCGGCTGGTGACTGCGATTGCGCCGGAGCAGCTGTCGAACCGCAACACGTTCATCCGCGGCTATTTCGATGCCGCGGGCGTGCTGACCGGGTTCGAAAAGATCGTCTATGGCGAGATCGAGCTCACGCACAGCTACAGCTACCATGCCAGCGGGGCGTTGAGCCGGGCCGAGATCGTCATGCTCGACGAGGATCCGGTGACGCTGAATTTTGACGAGACCGGCGCGCCCATCGCCGGTCAGGATGCGTCGGTGAAGGAGGCCTCGTGACTGTCGCCAAGCTGATCGAGGCTCTTGCCAGCATGCCGAAGGACGCTATCGTGCTGATGGACAGCGGCGGCGGATTGTCGCGTGTCGATGCGCTTCAGCTTGTGGAAGAGCAGGGCCCGGGCGCTCCGGCCGAGGTGATCCTGCAGCCGAGCTTGGATGAGTAGAGGGCGGACTGGTCGGATGGCGGACGCTGGGACTTCAGAGACCGGAACTCCGGACGCAGGGCCGGTCGCGACCCCCTATGAGCGGATCGGCGGAGCGGTTGTCGTGGACCGTCTCGTCGAATCCTTCTACCACCGAATGGATACGCTGCCGGAGGCCAAGGGCATCCGCGACATGCACGGCCGCAATCTCGGGCCGATCAAGCACATCCTGAAGCGCTATCTCTCCGAATGGCTGGGCGGCCCCAAGCTTTATTCGCCCGAGAAGGGCCATCCGCGGCTGCGCCAGCGTCACATGGGCTTTGCCATCGGCAATGCCGAGCGCGACGCCTGGCTGCTGTGCATGCGCGGCGCGCTCGAGGAGACTGTCAGCGACGTCAAGGCCCGTCAGGATGTCGACGCCGCCATGACCAAGCTCGCCGACTGGATGCGCAACCACGCCGGCAACCCGCACGATGCTCGGGCCGCGCGGCCGTGAGCCTGCGGTGACGTCATTGCGAGGAGACGAAGGCGACGAAGCAATCCAGAGTCGCCCGCGTTACCCTGGATTGCTTCGCTGCGCTCGCAATGACGGAGAGGGCGTGACGCGTAGGCTGGACCAAGCGAAACGCGCCCACCGGCGGTCTCGCCTGCAAGATGGACCAGAAAAAGATGGACCAGAAAGGTGGGCATGGCGATCTTCCGATGGTGCAATTCACTGCCGTCCGTGGCGCCTTTGCCGACCTTACGCAATCCAACTAATACAACGGCACGCCGAAGAAGGTCTCGTCGTCGCCACCCCAGGCGCGGTGTAGCGCCAGGGCGTTCTGCCATTGCATCATCTCGACCTCGCTGGCATTGCGATGCGTGATTCTGCCGTCCGGCACCTCGGCAAGCAGAAAAGGCTTGCCGTTGCGGATGAAGCGGTTGAGATCCTTGGTGTCGTTGGGGCGCACGACGCAACGTGGCCGCTCGTCGATCAGGATGGTGGTCGGCAGCATCGCGGTGCTCTCACTCCATCGGATTGTCAATCGGCCAGCGGTCCCATGTCGTCGTCGGCTTTCTTCTTCTTTTTCTTGTCGGTCTTGGCGAGCGCATAGGCGCCGGCGTTCTTCAGCGTGATCGGCGGCTGCCCGACGACATATTGCGAGATCCACGCCAGGGTCCGGTCATGTGCCAGCGCAGCTGCAGATTCATCATAGGTCTCGCCGTCACCGTCGAACGCATGCGCGGCATTCGGATAGGAGAACGCGCTGACCTCGGGATGATAGGCGCGGAACATGGTCACCTCCGCGAACGGCACGACGATGTCGGCCTCGCCGAAATGGAGCAGCGTCGGAATCTTGCGCTTGGCGCCGGCCGCGTTGACGACACCGGTCGCGTAGTAGCTCACTGCGCAGGCCACGCCGGAGACGCGGTTGGCCGCGTCATAGGCGAGACCGCCCCCGGCGCCGAAGCCGACCACCGCCACCTTGCCGCAGTCCTTGACGCTGTCGACCGTTGACTGGATCTCGGCGAGCAGCGGTGCGGCCGGATCCGGCACGCTCTCGGCCGGCTCGCCCTCCGTTGCCGCTTCGATCGCGGTGGGAGGCGACAGCTCCGGCGCGATCACGACATAGCCGCTCGCGGCGAAAGTATCGGCGACCTTGCGTAGTTTGCCGGCAGCGTCGGCGCCGTCCGGCAGGACGACGATCGCCCCCTTTGGCGCGTCGGCGGGATCGGCACGAAACGCCTGAAAGGTATGGCCGTCGCTGGCGGTCAGCTTGATCGTGCTCGCCGTAGGCATGTGATGCTCCTGCTTCCGTTGCGCGGTTGGCGCGCGTTACAACAAACCCAGCTCCAGGGCGGTCTCTTCGGACATGCGCGACTTGTCCCATGGCGGCTCGAAGACAAGGGTGACCTTGACCGACACCACACCGTCGACGGCCTGTACGGCGTCCTCCACCATTCGGACGATCTCGCTTGCGACCGGACAGCCGGGCGCCGTCAGGGTCATGTCGATCTCGACCGCGCCGCCGCCCTCGTGCGCGATTCGATAGACCAGCCCGAGATCGTAGACGTTCACCGGAATCTCCGGGTCATAGACCGTTCGCAACGCTGCAATCACGCTCTCGGCTGCACTCTGGGAGCCGGTCGCTACGGCGTTCTGCGCCGGGGAAGGAGGGGGCGGGGCGTGCATGGTCATCATGCGTTGGTTCCTCTCATGATCCTGGTTCGCACCGGGGGATGGTCGTTGGAATTCGAGTCATGTTTCGCTCATGCATGGCGTCGCCTCATTCCGAACCGAGCCCCTCGGCCAGCGCGGCGACGACCGGCCATCCGACGGCGCCGGTGGGATCGAGTCGCCGCAGCGCCGCGAGCATTTCGGCTGCTCCGTCGGAATCAGTCTTGCGCAGATGGATGAAGGCTAGGGCCTTCAGCGTGTAGAGCGCGAAGCGGCCGGCGCCATCCGGCAGCGGATCATGCGGCGTCCAGTGCCGCCAATCCCGTGGCCAGCCGGCCTGGCGCGCCGCTTCCGCAAGGCCCAGCTCGGCGACCGCCTCTGCCTCGTCGAGATGGCCTTGATAGGTGTGAATCTTGTACAGACAGAAGTAGGTCGGAAGCTGCTGCGGAGCGGCCGCCAGCGCCTGGCGAAACAGCCGATCCGCCTGCGCGTGGTCGCGGCGATACGCCGCCACGCCCTGTTGCAAAAGCGCATCGATCTCTTGCGGCAGATCGCCGAAGTTGATCGTGTCGGGTTCGCTGACGAGTTCGAGCATCTGCATTGACCTCGATCAAATCACTGCAAGACGCGGACCGTTTTCGCGCGGGTGCAGCAGCGCCGGAGCCGGCACGAGGCGGGCGGAAGAGCGGGCCGATGTTGGATTTTGAACGCCACCTCTTCGCCGCGCCGTGGCCGATGTCGCAAAGACGACGCAACGCTTGGCGATTTGGCGTGGACGCGTCGTCAGATGCAGACGAGACGGCGATCGCGGCGAGCAAATGACTGGTTCGGAGCTTGCATGAGGCCTTCATCAATCCAGCGGGAGTGGCAGCGATGGCGATGGCAGCAACGGACATCGAGCGTCTGATCAAGGAGGCGTTCCCGGATGCCGTCGTCCTGATCGAGGATCTGGCGGGCGATGGCGACCATTATTCGGCGCGCGTCACCTCACAGGCTTTCGCCGGGAAGAGCCGGGTGCAACAGCATCAGATGGTCTATTCGGCTCTCAAGGGCCAGATGGGCGGCGTGCTGCATGCGCTGGCGCTCGAGACGTCATTGCCGAAATGATCGTTGCGGCCGGGCTGATCGGTCGCATTCAGGGAAAGGATCCAGTCTATGTCGACATCCGAACGCATTCAGAAGCTGATCGACAGCAATGACATCGTGCTGTTCATGAAGGGCGTGCCGGCGGCGCCGCAATGCGGCTTCTCCGCCGCGGTGGCACAGATCCTGGCCAAGCTCGACGTGGCCTACGAGAGCGTCAACGTGCTCGCCGATCCCTTCATCCGCGAGGGCATCAAGGAGTTCTCCAACTGGCCGACCATTCCGCAGCTCTATGTGAAGGGCGAATTCGTCGGCGGCTGCGACATCGTGCGCGAGATGTTCCAGGCCGGTGAGCTCGCGACCCTGCTCGCCGACAAGGGTATCAAGGCGTCTGCGTCATGAGCGATGCCGATGTCGCCGAGGCGGATGACGCATTCGAGATTCCGCAGCTCTACAAACATCACGCCTTCGTCTGCCTGACGCAGCGCCCGCCCGGGCATCCGCGCGGCAGCTGCGGCGCGCTCGGCGTGCAGCCGCTGTGGGACCGGCTGACCAAGACCATCGAGGCGCAGCGGTTGACGGATATCGGCGTCACCGCCGCTGGCTGCTTCGGCTTCTGCAGCGCCGGACCGATGATGGTGGTCTATCCGGACGGCGTCTGGTATCGACCGACCAAGCCGGAGGATATCGACGAGATCGTCGAATCCCACTTCAAGCAGGGCAGGCGTGTCGATCGCCTGGTCATGGTGTTGAAGCGCTGAGCTTGCAGAATGGAGCCGCTCAACGCGGCTCCGGACAAGGTGTCGACCCATCCGGACGCGTGCAGCCCTGGACATCCTCCAGACCGTCGCCCTGCCGAAGCAGCGAGATGACGGGTTCACGATCGAAGCCGGCGCAGCACCGGCCGCCGGCTTCGATCAATGGCCGGCGGATCAGCAGCGGATCCTCGAGCATCAGGTCGATGGCCGCGACGGCTTCGATCGTCTCTGGCTCGATCTCTCCCGATCTCACGCGCGGCGAGGCCGGATTGAACCAGGCCCAGACGGGGGTCCCGGCGAAATATGTGCGCAGCCGCTCGCCCGTCCAGGGTTCGGTCAAGAGGTTCCTGGCGATGACATCGTGGCCTGCTCGCGTCAGCATCAGCTTCTGCCGGGCGTTGGTGCCGCAGCCCGGCTTCTCGTAGAAGACGACGGTCGTCACGTCAGGCACCGTCGAGCTGGACCAGCTGCGCGCCGCCGGCGCGGCCGAGAATGGTGTCGACCTTCTTGCGCACCGCCTCGATCGTGAGCGGCTTGACCACGGCGCCATGCGCGCCGGCCTTGAGACCTTCGATCGCGATCGCCTCGTCGGCCTTGGCGGTCACGATCAGAATGCGCACGCCCTTGAACTTCGCCAGGATCTCGCGGACGAGCTCGGGGCCGCGTTGCTTCAGGAAGGAAACCCCGAGCAGCACCACGTTCGGCGCCAGCCAGTCGACGCCCTTCTCGTACGCCTCCTCCGGCGTCGCCAATTCGTGGGTCTCGATTTCATCGTGCAACATGAACTGCAGGGCCGCGCGCGTGATCTCGTCGTCGTCGATCACGAACACGCGCCGCTGGTCCACTGCCTTGGCCGTCTCCACTCCGATCTGCATGGCATCCTCCTCAACGTTGTCAGCGTCTGTGCCGCAGGGCTGCAGAAGGGATCTAGCAAATCTCGTTCCGGGCACCGCCCGGCTGAAAAGCTACCGCTGTTGTGTCGTTTCGGACAGCGCCGCGCGTCGTCGCATCTTGCGAAGCATTCCGATGTCGGGTTTGCAACAACTCGCAATCGCGCCCGGATTGCTCCGCATCTCCTTTAAAACATGATCGTTTTGGCCCTGTGCGCGTGCTGGCACAGCCGTTGCAAAACCGGGTTCAGGCAATGGTTGAGGGCTGAGTGCACGCCGACGCTCCGGACGAGCGATGCTCTCCTTCCCAACAACCCGTCTGCCGGTTCGGACACACAGAGGACGCGGTCACGCCTCGCGAGCAGCGCGGGCGCGACATTGGCAATCGG
>NZ_JBNPUW010000024.1:0-36207 GCF_051168375.1 Bradyrhizobium sp. HKCCYLRH1034 | reverse complement strand
ATCACAGCCTGAGAAACGCCCGCGTCCTCGTGGTCAGGACGGACGTCCGCAAGGCCGTTTTTACACGACCAAGACCCATCTGAGACATTTCGCTAGCATCCCACATTGTAGTAGCGAAGGCCCCTTTCAGAGTTCTGCTTTGAACCGACACGATGGTCTTCCCTCAGATTGAGGGCAGGCATGAGGCTGCGAAAATTCCCGATCCCATACCTGGAGGCGGGGCGTTGGCCCGCGTTCTCATCGTAGGCGTTTGACTCAAATCAAATAGAACCCGCCTTAGGCTCATAGGGTTTTGCATGGTGGGCTGTCGCGAGGTTCTTTCCAAAACTCTATCGGTGAAGAGTTCATGTCCAGGCGCGTACCTCCTGTCGAAAACCGTGGTCGATCCATTCGGTTCTGGTTGGGGTTGCTCCTCGTGGTCTGCACGGTTCCGGCAATGCTGGTCGCCGGCTACCTGATCACCGACTCGTATATTGCGGCACGCGACAATGCAGAACGCAATACCGTGGCCACAACACGCGCGCTGATGCAGGCGGTCGACCGCGAGCTGCTCAGCGTCCAGTCGAGCTTGCGGGTGCTTGCAAAGTCACCCTACCTGCAGTCCGGTGATCTTGCCGCCTTTCACGAGCACTCGCGCGAACTGCTGCAGTGGCTGACAGGCAATGTAATTGTCATCGCGGACGCGGCCGGACAACTCCTGGTCAGCACGATGGTCCCCTACGGTCAGCCGTTGCCCAGAACCAGCATCCCAGGCCTGGTCCGCACCATCTTCGAGTCCGGCCGACCTGCGATTTCCGATTTTTATATCGGAGCCACATCGAGACAGCCTCAAATCGCCGTCGGTGTGCCCGTGTTTCGGGACGGGAAGGTCGCGTACGCGCTTGTGATGGGCATTCTTCCCGCGAATGTTGCCGTAATCTTGGAGCGGCAGAAGATACCGGAGGGCTGGATCGTGGCGATCCTCGACACCGGCGGGACTATCGTCGCCCGGACCAAAGATCCGGAACTGTTCATCGGCCAGCAGGGAACGCCTGAATTCCAACGCCAGACGTCGAGGGCGCAGGAGGGCATCTACGAGACCCCGACGCTGGAAGGTATCGCAGTCATCGGCGGATACCACCGGTCGTCGATCACGGGCTGGATGATCGCATTCGGCGTTCCCAAGAGCGTCTATACGACGAATCTGCGATGGGCACTGATGATCCAGAGCGCTACCGCGGTCCTCGTGCTGTTGCTCGGTGCGTTGTTGGCGGCAAGTATCAGCAGGCGAATCGTCCGCTCGATCCGCGCGATGACGACCCCGGCGCTTGCGCTGGGACTGTCCAGGAAGATTGATGTCCCGACGGTCGAAATTCGGGAGGTGAACGAGCTAGGTCACGCTCTGACAACGGCTTCCCAATTGATCAACCAGCGCGAGGTCGAGCGCGACGAGGCGCAGCACCAAAAAGCGCAAATCGAGGAGTCGCTCCGGCGATCACAGAAGCTGGAAGCGATTGGCCAGATGGCCGCCACCATCGCCCACGATTTCGGAAATCTGCTCACCCCGATCCTAGGAAACTTGGATATGCTCGAGGAGCGGATCGATGATCCCCGCTCGCGATTGCGTATCAATAATGCCCTGGCTAGTGCCAAACGGGGCCAGCAGCTCGTCCGCTCCCTTATGGCCTTCGCACGCCAAGAGCCGTCGGCAGTGACGATCATCGACATCAATCAGGCGATCCTTGCCATGGAGGGAGTGCTGGAGCAGTCGCTGGGCACAATCGGCAAGCTGATCTTCAACCTCGCATCGGAGGCTTGGCCCGTACGCGGCGACGCAACCCAACTGGAGATGGCGATCATCAACCTGGTCGTCAATGCGCGCGATGCCATGACCGCGGAAGGCACCGTGCAAATATCGACGATGAATAGGACGCTGCACGGCGAGCTCGACAATCTCTCGGGCGATTACGTGGCAGTCGCGGTTTCCGACACGGGCTCGGGCATGCCGCCTGAAATCCTCGCGGTTGCATTCGAGCCCTTGTTCACGACCAAAGAGCCGGGCAAAGGCACCGGGCTCGGTCTCGCCAGCGTTTATAGATTTGCCAAACAATGCGGCGGTGTCGCGGTGATCGAGAGCGAGCTCCGCAAGGGAACCACGGTCACGATCTATCTGCCGCGTGCGCGCAACGACGCAACGACTGATAGCGGTGACTCTCGGCTCGGCCAGGCCGCCGACCTGGGCGACGTGAAGTGACGTGCTTGGCCCATTTCGGCCCAGAGGTCATTGATTGCGACGGTGTCGTTGAGAGCCACAGCAGACATCTGCCGAAGATGCGACAGCCTCTTCGTATCCGGCGGCCGGCCAGGCCGCATCCCGCAAGGGGTGGGAGGACTCGTAGTGGTCAAAGCAAGTTGATCCGATCTGCTTCATCCCCCGACATCCACGCCGCCATGCGCATACTCTGGTAACATGAGTTCGCCCGGCGAATCGTGGTCACAACCGTCCTACAACGTGCCAGGTTGCGATGGCCGTCCTCCAGCTCTTTCGAGGTTGAACGCTTACCTGCCGAAAATTCCGCCCACCACGCGGTGCATCGCACCGCCGATCGCGCCGATGGGACCTCCGACATTGCGCTGATGTCGCGCGCGTCCCGTGCTGCGACGGGCTTGGCGGTCGGATTTGGCAGCCTCGGCGGCCGCGTCCATCAGGACCTTGTGCTGGGCGGCATTGAGGAAGCCGGTCGTGGGGTAGCCGCGCTCCTCCTGCCAATGGGCGAGGGCGGCGCGGGTCTGTTCGTCGAACGTCCCGTTGATCTTGGTGCCGAACCCGAGCCTGGTCAGCCCTCGTTGCACCGCGCGACGCTTCGCCTTGGTGAGGCCGATCTGGTTCTCGGCCTGCTGATTGGCGTCCTGGGCAGCGATCACGGTATCGGCGGGTGCCGACGCTTCACGAGGTGTGCTGCTCAGACCAGCGTGAGCGACCTGCGCGCTTCCGGCGATCGCTAGGAGGGACAGTGCCAGGATCAAGGCGCGCATGGCCTTTCCTTCGCCGATGATACGTTTCTAGAAGAGATACAGCGCGCCGAACTGAACGATCAACATCCGGTCATGCCGCTCCGTGCGATTGCAGGGTAACTGCGGCCCGGGCGGCACGGTTCCCTGGCCCCGCGCCATTGTTCCCTCGCGTTGCACGCGGAGCACGCGATCGGAGCGCACCTGGGAGGTGTCCAGCAGAGGCCGCGATCCCCGGATCGTCGTGGGCGAGCCAGCCGCGGCAGGCAAGCCGTCGCATAGCCGCGAATGCGTATCTAATTACCCTTCAACTGCTCAGAGCTCCCCATTGGGCGGCTCTTTCTGCATGCGAAGTCAAATTTCGATTGAAAATCCAAATCGTCACATTCCTGCTGCATCGCAAAACGCTCATACCGCCATGCAATATAATCCGTTGTATCTGGCATCTGGTATACGTAAATTCTCCTCAGTCAGAACGTCATACCGCCTCACTGAAGGAGACAAACCATGGCCAAGACCGTCGCCCTCCCCCTCGTCCAGCCCGTGTCGCTGTTCGGCCGCCTGCTGGCGACCCTCGACCGCGTGCTGATGACCAGCGCCCGCGCCGCCAACCGCAACGGCGACCTGCCCTATTTCGGCCTCTGAGGCTCGGCGCGCTTCGCGCGCGCAGGCAACCCTCGAAGCCCAACCAAGAGCCCCGGATCTCCGGGGCTTTTGCTTTTGCGACCCCCACGCGACCTGCGACATATTGGCCCCGTGGGCGTCCCACCCGATCTCCTCAATTGCGGTCGGTCACCTCTTCATACCAAAATCAAATCGGTCGATTTGCTGCGGATGCTCCTCTTGCTGCCTGCTCCCGGCTGCCAACACAACTTTTGGCTGCATGGGCATTGCAAGGAAGTCCGGGGCTGGCGACGACCTGGAGCTGGTCACGGTGGGGATGACACCGGCGGGCTCGACAGGTCGGTGGTTCGATTGGGCACAGCGGCCGGAAGAAGCCGTGCGCTCTCGGGAATGAAGGGGAGAAAGCGTCGATGAAGCGTTCCGTGCGCGTGGCCGTTATGGCTGGCATCGCCCTGATGGCAGGGCATATCCCGGCTCTGGCGGGATGGGAGCCTGTCCGGCCGGTCGAGTTCATCGTTCCGGCTGGCACCGGCGGCGGTGCCGATCAGATGGCCCGGACGATCCAGGGCATCGTCACCAAGCACAACCTGATGAAGCAGCCGCTGGTCGTGATCAACAAGTCCGGTGGCGCCGGCGGCGAAGGCTTCCTCGACGTCAAGGCGTCGGCCGGCAACCCGCACAAGATCATCATCACG
Organism: Bradyrhizobium sp. HKCCYLRH1034; assembly: GCF_051168375.1. NCBI lineage: Bacteria > Pseudomonadati > Pseudomonadota > Alphaproteobacteria > Hyphomicrobiales > Nitrobacteraceae > Bradyrhizobium > Bradyrhizobium sp. HKCCYLRH1034. Next base: position 31,897 of record NZ_JBNPUW010000024.1, on the reverse strand, counting down.
CTGTCGAACCTGTTCACGACCCCGCTCGCGACCGGCATTCCGTTCAACTGGAAGGACCTCACTCCCGTCGCGATGCTGGCGCTCGACGAGTTCGTGCTCTGGGTCAATGCCGAGAAGCCCTACACCACCGCCAAGGACTACGTCGATGCGGTCAAGCAGGCCGGCGGCACCCTCAAGATGGGCGGCACCGGCTCGAAGCAGGAAGACCAGATCATCACGGTAGCCATGGAGAAGGCGACCGGCGCGAAGTTCACCTACATCCCCTACAAGGGCGGCGGCGAAGTGGCCGTGCAACTGGTGGGCAACCACATCGATTCCACCGTCAACAATCCGATCGAGGCGGTGGCGCAGTGGCGCGGCGGCAAGGTCAGGCCGCTCTGCGTGTTCGACGACAAGCCGATGGGCTTTGACGAGCCGATCACCGACGGCAAGGCCTGGAAGGACATCCCGACCTGCAAGTCTCAGGGGCTCGACATCGAATATCTGATGCTGCGCGGCATCTTCATGTCGCCACGGGCCACCAAGGACCAGATCGAATACTACGTCGACCTGTTCAAGAAGGTGCGAGAGACGCCGGAATGGCAGGACTTCATGAAGACCGGCGCCTTCAACACCACCTTCATGACCGGTGCGGACTACGCGAAGTGGGTCGAGACCGAAGAGAAGCGGCACGAGCTCCTGATGAAGGAAGCCGGCTTCCTGGCCTCGAACTGAGCGGCTCGCATGAGAAGTCACGGTGGATCGGCCGGCCCCAGCCATAAGGCGGTCGAGGCCGGCGTCACGCTCGCCATCGCGCTGTTCGGGATCATCGTGATCATCGGCAGCGTGAAGGCTGGGATCAATTGGGGCGCCGAGGGACCGCGGGCGGGGTTCTTCCCGTTCTACGTCGGCCTGCTCATCGTCGCGGCCAGCGCGATGAATGTCCGCAGCACGCTGCGCGAGAACGACGGCCGTGTCTTCGCCGAATGGGGCCAGCTCCGCCAGGTCATGAGCGTGGTGGTGCCGACGGCGATCTATGTCGGCGCCCTTCCCTTCATTGGCCTCTACCTCGCGTCCATGATCTTCATCGCCTGGTTCATGCGGTGGCTCGGCAAATATGGCTGGCTCACGGTGGCAGCGGTCGCGGTCGGCACGCCGGTCGTGACCTATCTGATCTTCGAGCGCTGGTTCATGGTCCCCCTCCCCAAGGGGCCGATCGAGGATTGGCTCGGGCTCTAACAAGAAAACTCATCCGCTGAGGGTTGCAGGACCAAGCTGGTATGGAAGAACTCGCCAATCTGTTTCACGGCTTCGCAGTCGCCCTCCAACCGTTCAACATCATGGTGATGATCCTCGGCATCGTGCTCGGGGTGATCATCGGCGTGCTGCCGGGACTGGGCGGCGCCAACGGCGTCGCGATCCTGCTGCCGCTGACCTTCAGCATGCCGCCGACCTCGGCGATCATCATGCTGTCCTGCATCTATTGGGGCGCGCTGTTCGGCGGCGCCATCACCTCGATCCTGTTCAACATCCCCGGCGAACCATGGTCGGTCGCCACCACCTTCGACGGCTACCCGATGGCGCAGCAGGGCAAGGCGGGCGAGGCGCTCACGGCAGCGTTCACCTCGTCCTTCGTCGGCGCGCTGTTCGCGGTCATCATGATCACGCTGATCGCGCCGCTGGTCGCTGGCTTCGCGCTTCAGTTCGGCCCGGCCGAGAAATTCGCCGTCTATTTTCTCGCCTTCTGCAGCTTCGTCGGCCTGAGCAAGGAGCCACCCTTCAAGACGATTGCGGCGATGATGATCGGCTTCGCACTCGCGGCTGTCGGCCTGGATTCCATCACCGGCCAGCTCCGCCTCACCTTCGGCGTCACTGAACTGCTCAACGGCTTCGACTTCCTGATCGCCGTGATCGGGCTGTTCGGCATCGGCGAGATCCTGCTCACGATGGAGGAAGGCCTGAGTTTCCGCGGCGGCAATGCGCAGATCAATCTGCGTGTCGTGCTGCACACCTGGAAGGAGATGCCGGCCTATTGGGTCACGTCGCTGCGCTCCTGCCTGATCGGCTGCTGGATGGGCATCACCCCCGCCGGCGCCACGCCGGCCTCGTTCATGAGCTACGGCATCGCCAAGCGCCTTTCCAAGCGCGGCAAGAATTTCGGCCATGGCGAGATCGAAGGCGTCGTCGCTCCGGAGACGGCAGCCCATGCGGCAGGCACGGCGGCGCTGCTGCCGATGCTGTCGCTCGGCGTGCCCGGCTCCCCCACGGCGGCGGTGCTGCTCGGCGGCCTCTTGATCTGGGGCCTGCAGCCCGGCCCGATGCTGTTCGTCGAGCAGAAGGAATTCGTCTGGGGCCTGATCGCCTCGATGTATCTCGGCAACCTCGCCGGCCTGCTCGTCGTGCTGACCTGCGTTCCGGTCTTCGCGGCGATCCTGCGCATTCCCTTCAGCATCATCGCACCGCTCATCCTCGTGCTCTGTGCCATCGGCGCCTATTCGGTGCACTCGAGCACGTTCGACGTGGTGCTGATGCTGGTGTTCGGCGTGCTCGGCTATCTGTTCAAGAAGTGCGGCTATCCGCTCGCGCCGCTGGTGCTCGCCATCGTGCTCGGCGACAAGGCCGAGGAGGCCTTCCGGCAGTCACTGCTGGGATCCCAGGGATCGCTCGCGATCTTCTTCTCCAACGGGCTGGTCGGCACCATCATGGCGCTCGGGTTGATCGCGCTGTTCTGGTCGGCGATCCAGCAGGGCTACAACCGGTTGCGGGCGCTCGCCGCATAAACTCGCCCTTGCTCCGATAGTTGAACTACAAATATCCTCGGCTGCGTCGTATTGTCGCTGCAGCGATTTGCCTTGCTTCTGCAGGCCTTTTTCATCGATCGCTGGCCTAGCAGCGGAGACGGGGTCGATGAATCCGCTTGTCTATTGGCATATCATATACCAAACTCCGCATAGCTGTTAGGACAAAAATAGACAGCCTGGAGGAAGCATGACGGACTTGGCTCACGCGGGGGCGCCCGCATCTGCAAGAGTAAGCGACGCCTATCGCTGGACGCAGCTCGCGGTTGGCGTCCTGGCGATGGTGATGATCGCCAACTATCAATATGGCTGGACCTTCTTCGTCCCGGATATCGCCAAGACCTTCGGCTGGGATCGCGCGTCGATCCAGTGGGCCTTCACCCTGTTCGTGCTGTTCGAAACCTGGCTCGTGCCGGTCGAGGGCTGGTTCGTCGACAAATACGGCCCGCGCATCGTCGTGCTCGTCGGCGGCGTGCTCTGCGCGATCGGCTGGATGATCAACGCCTACGCCACCTCGCTCAACGGCTACTATCTCGGCATGATCATCGCGGGCATCGGCGCCGGCGGCGTCTACGGCACCTGCGTCGGCAACGCGCTGAAATGGTTTCCCGACAAGCGCGGCCTCGCAGCCGGCATCACCGCAGCCGGCTTCGGCGCCGGCTCGGCGCTCACCGTCGCACCGATCCAGGCCATGATCCGCGACTCCGGCTTCCAGACCACCTTCCTGTATTTCGGTCTCGGCCAGGGCATCATCATCGTCATCCTCGCCTTCTTCCTGTTCGCGCCCAAGGAAGGCCAGGTGCCCGCGGTCACTCAGAACACCAACCTCGTCCAGAGCCGCCGCAACTACAACCCGACCGAAGTGATCCGTCAGCCGATCTTCTGGCTGATGTACTTCATGTTCGTGATCGTCGGCGCCGGCGGCCTGATGGTGACGGCCAACCTCAAGCCGATCGCCGGCGACTGGAAGGTCGACAACATTCCGGTGACGCTGATCGGCATGACGATGACAGCGGTGACCTTCGCCGCGACCATCGACCGCGTCCTGAACGGCCTGACCCGTCCGTTCTTCGGCTGGATCTCGGACATGATCGGCCGCGAGAACACGATGTTCATCGCCTTCGGCATGGAAGGCATCGGCATCTGGGCGCTGTACATGCTGGGCCACGATCCGATCTGGTTCGTGATCCTGTCCGGCTTCGTGTTCTTCGCCTGGGGCGAGATCTACTCGCTGTTCCCCTCGACCTGCACCGACACGTTCGGCACCAAGTTCGCCACCACCAATGCCGGTCTGCTGTACACCGCCAAGGGCACGGCAGCGCTGCTGGTGCCGATTGCGAACTACATGCAGCAGTCGTCAGGCAATTGGGACCGCGTCTTCATCATCGCAGCCGGCGCCAACATCCTGGCATCGATCCTCGCGATCGCGGTGCTCAAGCCCTGGCGGAGGGTCGTGGTGCAGAAATCGACGCTCTGACGCGCCCCTTCGCGCTGCAACAAAAATAAAAAAGAACGCTTCCAGATTGACGACGCTCGGCATTTTGCCGAGCGTTTTCTTTTGCTTGGCGGAGGATTTCGGTCTCGTTGCAAAGCAACATGTCGCACCCTGTGTCGCAGGCCATATTGCAGACTGGAATATATTATACCAGAATGGTTTGGTGCGCAGATGAGGAGCGCGCTCGCAGCGGCATCCTCCAAGAGAGCGCGTTAGGGAGGACACATGGTTTCCAGCACAGAGGCGACACCGCCTGTCCGGGCACAGTCCAGCGGCTTCCGCTGGCTCCAGCTCGCGATGGGCATCATCTGCATGGCGATGATCGCCAACCTGCAATATGGCTGGACACTGTTCGTCGATCCGATCGACGCGAAGTTTCACTGGGGTCGCACGGCGATCCAGCTGGCCTTCACGATCTTCGTCGTCACCGAAACCTGGCTCGTGCCGGTCGAGGCTTGGTTCGTCGACAAATACGGCCCGCGCCTCGTCATCATGTTCGGCGCCGTCATGATCTCGCTGGCATGGGTGCTGAACTCCTACGCCGACTCGCTCACTTTGCTCTACGCCGGCGCCGTCATCGGCGGCATCGGCGCCGGTGCGGTGTACGGCACCTGCGTCGGCAATGCGCTGAAATGGTTTCCCGACCGCCGCGGCCTCGCCGCCGGCGCCACCGCCGCGGGCTTCGGCGCCGGTGCGGCGCTGACCGTGGTGCCGATCGCCAGCATGATCGCCTCGAGCGGCTATCAGAGCGCCTTCTTCACCTTCGGCATCGGCCAGGGGCTGGTCGTGTTCGTGCTCGCGATCTTCCTGCGGCCGCCGACGGTCGCGGCGCCGGCCCGCAAGAAGCAGCTCAACCTGCCGCAGAGCAAGATCGACTACACGCCGCCGCAGGTACTGCGCACGCCGATCTTCTGGATCATGTATCTGGTGTTCGTCATGGTGGCCTCCGGCGGCCTGATGACCGCCGCCCAGATCGCCCCGATCGCGCACGATTTCAAGATCGCCAACGAGCCGGTGTCGCTCGCCGGCTTCCAGATGGCGGCGCTGACGTTTGCGATCTCGCTCGACCGCATCTTCGACGGCTTCGGCCGTCCGGTGTTCGGCTGGATCTCGGATACGATCGGCCGCGAGCACACCATGTTCATCGCCTTCGGCACCGCCGCTTTGATGCTGCTGACGCTGGCGAATTACGGCCACAACCCGATCGTGTTCGTGCTCGCGACCGCGGTCTATTTCGGAGTGTTCGGCGAGATCTACAGCCTGTTCCCGGCAACCTCGGGCGATACGTTCGGAAGCAAATATGCCGCGACCAACAACGGCATGCTCTACACCGCGAAGGGCACCGCCTCGCTCCTGGTCCCGCTCGCGAGCCTCGTCTCCGCCAAGTATGGCTGGCAGGCCGTGTTCGTGATCGGCGTTGCGCTGAACGCGACGGCGGCGCTGATGGCGCTGTTCGTGATCAAGCCGCTGCGCCGCGCCTTCATCCTCGGCAAGGAGGCGGTCACCCAGCCTGCGGCGCAGGACGTTCGCACCACGGCGTAAATCACCCGCTTCTTCCCGCGACTGCAGGAGGCGCATCCCGATGCGCCTCCTTTTCTTTTTTTCTTTTGGCGCGCCGTGCATGCCAGATGCCAATCCGAGCATACATTTGACAGCATCGCTGACCTTATTTTCCAGGCATCTGCCCAGAAAACATCAAGATCCCAATTGACTTCTGGCATAACGTATACCAGACTTCCTTCTGTTCAAGACAACAAACGGGAGGGTGCCATGAAAGTCGGAGACATCCTGCGCAACAAGACGGCGCGCGTGATCACGGTGCGAATGAATGAGACCGTCGGCGTCGCGGCGCAGTTGATGCGCGCCAGCAATGTCAGCGCCCTCGTCGTGAAGGACGTCGTCCGCACGGAAGGCAACACCGCCGCCGGCATGTTCACCGAGCGCGACGTGGTGCGCGCCATCGCCGAGCACGGCGCCGCCGGCGTCACCATGAAGGTCTCGCAGTTGATCTCGCCGCAGCGGCTGATCTCCTGCAGCACTGAGGACACGCTCGAGCACGTGCGGCATCTGATGAACGTGCATCACATCCGCCACCTCCCGGTCATCGTCGACTTCGCGCTCGCCGGCGTCATCAGCATGCGCGACGTCTCCAGCGCCTTCGACGAAGCGGAAGCTCCGGTCGCCGCCTGACGCGTCCAGCCCGGTCAGCGGAACCGGTTCATCCCCCAGGGAGTCTTGTCGGAGCAGCGCGCCGCCTGTTAGGCGGTGCGCTGAGAACAGCGGCACAGTAAGGTCGCCGCTCATTCTGACCGACAGGATTCCTCGCGATGAAAGCCTATGTCTACGGCGCCCAGGGCGCCGCGATCACCGATATCGCCAAGCCCACGCCGAAGGGCACGCAGGTCCTGGTCCGCGTGCGCGCCTGCGGCCTCAATCGCGCCGATCTCGGCATGACCAAGGGGCATGTGCATGGCGCCGCCGGCGGCGTCGGAACGGTGCTCGGCATGGAATGGGCCGGCGAGGTCGCCGAGCTCGGTCCCGACGCCAAGGGCGTGAAGATCGGCGCCAAGGTGATGGGCTCGGGCAGCGCCGCGTTCGCCGAATACACCCTCGCCGACCACGGCCGTCTGTTCCACGCGCCGTCGAACATGAATTTCGACGAGGCCGCCACGCTGCCGATCGCGTTGACCACGATGCACAACGCCGTCGTTACCAACGGCGCTTTGCAGCCGGGCCAGCGCGTGCTGGTGCAGGGTGCGAGCTCCGGCGTCGGCCTGATGGCGATGCAGATCGCCAAGCTCAAGGGCGCCTCGCTGGTGGTGGGCTCCTCGACCGATGCGATGCGCCGCGGACGGCTCAACGAGTTCGGCGCCGATCTCGCCATCGACTCCAGCGATCCCGCCTGGGTCGATCAGGTGCTGCAGGCGACCAACGGCGAGGGCGTCGATCTGATCATCGACCAGGTGTCCGGCAAGGTCGCCAATCAGAACCTCGCCGCGACCAAGGTCCTCGGCCGCATCGTCAATGTCGGCCGGCTCGGCGGCACCCATGCCGACTTCAACTTCGACCTGCACGCGGCGCGCCGCATCACCTACGTCGGCGTCACCTTCCGCACCCGTTCGATCGAGGAGATCCGTACGATCTTCGACGAGGTGAAAAAGGACATCTGGAGTGCGGTCGAGCAGCGCACGCTGCGGCTGCCGATCGACCGCGTCTTCGCATTCGACGACATTGGCGCGGCGTTCGCGCACATGGAGGCGAACAAGCATCTCGGCAAGATCGTGGTGACCTTGTGAACGCAACCTTCTGAGATTTAGAAGCACTCCAAACAGCGCGCGGTCCACGCCTTTGGACCGCGCGATCCCGGCTTTCATGGTGCGGCCTCGGCTGCTACATCCGCCGCCATGAGAGACGCCGCCTCCCATGTCGATTCCGGGAAAACCCGTGTCGCCGCGATCTCGATCGCGGCGAGCGCCAGCATGGCCGCGGCGAAGTTCATCGTCGGCATCCTGATCGGCAGCCTCGCGCTCGTCTCCGAGGCCCTGCACAGCGCCGTCGACGTCGTCGCCACCGTGATCACCTGGATGGTGGTTCGGGTATCGGACCGGCCGGCCGACGACGAACATCATTACGGCCATGGCAAGCTGGAGAGCCTGTCCGCGCTCGGCGTCATCGCCCTGCTCTACGTGCTGGCCGGCGGCGTGCTGGTGGAATCCGTCAGCCGGCTGCGCGAGGCGGCGCCGCCGCCGTCGCTGTCGGCGATTCCGTTCGTGGTGCTGCTGGTCGACATCGCCGTCAACTTCTGGCGCGCCCGCGCGCTGCACCGCGCCGCGCACGAGACCCACAGCCAGGCGCTCGCCGCCGACGCGCTGCATTTCGCCTCCGACGTGCTCGGCTCGATTGCCGTCATCGCCGGCCTGGTCCTCACCGCGTTCGGATTCTGGTGGGGGGATTCCGCCGCCGCGGTCGCGGTCGCCCTGATGATCTCGGTGCTCGGCCTGCGGCTGGCGCGCTCCACCGTAGAAACACTGCTCGACCGTGCACCAGAGGGCGCGGCCGAAAAGGCGCGCGCCGCGATCCGTTCGATCAACGGCGTCGTCGATGTCGAGCGGCTGCGGGTCCGGCTCGTCGGCGCAACGCATTTTGTCGACGCCACGGTGCAGGTGCCGCGCACCTACCCGATCGACCGCGTGCACGAGATCAAGCGCGATGCGCAGGCCGCGGTCGATGCCAGCCTGTCTGGCGCCGACGTCACCTTCACGACGGTGCCGGTCGCGCTCAGCAACGAGAGCGTGCGCGAGCGCATCATGGTGATCGCGCGCAATTCCGGCCTCGCGATCCATCACGTCACCGTCCACGACGTCGGCGGCCGCCTGATCGTCGCGATCGACCTCGAGGTCGACGGCGACATGAGCCTGTTCGCGGCGCATGCGATCGCGCACGAGCTGGAACGCAGCATCCGCGACGAATTCGGCGCCGACGTCGAGGTCGACACCCATATCGAGCCGCTCGAGCCCGAGCTGCCGTTCGGCGTCGACGCGCCGGCGCAGCGGATCGCCGAGATCGCCGCCGCCCTGCAGCGTCTCGCCGCCGAGACCGACATGTACGACGTGCACAATGTCCGCGTCCGCAACACCGAGGCCGGCGAGATCGTCAACTTCCACTGCCGCGCGGCGCCGTCGATGAGCGTGCTGAAGGTGCACGACAATGTCGACCACATCGAGCGCGGGGTGCGTCGCGCCTTCCCGAGCGTCAAGCGCGTCATCAGTCACGCCGAGCCGCCGCACGGCTGAAGCCTGAACGTCATGCTGCGTTCCCGCTTCGGACTCACTCTGCCGGCTTTTCGCCATGGCAATTCCGCATTGGATAAGATTTATTAGCTTTTGCCAAATCGTTGACTCTCGACAGCCCGAGAAATCTGGATTCAAATCAACTTGATTCGGAAGCGGCTGGGGCTCTTTCGAAATTCGGGTATCCAAGAAGTTTCGGGGGTCTACAGCATGGCGCGTGCGCATGCCGCGAACGCGTGCGTCCAATCTTCTGATTCCATCAAGGGGTTGGCGCAATCGATCGCGAAACCGGCCTATCAAAGGCTGCTGACTGCTGAGCCGGTATTGCGTCGTGCTGTCCCTACTTTGATCATCGCCTTTCTCGTCACCATCTGTCTCGGCGCCTTCGTCCAGGTGCTCGACCAGAGCCGTCAGAAGCGCGGCGCGACCAAGCGCGACCTGGCCGCGATCTCCGACCTGCTCGCCGACCGTATCGGTCATCTGGCGACGCGCCCGGACCGCATCGCCCACATCGAGCATCTGCAGAGCCTGCTGCCCGACCTGATCCCCGCCTGGGGAGCGGCGGCCGGACGCCACGTGATCGTCACCGGCGCCGACCACCGCATCCTGGCCCGGGTTCCGGTCGACGCCGCGCTCGGCGAGAACGACCGCATCCTCGATCTGATCTCGACCGCGCAGCTCTTGGCCACGCCCGGCCTGCAGGGCGCGGTCACCGAGATCACCTTGCCGAACGGCCGTCCGGCCTTCGCGGTGTCGCAGTTGATCAAGGCGCTGCCCGGCCGCGTCGTCGTGATCCAGGAGAAGCTCGAGCCGATCTGGGGCTCGGACGCCGCGCTCTCGGTGACCCTGTCGGCGACGACGGGCTTCGTCGTGCTGATCCTGGGCTTCGCCTTCCACTGGCAGTCGACCCGCGCCCGCGAGGGCGACCTGATCAACGACGCCGTGCGCGGCCGCATCGACACCGCGCTCAATCGCGGCCGCTGCGGGCTGTGGGACTGGGACCTGTCGCGCGGGCGCATCTTCTGGTCGAACTCGATGTTCGCGATGCTCGGCCTGGAGAACCGCACCGACCTCCTCACCTTCGGCGAGGTCAACGCGCTGGTGAACTCGGACGACATCGACCTGTTCGAGATCGCCGACCAGCTCGTCGCCGGCGACATCCACCAGATCGACCAGAGCTTCCGGATGCGCCACACCGAGGGCCACTGGATCTGGCTGCGGGTTCGCTGCGAGCTCAGCCAGGGCACCTCAGATTCCGGCCTGCACCTGATCGGCATCGCGGTCGACGTCACCGAGCAGAAGAGCCTGGTCGAGAAGACCGTCGAGGCCGACCTGCGCCTGCGCGACGCGATCGAGACGATCTCGGAAGCCTTCGTGCTGTGGGACGCCAACAACCGGCTGGTGCTGTGCAACTCGCACTTCCAGAAGCTGCACAAGCTGCCGGACTCCGCCGTGATCCCCGGCACCTCCTATGAGACCGTCATCGAGGTCGGCAAGATGCCGGAGATCCGCACCCGGCTGCACGACCACAGCCAGCAGGCGCCGGGCGGCCGTACCTTCGAGGCGCAGCTCGACGACGGCAGCTGGCTGCACATCTCCGAGCGCCGCACCAAGGACGGCGGCTACGTCTCGGTCGGCACCGACATCACCCGCATCAAGGAGCACGAGCAGAAGCTCGTCGACAACGACCTGCGCCTGCGCGCCACGGTCATCGACTTGCAGCGCTCGCAGAGCGCGCTGGAACGCCAGGCGATCGAGCTCGCCGACCTCGCCGAGAAGTACTCGCAGGAAAAGACCCGCGCCGAGGAAGCCAACCAGACCAAGTCGAAATTCCTCGCCAATATGAGCCACGAGCTGCGCACGCCGCTCAACGCCATCATCGGCTTCTCCGAGATCATGGGCAGCGGCATGTTCGGCTCGCTCGGCTCGGAAAAGTACCAGGAGTACTGCCACGACATCCTGACCTCGGGTCAATATCTGCTCGAGGTGATCAACGACATCCTCGACATGTCGAAGATCGAGGCCGGCCGCATGAAGCTCGACATGGAGCCGCTCGACCTCGCCAAGACGCTGGCGGAATCGCTGCGCGTCGTCTCCGGTCGCGCCTTGGACAAGAGCCTCGTGCTCGACGCCGACATCGGAGGCAGCATCCCGGTCGTCGCCGACCGTCGCGCCACCAAGCAGATCATGGTCAACCTGCTGTCGAACGCGGTGAAGTTCACCCCCGAAGGCGGCCGTGTCACGATGCGGAGTCGCGTGTTCGAGGACAAGGTCGTGCTCATCATCGCCGACACCGGCATCGGCATCCCTGCGCATTCGCTGGCGCGCCTCGGCCGCCCGTTCGAGCAGGTCGAGAGCCAGATGACCAAGACTTATCACGGCTCCGGGCTCGGCCTCGCCATCGCCCGCTCGCTGGCCCAGTTGCACGGCGGCTCGATGCGGCTGCGCTCGCGGCTGGAGCACGGCACCGTCGTGCGCGTGACCCTGCCCCGCGACGCGTACAAGGCCACGGCGAGCATCTCGGTCGCGGCGTGAGCGCGGCGGCCGTACTGCCGTAGCGTGGGCACTTTGCCCACCCTACGGCAACATCATCAAATCGGATTCACATCTCAAAGAGATTGCACTTCAGGATCAGGCCCCACAGGCATGACAGCGCTTTCGCGTGACGGATGATGCCCGAGGCATGCGATCGGCTTGCCCTTCGGACATGCAACGCCGACGCAGGACGCAGGCGGATGACGGCATCATGACGTCGCTTCGTGCCTAGTCAGCAACATTGGCGGAACGCGGTATTGACGCACCTGCACGTCAGCAACTAAGGCAGTTGCTCCAAGATCTGGAGTACCGCGCGTGATCATTGCCTTCATCGTTGCCGCCTTCGCCTATCGCTTTGCCATGCTGGGCGTCTCGATCCGCAACGAAAAACGGCTGCGCGCCGACGGCGCAACCGAATACGGCGCATCCGTGTCGCGCTGGTTGGCCATCGCACATGTCGCATTCTATCTCGCCGCGACGGCCGAGGGCCTCGTCCGGGATGCGCCGCTCGACGCCGTCAGCATCATCGGGTTCGTGATCTATCTGTTCGGCGCGGTGATGCTGCTTGTGGTGTCGCAATTGCTCGGCCGCCTCTGGACCGTCAAGCTGATGCTCGCGCGCGACCACGCGCTGGTGACCCATCCGCTGTTCCGGATCGTGCGCCACCCGAACTACTTCCTCAACATCCTGCCCGAGCTGATCGGCTACGCGCTGACCCTGCACGCCTATCTCACGCTCGTGGCCGGCCTGATCATCTATGCCGTGCCACTGACCTTGCGGATCCGGCAGGAGGAGAAGATCATGCGGGAGCAATTTGCGGCCTACTGAGCGGAGCTCGCCGCTCCGCGAGTTCGCCGCGCGGACCGCAACTTTCACCAAGTCCGACGCTCGACGCCCGTGCAAGGGTTCGGTGACCGTCATCGTACCTAAGGGAGCATCGCGATGCTGAAGCGGATCTGGCACGGCTGGACCAGGGCGGCGGATGCCGATGCCTATGAGGACCTGCTGCGATCGACGATCTTTCCAGGGATCGTCGATCGGGCAATCGAGGGATTTCTGAGCATCGAGCTGCTGCGCAGGCCGCTCGAAGACGAGGTCGAATTCGTGACGATCATGACCTTCGCCGATCCGACGGCGGTGGTTCGCTTCGCGGGTCCGGCGCATGACACGGCGGTGGTGCCGCCCGCGGCGCGGAAGCTGCTCAGCCGCTATGACGGCCATGCCGGGCATTATGAGCTGAAGACCACGCGCCACGCGCAAGGTCAGGGTTCCGCGACCGCATGAGAGCCTGAAGTCTGCCGATGACGCCAGCGAGGTCGGTGACGACGCCGACCGTCGCCACGGCAGCAACCTGGATGGCGACGCTGCGCTCGCAATGACGAGAGGAGACAGTGTACGCCATCATGGCGAGCGCAGCGAAGCAAGCCTGGGCCATTGTTCACCGCCGGTGCTGAGGCGCTGCGCCAGCGGCAACTCCGCGGACGCGCGCCTCACGCCTGCAGGCTGGGCGCGACCTCGCGGGCGATCTGGACCAGCGCCGCGATCAGCGGGGTCATCGGGTCACGCTGCGGGATGACCAGGCCGATCTGGTAGTTGATGACGGGATCGACGATCGGGATCGAGCGCACCTTGTCGGCGAGGCCGAGCGTTTCGGCGAGCTTGGCCGGCATCACGCTGGCCCAGCGGCCGGTCTTGACATGGGTGTACAGCACCAGCAGCGAGTTCGACGTCAGCGTCGGCGTCACCTCGTTGCCGGCGGCCTTCAGAGCGCGGTCGATGATGCGGCGGTTCTGCATGTCCGGGGTCAGGAGGCACAGCGGCACCTGCCCGACCTCCTGCCAGGTCACCTGATCGCGATCGCCGAACATCGCGTCGGGCGCGGTCAGCAGCCGGTAGCTCTCGTTGTAGAGCGGGATGGTGCGGACGCGGCCGATCGGCTCGTTCTCGATGTAGGTCAGCCCGGCATCGACCTCCAGGTTCTCCAGCAGCCCCAGCACGTCGGCCGACGTGCACGACATGATGCGGAACCGGACCTCCGGATGCTTGGCGCGGAACGGCGTCGTCAGCGACGCCACCATGCCGAGCACCGTCGGCACCGCCGCGATCCGGATCTCGCCCGATAGCTTGTCCTTGAGCCCGTTGATCTCCTGGCGCATCGCGCGGAAGTCGCCGACGATGCGGCGCGCCCAGTCGAGCGTGCGCTCACCCTCCGGCGTAAAGCCCTGGAACCTGGAACCGCGCTGCACCAGCATGACGCCGAGGATCTCCTCGAGCTGCTTGATGCTGGTCGACATCGTCGGCTGGGTCACGCCGCAGGCCTCGGCCGCGCGGCCGAAATGACGCTCCTTGGCCAGCGCCAGCAGCAGTTCGAGCTTGTCAATCAAGAGGTCGGCCTTCCAGCGGTTGAAGGGCCCAGTTCCGCACGTTTTCGGCGGTGCGGGCCACGGAGAAACCTATCACGGCGCGGCGGGCCCGGACACGGTAAAACGCGGCCGCAAGCCGGTCGCGCGAGCGCCCGTTTTTCGTCAACTTGTAGCTATCTCACGATTGCGTTTCGCTATCGCAGCACGGGACTGCTTTATTGATATCTTGAGCAATTCCAATTTGGATGTGCGAAACGCTTGCAACGCAGAATCGGGATCAGGATGACGCCGGTGTACGAGACGTGGGAGGCGGCGCGCGGCGCCGAAATCATCGCCCAACATAGCGGGATGGAGGGAGCAACCTTGCCCATCCTCCATGCGTTGCAGGAGACGTTCGGCCACGTGCCGGAGGATGCCATTCCGATGATCGCATCCGCTCTGAACCTCTCGCGCGCCGAGGTTTACGGCGTGTTCACGTTCTACCATGATTTCCGGGCCAAGAAGGCCGGTCGTCACGTGCTGAAGCTGTGCCGCGCCGAGGCCTGCCAGGCCGCCGGCGGCGATGCGCTCGCGGCGCGTGCCGAAGCGAAGCTCGGCATCTCCATCGGCAACACCACGGCCGATGAGCGCGTCACGCTCGAGCCGATCTACTGTCTCGGCCTGTGCGCAACCGCGCCGTCGGCCATGCTCGATGGCCGCCTGGTCGGCCGGCTCGACGAAGCCCGGATCGATGCTCTCGTCTCGGAGGCCCAGCGATGAGCGTGCGTCTTTTTGTCCCGTGTGATGCCGGCGCGCTCGCCGTCGGCGCCGATGAGGTGGCGCAGGCGCTGCACAAGGCCGCGCTGGAGCGCAATGTCGATATCGAAATCGTCCGCAACGGCTCGCGTGGGTTGTACTGGCTCGAGCCGCTGGTCGAACTGGAGACGGCGCAGGGCCGGTTCGGCTTCGGACCGGTGACGGCAGACGACGTGCCGTCCCTGCTCGATGCGATCGTCGCCGACAAGCCGCACAAGCTCTCGCTCGGCCTGACCGAGGAGATCCCGTGGCTGAAGCGGCAGACCCGCCTCACCTTCGCCCGCTGCGGCATCATCGATCCGCTGTCGCTCGACGACTACCGCGCCCATGGCGGCTACAAGGGCCTGACCCGCGCCCTGACGCTGACGCCCGATGCTGTGATCTCCGAGGTCACGACCTCGGGCCTGCGCGGCCGCGGCGGCGCAGGCTTCCCGACCGGCATCAAATGGAAGACGGTGGCGCAGACCGCGGCCGACCGCAAATACGTCATCTGCAACGCCGACGAGGGCGACAGCGGCACCTTCGCCGACCGCATGCTGATGGAAGGCGATCCCTTCGTCCTGATCGAAGGCATGACCATCTGCGGCATCGCGGTGGGCGCCACCAAGGGCTACATCTACACGCGCTCGGAATATCCGCACGCGATCGCGACCATGACCAAGGCGATCGACATCGCCAGGAAGGCCGGCCTGCTCGGCAGCAACGTCGCGGGCTCGAACTACAATTTCGAGCTGGAGGTGCGCACCGGCGCCGGCGCCTATGTCTGCGGCGAAGAGACCGCGCTGATGGAGAGCCTCGAGGGCAAGCGCGGCATCGTCCGCGCCAAGCCGCCGCTGCCCGCCCATCATGGCCTGTTCGGCAAGCCGACCGTCGTCAACAACCTGTTGTCGTTCGCCGCCATCCCCTTCATCCTCGACGAGGGCGCCAAGGCCTATGCCGATTTCGGCATGGGCCGCTCGCGCGGCACGATGCCGATCCAGATCGCCGGCAACGTCAAGTTCGGCGGCCTGTTCGAGACCGCGTTCGGCATCACGCTGGGCGAGCTGGTCGACGACATCGGCGGCGGCACCTTCACCGGCCGCCCGGTCCGTGCGGTGCAGGTCGGAGGCCCGCTCGGCGCCTACTTCCCCCGCGCCCTGTTCGACACGCCGTTCGACTACGAGGCGTTCGCCGCCAAGGACGGCCTGATCGGCCATGGCGGCATCGTCGTGTTCGACGACAGCGTCGACATGTCGAAGCAGGCCCGCTTCGCGATGGAGTTCTGCGCCATCGAATCCTGCGGCAAGTGCACGCCGTGCCGTATCGGCTCGACGCGCGGCGCCGAGACCATCGACAAGATCCGCCGCGGCGAGCGCGTCGCCGAGAACATCGCCCTGGTCGAAGACCTCTGCGGCACTATGAAGCTCGGATCGCTCTGTGCACTCGGCGGCTTCACGCCCTACCCTGTGCTCTCGGCGCTGAAGCACTTCCGCGAAGATTTCGGCCCCCAGCAGCCGCGCTTGCAGGCTGCGGAATAAGATATCGGGAACAAGGACACCGACCATGTCGCTCATCCACGAAACCGATTACGGCACACCGCTCTCCAAGTCCGAAAAGATGGTCACGCTCACCATCGACGGCCAGAGCATCACCGTTCCCGAGGGCACCTCGATCATGCGCGCGGCCATGGAGGCCGGAACGCAGATCCCGAAGCTGTGCGCGACCGACATGGTCGACGCGTTCGGCTCGTGTCGCCTCTGCCTCGTCGAGGTCGAAGGCCGCGCCGGCACCCCGGCCTCCTGCACCACGCCGGTGGCCGCGGGCCTCGTCGTTCACACCCAGACCGAGCGGCTGAAGAAGCTGCGCAAGGGCGTGATGGAGCTCTACATCTCCGACCATCCGCTCGACTGTCTGACCTGCGCTGCCAATGGCGATTGCGAGCTGCAGGACATGGCCGGCGCCGTCGGCCTGCGCGACGTGCGCTACGGCTATCAGGGCGACAACCACGTGTTCGCCGACGCCTGCGGCGAAGCCAATCCGGCCTGGCTGCCCAAGGACGAGTCGAACCCCTATTTCACCTACGATCCCTCCAAGTGCATCGTCTGCTCGCGCTGCGTCCGCGCCTGCGAGGAAGTGCAAGGCACGTTCGCGCTGACCATCTCCGGCCGCGGCTTCGACAGCCGGGTGTCGCCGGGCATGAGCGAGAGCTTCCTCGGTTCGGAATGCGTGTCGTGCGGCGCTTGCGTACAGGCCTGCCCGACTGCGACCCTGACCGAGAAGAGCGTGATCGAGATCGGCCAGCCGGAGCATTCGGCGGTCACCACCTGCGCCTATTGCGGCGTCGGCTGCGCCTTCAAGGCGGAGATGCGCGGCGAGGAAGTCGTGCGCATGGTGCCGTACAAGGATGGCAAGGCCAATCGCGGCCATTCCTGCGTCAAGGGCCGCTTCGCCTATGGCTATGCGACCCACAAGGAACGCATCCTCAAGCCGATGATCCGCGAGACCATCGACCAGCCCTGGCGCGAGGTCTCCTATGACGAGGCCTTCAAGTTCGCCGCCGACAAGCTGCGCGGCATCCAGGCCAAATACGGCCGCGACTCGATCGGCGGCATCACCTCGTCCCGCTGCACCAACGAAGAAACCTATCTGGTGCAGAAGCTGATCCGCGCCGGCTTCGGCAACAACAATGTCGACACCTGCGCCCGCGTCTGCCACTCGCCGACCGGCTACGGCCTTGCCACCACCTTCGGCACCTCCGCCGGCACGCAGGACTTCGACTCGGTCGAGGACAGCGACGTCATCATGGTGATCGGCGCCAACCCGACCGATGCGCATCCGGTGTTCGGCTCGCGCATGAAGAAGCGGCTGCGTCAGGGCGCCAAGCTGATCGTCGTCGATCCGCGCAAGATCGACCTCGTGAAGTCGGCGCACGTCAAGGCCGACTATCATCTGCCGCTGCTGCCCGGCACCAATGTCGCGATCCTGACTGCGCTGGCCCATGTGATCGTCACCGAAGGCCTCGTCAACGAGACCTTCGTGCGCGAGCGCTGCGACTGGAGCGAGTTCCAGGACTGGGCCGAGTTCGTCGCGCTGGAGAAGAACAGCCCCGAGGCGATCGCCAGCATTTCCGGCGTGGACCCGGAAGCGATCCGCGGCGCGGCCCGGCTCTACGCCAAGGGCGGCAACGGCGCGATCTACTACGGCCTCGGCGTGACCGAGCACAGCCAGGGCTCGACCACGGTGATCGCGATCGCCAACCTCGCGATGGCGACCGGCAATATCGGCCGCCGCGGCGTCGGCGTGAACCCGCTGCGCGGCCAGAACAACGTGCAGGGCTCGTGCGACATGGGCTCGTTCCCGCATGAGCTGCCGGGCTACCGCCACATCTCGGGCGACGCGGTGCGCGACCAGTTCGAGGCGATGTGGAACGTCAAGCTCAACCCTGAGCCGGGCCTGCGCATCCCGAACATGTTCGACTCCGCGATCGAAGGCACCTTCATGGGCCTCTACGTGCAGGGCGAGGACATCCTGCAGTCGGATCCCAACACCACGCATGTGGTGCAGGCGCTGTCGTCGATGGAATGCGTCATCGTGCAGGACCTGTTCCTGAACGAGACCGCCAACTACGCCCACGTGTTCCTGCCGGGCTCGACCTTCCTCGAGAAGGACGGCACCTTCACCAACGCCGAGCGCCGCATCCAGCGGGTGCGCAAGGTGATGACCCCGCTCAACGGCATGGCCGACTGGGAGGTGACGATCGGTCTCGCCAAGGCGATGGGCTTCGAGATGAAGTACAATCACCCGTCCGAGATCATGGACGAGATCGCGGCGCTGACGCCGACCTTCGCCGGCGTCTCCTATCAGAAGCTCGAGGAGATGGGATCGGTGCAGTGGCCCTGCAACGAGAAGAATCCCGAGGGTTCGCCGATCATGCATGTCGACGGCTTCGTCCGCGGCAAGGGCAAGTTCGTGGTCACGGAGTATGTCGCGACCGACGAGCGCACCGGCCCGCGCTTCCCGCTCCTGCTCACCACGGGGCGCATCCTGTCGCAGTACAATGTCGGCGCCCAGACGCGGCGCACCGAGAACGTGGTGTGGCATGGCGAGGACGTGCTGGAGATCCATCCGCACGATGCCGAGCAGCGCGGCATCCGCGACGGCGACTGGGTGCGGCTGACCAGCCGCGCCGGCGAGACCACGCTGCACGCGCTGATCTCCGAGCGCGTCGCCCCCGGCGTGGTCTACACCACCTTCCACCATCCGCTGACCCAGGCCAACGTCATCACCACGGACTATTCGGACTGGGCCACCAACTGTCCGGAGTACAAGGTCACGGCAGTGCAGGTGTCGCAGTCCAACGGACCGTCGGACTGGCAGAAAGCCTATGACGAGCAGGCCCGCAACTCGCGCCGCATCGCCCCGGTCGTGGAGGCAGCGGAGTAGCATGACCGATGCAGTGCGCATCGCGGATCGTCTGGTCTGGCGCGACGGAGCCCTCACCGAGGGCCACCGCCGCGTGCCGGAGGAGACCGCGGTCGCACTGACCTACAATGGCGGCACCCAGGCCGTCATGATGGCGACGCCGCAAGACCTCCGCGACTTCGCCATCGGCTTCAGCCTGAACGAAGGTCTCGTCACGAGCCGAGACGACATCATCTCTCTCGACGTCGTCGAGCTGGATGACGGCATCGAGCTCAGGATGTGGCTGCCCGACGCGCAGGCCGAACGCTTGGCCGAGCGCCGCCGCAACATCGCCGGCCCCACCGGCTGCGGCCTGTGCGGCATCGATTCGATCAGCGAAGCGGTGCGGCCGGCGGCGCATGTCCCGGACGGCCGGCGTTTCGCTCCGTGCGACGTCATGGCGGCGCTTGAGGCCATCGAGCCGCTGCAGAAGCTCAATCACGAGACCCGCGCGGTGCATGCCGCGGCGTTCTGGACTCCCGCGCGCGGCATCGTCGGCTTGCGCGAGGATGTCGGCCGCCACAACGCGCTCGACAAGCTCGCTGGCCACCTCGCGCAAACGCGCTGTGCGGCGAGCGAGGGCATCGTGATCCTGACGAGCCGCGTCTCGGTCGAACTGGTGCAGAAGGCTGCTGCCATGGGCGCACCCATCATGGTCGCGGTCTCCGCCCCGACCGCGCTCGCCATTCGCATGGCCGACGCCGCCGGCATCACGCTGATTGCGGTGGCCCGCAACGACGGCTTCGAAATCTTCACCCATCCCGAACGGATCGTCGCGAGCGCCGAGACCGGCGCGCGATCAACACAGACGGACAATACCCATGTCGCATAACCCCTCCGAGCGCCTCGTCTACATGGCCAACCAGATCGGCAAGTTCTTCCAGAGCCAGGGGCAGGAGAAGGAGGTCGCCGGCGTCGCCGAGCACATCAAGAAGTTCTGGGATCCGCGCATGCTCAAGACGATCTATGCGCACCACGACGCCGGCGGCGCGGGCCTCGACCCGGCGGTGAAGGAAGCGATCGGCCGGCTGAAAGATGCCGCGGTCGCCAAGGAAAAGGCATAGGCGGCCGGCCTACCGCGCGGTTGGTCAGGTCATCCCTCCACCAGTGCGGTGAACACGCGCCGCACTTCGGTCTGCGTTTCGCGCAGCCGCGCCTCGAGCGCCGAGAAATCCGGCGCGTCGCCCGCCCGGGCCATCACCCGCAGCAGGTCCTCGCCGGCCTGATCCGGCTTGAACTTGTCGCTGACGCACAGCCGCACGATCTGTGTCAGATCGTGATAGAGCCGCGCAGCCTGACGCAGGATCACGGCTTCAGCGCGCGGCAGCACGCCGAGCCGCTCGGCATTGTCGAGCACCGCAAGCGTGCTGACATCGAGAATCTCCGGCGTCGTCGCGGCATGGACGAGCTGCAGATATTGCGCGACGAAGTCGATGTCGACCATGCCGCCGGCGGCGTGTTTGAGGTCCCACAGATCGGCCTCGCCCTTCTCGGCCGCGATCGCGCGGCGCATGTCGGCGACGTCGCGCGCGATCGCGCTCCTGTCGCGCGGACGCTGCAGCGCGGCCTGGATGATCTCCTCGATCCGGGCCCGAAACGCCGGCGACGCCGAGATCACCCGCGCCCGCGTCAGCGCCATGTGCTCCCAGGTCCACGCCTCCTGCTCCTGGTAATGCGCAAAGGAGTCGATGTGCGAGGCCAGCGGGCCGGCGCGGCCCGACGGCCGCAGCCGCATGTCGATATCGTAGAGCACGCCGTAATTGGTGCGCGAGGTGAAGGCCGAGATCAGCCGCTGGGTGAAGCGCGCGAAGTAGTGCGCGCCCTGCAGCGAGCGCTCGCCGTCGGAATCCGGCGCATCGCCGTCGAAGTCGTAGAGCAGGATCAGGTCGAGATCGGACGAAGCCGTCATTTCGCGCGCGCCGAGCCGCCCCATCGCGACGATCGCGGTCTCCTGGCCCTTGATGCGGCCGTGCTGGGCGGCGAAGCGCTCCGTCACGAGATCATGCACGGTGTGCACGATGCCCTCGGCGACGTCGGCGAAGGCGGTGCCGGCCTGCTGCGCCGACACCGTGCCGGAGAGGATGCGCGTGCCGATCAGGAACAGGCTCTCCTGGCCGAACAGCCTGAGACGATCGAGAAACTCCTCATAGGTCCCGGCATCCTGCAGCGTCGATGCCAGCCGCTCTGACAATTCGCGTCGGTCGGGGATCGCGCCGAAGAAGCGCGGATCGATCAGGCCGTCCATCAGCCGCGGCTGCCGCGCCAGCATGTCGCCGAGCCGGGGCGCCGCCCCGAGCACGAGCGCGACGAGCGCCACGAGATCGCGGTTCTGCCCGAGCAGGGTGATCAGGCGGCCGCCGAGTTGCAGCGCCTGCAGGAAGCGGTCGAAGGCCACGACGGCGCGATCCGGCTCGTCGGCATGCGCGAGGCCATCGATCAGCGCGGGCAGGAAATCGGTGAACGCGGTGCGCGTCGCATCCGTGCGGAACACACGGTACTCGCCCGCCAGCCATTGCTGCAGGGTCTTGGCGACCATCACCGGATCGCGGAAGCCCAATCCGGCAAGATGCTCCATCAGGCGCGGCTCGTCGGGACCGGCGCCGTAGTTCACCGCCGGCAGGCTGACGGTGCCGGTGGGATCGCCCTCGAACAGCCTGGCGTAATGTCCCTGCACGACGTCCAGATGGAACAGCAGATCGGTCGCGAACCGCTCGCGGCTGTCGTAGCCGAAGAAGCTTGCGAAGCGGCTCACGCCCTCGACATCGTCGGGCAGGCTGTGGATCTGCTCGTCCGCCATCATCTGCAGCCGGTGCTCGACCCTGCGCAGGAACTCATAAGCCGTGGTGAGTTCGTCGCGCGCCTGCTCCGTGATCCACTTGCTGGCGGTGAGCACGTCGAGCGCCTGCAAAGTCGGACGGACGCGCAGCTCGGGATGACGGCCGCCGGCGATCAACTGCTGAGTCTGGGCAAAGAACTCGATCTCGCGGATGCCGCCGCGCCCGACCTTGACGTTGTGGCCTTCGACCGCGATCTCGCTGTGGCCGCGATAGACCTGCATCTGCCGCTTCATGTCGTGGACGTCGGTCAGCGCCTGGAAGTCGAGATGCTTGCGCCATACGAACGGCGACAGCTCCGCCAGCATCGCCTCGCCCGCGACGACGTCGCCGGCACAGACCCGCGCCTTGATCATCGCGGCGCGTTCCCAGGTGCGGCCCTCGCGCTCGTAGTAATGCAGCGCTGCCTCGGTCGACATCGCCACCTGCGTCGAGGCCGGATCCGGCCGCAGCCGGAGATCGACGCGGAACACATAGCCGTCCGCGGTGCGGCTCTGCAGCAGCCGCGCCATCGCTTGCGTCACGCGGACGAAGAACGGCTGCGGCTCGATGTCGCGCGCCAGCGAGTTGATCTCGGGATCGAAGAACACGATCAGGTCGATGTCGCTCGAATAGTTGAGCTCGCCCGCCCCCATCTTGCCCATCGCGAGCACGAACAGGCCGCTGCCCTGCTCCGGATCGTCGGCATCGACGGGCGCGAGCCGGCCGCGCACCGTCTCCAGGCGCAGCAGATACCGCAGCGCCATCTGCACCGAGGACACCGCGACGTCGGTCAGCCCCGCCGTCACCTGCATAACCGGCCAGACGCCGCCGATGTCGCACAGCGCGATCAAGAGCGCCGCCTCGGATTTCAGCCGCCGCAGCAGGCTCATCACCTCGGCTTCGCTGGAAGCGGCAAACACCTCGCGCCCGGTGCGGGCGATCAGCTCGGCGAGATGCGCCTGCGGCTCGCTGCGCAAGAGACGGTCCAGGCGATGGCCGTCGGCGCGGACGAGATCGAACAGATAGGGCGAGCACTCGGCAATCCCGAGCAGGATGGTTCGCGGCCAGCCGTCGGCGAGCAGCTGGTGGAGCGAGGCGGCCAAGGACGGCTCGAGCTCGGCGAGCCACTCGTGGAGGCGCTGTTCGGCTTTGTCGGGCGCACGGACATGTGGGCCGGCAACGAAACGTTCGGCCAGCATCTGCCCGTCCGCGTTTCCCGGCGCGGATGAGATCATGCGGCCTTCTGTGGCACATCCTGCGCCGGCGCCGCAAGCTTCGCGGGCACGCCGGCACCAGCCGGCAGCACCAGCGTCGCGATCAGCCCCGGCCTGGCATCGGCGAGCCGGAGCTCGCCGCCATGCAGGGTCGCGACGGCGGACGCCAAGCTGAGACCGAGGCCGGAACCGGGCAAAGTGCGGCTCGCCTCCAGCCGCACGAAACGCTCGACGGCGCGCTTGCGCTCGGCCTCGGGAATGCCCTCGCCATGATCGGTCACGCTGAGCAGCACCTGTCCGCCCTCGCGCCGCGCCTCGATCAGGATTTCGCGGCTATCAGCGGCGGCGGCGGCATCGAGCGGCAGCGCCGCCGGCTTGCCGTATTTGATCGCGTTCTCGACGAGATTGGCGAGCGCCTGGCTGATCAGCTCGCGATTGCCATGCACCGGCGCGGCCGCGGCCTTGACCCGCAAGGTCATCTCATTGTCCTCGGCCAGCGGCTCGTACAATTCGTGGATGCCGCCGGCGACCTCGGCCGCATCGAACTCGACCATGTCGCCGCGCGCCTGCCCGGACTCCGCCCGCGCGATCATCAAGAGCGCGTTGAAGGTGCGGATCAGGCCGTCGGATTCCTCGATCGTGCGCTCCAGCGCGGCGCGATATTCGTCCTCGGAGCGCGACTTCGCCAGCGCCTCCTCGGCGCGGTTGCGCAACCGCGTCAGCGGCGTCTTGAGATCATGCGCGATGTTGTCGGAGACCTCCTTGAGGCCGGTCATCAGCGCCTCGATGCGCTCCAGCATCGCGTTGAGATTTTCCGCCAGGCGATCGAGCTCGTCGCCGCTGCGCCCGACCGGCAGACGGCCGGAGAGATCGCCATCCATGATCCGCCGCGTCGTGCCGGTCATGGCATCGATCCGGTGCAGCACGCGCCGCGCGACAAAGATGCCGCCGCCGATGCCGAGCACCACCACCACCAGTACCGACCATTGCGCCGCCTTGGCGACGATGCCGAACAGGCGGCGGCGCTCCTCGAGATCGCGGCCGATCAAAAGCCGAAAACCGCTGGAGAGCTGCGTGACATACACCAGCGCGCGATGGCTGTGCTCGGTGCTGTCGTCGAGCCGCCGGTAGAACGTCTCCGACCAGCCGGACGAGCCCATCACGCCCGGCGCCAGCGAGCCGACATTGCCGGCGATCGCCTGCCCGGTCGGCGTGGTGATGAGATAGAGATTGGCGCCCGGCCGCAGCGCGCGGCTCTCGATCGCGCCGACGATTCCGCGCAGGCCCCAGCGGGCGAAGATGTCGGTCATCTCGCTGATCTCGGAGGTGACCGTGGTCGAGATCTGCTCGGTGATGAGCCGGCGGGTGTTCCAGGCGAAATAACCGAGCAGCGAGGCGGCGAACAGCGCAAACAACAGCAGATAGACCAGCGTCAGCCGGAACGCCGTGGTGCGGATCAGCTTACCGAAGGCCGTCACGGATCATGTACCCCGCGCCGCGGATGGTGTGGAGCAGCGGGCGGTCGAACCCCTTGTCGATCTTGGAGCGCAGCCGCGAGATGTGGACGTCGATCACGTTGGTCTGCGGATCGAAATGATAGTCCCAGACGTTCTCCAGCAGCATCGTGCGCGTCACCACCTGCCCGGCATGCTTCATGAGATATTCGAGCAGGCGGAACTCGCGCGGCTGCAGCGTCAGCTCATCCTTGCCACGCGCGACCCGGTGCGACAGGCGATCGAGCTCGAGATCGCCGACCTTGTAGGTGGTCTCCTCGGCCGGGCCGCCGTGGCGGCGCGACAGCACCTCGACGCGGGCGAGCAGCTCGGCGAAGGCATAGGGCTTCGGCAGATAATCGTCGCCGCCGGCGCGCAGGCCCTTGATGCGGTCATCGACCTGGCCGAGCGCCGACAGAATGAGCACGGGCGTCCGGTTGCCCTTGTCACGCAGCGCGCCGATCAGCGACAGGCCGTCGCGCTTGGGCAGCATGCGGTCGACCACCAGCACGTCGTAATCCCCGCTGTCGGCCATGGCGAGCCCCTCCTCGCCGTCGCTGGCGAGGTCTGCGACATGTCCGACCTCGCGGAACGCCTTGACCAGATAGTCGGCGGACTCGCGGTCGTCTTCGATGATCAGGAGGCGCATTGCGGAAACGGGGGCGGCGGTCACGGTTCGATGTCCATCTACATGGACCGGCCGCCGTTTCCGTGCAAGGCGGCATGGGCCCGGGGTTGATCGGCAGCAAAGTGGGCGGTGAGGCTGGGGGACCTCACCGCCCGAGTTCCTTCCGACGGAGGGGGGCGTTGTCCAACGGAAGGTTTGCGGGAGCGGAACTTCAAGCCCGCCCCCAGGAAGAGCCACCGGCGCGGGGGCACATGCCGGCGGTCTCCCATCTCGTAAGGGCCTTCTCGTGAGGGCCTTGGCCCTCGCTCAGCCCTTGGCCAGCGGCACCGCGACGAAGCGCGACTGCCCGCCGCTCTTCACACGCATCAGCACGCTGTTCTTGTTGTCGGCCTTGGCGGCGTTGATCGCTTCGCGCACGTCACCGGCGGAGGTCACCGACTTGCCCGCGACCTCCAGGATGACGTCGCCTTCCTTGAAGCCGCGATCGGCGGCCGCGCTCTTCGGATCGACCTCGGTGACGACGACGCCGTCCTTGCCAGCGCCGGCGACGCTCGACGCGGGCGCCACGGTCATGCCGAGCTTCGGCACGTCGGCGCCGCGGGTCGGGCTCGAATTGTCGCCGCCGGTGTCGGCCTTGGCCTCGATCGTGTTCGGCAGCTTGCCGAGCGTCAGGTTGATGGTCTTGTCCTCGCCCTTGTGCAGGACGTTGAGCTTGACCGAGGCGCCCGGCGCGATGCCGCCGATGGTGCGGGCGAGCTCACGCGCGTCCTTCACCGGCTCGCCGTTGACCGCGGTGATGACGTCGCCGGACTGGATGCCCGCCTTCGCCGCCGGACCGTTGGCCTGGGGCTCGGCGACCAGCGCGCCCTCGGCCTTCTTCATGCCGAGGCTGTCGGCGATGTCCTGCGTCACCGGCTGGATCTGCACGCCGATCCAGCCGCGGCTGACCGAGCCGTTGTCCTTGAGCTGCGCCACCACGCTCTTCACCGTCGAGGCGGGGATCGAGAACGCGATGCCGACGCTGCCGCCGGAGGGCGAGTAGATCGCGGTGTTGACGCCGACGACGTTGCCGTCGACATCGAACGCCGGACCGCCGGAGTTGCCCTTGTTCACGGGCGCGTCGATCTGGATGAAATCGTCATACGGGCCGTTGCCGATGTCGCGGCCGACCGCCGAGACGATGCCGGCCGTCACCGTGCCGCCGAGGCCGAACGGGTTGCCGACCGCCAGCACCCAGTCGCCGATCCGCGGCTTGCCGTCGGCGAGCTTGGCGAACGGGAAGTTCGTGCCGCCCTCGACCTTGATCAGCGCCAGATCCGTGCGCGGGTCGGTGCCGATCACCTTGGCGCTGTAGGTCTTGCCGTCGTCGGTCGTCACCTCGACCTTGTTGGCGCCGTCGACCACGTGGTTGTTGGTCACGGCATAGCCGTCGGCGGAGATGAAGAAGCCGGAGCCCTGCCCGGTCACGGCGCGGCCACCACCGCGGCCGCCGCGACCCGGCATGCCGGGAATGCCGTTCTCACCGCCGAAGCGGCGGAAGAAGCGCTCCATCGGCGAGCCCGGCTGGAACGGCGTATCGTCGTCGCTGTCGTCCTTGGCGACCTTCTCCGCGATGTTGACCTTGACCGAAATCACCGACGGCTTCACCCGCTCCACGATGTCGGCGAAGCCGACCGGGCGCGCGACCTTGCTGACCTCGTTGGCGACCTGCGCATGCGCCGAGGTCGAGAACAGGTCGAGCGGCGCCCCCTGCGGCGACAGGCCATAGGCGGCGACGCCGAGGCCCGCGACGACGGAGGCCATCAGCGCGAACTTGCGCGCCGAGAACAGGCCGCGCCGGGGCTGGCGATAGGATGG
The DNA here is from genome assembly GCF_051168375.1 of Bradyrhizobium sp. HKCCYLRH1034. NCBI lineage: Bacteria > Pseudomonadati > Pseudomonadota > Alphaproteobacteria > Hyphomicrobiales > Nitrobacteraceae > Bradyrhizobium > Bradyrhizobium sp. HKCCYLRH1034. Next base: position 4,694 of record NZ_JBNPUW010000024.1, on the reverse strand, counting down.
AAGGGAGGACAGGTCGGTCGGACGGTCAGTCATACGGTTTTCTCCGCAAGCGATTTTGATCAAGGTCTAAAACTTGGGTCCCGGGCTGTGCGCCCCGTTCGCCAGTGAAGATGGGGGCTGCCGCCTTACGGCGTGCTGGCTGCGGCGTTAAACTTCTGTAATGGATGGACACGAACACTGCGGCGGAATGGCGCAGATGGTGGAGCGAGGCGGAAAAGCCTTGCGAGACCAAGCGCTTGCCCACGTCCCGGCCGCCCCGTAGCGGCCATCATTTTGGCCGGTCCGACCAAAGTCGTAACCCCGTAGGGCGGGTTGGCCGCAGGCGTAACCCGCCGCCTTTCCAACAGCCCCCGATCCAGCCGCCGCCCATCCGCCCGCACCGGAGCCAGCCTCCGGCGGATGACGCTTTCGCTCATCCGCCCTACCCGTCCGGTGCGCTCGCAATGACGCCCGGAGCAACTATCCTGATCCACACTATCAAACAGCATGTGGAGAAAGCTAACCGCGCGTCGAGCCTCCACATCCTCGCGACGCATCCCGCGCCCGAGTCATGCCCTTCAAACTCGCACCCTCACAGCGAGGGCACAGGGAAGGCCGGGCGCTGGCCGCGCCCGTGGCCCGCCTGCGGAAAAAATGCAGGCGGCAGGTACCACAGGTCTGGCCGAACACGCCCGGCCTTCCCTGTGCGATGGTGTTAACGCTTATACGTGATCTCCCCGGGGACCGGCTTCTTGACCCCGTCACCGGCGGATCATCGCCGCCGACTTGGCCGCAGCATCGGGCGACCAGGACCACACGATTTCACGTCCACGTTCCGCCGTTCGTCGGCGAGGCCAAGCCCCGCTGCGGCCGCCCGCGTCCATCGCATTCCGCATCCGACGTCCGTGACGATCGCGATACGCCCCCTCGGTGGAACGGAACGGGTGGAGGATAAGGGTGATTTGGGGTGAGAGGCAAGAGGATTTTTGATTTTCGGAATAAGGCCGCCCATTTTACGACCCCACGATTTGGCTAATAGGAAGGGCCACAACGAAACTCGGGAAACGATCAGCCGTAATCCCTATAAATTTTTGGGATTGCAACTTCAGGCAACACCCCGCTCCGAATGAACTCTGATACTCTAGCTTGCGATTCAATTCGCCAGTCATTGCATTGCTGTCAGGCATCTCCAATCAGCTTGACGACGCCGCGAAGCGAGCGCCCCAACAGTGATACGCAATCTCACATTATGGGTCGGAGCTTCTGCTGTACGTGTGGGAAGACTATGGGTGCCTACTCGCAACACTGAAACGGTGCTGGCGAGGTACACCAAGCAAACTTTCTGTCTCACTGGCCACGAGCAGTTCCCATATTGTTTTCTAGGCTCCGCAACGGCAGTTCGATGGCACGACAAGTACTTTCTTTTATGGTGTCGCCACCAAACGAAAGATTACGCACCTGATGATGTCACGATCCCAATCGAGGACGGAAAGATACTTGTGTCGGGATCGCGCCTTCTTTTCGTAAGCACCGATAGCAGCAGTATTGACGAAGATTTCAACGATCTACAGGCAATGGAGTTCGCGCCTGAAAACTATCAATCTCCAAATCTTGAATCGGCATTCTTTCCAATCCAGGAGAGCGATGCGTGGAACGGAAATTCCGACACTCAATTCTACCTGTTTGGTTATCCTACGGAGTGCCGAAGCGTTGACTACGAGATCCCGCATGTACATCTAAAACAGGTAGTCACCACCGGAAACTACATCGGAGCGAGCCATGCCCGGCATGTGCATCGTATAAAGATCACAGGCAAGACGCCTTTTTCTCAGGACGGCTTGAGTGGCGGTCCCATCTATCATATCGCACGAGACAGGAATTCCTACTTCGTAGGACTTGCTGGAATAATGATACGCGGTGGAAATCAGCACGTTTACTTCATCGACGTCCGGTTTATTTTGTCGCTTCTCCGATCGGCTTGGCCAGCATGATCAGGAGCAAGCACAGCCGGACGAACGTTGCGACACCAAGGTTTATCTCTGAAGCTCGTGTGTTCCCGGATCGCGCCATGTATTTTCAGCCGCAGGTGTGACGCGAGCAGCCGCCACAAACTCCACCGTCGTCCCCGCGAACGCGGGGACCCATAATCCGCGGCGGTCCTTGCTTAGAACGACTGGTCCCACATCTCGCCAACGACATCTTCCTGTGGTTATGGGTCCCGGATCGGCGCGTGCTGCGCACGCTTGTCCGGGACGACAGCGGAGCGCTTGGTGACGGCTCGCCCATCGACGATCCGAAGGGCGGCTTAGCCGAAGGCGTAAGCCGCCGCGTTAGTGGTCGGGTGGCGATGGCGGATTACGCTGCGCTAATCCGCCCTACTCGTCCGACGCCGGAGCTAAACACCGTGCTCCCATCACGCGGCCTGCAACGACCCCAGGAACCTACTCACCTCCCGCTTCAACCGTCCGCTCTCCGCCGACAGCGACCGTGCTGCCGTCAGCACCTGCGACGATGCCGAGCCTGTCTCCGAGGCGCCGCGCTGCACGTCGTCGATGTTGCGGGAGACGCGCTGGGTGCCGTTGGCGGCGTGCTGGACGTTGCGGGAGATCTCTTGCGTCGCGGCGCCCTGCTCTTCGACGGCGGCGGAGACGGCCGCTGCGATCTCCGACAGGCGGCCGATGGTGCTGCCGATCTCCTTGATCGAGCCGACCGACTCCTCGGTGGCGGCCTGGATGCCGGAGACCTGCTGGGCGATCTCGCCGGTGGCTTTCGCCGTCTGCTCGGCCAGCGCCTTGACCTCGGCGGCGACCACCGCGAAGCCGCGGCCGGCCTCGCCGGCGCGCGCCGCCTCGATGGTGGCGTTGAGCGCCAAGAGGTTGGTCTGGCCGGCGATGCTCGAGATCAGCTCGAGCACGTCGCCGATGCGGGTGGCGGCCTTCGACAGGGTGCCGACGCGCTCATTGGTGCGGTTGGCCTGCGCCACCGCCTCGCCGGCGATGCGGGCGGATTCCTGCACCTGGCGGGAGATCTCGCTGACCGAGGACGACAGCTCCTCGGCGGCGGAGGCCACCGTCTGCACGTTGGACGAGGCCTCCTGCGAGGCGGCGGCGACCTCGGTCGACAAATCCTGGCCGCGCGCGGCGGTGCTGGTGAGCGTCCCGGCGGAGGCTTCGAGCTCGCTCGAGGCGTGCGACACCGCATCGACGATCTCGCCGACGGCCTGCTCGAACTGGCGGGCGAGCTTCGCCATGTCGTCCCGGCGCTGCTGCTCCTGCCGCGCTTCGGCGTCGGCATGCTCGGCGCGCAGACGCTCGGTCTCGGCCATGTTGTCCTTGAACACCTGGATCGCCGTCGCCATGGCGCCGATCTCGTCGCGGGCGCCGCGGCCGGGAATTTCGACGGCGACGTCGCCGCTCGCGAGCCGCCCCATCGCCCGCGTCATCGACGCCAGCGGGCCGACGATGCTGCGCGCGATCAGGACCGCGACGAGGCAGCCGAACAGGATGGCGGCGGCGCCGACCAGCATCTGCAGCGAGATGGTGCTGTCGATGGCGCCCTCGGCGCGCGCGCGAGAAGCGTGATAGTCGGCATTCACGCCCGTTTCGGCGGCCTTGAGCGTGTCGATGCTCCGGGCGATCAGCGGCTCGATCGCGTTGGCGTAGATGTCCTCGGACTTCAGCGCCGCGGCGGCGGTGGCCTCGAACGCGGTCTTGTTGAGCTCCAGCGAGGCCTTCACCGGCGCGATCGCGGCCAGCACGCCCGCCGGCGGCGACGCGCCCTCCAGCGTGGCGAGCCGCTGCTCGACATTGTCGACGCCGGCGCGGAAGGCGGAGGCGGACTTGGTGTCGCGCAGCGCCAGGAAGCGCCAGGTCGCGATGCGGACGAGCTGCAGGCGGGCGTCGATGTCGGCGACCGCAGTCATGACCTCCGGTTCTTTCGAGATGCGCGCCGCGATCGACAGCTTGGCGGCCTTGGCGGCGAGGTCCTCGCCGCCCGGCAGCAGCGCGGCGCGGCCGCTCTTCACCTGCTTGACGGCCTCGCTGAGCGCGGCGCGCTGGGTCTGCATCTGCGCGATCTCGCCGGTGAGATCGCCATAGAGCCTGCGCCGCTCCGCGGACAGCGGGCCGGCGGTGGCCGCCTCCAGCAGCGCCGTCGCCGCCGCCTCGCGCTCGGCCGCCTCCTTGAGCGCCGGCTCGTTGGCGTCGTGGATGTAGCGCAGGTTGGCGCGCTGGATCGCCTGCAAATGGTTGGAGATCTGCAGGATGCGCGCGGTCGCGTCCGACAGCGCCGACATGCTCGCGACCTGGTCGCGCACGGCCCACAGGTTCCACACCGCCACGGCCGCCATCACGGCACCGGCGACGATGAGCGCCGCAAAGCCGGCGTAGAGACGCCCCCTGATCTTCAAGCTCATCATGTCCTCGTCCGCTCCCCCAAGAGCGGCAGGCGGGCGAACTGACGTCGCCAGGCGCCTGCCCCGCAGCATCGGCCGCCTGGCTGGCGACTCACAGCTATGCTGTATGCACGATGGGGGATATTTACTAATAGCGGGTTAGACGGCCGCGGCTCGCAGCTGCCGGTGTGACGCGAGCGGCCTCCACCAACTCCGATGTCGTCCCTGCGAACGCAGGGACCCATACTCCGCGGCGGTTGTCGTGAAACAAGACTGGTCCGACATCCCGCACAACAGCATCTCCCTGTGGCTATGGGTCCCT
>NZ_JBNPUW010000023.1:0-61833 GCF_051168375.1 Bradyrhizobium sp. HKCCYLRH1034 | reverse complement strand
GCTCCGCGTTGACCGTTTCTTTCGAATGCCCATCGCAACCTCCTCATCGAGTGTTGCGACGACCAATTGAATCCACCGGTTGAACCGGCTTTGCCTGTGGTACCTGCCGCCTGCATTTTTTTCGCAGGCGGGCCATGGGTGGGGCCTTCACCCGGCATTCCCTGCGCCCTTTGCACTTCCGAGGGCGAGACGGATCGTAAGCCTCGGGCATCATCTGCCGCGAGAACGCGCCCTCATGTTCATGGCTGTTCGAGATGCGGATTGGAGCAGATGCGCGTCAGGCGACGCGGATGCGCGCGGTCGCCGCAATCGCGACGCGCTCATTCATAGGGATTGTGCTCGGCGTTCGTCATCGTCTGGCGCACCCGGCGCAAGGTGATGGGCGTGCCGTCGGAGACGAACTGCAGCTCATAGGCGCGGCCGCTGTCGTCCTTGGCGGAGCAGGTCACGCTCGTGACCTTGAGCATCGCGAAGTTGCCGACCTGACGGCACATGCCGGCCGAGCTCTTCGTCGCCGGCACCGGAATGCCATCGACCTTCGGGCGATGCTTGGAATTCAGCAGCATCCTGTCGATCGGCAGTTCGTAGACGTTCTGGATCGACCTGCGGCCATTGATGCCGGAGAACGCGATGATGTGGCTCTCGTCAGCGGGATCGTCGAGCGCGACGGTGAAATGGGCGCGCCCCTTCTCGCTGTGAAAGAACGCCACCGTCTTGCAGGAAAATTCGCGGCCGTCGACCTTCGCGGTCCGGCAGGTGCCGGACATCAGCGCGTAGAGATCGATGTCGGGCCGCTCCTCCGGCGAGCTCGTCACCGGCATCGGCTGCTGAGCCAGGCAGGGCGTACCCAGGAAGAGACCGAGCGCAACGGCAGCAAGACGAGGAAAATGCAGGGGCATCCGCGGGGTGAGCCTGGAGGAATCATGACGGCGCGAGAGGTTAAGCGATGTGTCAGCTTTGCGGCAAAAAGAGGTCGGACGCCAGTGCGGCAGCGTACATCGCGCCAGCGCAAGCCCGGCGCTGTACGGCACGGGTGGTCGGTCGATACCGCAAAAGGAATGGAAAGTTCCGTGCGCACGCCGCGCACTCGCTCGCGCTCCATGTCGAGACGGAAGGCGCGGTGCAGCGGGCTCGGCGCGTCACAGGAATCCGGGGCGGCGCTGCCGCGGAATGATCTTCAATCTCCGGGACTATTTCGCCGACTGCGCCCTCTGCTTCCACAGCGCCCAGGCGCGGTCCATGATCACCATGTTGATTGCGTCGGCCTTGGCGGCCTCCTCGGCGCTGAGATAGGTGACGTCGCTGCCGAGCCCGATCGCCTGCGCCTGCAGCTTCGCATTGACGTCGGTGTAGTAGGCGCGGAACACGGCGGCCTTGACCGACGGTCCAACCGCGACGTCGCCGTGGCCGCGCATCAGCACCACCGATTTGTCGCCAAGCGTGGCCGCCAGCGATTTGCCGATCACATTGTTGCTGACCAGCATGTTGGTGGCGCCGAATTCCTTGCCGATGTCCCACACCGGCGCGCCGGTGCCGAGAAAGGCCGCATTGTGATACAGCGGCTTCAAGGGTGTGCGGCTGACGCTGAACGGCACGACGCCGGGCGAATGCGTGTGTACCACGGCGTTGACGTCCGGACGCGCCTTGTAGATCTCGGCATGGATGAAGCGCTCGAGGAAGACGGCGCGGTTCCTCGCATCGACCGGCTCGCCGTTCTCGTCGAACTCCATGATGTCGTTGGCGGTCACCTGCGCCGGCGCGATCGAGCGTGCCATCAGGAAGTGGTGCGGATTGGTGGGATGCCGCGCGCTGACATGGCCGAAGGCGTCGACGACGCCGAGATCGGCGAGGATGCGGCTGCCGGTCGCGATGTCCTCGAGCAGTTCGCGGGGAACGCCGGGGATGGCGTCTTGGGCGCGGGAAGGGCCGGCGGAGAGGAGGAAGGCTGCTACGGCAATCGCGGCGAAGCGGCTGAAGCTGGACATCTGGCTCTTCCTCCCGGCCTTCGTTGTCTAGGCTCGTTGCTTCAACATACGCGTCATTGCGAGCGAAGCGAAGCAATCCAGGATGGTGGCTGGGACCCTGGATTGCTTCGCTTCGCTCGCAATGACGGGGAGAGGTTTGAGCGAGGCAATTGGCATGGCAGGGTGAGCCCTCCCTCAGGTCACCGGAGCCGGATTGAACAAGGTCAGATCGTTGTGGATGCCCCAGCGGTCCGACCATGGCTTGGTGCGACCGGAGGCGACGTCGAGGATCAGCTTGAACAACTCCCAGCCGGTTTCCTCGATCGTCATCTCGCCGGTGGCGATGCGGCCGGCGTCGAAGTCGATCAGATCCTTCCAGCGCCGCGCCAGCTCGCTGCGGGTCGCGACCTTGATGACGGGCGCCGCCGCAAGGCCGTAGGGCGTGCCGCGGCCCGTGGTGAACACCTGCAAGGTCATGCCGGATGCGAGCTGCAAGGTGCCACAGATGAAGTCGGAGGCCGGCGTCGCCGCGAACAGCATGCCCTTTTGCCTGGCCTTCTCGCCCGGCGCCAGCACGCCGTGGATCGGACCGGAGCCCGACTTCACGATCGAGCCCAGCGACTTCTCGACAATGTTGGCGAGGCCGCCCTTCTTGTTGCCGGGCGTCGTGTTGGCGCTGCGATCGGCGCCGCCGCGCGCGAGATAGGAGTCGTACCAGTCCATCTCACGGATCAGCGCGCGGCCGACGTCCTCATTGATGGCGCGCCGGGTCAGCAATTGGATCGCGTCGCGAACCTCGGTCACCTCCGAGAACATCACGGTGGCGCCGGCACGGACCAGCAGGTCGGCGGCGAAGCCGACCGCAGGGTTGGCGGTGACGCCAGAGAACGCGTCGCTGCCGCCGCATTGCAGGCCGATCACGAGATCGGACGCCGGGCAGGTCTCGCGCTTGCGCTTGTTGAGCTCGGCGAGGCGACGGTCGGCCTGGGTCATGATGGCGTCGACGATGGCGCCGAAGCCGTCGAACGCTTCGTCCTGCATGCGGACGATCGAGTCTTCAGTGCCCTCCGGCAGCAGCCGCTCCGGCGCGAGCTTCTCGCAGCCGAGGCCGACGACCAGGATCTCGCCGCCGAAATTCGGGTTCAGTGCGAGGTTCTGCAGGGTTCGGATCGGCACCACGGCATCTGGCGCCGTGATCGCGACACCGCAGCCATAGGCGTGGGTGAGCGCGACGACGTCATCGACATTCGGGTACTTCGGCAGCAGCTCGCTCTTGATGCGCTTGATCGCGAATTCGAGCGTCCCCTTGACGCATTGGACCGAGGTCGAGATGCCGAGCACGTTGCGGGTGCCGACCGAGCTGTCGCGATTGCGATAGCCTTCGAAGGTGTAGCCTTCGAGCGGCGGCAGTGGCGCCGGCACCGCGGTGGAGATTTCGAGCTGATCGAGGGCAGGGGCCTCAGGCATGTCGATGCGAGCCTCGTCCACCCATTCGCCGGATGCGATCGGCGACTTCGCATAGCCGATGATCTCGCCGTAGCGGACGATCGGCGCGCCCTCGGCGATGTCGACCAGTGCGGTCTTGTGGCCCTGCGGGACGAAGCTCCTCAGCGTCAGGCCATCGGGAAATTTGGTGCCGGCAGGCAGGCCGAAATCGTTCACCACGATCGCGACGTTGTCGCGCGCGTTGAGCTTGATGATGCGGGGCTCCTGGTTGGCGACGACCTGCTGGTTCATGCTGGCTCCGTTCCGCTCCGGTGGGTGGGCAAAGGCGCGGAGCGCCGTGCCCGCCTATTTCCTTCTTTCATCCCCTCTCCCCGTAAGAACGGGGAGAGGGAGTGGACCGTCGATGCGGCCCGTCTGTTAGCTCACGGCGGACGAGGCTCACACCGGGAAGGTGTAGGCCGTCTTCACCGTCGTGTAGAATTCCCGCGCGTAGGAGCCCTGCTCGCGGGCGCCGTAGCTCGAGCCTTTGCGGCCGCCGAACGGGACGTGATAGTCGACGCCGGCGGTCGGCAAATTGACCATCACCATGCCGGCCTCGCTGTTGCGCTTGAAGTGCGAGGCGTATTTCAGGCTGGTGGTGCAGACGCCGGCCGCGAGGCCGAACTCGGTGTCGTTGGCGATCGCCAGCGCCTCGTCGTAGTTCTTGGCGCGGATGACGCAGGCGACCGGTCCGAAGATCTCCTCGCGGGCAATGCGCATCGCGTTGGTGGCCTCGGTGAACAGCGCTGGCTGCATGTAGAAGCCGGGCGTCTCGCGGTTGAGCAGCTCGCCGCCCCAGGTGAGCTTGGCGCCTTCGTCCTGGCCGATCTTGAGATAGCGCTGATCCTGCTCGAGCTGGTTGGCGTCGACCACCGGGCCGATATGGGTGCCCTGCTTGACGGCGTCATCGACCACGAGGCCCTTGAGCCGCTCGGTCATCGCCGCGACGAACTTGTCGTGGATGCCCTCGGTGACGATCAGGCGCGAGGACGCCGTGCAGCGTTGGCCGGTCGAGAAATAGGAGCCGTTGACACAGGCTTCGACCGCGACCTTGACGTCGGCATCGTCGAGCACGACCATCGGATTCTTGCCGCCCATCTCCAGCTGGAACTTCTTCATCGGGTTCGACAGCACGCAGGCCTGCGCGATCTTGCGCCCCGTGCCGACCGAGCCGGTGAAGGAGATCGCGTGAACATCCGGATGCTCGAGCAGGGTCTGGCCGACCACCGAGCCGGAGCCGACGACGAGGTTGAAGACGCCGGCGGGAAGGCCGGAGCGCGCGATGATCTCGGACAGCGCATGCGCCGAGCCGGGCACCAGCTCCGCCGGCTTGAACACGACCGTGTTGCCGTAGCAGAGCGCGGGCGCGATCTTCCAGGCGGGGATCGCGATCGGGAAATTCCAGGGCGTGATCATGCCGACGACGCCGACGCCCTCGCGGGTGATCTCGACGTCGAGGCCCGGACGGACCGAGGCGCCCTTCTCGCCGGTGAGGCGCAGCGCCTCGCCGGCAAAGAACGCAAAGATCTGGCCGGCGCGGGCGACCTCGCCGATGCCCTCCGGCAGCGTCTTGCCCTCCTCGCGCGCCAGCAGGCGGCCGAGCTCTTCCTTGCGCGACAGGATCTCCGCCGAGATCTTGTTGAGCGCGTCATAGCGCTCCTGCGGCGTCGAGCGCGACCAGGCCGGGAAGGCGGCCTTGGCGGCGGCGATCGCCTTCTCGGTCTGCGCCTTGTCGGCCTTGGCGTATTCGCCGACGACGTCGTTGGTGTTGGACGGGTTGATGTTGCGGGTCACCCCGCTGCCGTCGACCCACTCGCCGGCGATGAAATTCTTGAGGATCGCGTTCATGTTGTTCTCCAGACTTTGCGCGATTGCTCGGACAATCTAACCGATCGCCCCCGTCATCGCACGAGACAGGGGCGCTTGTCGTCGAAGGTCCAGCCGGGGATCAGATACTGCATTGCGACGGCGTCGTCGCGTGCACCGAGCCCGTGGCTCTTGTACAGCGCATGGGCCTTTTCGATGGCGCCGCGGTCAACCTCGACACCGAGCCCGGGTTGCTCGGGCACGGCGATCCTGCCGCCCTTGATCTGCAGCGGCGCCTTGGTCAGCGCCTGGCCGTCCTGCCAGATCCAGTGGGTGTCGATGGCGGTGACCTTGCCCGGCGCAGCGGCGGCCACGTGGGTGAACATCGCCAGCGAAATGTCGAAATGGTTGTTGGAGTGCGAACCCCAGGTCAGACCATTGTCGCGGCACGTCTGGGCGACGCGCACCGAGCCCTGCATGGTCCAGAAATGGGGGTCGGCCAAGGGAATGTCGACCGCCCCGAGCCGCAGCGCATGGCTGAGCTGCCGCCAGTCGGTGGCGATCATGTTGGTCGCGGTCGGCAGGCCCGTGGCGCGGCGGAACTCGGCCATGATCTCGCGGCCGGAGAAGCCGGCCTCGGCGCCGCAGGGGTCCTCGGCATAGGCCAGGATGCCGTGCATGTCCTTGCACAGCCGGATCGCTTCATCGAGCGACCAGGCGCCGTTGGGGTCGAGCGTAACGCGCGCCTGCGGGAAGCGTTTTGCGATGGCGGTCACCGCCTCGATCTCGGCCTCGCCCTTGAGCACGCCGCCCTTCAGCTTGAAGTCGGCGAAGCCATAGGCGTCGTGCGTCGCCTCGGCGAGCCGCACCACAGCTTCGGGCGTCATCGCCTCCTGATGTCGCAGCGTATACCAGCCGTCCTTCTCGCGCTCGCCGGTGGCGTAGGGCAGGTCGGTCTTCTTGCGGTCGCCGATGAAGAACAGATAGCCGAGCGCCTCGACGGAGGCGCGCTGCTGGCCTTCGCCGAGCAGGGCCGCCACCGGCAGGCCGAGATGCTGGCCGAGCAGGTCGAGCAGCGCGGATTCGACTGCGGTCACCGCATGGATCATGACGCGCAGATCGAAGGTCTGCTTGCCGCGGCCGCCGGCGTCACGATCGGCGAAGGCGGTACGCATCGTGGCGAGGATGGTGTTACAGGCGCCGATGCTCCTGCCCACGATCAGGCTCTTCGCATCCTCCAGCGTCTGCCGGATCTTCTCTCCGCCGGGCACCTCGCCGACGCCAGTGTGGCCGGCATTGTCGGTGAGGATGACGAGGTTGCGGGTGAAGAACGGCCCATGCGCGCCGCTGAGATTGAGCAGCATGCTGTCACGGCCGGCCACCGGAATGACCTCCATGCCGGTGACGATCGGCGCGCCGGAGATTCCGGTGCTGGTGGCTGCGTGACTCATGTGCTCCTCCCGGTCTTCTTCCTATCTCCGTCATTCCGGGGCAGCCCGTCAGGGCTGAACCCGGAATCCAGAGATTGGCTTGCGTCTCTTCTTATCCATCAACTCGGAGATTCCGGGTTCAAGGCCTTGCGGCCTTGCCCCGGAATGACAGCAAGATCACTCCGCCGCCTGCTGTGCCGAGACGGCGCCCGGCAGCGCCTTCACCAGCGCCGTCAGCTCCGCCATCTCCTCCGCGGTCAGATCGGTCAGCGGCAGGCGGACAGGGCCGGAATCGCGGCCGATCACCTTCATGCCGGCCTTGATGATCGAGACCGCGTAGCCCTTCTTGCGGTTGCGTATCGCGATCAGCGGCAAAATGAAATCCTTCAATCCGGCATGGATGGTGGCGTGGTCGCGCTTGCGCACTGCGGCATAGAAGTTCGTCGCGAACTCCGGCACGAAGTTGAACACGGCCGAGGAGTAGGTCGTCACGCCCATGTCGAGATAGGGCAGGGCGAAGGTCTCGGCGGTCGGCAGGCCGCCGATATAGGTCAGGCGGTCGCCCATCCTGGTGTAGACACGGGTCATCAGCTCGATGTCGCCGATGCCGTCCTTGTAGCCGACCAGGTTCGGGCAGCGCTCGCACAGCCGTGCCAGGGTGTCCGGCTGCAGGATGGCGTTGTCGCGGTTGTAGACGATGACGCCGATCTTGACCGATTTGCAGACCGCCTCGACATGGGCGGCGAGGCCGTCCTGCTCGGCATGCATCAGATAGGGCGGCAGCAGCAGGAGGCCGTCGGCGCCGGCCTTCTCGGCGCCAATCGCGATCTCGCGCGCGATCGCGGTGCCGTAGCCGGTGCCAGCGAGCACGGGCACGCGGCCCTTGGTCTCGTCGACCGCGACCTTGACCACCTCCGGCACCTCGGCGGCGGTCAGCGAGAAGAACTCGCCGGTGCCGCCGGCAGCGAACAGGCCCGCGACGTCATAGCCGCACAGCCAGTCCATGTTGGCGCGATAGGTGGCCTCGTCGAACGAATAGTCGGCCTTGAACGGCGTCACGGGGAAGGAGAGCAGGCCGCTGCCGATCTTCGCAGCCATTTCCGTCGGGGTCATCTTGCTCATCGCGCGGGTCCTTCACGAATGTCCTTGGGAACGGGCGCGGCCGGCGCCGGCGCGCATTCCCCCGGGCGATGTCGTAGGACCAAGTTCGATGCCGGTCCAAGCCAATGACGGTATCGATTGATGCGGATCAGATATCAATCTTCCGCGTGCTGCACGGCGAGATTGCCGGCCAGCTCGACCAGTGCCGGCAGCAGCGGATTGTCGTGATCGCGCCGCCAGACCAGGAACAGCTCGGCCGGCGTCGGGTTGCGCAGCTTCAGCGGCCGCAGCCGGACATCGGCGATCTTCAGGCTGGAGGCAGCTTCGGGCACGATCGCAAGCCCGAGGCCGGCGCGCACCATCGCCAGGATCGAGTGGATCTGGCTCAGATGCTGCACGTAGCGGGGCAGCACCTCTGCACGCATGAACTGCGACACCAGGAGATCGTGGAAATAGCGCGCCTCGGTCTGCGAATACATGATGAAGTTCTGGCCGTCGAAATCACGGATCGACACGGCCTCGGCGGAGGCGAGACGATGGCGGCGCGGCAGCGCGGCGCAGAGCGGCTCGGCGACGACGCGGCGGGTGGCGAATTCGGGGCGCGCGATCGGCGGCCGCAGCAGGCCGGCGTCGATCTGGCCGGAGGCCAGCGCCTCGATCTGGTCGCCGGAGACCATTTCCTTCAGCGACAGATCGGCTTCTGGAAGCTCGCTGCGGCAGGCGGCGACCAGATCGGGCAGGAAGCTGTAAGCCGCGGCCGCGGTGAAGCCGATCTTGAGCGAGCCGCTCTTGCCGCTGGCAATGCGCTGCGCCACCTGGGCGGCGCTCTCGGCCATTTTCAGGATGCGCCGCGCCTCGGGCAAAAAGCTGCGCCCGGCCGGCGTCAGCTTGACCGAGCGGCTGGTGCGCTCCAGCAGCACCGCATCGATGATGTGCTCCAGCACCTGGATCTGCCGCGACAGCGGCGGCTGCGTCATGTTGAGCCGGATCGCGGCGCGACCGAAATGCAGCTCCTCGGCCACGGTGACGAAGCAGCGCAGCTGGTTGAGGTCGAACATCGATGCGTCCTCGGCATGGATACGGCGGGTGGTGCGGGCTTGGTAGCATCGATTGGGTGCCGTGGGAATGTTGGCGGGATCGTCGGCCGCGGCTTGGCGGACGCGCCAAGCTCGGCGGTTCGCATCAGGCGGGGCCACTGCCTGCCGCGCCCGTCATGCGCGGAGCGAAGCGATGATGCAATCCCGAGTCGCCGGCCGCCGTGGTGCCCGCGCACATGTTGACGTCTGCAATGCAATACGCGCGCGGCGTGCGCCGGCGCATCGCCGGCCATGCCGAGGCCGACGACCCCGGCTGCCACCTCGCCAAGGCCGAGATCGGCCTGACCGTGCCGGCCGACCGCATCAGGACCTCACTCTATCCTATCGCGGAAGTGAATCGGGAAGCTCCGCTGTCCCAAGCGTCCGGAACGAGATCTCCTTCTCCGTTGGGGCCAGCTACTGAGCCGCACGTTGCGGGCACGGCGCTGCAGCCGGCTGTCCATGGCGAGCGTCAGGTGCCTGCTCACTTGGCGGACGCAGCAGCGCGGGCATCCGCAATGGCCTGCTTGAAAGCCTGTGCATTGGGGACGCCGGGGATGCGGAAATGGCCGATGATGAAGGCCGGCGTGCCGCGGAAGCCGAGGCCCGTGGCCTGCTCGTGATTGCGCGCGAGCACGGCGTCGATGTCGGCGCGCTTGGCCGCGAGGTCGGCCTTGGCGCGGGCGAGGTCGATTCCGGCGCCGCTGAGCGCCGCATCGACCTTGGCCTCGGACAGCTTCTCATTGAGCGAGATCAGCGCCTCATGGGCCTCGGCGAACTTGTCCTGATATCTCGCCGCCAGGGTGAGGCGTGCCGCGTAGATCGAGGCGCCGCCGAAGATCGGCCAATCCTTGAAGACGAGACGGACGTGACCGTCGTCGCGAACCACCTTGGCGAGCTCCGGGCTGATCTTGCGGCAATACGGACACTGATAGTCGAAATACTCGACGATCGTGATGTCGCCCTCGGCGTTTCCGACAGCAGGGATGGCGGGATCGTGCAGGATGCGCGCTTCGCTCAGAATGTCGGTGTCGTCGTCCTCGGCGCGAGACTGGATCGGCAGGATGGCCGCAGTCAACAGCAGCAGCATGGCGATCGATGCGGCAAAGGTCTTCGTGGTCATGACTTGTCGTTCTCCTGATGAGGGATGGTCGAGGCGGTGTCGATGGCGTCCAGCACGGTCTGCGGCGTCAGCAGTTCGGGGAGCAGGATGCCGTTAGGAGCTCCGGGGCCGAACACGACGTTGAACGGCAGGCCGTAGCGGCCAAAGGATCGGAGATAGGTCGCGATCGCGTCGCTGGGTGAGGTCCAGTCCGCCTTGACGGCAACGACGCCCGACGCCAGTCGGCTGCGCACGGCCGTGCTGTCGAGCACGAGCTTCTCGTTGACCTTGCAGGTGACGCACCAGCTGGCGCCGATGTCGACGAAGACCGTGTGACCGGCCCGCACCTGCGCCGTGATCTCGGCGGGCACCAGCGGCTGCCAGGCGATTCCGGCCGGCCGGCTTGCGCCGTCCGGCTGCTTGACGGAGGTGGCGGCGATCAGCGCCAGTCCGATCGTG
Source organism: Bradyrhizobium sp. HKCCYLRH1034 (assembly GCF_051168375.1). Taxonomy (NCBI): domain Bacteria; kingdom Pseudomonadati; phylum Pseudomonadota; class Alphaproteobacteria; order Hyphomicrobiales; family Nitrobacteraceae; genus Bradyrhizobium; species Bradyrhizobium sp. HKCCYLRH1034. The sequence goes on along the minus strand of NZ_JBNPUW010000023.1, from coordinate 51,410 downwards.
CCGGCGAGGCCGGCTCCGGCGATCGTTCGCCGCAACGGGAAACGGAGCGACGCCATGATCAGAGCGGGGACGAGCAGCGCAGCGGCAAGGACGGCCGCAGTCGAGGGTCCACTGATGTCGGCGAGCACGATCAGCAGCCATAGCGCGGTCGCCGCCATCGCGAGCGCTGCAAGCACGCGCAGCTTCAGCATCCAGCGGCCGGGCCGCGGGAAGAGTGCGGCAAGGCCTGGCGCCGCGGCCAGAGACAGATATGGCGCAGCCATGCCGAGCCCGAGCGTGGTGAACACCAGCAGGATTTGCGGTGCGGCCTGCGACAGCGCAAAAGCGACGGCGGTCCCGACGAACGGCGCGGAGCACGGCGTGGCCAGCAGCGTCATGACGAAGCCGTTGATGGCATGACCTGCCATCGTCCTGTGGCTCGCGGCGTTGCCAAGGCGGCCGGCGATCCACCACGGCAGGCTGATCTCGAACAGGCCGAGCAGGTTGGCACCGAATGCCGCGAGCACGATGATCATCGCGATGAGGAAAGCGGGCTGCTGAAACTGCAAGCCCCAGCCGACCTCGGCGCCCGCGGCCTTGAGTGCGGAGAGGACGGTGGCAAGTGTCACGAACGAGGCGACGATGCCGGCCGCCGTCGCCAGGAATGCCCGGCGCGGCGAGGGCGCGTGTGCGGGATCGTGATCGACCAGCGACACGAGCTTCAGCGACAACACCGGAAACACGCAGGGCATGAAGTTGAGGATGAAGCCGCCGAGCAGGGCCACGCCGAGCATGGTCCAGATCGATGCCGCCGAAGGACGCGGTGCCGGTGTGGCTGCTTTGGCCGCCGAAGCGCGAGCAGCTTGATCGGCATCCACCGGAAGCATGGCCTCGATCGATCGGTCGCCATCGACCAGGATGACCCGCAGGCGTTGTCCCGGACCGGCCTGATCGAGGCCTTGCACCGGCACGGTGATCCGTACGCCGCCGTCCGACATCGGGCTCACCCGGGGACGGCCGCCGGACACGGCATCGTTCCCATCAAGGAAGACGTCGGGCGCGTGCAGTGGCGGCGTCGCATGCGCCTCGAGCTGCAGATGCGGCTTTGGTTGCCGATCGATGCGCAACGCCGTGATGGAGAGCCCCGGCGAGCTCGCGCGGGGGACGCTCTGCCGCCATTCGTCGATCAGCGCCTGATCGTTCGGCAGGTGCGAGACGGCGGGGATGTCGGCCTCGAGATGGGCCTCCTGCTGGGTGCAGATGACCGAGCAGACGAACAGCACCATTTTCAGTGTGAGATGTGCGGGCGCCGCTCCATCCTCGAGCCGCACGCGCAACGGAAACAGCACGTGCTCAGCGTAGCCGAACGTGTCGATATCCTGCTCGCTGAAGCGGCTCGGCGCCGGCCATTCGACGGTGACATCGGCGACGTTGCGTGAGCCGCTCCAGTCGAATTCGGGTGGCGCGCCGGCATCGCCGGGTGAGCGCCAATAGGTGTGCCAGCCTGCATCCAGCCTGACATCCAGTCCGGCCCATGCCGCGGCCGGGCCGCCGTCTGCTCGCGTGACGTCGCCGACCAGCAGGCGCGTGTCGACGTTCGCCTGCGGGCGCAACTCGCCCGCGACAGCGGTCGTCGCCGCAAGATGGAGCAGGCCGAGCAGCCCTGCGAGCCGGCCAAGATGACGGATGGACATGATGATCTCCCGCGCGCTGATCGTGCATTGCGTGGCAGTTGCGCTGCGCGACCCGGCGCAAGGCGCGCCTGGCAATGGGCACCTTAAGCCGACCTGCACGACGCACGATCGATGGTGGATATTCGTCCGCTCAAGTCACGACGTTACGCGGCCCGTAAGCCGATGACGACGGAAGGATCAGGCGTGGCGGCAGGGGGGACGGTAGGGCGAGGACGCGTCGCATTGCGTTGTCAGCGCCTCGTCATAGGGGCGCCAGGACAGCGTCCGGGAGGCGGCAACCGGCTGTGCCGCCGCACTGTCGCTCGCCGGGACGGCGGTCAGACCAGCCGCGGCAAACGGACACGTGTTGATCATGCCCGGGATGACGGCCTTCCTGCAGGGCTTGGGCGCGCTCGTGGTCGTTCGGGACCATTGGCGCGCACCGGCGCCGGCGTCTGCCGTTGCAACCTCGAACGTTCCGAGCAGAGGCGCCAGACTCAAGACGAGCGCGATCAGCGCCGCTATCAGGCGGCGTGTCATCGCTGGCATCTCGAAATCAGCACGCCTCATCTTGGATCAACTTCTCCAGCTTGGACTGGTCGCGCAGACCGGCCGCTGTTGGCAACTGACATCTTCGTGACACCGCGAACTCGCGGCCAAGCCGGCATCGCGTGAGCAAAGCGAGTGGTTCTCAAAGTACGTTGATCGGTACCTTCAGGAATGTCTTTCCCGTCGCGTCCGCGGGAGGCAGATGTCCGGCGCGGATGTTGACCTGAAGTGATGGAATGATCAGGCGCGGCATACCGAGCGTCTTGTCGCGCGCCTCGCGGAGCGCGACGAACTCGTTCTCGGTCATCCCGTCTCGCGCGTGGATGTTGTGGAGCCGCTCCTCGCCGACGGTCGTTTCCCAGCGCACCGCGCGGTCGTCGGGGGCATAGTCATGACACATGAACAGCCGCGTCTCGCGCGGCAGCGTTTCAAGGATCTTCCGGATCGAGCGAAACAGCGTGCGCGCATTGCCGCCTGGAAAATCGGCCCGCGCCGTTCCCCCGTCCGGCATGAACAGGGTGTCGCCGACGAAAGCGGCATCGCCCATCACATGTGTGGCACAGGCCGGCGTATGGCCGGGCGTGTGCATCACGAAGGCCGTCATCTGTCCCACCTGATAGGTGTCGCCATCCTTGAACAGCCGGTCGAACTGGCTGCCGTCGCGGCGAAATTCCGTGCCCTCGTTGAAGACCTTGCCGAAGGTCTCCTGCACGGTCAGGATATGTTCGCCGATGCCGATCTTGCCGCCGAGCTTGTCCTGGATGTAGGGCGCAGCGGAGAGATGGTCGGCATGCGCATGCGTTTCGATCAGCCACTCCGGCCTGAGGCCGTTGATCTTCACGTAGTCGATCAGCATGTCGGCGGAACGGGTGCTGATGCGGCCGGCCGCGTAGTCGATGTCGAGGACGGGATCGACGATCGCGCAGGACGGCGATGACGGGTCCTTCACCACGTAGCTGATCGTGCTGGTGTCAGGATCGAAGAATCCGGCCACCTTCGGCTGCACGCCGAGATCGATTGGATAGGACATGGCTGCTGCTCCACGATTTGGCTCCGGGGCGGCATCGCCGCCCACGCCCCGTTTTGTCGTCCAGAACGGTCTAAGACGTCGGATTGGACTTCGTTCCGCAGGTATTGATGCCGAGCATCGCGTAGGGCGGGCACCAGCCGATCAGTGCGGTGCCGAGCGGGATCAGGCCCAGAAGGCCCCACAAGGTGTGCGGCCCTACGACCGTGAGACTGAGGATGGCGAGTCCGACGATGATCCTGAGCAGCCGGTCGATCTTGCCAATGTTCTGTGTCATGTCGCGCTCCCTTTGGCTTGCGATGATGCAGACGATAGAGCGGGACATTGCGCGGGTATGTAACTAAGTCACCAAGAGACGCCGGTTCCTAGCCATGCTGGGCCAGCTGGACGAGCGCCGGTCTGTCGGTGATCTCGACGATTCCGCGAGCCATTCGCAACCAGCCGCGCCGCGCGAATTCATTGAGCTGCCGGCTGATGACCTCGCGCGCGCTGCCGAGCTCGTTGGCGAGCTCCTGATGCGTCGCAGCGATCTGCTGCTTCGCCCCGGCGAGATCCAGAAGCTTCTGCGCGAGCCGCACATCGATCCGCTCGAACGCGACTTCCTCGATGATGCGGAAGAGATTGGTGACACGGCGGCTGAATGCGGTGAAGACGAACTGGCGGAATTCGCGCGAGCTGGCGATCAGCCGGTCGAACAGCGCGCGCGGGATCGCCACTGCACGGATCCGGGTTTCCGCGATGCCCTCGGCCTGGTATTCCTCGTAACCCATCAGGCAGGCCGTGGTCAGCGCGCAGCTCTCGCCTGCCTGGACGCGGTAGAGCACGATCTCGCGGCCGGACTCGGACGTCTGCTGCACGCGGATGGTCCCGTCCAGCAGCAGCAGGAAGGAGTCCGGCGCCTGGCCGGGGCCGAAGATCCGGCTGCCTTCCGGAAGCTCGACAATGAGGCTGGCCTCGCGCAACTGCGCGAAGATCTCCTCCGGCAATTGCCGCAACGGCGGGAAAGCGAGCGTCCAGTCCTGCTTCGACGACATCACGACATCCGGCTGCGCCACATCGGCGTCGTCCAGACTTGCCATAGGATCGCGCGTGGGTCGAGGGACGGGATCTGCCCCCCGTCCCCAATCTTCGGCACCACGAGAGAGCTCGCATGGACTCCGGCAGCGCGTTGCCTTGCAACCGATCGGCGTCTCACGCATGCGAAGTTGCAGGTGGGCCAGACCAAAAGGTTGTCGCACCTGCCAACAGAGCAAGGCCCGCACACTCTCGGACCGCGCCTTTCCTGGCTCTTTGCTCTTAGCTCTTGGTGCTTGCCGTTTTGTCGAGCGCCGCCCGCAAACCCTTGGCGAGCTTGATCGCATCATCGTTCGCCCAGAAGTGCATGAAGAAGAGGCGGGGGTGTTCGTCCAGCATGTGACTATGCAGCGCCGTGACCTCGATGCCGTGGGCACGGAGCGTCCGGATCACGGGGTTCACCTCCTCCCCGCTCAGCACGAAGTCACCGGTGACGGCGGCCTTGCCTGCGCCGGTAGGCTGGAAGTTGATGCCCGTCGCGACGCCCATCGCCGCGACGGGAGACAAGGATAGTCCGCCCTCGACGATGGGATCGCGTCGCGGCACGCTGAACTGATAGACTCCGCCATTGGCCTGTCCTTTGACCGCCAGGATCTGATCGAGCTGTGCCGTGTCGAGATCGATGGCCGGTGGCGGCGTGGTCGGCGACGCCGCAACCGTCAACGGTGTCTTGCTGTCGGCGAGGGCGTCGCGGATGGCGGACGCGAGTTTGACCGGATCTCCGTGACCGACGACATGCATGTAGGACGTTGCTGGGCTCGCGCGGAGCAGATGGTTGTGCACGGCGCTGATTTCGAGCCCGCCGGCGATCATCTTCGCCATCACCGGGTTGATCTCTGATTCCAGCAGGACGAGATCGCCCATGATCATGGTGGCGCCATGCGCCGGCTTGAACGCGACCCAGCCGCCGAGCGCGAGCGCCGGCCTGATGGTTACGCCGTCCAGGGTCACCGCGAGATCGGTGCGCGGGAAGCCGTACCGGCGGACGTCTCCCGCCACGGACGGCTTCCGGCCCAATGTCTCGTCGACCTTCTGCCAATCGATGTCCTGTGCGCGCGCCGTCGAGACGATCGGTCCGGCGCCGTGTGCGAGGAGGCAGGCGCCGAGGCCTAACAGACTCCAGATCGTGCTTCTCATCGTTCGCTCCTTTTGGTCTGGCACTGCCCCATGTTCCGTCGCAGCGTGCTCTCAGATGACGCCCGCAAAGCGCATCAGGATGCCCGCGATGCACGAGGCGGCGAGCACGACGAGCATTCCCACGTTGAAGCGGAAAATGGCCGTGGCGGCCGCAACCGACAGGACAACGGCCGGCAGGTCGATGCTCATCGGCCGGGGCGCGTCGAATGACAGTCCGAATCCCTGGATCGGAAAGGTCTCGCGGAAGAGGGTGTGCAGCGCGAACCAGATCGAGAGATTGAGAATCACGCCGACGACGGCGGCGGTGATGGCCGAGAGCGCGCCGCCGAGCGCCTTGTTTCCCCGCAACGCCTCGATGTAGGGCGCGCCGACGAAGATCCAGAGAAAGCAGGGCGCGAACGTCACCCACGTCGCCAGCAGTCCGCCCAGCGTGCCTGCTAGCATGGGAGACAGCCCGCTCGCCCCGCGGAACGCGGCCATGAAGCCCACGAACTGGACGACCATGATCAGGGGACCGGGAGTCGTCTCCGCCATGCCGAGGCCGTCGAGCATCTCGCGCGGAGCAACCCAGTGATAGTACTCCGCGGCTTGTTGCGCGACGTAGGCGAGCACGGCGTAGGCGCCGCCGAACGTCACCATCGCCATCTTGCTGAAGAAGATAGCGATCTGACCGAAGACGTCGTTCGGCCCGAGCAGGATCAGCAGTGCGAAGACGGGGGCGAGCCAGATCGCGAGCCAGACGGCCGCCACGCGCAGCGCGCGCGAAGCGTTCGGACGGACGTGATCCGGCACGGCTTCGCCGAGCATGCTGTCGATCGCACCGGCGTTCTTGCCGCCGTGTTCGAGGGCTGCGAATTCCGGCCGGCCGAGGCGGGCAGCGACGAAGCCGATGACTCCGGCAGCAATGATGATGATCGGAAACGGCGCGCGGAAGAAGAAGATCGCGACGAAGGCTGCGGCCGCCAGTCCGATCATGATCCGATTGCGTAGCGCGCGCTTGCCGACGCGGACGACGGCCTGGATCACGATCGCCAGCACGGCCGCCTTGAGGCCGAAGAACAAGGCTTCGACGACGCCGACATTGCCATAGGCCGCATAGATGTAGCTGAGGCCCATGATGGCGAAAATGCCGGGCAGAATGAAAAGTGTGCCCGCAACGATGCCGCCGGTGGTCCGGTGCAGCAGCCAGCCGATATAGGTCGCAAGCTGCTGCGCCTCGGGTCCCGGCAGCAGCATGCAGTAGTTCAGGGCGTGCAGGAAGCGGCTCTCCGAGATCCAGTTCTTCTCCTCGACGAGGATGCGATGCATGACCGCGATCTGGCCGGCGGGGCCGCCGAAACTCAGACAGGCCACCCGGATCCACACGAGAAGCGCGTCGTTGAAGGAGATGCCATGGGCGTGCTCGGCCGCAACCGGCTTCCGCGATGCTACGACGTCCGTCATGACTTCACCTTGCTGGACGGCCAGTTGTGCGCCTCCTTCGTGGCGTCGCGGCACCAGCGGTAGAAGGCATCATAGAGCAGCAGCCCCGCGCTCAACTGCTCCAGATCGTCGTCGTACATTCGCGACAGCCCGAGTGAAGCGGCAAGGAGGCCAGGAGCCTCGGGCGAGAGATCAAGTCGCGCCGTATCTGCGGCCCGCACCAGCGTGGCGAGTCGTTCCAAGGGTGGTGTCCGCAGACCGAGCTCCTCGACCATGACGTCGAAGGTGCAAAGCTCGCCGCGGTGGCTCCAGAAGACATTCTCGATGTCGAAGGGAGTAGCTTGGAAACGCTCGGCGACCGCTTCGACTTCGGCCGGCGTCACGAACAGGAAGACTGCGGCGGGATCGACGAAGCGACGGATCAGCCATGGACAGGCGATGCGGTCGATCTTGGGACGTGATCGCGTGACCCAGACGGTGCGGCCGCGGTCGTCCCTGCTCGGAATTCTGTCGGCCGGCACGGTCGGGAGTTGGGACTCCGTCCAGCCGACGTGGCCGCCCTCGAGGACCTCGGCTGCGACGTTGCTGCACCGGAGCCAGGCCGCGGTGCCTTCGCTCAGCTTCTTGCCTTTCTGGCAGATCACGACAACCGATTGGCCGGTGAAGCTCGGTGCCCATTGCTGGACGTCGAGATGGGAGCGCCTGACGGCGCCGGGGATGAGGCGTGGGTCGGCGGCGAAATCCTCGTCGACACGCACGTCGACGAGCCGTGGCGAGGTCGCCGTGCCGATCAGTCGAGACAATTTTTCGGGTGAGATCGAGGTGTATGATGATGACATGCTGCGCCCTTGGTGACCAGGACGCGATTCTTGGGCATGTCGCCTCGCGGGGAGATCGCACATCCCCGTGCCGCAGAATAAAGCGCTCGATTGTTCGGCTGTCAACCCATCCCTGTGCTGGAACGATCGGGGACCGCCGCGGTCGCCATTGGGGTCGACCCGCCTCAGATCAGCAGGGGCAGCTGGGCTTCCACTGCGATGTCTTGCTGCTGCAAGGATGACAGCGAGACGCCGAGGAGCCGCACCGGCTTGGCCAGGGGCATCTCGCTCTGAAGCAGCGCGACGGACAAGCGTGCCAGATCCTCCCGGCTCGCGACCAGGTTGGCGACGGACCTGCTGCGTGTGATGATTTCGAAGTCCGCGAACTTGACCTTCAGCGTGACCGTCCGGCCCCTGTTGCCGCTGGTTTCGCAATGCTGCCAGACCTTGTCGATCAGCGGCTGCAGCTCCGCCAGCATCGGCTCGAAGTCGGTCAGGTCGGTCGAGAAGGTGTTTTCGGCGCCGACTGATTTGCGGATGCGATTCGCTCGGACCGGGCGATTGTCGATGCCGCGCGAGATCCAATAGTAGTGGTGGCCGGCCTTGCCGAAGTGCTGCTGGAGGAAGGGGAGGGTCTGGTTGCGGATGTCGAGCCCGGTATGAATTCCGAGCGCGTTGAATTTCGCTGCGGTCGCCGGGCCGATGCCGTGAAACCTGCCGACCGGCAGCCCCTCCACGAAGACCGGACCCATCTCCGGCGAAATGACGTATTGCCCATTGGGCTTGCGATGGTCCGAGGCCAGCTTGGCGAGGAACTTGTTGTAGGAGATTCCCGCGGAGGCATTGAGTCCGGTTTCGGCCTTGATCTTGGCCCGGATCTGCAACGCGATGTCGCGCGCCAGCGGAATGCCTCGCAGGTTTTCGGTGACGTCCAGATAGGCCTCGTCCAGCGACAGAGGTTCGATGATCGGCGTGTGCTCGGCGAAGATGGCGCGGATCTGCTGGCTGATGGCCTTGTAGACCTCGAAGCGCGGCTTGACGAAGATCAGGTCCGGGCACTGGCGCTTTGCCGTCACCGACGGCATGGCCGAGCGCACGCCGAACGCCCGAGCCTCGTAGCTTGCGGCTGCCACGACGCCGCGCTCGCGCGATCCGCCGACGGCCACGGGTTTGCCGCGCAGCTCGGGATTGTCCCGCTGCTCGACCGACGCATAGAATGCATCCATGTCGATGTGGATGATCTTGCGAATGGCCGGCGGCGCGGCATCCTGTTCCGGACCGGAGCTTGGCATCGCCAAGCTCTATCAGAGCGTGGCGATGAAGTCTGCCCGGCCCGAGCGTTGCCTGCGACGTCCCTTTGACGGCGGCGTTGCGATGAGATCTGCCGTCAGGCCCTCAAACGGCGGCTACGGAAAAGCGCTCAGAAAAGGATGGCCTACGGTGATTGAAACGAAGCGACGCAGCCGGGACCCGTTGTCAAAACGGGTCACGGCGCCGCGACCGAAATTCGCCTGGCCCGGCTGTGATGTTTGAGCTCACGTTCCTGGGGACCTCGGCGAGCGTTCCGTCCGCGGACCGCAATCATCCCGGCCTTCTCGTTCGAGCAGGCCGGCATCGCATTCTCGTCGATTGCGGCGAGGGGATCCAGCGTCAGCTGCTCCGCGGTGGGGCAGGCTTTCGGCGGCTCGATCGGATCCTGCTCACCCACGGCCATTTCGACCATGTCCTCGGCATTCCCGGACTGTTTTCCACCCTGCGGCTGCGCAGGAGCGCTGACATCATGCGCGTCCACGGCAGCCCCGGCACGCTCGATGTGGTGGTCCGAATGCTCGCAGGGCTGTGGGGCGAGGGCCGCGCGCCGATCTCGCTCGAGCTCGTTCCGCTCAGGCGCGGGGAGGTTCTCGACGCCGGCGAGTTTACGACCAACTGCTTTCCCGTCCGGCACCGCGAGACCGACAGCTTCGGCTTTGCATTTGTGAGTCGAGCGCGCCGCCATCTGAAGCCAGATCGTCTGGCAGCGCTCGCGGTGCCTGATGGGCCCGTGCGGAAGGCATTGGCGGAGGGCCGGCCGGTCACGCTGGAGGACGGCCGAACCATCGATCCCGAGGATGTTCTGGGGCCTCCGCAGGGGGCGAAGAAGCTCGTCATCGCCGGCGATGCGGAAACGACCGAGGGTCTGCACGAGCACGTCCGCGACGCGGACATGCTCGTGATCGAGGCGACCTTCCTCCGGCGCGATACCGCCATGGCTCGCGACTACGGCCACCTGACGGCCGCGGAGGCCGCCGGGCTTGCGGCGTCCAGCAACGTCAGGCAGCTCGTCCTGAACCACATTTCCGGCCGCTATCCCGACGAGGAGATCCTCGCCGAGGCGCGGGAGATCTTTCCTGACAGCCGTGTCGCGATCGATTTCGACCAGCTGGTGGTCTAGCGGCTCGCTTCGGGCACGTCTGCTACGTCGCCCCTGAGCCGCTCTGCAAACGGCTCTGGGCGAACGTGATGTACCAGTCGAGGCAATCGGGATTGGCCATCGCATCGCGGTTGATGACCTTGTCGAGCGGCTGCCCGAGCAGGAGCTTCTTGATCGGGAGCTCCTGCTTCTTGCCGGACAGCGTGCGCGGAATCTCGGCAACCGCGAAGATGTCGTCAGGCACGAAGCGTCGCGACAGGCTGGCTTCCACCGCCGTGTTGATCTTCCGCTTCATCGCCGCATCGAGCGCGACGCCGTCGCGCAGCACCACGAACAGCGGCATGTAGCTGTCTCGGCCGAGATATTCGAGATCGACGACCAGCGAATCCAGGATCTCCGGCAGCGCTTCGATGGCCGAGTACAATTCGCTCGTCCCCATGCGCAGCCCGTGGCGATTGATGGTCGCGTCGCTGCGGCCATAGATCACGCAGGAGCCGTCCGGATCGACCTTTAGCCAGTCGCCGTGCCGCCAGACCGGCCCGCCCTCGCGCGTCTCGAAGGCGTCGAAATAGCTCGCGAGATAGCGGACATTCCCCGCGTCGTTCCAGAACCGCAGCGGCATCGACGGCATCGGCGCGGTGCAGACGAGCTCTCCGACCTCGCCGATGACAGGCTGGCCCTGGTCGTTGAAGGCCTCGACCGCTGCTCCGAGCACGCGGCACTGCATCGTTCCGGGCACCTGCGGCAATTCGCGGTTGCCGCCGATGAAGGCGCCGGCGAAGTCGGTGCCGCCCGAGATGTTGGCCCACCACATTTGCGCCTGCGCCCGGCTGCCATTGACCTGCGACAGCGCCGCGAACCGCTGATCGAACCAGGCCTGCGTGTCGGCGCTGAGCGGCGAGCCGGTGGACCCGAGGCAACGCAGATGGGACAGATCGCCCGCGTCGGCCAGGTTGATGTCCGCCTTGACGCAGCTCGCGAAGAACGCCGCGCCCGCACCGAAGAAGGTGGATTTCGAATTCGCCACGAAGCGCCACAGCGTAGTCCAGTCCGGACGATCCTTCGGCCCGGCGGGGCTGCCGTCGAAGACGCAGCACGTGGTGCCATTCAGGAGCGCGCCGACCTGGTTGTTCCACATGATCCAGCCGGTCGAGCTGTACCAGTGATAGCGCTCGCCGAACGAATTGGGCTGATAGGAGCAGCCGATGTCGTTGTGCAACCCGAGCAGGGCCAGCGTGACGATGATGATGCCGCCGTGACCATGCACGATCGGTTTCGGCAGCCCGGTGGTGCCGCTCGAGTAGACGATCCAGAGCGGATGATCGAACGGAAGCCACTCCGGTTCGAAGGCATCGACGCCAGGGCTCGTTCTTGCCAGAACGTCCGAGAGACGAACCCCGCCGCTCACCGGCGCGCCGGCATCGTCACTATGCAGGATGACGTGGCCGAGTGTCGGCAACGACCGGCGCAGCTCCTCGATGACACCGCGGCGATCGTGCCGGCGGCCGGCATAGGTGACCGCATCGCAGGCGATCAGCACCTTGGGTTCGATCTGCTTGAACCGGTCGATCACGGCGGGCGCGGCCATGTCGGGGGCGCAAACGCTCCAGATCGCGCCAATGCTCGCCGAAGCGAGAAACGCGATGATGGCTTCGGGTATATTGGGCAGATAGGCGGCGACCCGGTCGCCGGGCGCTATGCCTTGCTCGCGCAGATGCAGCGCCAGGGCGGCTGCCTTTCGCCGGAGCTCGGGCCAGGTCGTCTCCGTGAGCCTGCCGTCCTCGTGACTGCTGATGATCGCAGGCAGGGCCGCAGCATCGGCGGCTTCGACGTGACGAAAGACTTGCTGGGCGTAGTTGACCGAAGCGCCCGGAAACCAGACCGCTCCCGGCATCGTGCGCTTGCCCAGGACGGTCGAAAACGCGGTCGGCGACTGCAGGTCATAATAGTCCCATATGCCGCGCCAGAAGCCGTCGAGGTCGCGGATGGACCATTGCCGCATCTCCTCGAAGTTCTCGAAATGGAGGCCGCGATTGTCCCTCAGCCATTGCCGATAGAGGACCATTTGCGGGACGTAGGGAGCTATCATCATTCGTTCCGGGCTTGTTTGCATGGTACGGCCAGGAGACGCCAAGAGGCGCTCATTTCGACTTCTGCTTCCGCCGCTTGTAGAGCGCGTTGAAGCCCCCGGCCATGAAGGTCACGAACCGCTCGCGGACCGCGGCGAAATCGTCGGACTTGCACAGGCCGCCGGACAGGCGGTCGATCCGGCCGGTCCGTGACAGGATCAGCGAGTAGGCGCCGGAGGTGAACTGGAAGCTCCAGAACAGGTCCTCAGGCGTGGCGTCGGGCAACGCCTTCTGCAGCAGCCCGATGAGACGCAGCACCATGGGATCGAGATAGGTGTCCATCATCTCCACGCCATAGCCCGGCGCGTTGGCGACCTGTGCGAAGATGCGGCCGAAGTGTCGCCAATTGTCCTCTTCGTTGACGTAGACGTCGAACGCGCCGTCATAATAGGCGCGCAGCGCGCCTTCAACGGTCGGACGATCTCCGACCTTGGCCTCGTAGGCATCCAGCCCGGCCGTGCGCACCGTGACAGCGTATTCCATGCGGCGTTCGAACACGGCATCGAACAACGCCCTCTTGCCCTCGAAGTAGTAATGGATCAGCGCGGGATGGATGCCCATCCTGTCGGCCACATCCTTGATCGTCACGCCGAAATAGCCGAGCTGCGCGAACAGCTCCTCGCTGGTGTCGAGGATCAGCTTCACCGTCGTCGCGCGCTGTTCCGCGCGCGTGCGGCGTCCCTCGGATTTCGGCTGTGCTGGCATGCTCTCCGTGGTCCCTGATCGGCGCAGACAGGAACGGCGCCGTTGGTGTTTGACGATGAGGGGGTGGGCGCGCCCGGTCAAGCAGGACTTCGGGCTTCCAACATTTTCATTTAGTGCTAAATGAATGAACTTGACCGCCGGCCGGTCGGACGGTAGGTCTCGGAGACCTGATGGAAAACGGTCGACGATCGGGCGGCGGGCAACGCGCTGCCAGTCTCGTCGTGCGCGGACATCATCAAAGAGAATCGGCTGGCCATGGATCAGCCGCTCACGGGAGGACACATGACACGGATCGCGTCGACGGCGGCTGCCGTGCTGATGCTCGGCGTGGCGCTTTCAGCCCCGGCGTTCGCGCAGAAGAAATACGACGTCGGGGCCACCGACACCGAGATCAAGATCGGCCAGACGAACCCGCTCAGCGGGCCGGCTTCCGCTTTCGGAGCCATCGGCAAGGCGGAAGCGGCCTATATCCGCATGATTAACGAGCAGGGCGGCGTCAACGGGCGCAAGATCAACCTCATCCAGTATGACGACGCCTACAGCCCGCCGAAGACCGTCGAGCAGGTGCGCAAGCTGGTCGAAAGCGACGAGGTGCTGACCACGTTCCAGATCATCGGCACGCCGCCGAACGCCGCGGTCCAGAAATATCTGAACGGCAAGGGCGTTCCGCAGCTTCTGGCGGGAAGCGGAGCGTCCCGCTTCACCGATCCCAAGAACTTTCCGTGGACGATCTCCGCCAACCCGAACTACCAGTCGGAAGCGCACATCTACGCCAGATACATTCTGGAGAACCACCCGAACGCGAAGATCGGCATCCTGTATCAGAACGACGACCTCGGCAAAGACTACGTCAAGGGGCTGAAGGACGGGCTCGGCGCCAAGGCCGGCATGATCGTGAAAGAGATGTCCTACGAGCTGTCCGATCCGACGATCGATTCCCAGCTGGTGACGCTCAAGGCGTCAGGTGCCGATCTGTTCTACAACATGTCGACGCCGAAATTCGCGGCGCAATCGATCAGGAATGCCGCCGAGCTTGGCTGGAAGCCCGTCCACATCCTGGAGGTCAACGCGACGGCGGTCGGTCAGGTGCTCGTGCCCGCAGGGCTCGAGAATGCCAAGGACATCATCTCGGTCGCCTACGGCAAGGATCCGCTCGATCCGCAATGGGCCGATGACGAGGGCATGAAGCGCTACAAGGCGTTCATGGCGAAATACGCGCCCGGCGAGGACGCCAACAGCGGCTTTGCGACCTATGGCTACTCGACGGCGGCCCTGCTCGTCCACATTCTCAGGCAATGCGGCGACGAGCTGACGCGCGCCAACATCATGAAGCAGGCGACCAGCATCAAGGGCTTCGTTCCCGATCTCGGGTTGCCGGGAATGTCGGTGACGACAACCCCCGATGACTACCGCATCAGCAAGCAATTCCAGATGATGAAATTCGACGGTCAGCGCTGGATCATATCGGGTCCGATTCTGACCGACGACGTCAAGGCGGACTAATCCTCTCATCGGCCATGGCCTGACCGAGCGCCGCTTGCGCGCCAGGATACCCCGCTGTCTCTCCGTCACCCGCGCCGGCCGGCGCCGAAGACTGAACTCTGTCCGTCGGAGCGCCGCTCATGACCAGTGAAGCCGTCCGCCGCCGTCGGGGCTTCGATCCTGCGGCGCTTGCGGCGATCGGCCCGGCACTCGCCGAATTCGTCGATCGCGGCGAGCTCGCCGGCATCGTGTCTCTCACCTCGCGCGGCGGCGAGATCGTTCATGCCGAGACGATCGGCTGGCGCGATGTCGAAACCAGGAGCCCGATGCGCCCGGATACGTTGTTCCGGATCGCGTCGATGACCAAGCCGATCACCTCGGTGGCGGCGATGATGCTGGTCGAGGAAGGCAGGATCGCCTTGGCCGACCCGATCTCCCGCTGGATTCCGGAGCTCGCCGATCTGCGGGTCCTGCGCGACGCCGCCGACCCGCTCGACGAGACCGTGCCCGCCCGGCGCGCGATCACCATCGAGGATCTGCTCACGCACCGCTCGGGCATCGCCTACGCGTTCTTCTCGGAAGGCCCGTTGAAGGTCGCCTATGAGCGCGCGCTCGGCGATCCCGCGATGAACCGGTCGACGCCCGACGAATGGCTCGCGGCGCTCGGCACGCTGCCGCTGGCGTATCAGCCCGGCGACTGCTTCCACTACGGTCATTCGACCGACGTGCTCGGCTTCCTGATCGGCCGGGTCGCAGGCAGGCCGCTTCGGCAGGTGCTACAGGAGCGCATCTTCGCGCCGCTCGGCATGGTCGACAGCGATTTCTGGTTGCCGCACGCCAAGCGAGATCGTCTGGCGAGCCTGTACGGATATGACGAGACGGCGGGGCGGCTCGCGAAGGTCGAGCCGGTCATGTATGACGAGCCGCCGGCCTATACGCCGGGCGGCGGCGGGCTGATCTCGTCCGCGCCCGACTATCATCGGTTCGCGCGCATGCTGCTCGGAGGCGGCGAGCTGGACGGCGTCAGGCTGTTGCGGCCCGAAACCGTCAACCTGATGCGCACCAACCGGCTGATCGACGCGCAGCGCCAGATTCCCTTCGCCGGCATGCCGCTGTGGCAGACCTGCGGATTTGGGCTCGGGCTTGCGATCGTCGAGGATGCCGCCGGCAATCCCTATGCCTGTGGCGCACCGGGCACGATCACCTGGCCGGGCATCTTCGGCACCTGGTGGCAGGCCGATCCCGTCAATGACCTGATCATGATCTATCTGATTCAGCATCACGTGCCGGTCTCGGCGGGAACAGGGGCCACGATTGCCACTGGGCGCGGTGCTGCCGGCCGCCGTGCTCTTCCTGTCTATCAGCGTGGAACCTACGCCGCGCTGTCCCAGCTTGCGGAACAAGCGACATGAACGGGGCAGCGCTTGTCACCCCTCGGGTGCCCGGCGGGTTCGTCCAAGATGTGGACGCCAACATTCCGCCGAATGAAACGTCCGATCGGCGGCGGGCGGCCTGTCTTCCACATTGCCGGAGCTGCAACTGGCGTTCACGTCATGCCGAGCTTGTCATCCGGCCGTTATTCTGCTCATTGCTTCTTCAAATTGCGCGATCATGCGTATCGATCGACTGAAGTCGACAGCCAGCGAGGAAACAAGACTATGCGCAAGTTAACTTTAGCCATTGCCCTGATCGTCCCGATGCTCGGTCATGCCGCGCAGGCCGAAGACACCGTCAAGATCGGCTATATCGATCCGCTGTCCGGCGGCGGCGCGAGCATCGGCGAGGGTGGCCTGAAGACGTTCCAGTACCTGGCCGACGAGCTCAACGCCAAGGGCGGCATTCTCGGCCACAAGGTCGAGATCGTGCCGTTCGACAATAAGACCAATCCGCAAGAGAGCCTGATCCAGGCCCAGAAGGCGATCGACGCCGGCGTCCGCTACATCACGCAAGGCAACGGATCGTCCGTCGGGCTCGCGCTGGAGGATTTCGTCAACAAGCACAACACGCGCAACCCCGGCAAGGAAGTGCTGTACTTCAACTATGCCGCCGTCGATCCGAGCATGACCAACGAGAAATGCAGCTACTGGCATTTCCGCTGGGACGCCAGCTCGGACATCAAGATGGAGGCGCTCACCAACTACATGAAGGACATCTCTTCCATCAAGAAGGTGTATCTGATCAATCAGGACTATTCGTTCGGCCAGTCGGTCCGCAGCGATGCGCGCAAGATGCTGGCGGCGAAGCGACCCGATGTCCAGATCGTCGGCGACGAGCTGCATCCGCTGCTGAAGATCACGGACTTCTCGCCCTACATTGCCAAGATCAAGGCGTCCGGCGCCGACAGCGTCATCACCGGCAATTGGGGCCAGGACATCGCGCTGCTGCTCAAGGCCGCCGCGGATGCCGGCCTGAAGGTCAACTGGTACACTTATTATGCGGGCGGCGCCGGCGGCCCGACCGCCATCAAGCAGACCGGCCTGGATCATCAGGTCTTCCAGCTGACCGAAGGCTTCGCCAATTCGGGCCACCAGGCTGCGATGGACTACGAGAAGGCGTTCCGCGCCAAGGTCAACATGTCGCTGTGGTATCCGCGGGCGGTCAACGAGATGCGCATGTTCAAGGCGGCGGCCGAGAAGGCCAACTCCATCGATCCGGTGAAGGTCGCGGCCGCGCTCGAGGACCTCAAGCTCGAGGTGCTGGATGGCGGCACCGGCTTCATGCGCAAGGATGATCACCAGTTCTTGCAGCCGATCTACGTCTCGTCCTTCGGCAAGCTCGCGGCGAACGAGCCGTTCGACGAGGAGAACACCGGCTGGGGATGGCACCTGGTCTCCAGGGTCGATACGCCCCAAGCCATGGTGTCGACGACGTGCAAGATGGCGCGGCCGTAACCGATCCGCGCTGGCTTCCCGCACGTCCTCACCGTGCGGGAAGCGGCGTCGGCCCTGCGTCGATCTGTTAGGGAATGAGCGGCGGGGTATCGAGGCCCCGGACATTCGCGGGTGCACCGTGCTTGAACTCATCGTCATCTCCACCCTCAACGGCGTGCTGTTCGGCATGCTGCTGTTCCTGCTGTCGAGCGGGCTGACCGTCATCTTCAGCATGATGGGGGTGCTCAATTTTGCTCACGCCAGCTTCTACATGCTCGGCGCCTTCTTTGGCTTCCAGCTCACGAAATGGGTCGGCTTCTGGCCGGCCCTGCTGCTGGCGCCGCTCCTCGTCGGGGCCATCGGCATGGCCGTCGAGCGCTACGGGCTCCGCAACACGCACAAGCATGGCCACGTCGCCGAGCTGCTGCTGACCTTCGGCCTTGCATTCGCGATCGAGGAAGTCGTCTCGATGATCTGGGGCAAGACGCCGCTCGACTATCGCGTCCCGGCGCTGCTGGACTTTCCCGCGTTCACGATCTTCTCGACCAACTATCCGGCCTACAAGCTGTTCATGCTGGCGGTGTCGGTGACGATCTTCGTGGCGCTGCTGATCGTGCTCAAGCGCACCAGGGTCGGCCTGATCGTTCAGGCGGCGCTGACCCATCCCCACATGGTGGGCCATCTCGGCCACAACGTCGGACGCGTGTTCATGGTGGTGTTCGGGGTCGGTAGCGCGCTGGCCGGTCTCGCCGGCGTCATCGCCGGTCCCGCTTTGGTGACGCAATCCGACATGGCCGCGGCGCTCGGGCCGATCCTGTTCGTGGTGATCGTGTTCGGCGGCCTGGGCTCGCTGCCGGGCGCCTTCATCGCTTCGCTGGTGATCGGCCTGGTGCAGACCTTCGCCGTCGCGCTGAACGGCTCGCTGGCAAGCGCCTTCGGCCCGCTCGATCCATCCGCCGGGCCATCAGTGCTCACCGACATCTGGAACGTGACGATCGCGCAGGTCGCGCCGATCGTTCCCTACCTGCTGCTGGTGCTCGTCCTGATCGTGCGCCCCGTGGGCCTGATGGGGACTCGCGAATCATGACCGCAGCAGTGACCTCCGCGTCTCATCTCGCGGCAAAGCCCGCCGGATCCCGTCTCCGCTTCTATGCCGTCTGGGTGATCGGCGTGGCGGCGCTGATCGTGCTGCCGCTGCTCTTCAATTCGGGCGGATCGCTGACCTCGTTCAGCCTCATCGGGATCGCGATCGTCTTCGCGCTCTCCTACAACATCCTCCTCGGTCAGACCGGATTGCTGTCGTTCGGTCATGCGGTTCACTACGGCCTGGGCGGCTTCGCGGCCTGTCACATGATGAATGCGGTGGTGGCGCATGGCTGGCCGATTCCGCTGCCCTTCATTCCGCTGTTCGGCGGGCTGGGCGGGCTCGCCTTCGCGATCATCCTCGGCTGGGTCATGACCAAGCGCGCCGGCACGGTGTTCGCGATGATCTCGCTCGGCATCGGCGAGCTCGTGGCGTCGTCGTCGCTGATCCTGCGCTCGGTGTTTGGCGGCGAAGCCGGCATCACCACGGACCGCACCGCTCTGCCGCGCATGTTCGGCTGGACCTTCGGGCCGCAGCTGCAGGTCTATTACCTGATCGCGTTCTGGCTGGTGCTGTCGGCAATCGCGATGTATGCGCTGACCCGGACGCCCCTGGGGCGGATCAGCAATGCGGTGCGCGACAATCCCGAACGGGTCCAGTTCATCGGCTACGACCCGCACGTCGTCCGCTATCTCGCCTATTGTTTTGCCGGATTCTTCGCCGGCGTCGCGGGCGGCCTCGCGGCGATCAGCTTCGAGATCGCGAATTCCGCCTATCTCGGTGCAATCCAGTCGGGCCTGGTGCTGTTCGCGACCTTCATCGGCGGGACGGCCTACTTCTTCGGTCCGATCCTCGGCGCGATCCTGGTGACCTATCTCCAGCTCGGGCTGACGAGCCTCACCAGCGTATGGCAGCTCTACTTTGGCATCATCTTCATCGGCATCGTCATGTTCTCACCCGGTGGCATTGCCGGTCTGCTGATGATGCACCGGCCGCTGGTCCGTGCCGGAACGCTCGGAATGGTGATCCCGTCCTATCTCGTTGCCATCGTGCCGACCGGGGCGCTCGCCTACGGCGTCATCCTGACCATCGAGACGGTCGCGCGCTATTCGGGTGGTGACGCCATCAACCTGTTCGGCGTGGCCTTCAATCCGCAATCGCCGGCGACATGGGGCGTCGCCGCGATTCTGGTGGTCGCCGGCTTCTTTGTCGCGCGGTCGACGTGGCAGCGGATCGCCGGAGCCTGGGACAGGGCCGCCACCGTGGCGCGTGATCGGGGGTATCTGGCATGACCGCAGCGATCGAAGTTCGCGCCGTCGAAAAGCGCTTCGGCAATGTCGGCGTCATCCGCGACCTCAATCTCAGCGTCACCAAGGGCGAGCGCCACGCCATCATCGGCCCGAACGGCGCCGGCAAGTCCACGACGTTCAACCTGATCAGCGGACACATCAGGCCGACCTCCGGCGAGGTGAGGCTGAACGGCACGCTCATCTCCGGCCTGCGGCCGTTCGAGATCAATCGGCGCGGCCTGTCGCGCTCGTTCCAGGTCACCAAC
Organism: Bradyrhizobium sp. HKCCYLRH1034; assembly: GCF_051168375.1. Taxonomy (NCBI): domain Bacteria; kingdom Pseudomonadati; phylum Pseudomonadota; class Alphaproteobacteria; order Hyphomicrobiales; family Nitrobacteraceae; genus Bradyrhizobium; species Bradyrhizobium sp. HKCCYLRH1034. The sequence goes on along the minus strand of NZ_JBNPUW010000023.1, from coordinate 31,496 downwards.
GTATTCGCCCGCATGACCGTGTGGGAGAACGTCCGATGCGCCGTGCTGTGGGCGACCGGACATCGCTACGCGTTCTGGAAGAACGTCGACAGCCTGCCGGAGGTGCGCGAGCGGACCGCCCAGATCCTCGATGACATCCATCTCACGCATCGGCGTGACATTCCCGCGGGGTTGTTGACCTATGCCGAGCAGCGCGAGCTGGAGATCGGCGTCACCATCGCGAGCGGTGCGACGGTCGTCATGCTCGACGAGCCGACCGCCGGAATGAGCCACGCGGAAACCGAGCGCGCCGTCTCGTTGATCCGGCGGCTCACCGAGGGGCGGACGCTGGTGATCGTCGAGCACGACATGAGCGTGGTATTCGGTCTCGCCGATCGCATCTCGGTGCTGGTCTATGGCCACATCATCGCGTCGGGCACGCCGGAGGAGATCCGTCGCGACCCGAAGGTGAGGGAAGCCTATCTCGGCGAGGAGGCCCACTGATGCTCGAGGTCAGGAACCTCCACGCTTACTATGGCAAGAGCCATATTCTGCAGGGCGTCGACCTCGACGTCGCCGCCGGCGAAGTGGTGAGCCTGCTCGGCCGCAACGGCGTCGGCCGCTCGACCACCGTGAAGGCGATCATGGGCGAGGTCAGTCCGCAGGGGACGATCCGCTTCAAGGGCCGGGACATTGCCGGCTTGCCGAGCTACAAGATCGCGCGCCTTGGCCTCGGCTATGTGCCCGAACACCGTGACATCTTCCCGAGCCTCACCGTTCGGCAAAACCTCGTGCTCGGCATCAAGGACACGCGGCGGCCGGGGAAGTGGCGCCTTCAGGACATGCTCGACATGTTTCCCAATCTCGCCGCGCGCGCCGATACGCCTGCGGGTGTGCTGTCGGGCGGCGAGAAGCAGATGCTGACCACCTGCCGCACGCTGATGGGCGACCCCGACCTGATCATGATCGACGAGCCCACCGAAGGTCTGGCGCCGCTGATCGTGCAGCAGGTCGGCGATCTGATTGCCCGGATCGCAGCGGCGGGCGTCGCGATCCTGCTCGTCGAGCAGAAGCTCTCGATCGCGATGCGCATTTCGAAACGCGTCTACGTCATGGGCCACGGTCGCGTCGTGTTCGAAGGGACACCGGATCAGCTCAAGGCCAACACCGCGGTCCGGCAGGAGTGGCTCGAAGTGTGAGGGCGCAGGAGCCGCCGGCACATTTTCGCCGATGCAGCTCGGGCAGATCTGCCACAGACACCCGCCTTGTCCAAATCCTTCAGGTCTGAGGCAATGGATGTCGCAGCATGCGGTGCGGAAACGCGGCGTGGCGTTCGCGTAGCCTCAGGGCAACGAGGCGCGCGATGCAGATCGACGCCGTCGCGATCGCGATGCCGGCGATCATGTCGACGAGGAAATGTCCGCCGCCGATCGGGGTCGAGAGCAGCATCGCGCCGTGGATCAGGACATTGAACGGTCGCAACCAGCGCAATGACCACAATGCCCAGCCGTCGAGGACCGCGGCTGCCGCGTGAAAGCTCGGGAAGGTCACGATCCCCGCGAGATGGCTGGTATCCAACAGGCGCAGCGTCCCATCGCGAACCAGGGGCACCTCGCGCGCCGTGTCGAAATAGGCCTGCGGGATGAGGTTTGCGTAGGCGGACGGCGGCAGCTCCAACGCGTGATACACGCCGAGTGCAGGGACAAACAAGGTGATGATGCAGGTCAGCGCCAGCGTCAGGCTGATCGCGAGGTTGAACTCCGCGAACCGGCGATAGTGGCCCAGCAAGGGAAGGGCCACGACGATGATGCAGATCGTCCAGGAAATGGATCGATAGCCGAACGCGAGGCTCAGGACGGCCCAGGGGCGGTCATTGACGAACGACAAGTAGTCGCGAAAGTCGAAGCCAAGGGCGCGATCGAGGGCGAGCAGGTTGGCGTCCTGAAGCGGCAGGTTGGCGGCCGTCGCAATGTAGGACAGTGATGCCAGCACGGTGGATGCCAGTGTGGTCTGGGCCATTCCCGTCAGGAATGAGAACATCCAGGGTTTGGCACGCCGCGCCGACCGTGCGTTGGCGTAGCCGATGACACCATAGATGGCCGATGTCGATAGCACGATGATGTAGCCGACGGGTTCGATGCGAAAATCCGTGAAGATCAGGCACAGTCCGAACAGCACCCAAAGAGCTGTCATGACAGCCCAGTTGAACCGGAACACGGCCCAGGCCGTCGCGGCATCCTCGCTGTCATGCGCCCGTTGCAAGACGCTCTTTGTCCAGGGGAGCCAGCGGCGGCTGAGATCAGGCAATAGACCACCGGCTGCGGTGTCCGACATTGTCGTCCGCTCTCACATTTCAAATGGATTTCGATTTGTTTCCCGTCGGTGTCTTGTTACGGCCGGTCGGGCCAATAAATCAACCTCGGCGGGTAAAATACGCAGATACCGTGCAACGATGCTTAATCAAGCGTAGCCTGGAACCCTGTTTCGGTTGTGCCGGACAGGAAAGCACATTCGGCGATGAGGCCGCCTTCGCGCCCATAGAAAGCGGGTGAATCGGTGAGAAGAGACCGAGAGCGAATCCGAGGCAGCTTTGGTTTGAAGGGCTTCGCCAGTCGTTGCGGGCGAGCTACTTGTGGTGGTGCTGTGGGGTCAGCGGCCGATCGCTCGCGGGCTTGCGCGAGAGGTGGTCGCCGTCAGCAAAGTCCGTCGCGACGTCGCATGCATCACAGCTTCTGGCGGCCGTAGATCAGGAGCATCAGGATGATCACCGCGCCGTAGATCAGTTGGCGACCGGCCTCGCTGATCTGCATCACCGACAGAATGGATTGCAGCAGGGTGATCAGCACGACGCCGGCGACGGTGCCGAGATAGCTGCCGCGGCCGCCGAGGATGTGCGTGCCGCCGAGCACGACGGCCGCGATCGAGGGCAGCAGATAAGCGTCGCCCATCGACTGCGCCGCCTTCGAGGCGTAGCCCGCGAGCAGAACGCCGCCGCAGGCGGAGAGGGCGCCGGACAGCGCGAACGCCAGCATGGTGATGCGGCGTGTATCGATCCCTGAGAGATAGGCCGCGCGCTCGCGATTGCCGATGGCATAGATGGCGCGGCCGAACGTGGTCCGCGACAGCAGCCAGATCGCGGCGCCGCCGATGATCGCCCACACCAGCACCGCGTTGGGAAGGCCGGGCACGATATTGCCGGTGGCGAGATAGCGCATCGCCTTGGAGGCGGAATCCTGCGGCGCGAAGCCTCCGGTGTAGGCGACCATCAGCCCTTGCGCGACCGCGTTGGTCGCCAGGGTGATGATCATCGAGGGAATGCGCAGATAGGCGACGCCGATGCCGTTCAGGAGACCGATGGCGGCTCCGCAGAGAATGCCGCAGGGAATCGCGATGATGGCGCCGGTCGTGCCATGGGCGGCCGCCGCGCAGGCCATCATCGCGCCCGTCGTGACAACCCAGGGTACCGAGAGATCGATCTGGCCGAGCAGGATCACCAGCATCATGCCGGTGGCGATCACGCCCAGGAAGCTCGCGACCTTCAACTGCTGCAGCAGATAATCCGGCGACAGGAAGCTGCGCGAATAGAGGCTGCCCACCAGCAGCAGCAGCAGGATGCAGCCGAACGAGGCCGCCACCGCCGGATCGATCCGACGCAGCATGGCGATCCCGCGATGGGTCGGTCGTGGTGCCGTTGCGTCGCTCATCCGAACCACTCCAGCCGATTGCGCACCCGCACCAGACCGAACGCGCCGATCGAGACCGCGAGCATCAGCACGAGACCCTGGAACAGCGGCTGCCACAGCGGATCGAAATCGAACACGAACAGCAGATCGCCGATGGTGCGGAAGGCGAGCGCGCCGAAGATCGCCCCGATCGCGCTGCCGCGTCCGCCCATCAGCGATACGCCGCCGAGCACCACGGCCGCGATCGAGAACAGCGTGTAGGCATTGCCACTCGCATAGGCGGCTTCGCCCGTGTAGGAGAAGAACGTCAGGAACAGGCCGCCGATCGCCGACAATAGGCCAGCCAAGGTGTAGGCGACAAACTTGGCCGCGCGGATCGGCGCGCCGGACATGTAGGCTGCGACCTCGGAGGAGCCGGTCGCGAACGCGGCGCGGCCGATGACCGAGCGGCTATAGGGTACCCAGATCAGCAGCGCCGCCGCAGCCAGTGCCACGAGGCTCGTGGGCAGCACGCCGAACAATCTTCCCGTCAAGGCATCCGCCAGCGTCTCGTTGACGGATCCGCCGGGATTGGGCCGCAGGAACAGCGCGATGCCGTAGTACATCGCCCCGGTGGCGATCGTCGTCACGATCGGCTGCAGGCGCCCGAAGATCACGATCGCGCCGTTGATCATGCCGCAGACGATGCCGGTGCCGAGCACGCCGGCCACGCCGAGCGCGGTCTCGGTGGCGGTGCCGACCACGATCCAGGATGCGAGGCAGTTGGTCAGGGTCAGGATCATGCCGACGGACAGATCGATGCCGGCGGTGATCACCACGATCGCCTGCGCCATCGCGACAAAGGCCAGCAGCGTCGCCTTGTTGGCCGCGGTCTGCACCATGTTGGCGCTGAAGCCGGCCGGATGATTGGTCGCATAGAGCAGGAACATCGCGACGAAGATCCCGATCGCGAGCAGGGTGCCGCGCTGTTCGGAGAGCCAGTACCGCCACTCGGTCATGCCAGACTCGCTTCCGCTCGCTCGCCTTCGTCGACATTGAGCGCACTGCTGACCAGCGCGCGCTCGGTGATCTCGGCGCCCGCGAGCTCGCGCCTGATCGCGCCATCGTACATCACCAGCACGCGGTCGCAGCAGCCGATCAGCTCGTCATAGTCGGTCGAATAGAGCAGGATCGCGGCGCCCTCGTCGGCAAGCCGGCGCAGCAGCCGGTAGATCTCCTGCTTGGTGCCGACATCGATGCCGCGCGTCGGATCATTGAGCAGGATGATGCGCGGCTTGTTCATCAGCCATTTCGCGATCACGACCTTCTGCTGGTTGCCGCCGGAGAGCGCGCTGACAGCGAGATCGGGGGAGGCGGTCTTGATCTCGATCAGGCGGATCATCTCCTCGATCAGCATCGATTGCCGCTGCCGGTCGATGATGCCGAATGTCGCGAACCGGTCGAAGGCGGCGGCCGAGAGATTGTCGCGCACCGACATCGGCAGCATCAGTCCTTCGGTCTTGCGGTCCTCCGGAATGAGCGCGAGGCCGATGCGCTCCGACTTGGCGGTGACGGGGCTGTCGATCGTCACCTTGTTGCCGTCGATCAGAATGTCGCCGCGACAGTCGCGCAGCACGCCGAACAGCGCCAGCAGCAGCTCGCGCTGGCCCTGGCCGTCGAGCCCGCCGAGACCGATGATCTCGCCGGCCTGCAGCGAGAACGAGATGTCCTTCAGCCGGTCGCCCCAACTGATGCTCCTGCATTGCAGCGCGGGCGGCCGCCCATCGGTCTTGCGCGGCGGCTTTTCCGGGAAGGCATGCTTGTACTCGCGGCCGATCATCAGCTCGATCACTTCGGCATCCGTCTTGGTGCCGGCCGGGAAGGTCGAGATGCGGCGGCCGTTGCGGAACACGCTGCAATCGTCGGCGAGTTCCGCGATCTCGTGCATGCGATGGGAGATGTAGAGCAGCGCCAGCCCCTCGCTGCGCAGGCGCTTCAGCACCTTGAACACCTTGGTCACGTCGGATGCGGTCAGCGCCGAGGTTGCCTCGTCGAGGATCAGGATCTTGGGCTGCCGCGACAGCGCTTTCGCGATCTCGACCATCTGGCGGCGCGACAGCGGCAGGTCCTTCACCAGCGCGCGCGGATGAATGTCGCTGGCGCCGGCGCGGTGCAGCGCCTCCTCGGCAAGTCGGCGCTGGGCGCGCCGGTCGATCATGCCGAACCGCGTCGGCGGATGCGAGATCATGATGTTGTCGGCGACCGACAGGTCGGGGATCAGCGACAGCTCCTGGAAGATGCAGACGACGCCGGCATCGTTCGCGGCGGAGGGACCGCTGAAGGCGACCGCGCGTCCTTCAAGCGTCATCCGGCCTTCGTCCGGCGCGACCACGCCGACCATCAGCTTGATCAGCGTCGACTTGCCGGCGCCGTTCTCGCCGAGAATGGCGTGGATGCGGCCGGGATGGACCTCCAGGTCCGCACCGTCGAGAGCGATCACGCCGCCGTAGCGCTTGGACAGTCCTTCGGCGCGAAACAGCGGCTCGGCCGCGATCATGCTTGCTCCCTCAGTCGTTTGGGCAATAGGGACGGGCTGGCCGCGAGAGAACTCGCGGACCAGCGATCACACCGGCCTATTGATTTTCCTTCGACTGACCCATGATCTCCTGCGCCGTGAAGTTGATGCCGCAGGTCGGGAAGGAGTTGCCGACGAAGAAGTTGTCGGACTGGGCCGGGAAGTAGTCCTGATCCTTCTTGAAGTTCGGATCTTCGACGACGGCGAGCGGCAGCTTGACCGATTGCGGCACCACCTTGCCTTCCAACGCGGCGAGCGCGACCTTGATCGCGACCGCGACCTGCGCAGGTCCGGTACCGGCGGAAGAGCATTTCAGGCCTTCGGACGCCTTGGCGGCGCAGAACTTGCGGAAGCCGTTTTCGGTCTCGCCGCCGAACGGCACCATCTTGTGCTTGGCGTCGAGCATGGCCTGCACGATGCCGGTGTCGCCGCCCTGGCCGGAAATCGCATCGAACGGGCCATTGGTCGCGATCGCATCCGCCGTGGCCTTCTGGGCGACGCCGTCGTCCCATTTGCCGACGACCTCGGTGACCTGCCACTTCTTGCCGGAGGCATCGAGAACGGAGTGGAAGCCGTTGTGCCGATCGGTGTCGACCGAGGTGCCGGCGACGCCGCGCACCTCGAGCACCTTGCCGCCGCCGGGCACGTTCTTGACCAGCCACTTCGCCCAGAGTTCGCCGAGACCCTTCTGGTCGACATTGACGTTGATCGCATCTTCCGTCGCGAGGATGTTGTCGAAGGCGACGAGGATCACGCCGGCCTGCTTGGCGCGCTTGATCACCGGCCCGAACGCGGTCGGGTTCTGCGCGTTGACGACGATGGCGTCATAGCCGGAATCGATGAAGTTGTTGATTGCCGATATCTGGGCCGGTACGTCCTCGCCGGTCGAGACGACCTTGAATTCCTTCAGCTTGGCCTTGACCTCCGGCTGCGCCGCATAGGCCTTCGCGGTCTGGATCATCTGGATGCGCCAGGTATTGGCGATGTAGCCGTTCGCCAGTGCGATGCGGTACGGGCCCTTCTTGGCCGGAAACTTGAAGAACTTGGTGTCCGTGGTCCACGGCACCATGCATTCAGGCTCGGTCGCCGGTCCCTTGACCATCTCCGGCTCCGCCAGCGCCTTGCCGGCAAACGCCGTGACCAACACCAGCGATGCACAAGTGGCAAGGCATCGCGCCCTCATCGACTTGGACGACATTCGTGACCTCCCCTGTTGTTGTGGCGCCAAATCAATGACGCATGTGCGAGACGCCTCTTTGTTTCCGGAGGTTGTGCGAGCATTGCTCGTCGTCTCGACCCGCCAAGCGTTACTGATCAATGACAGCGCTGTCAATTACCGTCGCGCGGCTTTTGCCAAGCGGCCGGCCGCATGTCATGAATATGGTTCGGACAAATCCGCGTGAATCAATGTTGCAAGGATCATGTCTCAGAAGCGTCGCACCACGCTGGAGGACGTCGCGCGCATCGCCAATGTCAGCGCTGTCACTGTGTCGCGGGCGCTGCGGCGGCCCGATATGGTGTCGCCGGAGTTGCGCAAGCGGATCGATGCCGCGGTCGACAGGCTGGCCTATGTGCCGAACTACGCGGCGAGCCGGCTCGCCTCGACCCGCACGCATTCGATCGGCATCGTCGTGTCGTCGCTCTCCAACGGCATCTTCGCGGACTACCTGCAGGCGATCTACGACACCCTGCTGCCGCTCGGCTTTCGCCCCGTCGTCGTCAGCAGCCGCTACTCGGCGGAGGAGGAAGAGGGCGCGATCAGGACCTTGCTGGGCCAGAACATCGAGGCGCTGATCCTGGTCGGAGTGAACCAGACGCGGGCCGCGCGGCGCGTTCTCGAACGTTCGCGGATTCCGGTGGTGCAGACGTTCGAGCTGACCGACGATCCGATCGATCTGAATGTCGGACTTTCGCAGCGCCAGGGCGGCTACGCCGCGACCCGCTTCCTGATCGAGCTGGGACATCGGCGGATCGCCTATCTCTCGGGACAGCGCGACGACCGGGCCCGCGCCCGGCTCGAGGGGTATCGTGCGGCGCTGGCCGAAGCGGGGCTGGACGGCACGTCGCTGGTGGCCTGGCTGCCGGCGCAGGCGACGATCTCGCTGGGGCGTAAGCTGACCGAGGAGATGCTCGCGAGCGAAGCTCCCGATGCGATCTTCTGCTGCGATGACAACATCGCGCTTGGTGCGCTATTCGCCTGCCAGCAGGCGGGGCTGGAGGTCCCGCGCCGGATCTCGCTGATCGGCTTCAACGACCTGGAATTCGCGGCGGCCTCCAATCCGCCGCTGTCGACCGTGCTGACGCCGCGCGCCGACATGGGGCGCGTGGCGTCCGAACTGGTGCTTCAGGTGATCGCCACCGGCAAGCGGCCGAGAACGCGGCGGATCGACCTCGGCTTCGAGATCGTCGCACGCGGCAGCACCGGACCGCACCTCGTGGCTTCGTGATGATGGTCGAGCCTCAGGCCCAGCCGCCGTCGACGATGTAGTTCTGGTTGGTGCAGGCGCCGCTGTCGTCGGCGGCGAAGAACAGCACCACGCGGGCGATGTCGTCCGGCATGAGCTTGCGCTTGAGGCATTGGCGGCGCATGAGCTCGGCCTCGCCCTCGGGCGTCAGCCAGAGTCTCTGCTGCCGCTCGGTCATGATCCAGCCCGGAAGAATGGAATTGACCCGCACGTTATTGGGTCCGAGATCGCGGGCGAGGGCGCGGGTCAGTCCCTGGATCGCCGACTTCGCCGTGGTGTAGCAGGGCATGTTGCCCTGGCCGAGCACCCAGCTCACCGAACCGAGATTGACGATCGCGCCGCCTCCGGCCTGGATCATGTCCGGCGCGACCGCCTGGGCCGCGAAGAACTGATGTTTGAGGTTCACGGCGATGCGCTCGTCCCAATAGTCCGGCGTGACGTCCTCGATCGCGTGGCGGTCATCACGCGCGGCGTTGTTCACCAGAATGGTGATCGGCCCCAGCGCCGCACGGGCGCCGTCGACCGCGGCCCTCAGCGCACCGATGTCGCGAAGGTCGGCATGCTCGAAGTGCACCTTGGCCTCCGCAGGCAGGCTCGCCAGCAGCTGCTGCGACGCCTCCAGATCGATGTCGATGAATCCGACACGCGCGCCTTGGCCGAGGAAATTGCGCACGATCGCTTCCCCGATGCCGGAGCCGCCGCCGGTCACGAGGACGGCCCGATCCTTGAGGCTTGGAAAGATGGTGCCCTGCATTGGCTTCCTCTCAGTTGCGCCTGGAGAGCAGCCGCGCCCGACGGCGACACTGGCAGGATCTCGAACGTCGTCCGTGCCGTGCGATGCACAGCCGGTGCGCGTTCGCCTGGACCCCTTCGTGTGCGCCTGCGAGCAACTCGCGCCCGATGTCGATGCTGACGGATCCGGGCACTCCCCCTGCGATGTCCTTGTTTGGCTTTCCGGCATTCTGCGTCAGGACCGGCAGGGACGCCAGCACTGATGCGCCGCCCGGGTGCGACCATCGGGCGCTTTCGGGCGTAGCTGGAGCGGACGTCGCGGGTCGAGCGCCTCAGAGGATTTCGGCGATCGACTGGCCCTGCAGCTCGATGCTGAGTCCCTGCATGCCGAGATCGGTGATCTCGCCGCCCATCGCCTTCAGGCTTTCCTCGCGGATCAGCGACATCAGCCCGCGCCGCAGCGCCAGGAATTCCGACGACATCATCATCGCTTGCTGGCGCGGGCGCTCGAGCGGGATCTGGATTTCGGCCTTGATCGAGCCCGGGCGCGCGGTCATGCAGTAGACGCGGTCGGACAGGAAGATCGCCTCGTCGATGTCGTGGGTGACGAACAGCACCGAGATCTTCAGCCGCTGCCACATGTTGGTGAGGATCTGCTGCATGATGATGCGGGTCTGCGCGTCGAGCGCGCCGAACGGCTCGTCGAGCAGCAGCACCTTGGGACCGGTGGCGAGCGCGCGCACGATGCCGACGCGCTGCTTCATGCCGCCGGAGAGGCGCTCGGGATAATGGTTCTCGAACGCCTCGAGGCCGGCGAGCCCGAGCAGAGTGCGCGCCGCGCGTGCGCGCTCGAACTTCGGCATGCCGCGCATCTTCAGCCCGAACTCGACGTTCTCGCGCACCGTCTTCCAGGGAAACAGCGAATATTGCTGGAACACCATGCCGCGCTCGGCGCTCGGACCCGTCACGGCATGGCCGTCGACCGTGACGACGCCGCTGGTGGGCTTGAGGAAACCCGCGACGGCGTTGAGCAGTGTCGACTTGCCGCAACCCGACGGTCCGACGATCGAGACGAACTCACCGGGCTCGACGTGGATCTGGGTGTCGGTGACGGCCTCGACGGCGCCGTCGATGGTCTCGTAGCTCAGGGCGAAGTTGCAGACCTCGATATGGCCCTGTCTCGTATCCGCTGCGGCTTGGCTCATCGCGACCTCCAGGGCATCACCAACTGTCCGGCTGCGCGGATCACGAGGCTCGAGCCGAGCCCGAGCACGCCGATCGCGATCATCCCGAGCGCGATGTCGGCATACTGGACCAGCGAATAGGCTTCCCAGGTGAAGTAGCCGATGCCGAACTGCCCCGAGATCATCTCGGCCGCGATCAGCGACACCCATGCGACGCCCATGCCGACGGTGAGGCCGGTAAAGATGTGCGGCAGCGACGCCGGGAAATAGACCTCGCGGAAGATCGCGGTCTCCCGCGCGCCGAGGCACTTGGCGGCCCGCACCAGCACGGGGTCGACCAGTGTCATGCCGTGCAGCGTGTTGACCAGGATCGGAAAGAACGAGCCGAGAAAGGTGATGAAGACGATGCTCTGCTCGTTGGTCGGCCACAGCATGATCGCCATCGGGACCCAGGCGATCGCCGGGATCGGACGCAGCACCTCGGCGACCGGAAACACGATCTCGTGCACCAGCCTGAAGCGGCCCATGATCAGGCCTAGCGGCACGCCGACCAGTGCGGCCAGCGAGAACCCGATGAAGATCCGGCGGCAACTGAGCAGGATGTGCATCAGGAATTTCGGATCGTGGATCGCCTTGGTGAAGCTCGCATAGACGGCCAGCGGCGCCGGCACGTTGGTGAACTTCACGAAGAAGACGACGCGGTAGGTCGTCAGCAGGTGCCAGCCGATCAGGAACAGGATCAGCGACGCGGTGCCGATCAGCACCGACTGCAGCCTGTCCTGGTTCAGCCGGAACCAGCGTGCCGCGCGGGCGGAGACGTCCGGACGGCTCGGCGGGATCGCGGTGCCAGGCGCGGCGGTCACCGCGGCCTGGTCGGGGGACGTCATCAAAGCGGGGCTGCTCAAGTCTTGCCTCCCGCGACCGCCAGCTTCACGGCGTCATCAAGTCCCATCACCTTGCCGCCGATCTTGGCGGCATAGGCCTCGGCATCCTTCTTCAGCAGGAACGGCGCGATCTCGCCATTGGCCGCGGCGAAGAACGCCTGGTCGGCGAACAGCTTGATGCCGCGCCCGGTGTCGAAGACGTAGGCGACGTTGATCTTCTTGCCCTTGGCCTTGTAGTCGGCATAGGCGCCGAGCGTGCAGGTCGCGCTGCTGAAGGCTATGATGCCCTCGCCGTCGACCCAGACCTCGCCGGCCTTGCGCGGCTCGGTGATCGGCCTGTTGCAGAACTTGTCCTCGCCGGAGATTTCGTAGTTCGCGGTGCTTGCGAGATCCTTGTCGTAGTCCAGCTTCAGCTCGGCATAGGCCTTGCGGATGTAGCTGTCGTCGACCCATGTCTTCGGATCGAACTCTTTCATGCGGCCGAGGCTCTGCAACACCTTGACGTCGGTTGCGGCGGCATCCACCAGCGCCGGCTTGATCGTCGGATCCGTGGTCATGTTGCCGCCGGGGCCGAGGAAGATGTAGACGACCTCCTTGTTGATCCCGGTCCATTCCTGGATCTTTTCGGCCGCCGCTTTCGGATCCTGGCGCAGCCACTGGTTGGCGGCGATCACCGCCTTGACATAGGCGATGACGACCTCGGGATATTTTTCCGCGAAGTCGGTGCGGACGACGACGCCATGGAATGTCGGCAGGTTGGTCTGGACGCCGTCGAAGATCTTGCGCGCAAAGCCGCGGAACGGCAGCAGTTCCGCGAACGGCACGAAATCGGCGTGCGCGTCGATCTTCTTTTCCTGCAGGTTGGTCGAGCCGACCTCCGGCGTCTGGCTCACCAGCTGGAAGAAATCCGCCGGATAGCCGCCGTCCTGAAGCGCCTTCAGCACCATGCCGTGTGCGGCCGAGCCGAACGGCACGCTGACCAGCTTGCCCTTGAGGTCGGAGAGTTCGTAGTAGGGCGAGTCCTTGTGAACGACGATGCCGTTGCCGGAGCCGGCGAGGCTGTAGGCGGCGACGGCGATCAGCCGGCTCTTGCTCTCGGGATTGTTCTCGAAGGTGAAGCCGTTCACGATCAGCGGGTAGTCGCCCATCATGCCGAACTGCAGCTTGTTCGCCATCATCCCGTTGGTGACGGGCGGACCGGAGGTGAAGTTCTGCCATTCGATCTCGAACTTGATGTTGGCGTATTTGCCGTCCTTGGGCAGATACTTCTCCAGCAGGTGAAGCTGCCGCACGATGGTGCCGGCCGTCACCGTGTTGGTCGTGGTGTCCTGGGTGCCTATGCCGATCGTGACTGTCTCTGCTGCGACGGGCTGCGCCGCGATCAGGGACAGACAGGTGACGGATAGCAAGAGCGCGTGACGGCAGCGGACCATTCTCATCCCCGTTCGGTTGGATGGCTGATGGCGCCATGATGAAGGCCGCGTCCACGAGCGCAAATCCGGAGTTCGGCAGCGGGTGGATTAGTTGCCGTCAAAATCCGGTTGCGTACTCCTTGGGCAATTTCGCTCATGACAGCCGCTTGCATGAGCAGGCCGGCTAATCCGCGGCCTGGCCGCGCATCTCGTCCAGGACGTCGGGCCGGCAGACCACGATCTGCGAACGCCTGGTGCGGACGATATTCTTTTCCTGCATCCGCTTGAGGCTGATCGTCACCCACTGCCGCGTCGCCCCGACCATGTGGGCGATGTCGGCATGGGTGAAGGCCGCGGCAATGACCTTGCCGTCGGGATCGTCCACGCCATAGAGATCGACGAGATGCAGCAGCAGATGAGCGAGCCGCTCGGTGATCGAACGCGTCCCCAGCATCTGCGCCAGGGCGGAGTAGCATTTTCCCTTGAAGCTCAACCCCTCGATCAGTCCGATCGCGAGATTGGGGATCTCCGCCACCAGCGTTCGCAGCTCCTTGCCGGGAAGCTGGATCACGCTGGCGTTGCTGGCGGCGATGCCGGACCATTGATGCACGCCGGTGTCGAACACCTCGGGACCGCCGACGAAATTGCCGACATGCCAATAGGCCAGCGTGATCTCGCGCCCCTGCGGCGACGTATAGAACACGCGGATGCGGCCGCTCTCGACCAGGAAGATGCCGTCGTGCCTGGCGCCCTGGCTGAACAGCGTCTGGCCGCGGTTCAGCACCTTGCGGCGGCCCTGCTTGAGCACCTGCTCACGCTCGCGCAGGCTGAGCCTTTCGATCAGCGACGGCGGGCCGCCGATGGATTGCTGGCTTTCGGTGAGCAGGAGCGACGAACTGGTCACCGCGCGCGCTGACGTCATGGGAGAGGGCACGGCGTCCGCAGCTGATTTGGCTGCCTGCAGCAACATGTCTTGCCTCCGCATTGATCATACTGATCAGAAGCGGAGCAATGTTCGTGCCATCCGTCACCACGCGACACACCTCAGGCGGCAACGAGTTCCCAAAGGTATGATTTCGGATAGATGCCGCGATTGTGGCCGTCGGAAAACGCGATGTTCAAGCCGTAACCGAGATCTCCGACCCCGACGATGCCGATCCCGGGAAACTGCGCCGGGAAGCGGCCGTCGAGGCGGGCCCGCCTGCAATGCGCGCACATGCAGGACAGCCGCAGCCGTTCGGCGGACAGCTCCGCGGGAGCGCCGCCGGCATTCCGCAGCCGTAACGACGCCAGGTCGGGACTGACTTCGCTGTTGAGGGTATCGGCTGGAATCATGGCGCCTCCTGGTTGTGCCGAAGCCGGCGTCGTCACGCTAGGGGAGACGGACCGGGGCCCCCAGCAACTAATTGCCTCGTTCGACGGAATGTGGAGCGCGAGGTGCTTCGTTGCCGCGCGCTCGCCTTCCCGCGGAACAATCTTTGCAACTAATCCACCGCCGCGGCGCGTTCGAAATTGCCGAACCGCGCCGTTTCCGCGACATCGTCGTCAGCAACCGCCACACGGCGCGCCCCGCGCCTCAGGAGACGACGATGAGCGCTTTTCAGACCGAGACGGTGTTGTCGGTCCGGCACTGGACCGATTCGCTGTTCAGCTTCACCGCCACGCGGGATCCCGGCTTCCGCTTCCAGAACGGCCAGTTCGCGATGATCGGGCTCGAGGTCGACGGCCGGCCGCTGATGCGCGCCTACAGCATGGCGAGCGCCAATCACGAGGAGGAGCTGGAATTCTTCAGCATCAAGGTGGCGGACGGGCCGCTGACCTCCCGGCTGCAGAAGATCAAAGAGGGCGATCGCATCCTGGTGGGGCGCAAGGCGACGGGAACGCTGATCGCGGGCAACCTGATTCCGGGCAGGCGTCTGCTGCTGCTGTCGACCGGCACCGGGCTGGCGCCGTTCGCCAGCCTGGTCAAGGATCCCGACATCTACGAGACCTACGAGACCATCGTGCTGGCCCATGGCTGCCGCCAGGTCTCGGAGCTCGCCTATGGCGAGCAGCTCGTCGATGGCCTGCGCGGCCACGAATTCTTTGGACCGCTGGTCCGGAACCGGCTGCTTCATTATCCCACGGTGACCCGCGAGCCGTTCCGCAACCGGGGCCGCATCACCGACCTGATCGCATCGGGGCAGATGTTCGCCGACATCGGCGGGCCCGACCTCGATGTCGAGACCGACCGCATCATGCTCTGCGGCAGCCCGGCGATGTTGGCCGAGCTCCAGGTCATGCTGGAGGGGCGCGGCTTCGTCGAAGGCAACCACAGCACGCCCGGCCATTTCGTGGTCGAGAAGGCGTTCGTCGAGCGCTGACTGGCCGGCGCGAAGAAATGCGCTCAGGCGACAACTAATTGCTATCGCCGGGTGCCCCGCTGAACAAGTCTGATCCGGACCGGTGTGACCCCGGCCAAGCAGGAGCTTAGAATGGCAATGGATGAGATCGTCGACGGCCTCTCGGAGGTGTCCTGCGACGTGCTGGTGATCGGCGGCGGCACCGCCGGTCCGATGGCTGCCCTGAAGGCCAAGTTGAAGAATCCCAAGGCGAACGTCGTTCTGCTGGAGAAGGCGAACGTCAAGCGCTCCGGCGCGATCTCGATGGGCATGGACGGCCTGAACAACGCCGTCATCCCCGGCTATGCAACGCCGGAGCAATACACCAAGGAGATCACGATCGCCAATGACGGCATCGTCGATCAGAAGGCGGTCTACAAATACGCCCAGAGCTGCTACGGGATCATCGAGGAGCTCGACAGCTTCGGCATCCGCTTCCTCAAGAACGAGAACGGCGACTATGCCGTCAAGAAGGTGCACCACATCGGCACCTACGTGCTGCCGATGCCGAACGGCGAGACCGTCAAGAAGGCGCTGTACCGGCAACTGCGCCGCGCACGCATCCTGATCTCCAACCGCTACATGGCGACGCGGCTCTTGAAGTCGAGCGATGGCCGCATCGCCGGCGCCGTCAGCGTCAACACCCGCACCGCCGAAATGCTGGTGATCAAGGCCAAGGCCGTCATCCTGTGCATGGGCGCGGCGGGACGGCTCGGCCTGCCGACCTCGGGCTACATGTTCGGCACCTATGAGAATGCGGCCAATTCCGGCGATGGCTATGCGATGGCCTATCACGCGGGCGCGGCGCTCGCCAATCTCGAATGCTTCCAGATCAATCCGCTGATCAAGGACTACAACGGTCCGGCCTGCGCCTATGTCGCCGGTCCCTTCGGCGCCTATACCGCCAACAACGAGGATCGCCGCTTCATCGAATGCGACTATTGGTCGGGCCAGATGATGCTGGAATTCTACAACGAGCTGCTGTCCGGCAAGGGGCCGGTGTTCCTGCAGCTCAAGCACCTGCACGACAAGACCATCGAGGAGATCGAGCACACCCTGCACAAGGTCGAGCGGCCCACGCGGGGGCTGTTTCAGGAGGGCCGCGGCGTCGACTACCGCAAGGAATCGATCGAGATGCACATCTCGGAGATCGGCTTCTGCTCCGGCCACAGCGCGTCGGGCGTGTTCGTCGACGACAATGCCCGCACGACCGTCCCCGGGCTCTATGCGGCCGGCGACATGGCCAGCGTTCCGCACAACTATATGTTGGGCGCATTCACCAACGGTTCGTTCGCCGGGCTCGACGCGATGGAGTTCGCCGACAATCATGATTTCGGCGACATCGATGCCGCCGAGATCGCGCTGGAGCGCGAGCGCGTGCTTGCGCCGACCAAGCGCGAGGATGGCATTCCGCCGAACCAGATCGAGTACAAGACGCGGCGCCTGGTCAACGACTATCTGCAGCCGCCGAAGGTGACGCGGAAGTACGAGCTCGGGATGCGCCGGCTCGCCGAGGTCCGCGAGGACATGCAGGAGCGCATGATCGCACGCAACGCGCATGAACTGCTGCGCGCACTGGAGGTACAGTCGATCATGGATTGCGCGGACATGGCCGCCCATGCCTCGCTGTTCCGCGAGGAGAGCCGTTGGGGGCTCTATCACTGGCGCACCGATTTTCCGGAGAAGGACAACGAGAACTGGTTCTGTCACACGCTGCTGAGCAAGCTGGACGGCCGCATGACCAGCGAGAAGCGGGCGGTGCAGCCCTATGTCGTGCCGATCGCGGACGATGAGAAGGACCTCTACGACAAGCAGCGCATCCGCGCCAGCGCCTGACGATCAGAAGGAGAACGAGACATGCCTCTTGCGACCTATCAGACGTCGGTCCCGGTCGTCGTTGACGACGCCAAATGCATCGCCGACAAGGGCTGCACGGTCTGCGTCGACGTCTGCCCGCTCGATGTGCTCCGGATCAGCGACATGACCGGCAAGGCCTTCATGGCCTATGATGAATGCTGGTACTGCATGCCCTGCGAGGCGGATTGCCCGACCGGCGCCGTCACCGTCAACATTCCCTATCTGTTGAGGTGATCATGTCGAGCCCGTTCGAATCCTACGACGATCTCGACGACGCCGACGAGCGGCTCGGCGCCGCCGATCCGGCGGAGCGGCGGGTCGCGATCATCGCGTTGGGACATTCCGGCGATCCCGCCGCGGTCGCGCATCTGGCGAAGATGGTCGCCGATCCCGACGCCGGCGTGCGCCAGCAGGTCGCCATGGCGCTCGGCGAGTTCGACGGGCCGGAGGCGGCGGAGGCGCTGGTCCAATTGCTCGTCGATCCCGAGCGGATCGTTGCATCGGCAGCCGCCGACAGTCTCGCCGAGTTCAAGGATCCCGCTTCGGCCGACGCCATCCTGCCGCTGGTGAAGCATGCCCACGCCTTCGTCCGGATGGGCGCGTTGCGCGCGCTGAAGGAGCTGCGGCGCAAGGACACGCTCAAGCCGGCGCTGGAGGCGCTGCAGGATCCGGATGCCGCGGTCCGCGTGCAGGCGATCGGCGTCATCGGCTTCCTCAAGCTCGAGGAGTCGATTCCGGCGCTGACGGCGCTGATCAGTGATCCCGATGCGCATGTCCGGCGCGCGGCGGTCAGCGCGCTCGCCTTCTCGCACATGAAGATCGCCGCGGAGACCATCACACGCGCGCTCAAGGATTCCGACTGGATGGTGCGGGAGATGGCGGCCGAGACGCTCGGGCTCAACGTCAATGGTGCAGTCGCCGCCGATCCGTTGATCGCCTGCCTGGCGGATGAGTTCTGGCAGGTGCGCCTGAAGGCGATCCGCAGCCTCGGACGCATGAAGGTGCCGCATGCGGTGCGGCCGATCGGCCAATGCATCACCCACGAGCAGGCCAATCTGCGCAAGGAGGCGGCGGCTGCGCTCGGCGAGATCGCTGCGCCCGACGGCGAGCCGTACCTCGCGCTGGTCGCCGACGATCTCGATCCCGACGTGCGCAAGAATGCGAGATGGGCGCTGCACCAGATCGCGGCGAGCAAGGCGAGAACCGGCGCGTAATCGCGCGCCGGCCACGAGCGTTCCCGACCGCATGGCGGACCGGGCGGTCAGCCAGATGACGAGCCTTGCGACGATCATGTCGCGGCCGATCGCGCGCGAGCCCCGCAGGGCCGCGCGCCGCACGTTCTCGTGCGCCCCACGTCCCGTTCTGGACGGCTCCCGGATTGTCTGACAGAAACGTCGGACGCATCCATCGGGCATCATGACCGCTGCAGCGCAAACGGAGAGAGGGGCCGGTCAGTCCGGCCCTGGTGACACGCCTCCATTGCCGACCGGCTGTCGCGCGGCCGCGAGGGGATGCGCCGTGCCGAGGTCTGATATGACCCGCGGACGAGCTGCAAAGGAAGTCGGAGAGCTGCCATGAACGCCAATATCAAACTGCCTGCCGCCAAGGGCGTCTTCATCGAGAACAAGTGGCAGCCCGCGCAGTCGGGCCGCACCATTGCGATGCTGGCGCCGGCGACCGGACAGGTGATCGCCTCGATTGCCGCCGGTGACGCGGCCGACATCGATCTTGCCGTGGCGGCGGCGCGCCGCGCGCTGGAAGGCCCGTGGGGCCGGCTCGCCGCGGTGGACCGCGGGCGCCTGTTGTCGAAGCTCGGCCGCCTCGTCGAGGACAATGCCGAGGAGCTCGCGAAGCTCGAAGCGGCCGATACCGGCAAGCCGATGAAGCAGGCCAAGGCGGACGTCGTCGCCGTCGCGCGCTATTTCGAATATTACGGCGGCGCCGCCGACAAGGTGCATGGCGACACCATCCCGTTCCTCGACGGCTTCTTCGTCACCACGGTGTACGAGCCGCTCGGCGTCACCGGCCACATCATTCCCTGGAACTATCCGGGCCAGATGTTCGGTCGCACCGTCGCGCCGGCGCTGGCGATGGGCAACGCGACCGTGATCAAGCCGGCCGAGGAGGCCTGTCTGGTGCCGCTGCGTCTTGCCGAGCTCGCGGCGGAAGCCGGCTTCCCGGCCGGTGCGATCAATGTCGTGCCGGGTCTTGGCGAGGAGGCGGGTGCGGCGCTGTCGGCGCATGACGGCATCGATTTCATCTCCTTCACCGGCAGCCCGGAGGTCGGCACGCTCGTGCAGACGGCGGCCGCGAGGAACCACATCGGCTGCACGCTCGAACTCGGCGGCAAGTCGCCGCAGATCGTGTTCGCCGACGCCGATCTCGATGCCGCGCTGACCTCGGTGGCCGCGGCGATCGTGCAGAACGCCGGCCAGACCTGCTCGGCCGGCTCGCGCGTGCTGGTGGAGCGCTCGATCTGGGACCGCTTCCTGGCCGACCTCACGCTCCGCTTCGAGAAGATCACGGCCGGCACGCCGGAGATGGATCTCGATCTTGGTCCGGTCATCAGCGCGGTGCAGAAGACGCGGATCGAAAACATGCTGGCGCGCGCCGAAAGTGGCGGCGCCAGGCGCGTGGCGTCCGGCAGGATCGCCGAGGGCGTGCCGAGCGAGGGCTTCTATGTGGCGCCGGCGCTGTATCAGCACGTCGCGCGCGACTCCGAGCTGGCGCGCGAGGAGGTGTTCGGTCCGGTGCTGGCGGCGATGCCGTTCGACGACGAG
Source organism: Bradyrhizobium sp. HKCCYLRH1034 (assembly GCF_051168375.1). Taxonomy (NCBI): domain Bacteria; kingdom Pseudomonadati; phylum Pseudomonadota; class Alphaproteobacteria; order Hyphomicrobiales; family Nitrobacteraceae; genus Bradyrhizobium; species Bradyrhizobium sp. HKCCYLRH1034. The sequence goes on along the minus strand of NZ_JBNPUW010000023.1, from coordinate 11,585 downwards.
GCCGACGCCGTCAGGCTCGCCAACGCCACCGATTTCGGCCTGGTCGCCGGCGTCTGGTCGGGCGACGGCTCGCGAGCGATGCGCGTCGCGCGCAAGGTCAAAGTCGGCCAGATGTTCGTCAATGGCTACGGCGCCGGCGGCGGCATCGAGCTGCCGTTCGGCGGCATGAAGAAATCGGGACACGGCCGCGAGAAGGGTTTCGAGGCGCTGTACGAGCTTGCCGCGATGAAGACCCTGATCGTCAAGCACGGCTAGCGGATTCGCATCTCCGATCAATTCCGCCGTGCGGACGTCACTGACAATGCCGCCCGGCGTTGTCGTTGTCAGTCCGCGCGGCGAGGCGCCAGAGCAGGGTCCGGAAAAGTGGAAGCCGGTTTTCCCTCGCGACAAACGCCGAAGGCGTTTGCGCGGAGATCATGCGCAAACAACGAGATGACATCAGGGTTTGCAGAAGGAGACGAGTGGATGAGCGACGAAAAAGAACTGTTCGAGAAGGGCCTGAAGGTGCGCCGCGAGGTGCTCGGCGCGGCCTATGTCGATGGCAGCCTCGCCAAGGCCGACGACTTCATGATGGCCTTCCAGCACATCACCACCGAAATGTGCTGGGGCTATGCCTGGACCCGGCCAGGACTGGATCGCCGCACCCGCAGCATCATCAATCTCGCGATGCTGACCGCGCTCAGCAAGCCGAGCGAGCTGAAGCTGCACGTCAAGGGCGCGCTCACCAACGGCGTCACGGTCGACGAGATCAAGGAGATCCTGCTGCACGCGACCGTCTATTGCGGCATTCCCGCGGGCCTCGAGGCGTTCAAGGCCGCGCATGAGGTGCTGGTCGCGGAAGGTGCCATCGCCAAGAAGGACGGCGCATGAGCGCGCCGCAAATGGTCCTGTTCGTCGGCATCGGCAACATGGGCTGGCCGATGGCCGCGCGCCTGCTCGGCGCCGGCTTTGCGGTCGCCGTCAATGACGCCGTGCCCGGGCGGGCTGCTGAGTTCGTCGCCAAGGTTGGCGGTGTCGAGGCCGGCGACCTCGCGGCCGCGGCGGGGCAGGCGGATGTCATCATCACGATGCTGCCGACCAGCAAACATGTCGCGGACGCCGTCGGCGCGCTGCGCGCCGGCCTGACGCGCGATCACATCGTCATCGACATGAGCTCCGGCGCGCCGGCGGCGACGCAGGCGATCGCCGCCGATCTCGCCCCGCTCGGCGTCACCATGCTCGATGCGCCGGTCAGTGGCGGCGTGCCGCGCGCCGTGACCGGCGAGCTCGCGATCATGGCCGGCGGCGAGCCGGGCGCGCTCGACCGCGTCGAGCCGCTGTTGCGCGCCATGGGCACCACGATCCACCGCATCGGCGGCCTCGGCTCGGGCCAGGCGATGAAGGCGCTCAACAACCTCGTCTCGGCCGGTGGCTTCCTGATCGGCGTCGAGGCGCTGCTGATCGGCCAGCAGTTCGGCATCGACCCAGGCCTGATGACCGACGTGCTCAACGCCTCGACCGGCATGAACAACTCGACGCAGAAGAAGTTCAAGCAGTTCGTGTTGTCGCGCCAATTCAACAGCGGCTTCGGGCTCGACCTGATGGTGAAGGACCTGTCGATCGCGCTCGAGGTCGCGCGTGCCGCCGGCGTCGCCGCGCCGTTCTCCAACCTCTGCCGCGAGCTCAGCGCCAGCGCGCAGGGGATGCTCGGACCCGGGCAGGATCACACCGCGCTGGCGAAGCTGAGCGAGGCGCTGGCCGGCGTCGAGCTGAAGGGGTGACTGGTACTACTGCGTCGCAACCACCGTCATTCCGGGGCAAGGCCGCGGGCCTTGAACCCGGGATCTCGCGATTGTTTTGCGTCCACACCTGACAATTTCCAGATTCCGGGTGACGGCGGAAACTGCAACTGCTGAGATCCGCGTGACGCAGTCGGATTAACCCTGGCGCCGCAGGAACCCGGTGATCGTCACCTTCTCCCAGATCCCGGCCGCGGCAAACGGGTCGGCGCGGTTGAACGCTTCGACCTCGGCGCGGCCGGGAGCCTCGACCAGGAACAGGCTTCCGATCATCGTCGAACCATCGTCGGAGACGAGCGGGCCGGACATCACGATGGTGACGGGCAGGCGGGCGCTGTCGCCGAGATAGGCCTTGTGCGCGTCGTAGTTGGCAAGCCGGACCGGCAGCGCGTCCCGCTTGTCGAGCGCGTGAATCGCAAACAGCATGAATTCTCTCCGCAAAGTGAAGCAGGACGGCTGCGTGCCGTCCTGCTTCCCGACTGATGGCTGATCCTATTTCGCGCTGAGCTTGCCTGCATCCTCGAAGCTCGGGCAGGTGCGCTGCTCCAGCGTCACGTCGAACGGCTGATAGTTGTCCTTGGTGATGACGGTCGGCTTCAGCACGATCTCGTTGATGACGGGCTGGCCGCGCAATGCGCGGACGGCCATCATGGTGCCGAGGCAGCCTTGGGCGAAGCCGTTGTAGTCGCCGCTGGCGAGCAGCTTGCCGGACTTGATGGCGTCGATCGCCTCCTTGGTGCCGTTGATGCCGATCACCTGCGCCTTGCGGCCGGCGCCGTCCAGCGCCTCGATCGCGCCGACCGCCATGGCGTCGTTGGCGGCGAGCACGCCGTCGATCTGCGCATTGGACTGCATCAGGTTCTCCATCACCTGCAGGGCCTGCAGGCGCTGATAGTTGCCGGGCTGCGACGCCAGCAGCTTGGCGCCGGGGTTCTCCTTGAGCGCGTCGTTGAAGCCGCGGACGCGGTCGACATTGGTCAGCGAGCCCTTGACGCCTTCGATGATGACGATGTTGCCCTTGCCGCCGAGCGTCTTGAGCAGGAAACGTCCGGTCTCAAGGCCCAGGCTGTAGTCGTCGGCGCCGACGAAGGCGACGAACTTGCCGCCGGCGGAGCGGTCGGTGATGTTGACGACGGGGATCTTGGCGTCGTTGATCTTCTCGACCCCGGGCACCATCGCCTTGTAGTCGACCGGCGTGAACACGATCGCGCTCGGCTTCTTCACCACGACGTCCTCGATCTGGCTGAGCTGCTCGGGGATCGAGTCCGGCTTGGTCGGGATGTAGTGCAGGATCTTGGCGTTGAGGACCTTCGCCATGTTGTCGGCGCCGACGCGCACCGTCTGGAAGAACGGATTGGTCTGGTTCTTGGTGAAGACGGCGATGGTCTCGCCGTCGGCGCGGGCCTGCGTCGCGCCTGCGGCGATCAGAAGTGACAGAGCGAGACAGCGCGTGATCCGTTGTTGCATATCGTTTCCTTCCCTCGTTTTTTGGTTGTCTTCCAGGTTCATTGCGCCCGGCGCCGGGTCTTCATGTCGAGCCAGACGGCGACGATCACGATGATTCCGGTGACGAGCGGCTGCCAGTTGGCGCTGATCGCGAGCAGGTTCATGCCGTTCAGCACCAGCGTCAGGATCAGGGCGCCGATGAAGGTGCCGAACACCGTGCCGACGCCGCCGAACAGCGAGGTGCCGCCGATCAGCACCGCGGCAATGGCCGGCAAGGTCAGGCTCTCGCCGATGTCGGCTTCGGCGGAGTTGAGCCGCGACAGGAAGATGATGGAGGCGAGCCCGGCCATGGTGCCGGAGACGGTGTAGACGAGCAGCAGCCGGCGCGCGACCGGAATGCCGGACAACCGGGCCGCGACCGGATTGGCGCCGATGGCGTAGATCTCCTGGCCCCAGATCGTGCGTTGCGCGAAGAACGATCCGATCGCGAGAAACACCAGCAGCAGATAGACCGGGATCGGCAGCCCGAGCAGATAGCCGCTGCCGATCTGGCGGAAGCCCGCGGGAAAGCCGTGGATCGTCTCGCCCGCCATGTACCAGTAGGTGACGCCGTTCAGCACCCAGAGCATGCCGTAGGTGGCGATGAAGGAGGGGATGCGCAGCGCCGTGACCATGAAGCCATTGAGGAAGCCGACGCTGCCGCCGGCGAGCAGCCCGGTCAGGATCCCGAGTGCGGGCGAGCCGGTCTGATGGATCACGGTGCCGGCGAGACACGCCGACAAGGCAACGTTGGCGCCGACCGACAGATCGAGGCCGGCGGTCAGCACCACCAGGGTGAGGCCGGAGGCGATGAAGAAGGTCAGGCTCGCCTGCCTGAGCACGTTGAGGATGTTGCCGAGGCTGAGGAAGGAGTCGCTCAGCACGGTCAGCGCCGCGCAGATCAGCAGCGCGGCGAGCATCCGATAGAACACCTGCGCGGCGTTCTGCGACAGGAGCGAGCGCGGCGGCGGCAGCGTGTCCTTGGCGATGTCGGTCATGACCGGCTCCGCAGGCCGTCGAGGAACATCGCGATGATGACCAGCGCGCCGACGCTCGCGACCTGCACCGAGGACGGCAGCGATACCAAATTGAGTCCGTTGCGCAGCACGCCGACGGCGACGACTCCGAGCACGGTGCCGAGCAGCCAGCCATTGCCGCGCTCGAACGAGGTGCCGCCGACCGCGACCGCCGCGATGGCGTCGAACTCCATCCCGAGCCCTGCGGTCGGATGTCCCGAATTCATCCGCGCGGTCATCAGCAGACCGGCGATGCCAGCCATCGTGCCGCCGATCGCGTAGACCGCGATCAGGAGTCGTGTCGGCGACAGGCCGGCATAGCGCAGCGCTTCGCGATTGCCGCCGAGCGCGAAGATGTAGGTGCCGAACCTGGTGTGATAGAGCAGGCCGTGAAACGCAGCGTAGGTCAAAAGCCCCATCACGATCGGCACGGGAATGCCGAGCAGCGTCGCCGAATAGATGTCGCGCACGCCGTGGGGAATTCCGACCACGCTCTGGCCGTCGCTCACGATCAGCGACAGGCCCTGCGCCATGCCGAGCGTGGCGAGCGTCGCCACGAACGGCGGAATCCCGACGATCGCGACCAGCCAACCATTGATGGTGCCGAACGCCGCGCCGACCAGGACGGCGGCGCCCAGGCCGAGCAGCACGGACTTGGTCGCGAGCGAGACGATGGCGACGCAGAGCGAGGTCAGCGTCAGCACCGCGCCCATCGAGAGGTCGAGCCCTTCGGTCATGATGATCAGGGTCATCGGCAGCGCGAGCATGGTCAGGATCGTCGACTGCACCAGCACGTTGGACAGGTTCGCGGCCGACAGGAAGCCCGGCGCGATCGCGCCGAACAGCGCGATCAACAGCACCAGCACGATCGCCACGCCCGGGATGCGCTGCAGCGTTCGGAGCGGCGCGACGATGGTGGCGTCACTCATCATGCATCCCCAGTCGCACGATATTCTCCTCGGTCAGCTCGCTGCGCGCCAGGTGCCCGGCGATGCGGCCTTCGCGCATGACATAGGCGCGGTCGCAGACGTGGCAGATCTCGATCTGCTCGGACGAGATCATCAGCGCGGCCGCGCCATCGGCGACCAGCCGGTCGATCAGCGCGAAGATCTCGGACTTGGCGCCGACGTCGATGCCGCGCGTCGGCTCGTCGAAGATGAACAGCCTGGCGCCTGCCGCCAGCCACTTGCCGATCACGACCTTCTGCTGGTTGCCGCCGGAGAGCAGGCCGACCGTCTGCCGCGCATTCGGTGTTGCGATGCGCAATTGCCGGATCAGCCCGTCCGCCGCGCGCTGTGCGCCGCGGGGATCGTAGAGCCCGCTGGGAAACAGCTTCTTCAGCGCCGAGACCACGAGGTTGTCGCCGACCGAGCGCAGCAGCGCCAGGCCCTCGCTCTTGCGGCTCTCGGGGATCAGCGCGATGCCGCGGCGGGCCGCGACGTCGGGCTCGCCCGCGATCGGCTTGCCGTCGAAGATGATCTCGCCTTCGCTGACCGGATCGGCGCCGAAGATCGCGCGCGCCACCTCGGTGCGGCCGGAGCCGACGAGGCCGCACAGGCCGACGATCTCACCCCGCCGCACCTCGATGTTGATGTCGGCGATCCCGGTCGTGGCGCTCAGTCCCTTGACCTCGAGCAGCAGCTCGCCGGGTGCTTCCGCGAAGTGGCGCGGATAGGTCATGTCGACATTGCGGCCGACCATCATGCGCACGAGTTGGTCGGGCGTGACGTCGGCGGGGCTGACATCGCCGATGCGGCGGCCGTCGCGCAGCACAGTGATGCGGTCGCCGAGCGCGAACACCTCGGCCATGCGGTGCGAGATGTAGACGATCGCGACGCCGTCCGCCTTCAGCCGTCGGATCAGCGCGAACAGCAGCTCCGCCTCGCGGTCGGACAGCGCCGCCGTCGGCTCGTCCATCACCAGGATCCGCGCATTCTGGCTGATCGCCTTCGCAATCTCGACCATCTGCTGCTGCGCGACGCCGAGCGTGTCGACGATGACAGAAGGATCGATGTCGAAGCCGATGCTGTCGAGCACGCGCTTCGCATCGGCCAGGATCCTGCGGCGGTCGATGGTGCCGGGCAGGCGGCCTTTCGGCTCGCGGCCGAGATAGATGTTCTGCGCGATGTCGAGGAACGGCACCAGCGAGAATTCCTGGAAGATCACGGCGATGCCGAGGTCTTGCGCATCGGCCGTCGAGGCGATCGCAACCCTCTTACCCTTGTAATAGACCTCACCCGCATCGGCGCTATAGGCGCCGCACAGGATCTTCATCAGGCTGGATTTGCCGGCGCCGTTCTCGCCGAGCAGCATGTGGACTTCGCCCGGGTAGATCGCAAACGAGACGTCGTCCAGCGCCTTGACGCCGGGGAACGTCTTGCTGATGCCGCGCAGCTCCAGCAGCGGCGCAGGCGATGGAGATGCGATGGCGGCTGCGGCGCTCATGCCTGCGCTCCGGCGGCGAAGATCTTGCCCGGATTCATCAGGCCATCCGGATCGAGCGCGGCCTTGATGGCGCGCATCACCGCGACGGCTTCGCCGAGCTCGTCCCGGAGATAGTCGACCTTGCCGAGGCCGATGCCGTGCTCGCCGGTGCAGGTGCCGTCCATCGCGATCGCGCGCGCCACCATGCGCGACTGCAGCGCCTTGGCGCCGGCCAGCTCGTGCGCATCAGTCGGATCGATCATGATCAGCATGTGGAAATTGCCGTCGCCGACATGGCCGACGATCGGTGCGAGGAAGCCGTTGGCGTCGGCGTCCCGGCGCGTTTCGGTCAGGCATTCGGCGAGGCGCGAGATCGGCACGCAGACGTCGGTGATGACGGCGCGGGCGCCCGGCCGCAGGCCGAGGCCGGCGTACAGCGTATTGTCGCGGGCGTGCCAGAGCCGGCTGCGGTCCTCGGCCGCCTTGGCCCAGGCGAAGCCGCGGCCGCCATGCTCGATCGCGATCGCCTCCGCCGTCTGCGCCTGCTCGGCGACGGCGGCCTCGGAGCCGTGGAATTCCAGGAACAGGGTCGGCCTCTCCTGATAGCCGAGCTTCGAATAGGCATTGATGCCGCGCATCATGACGTCATCGACGAGCTCGATGCGGGCTGCGGGGACGGCCGACTGGATCAGCGCGATCGCTGTGTCGACCGCGTCGTGCAAAGTCGGGAAGCTGCAGGTTGCGGCCGAGATCGCCTGGGGCAGGGGATGCAGCTTCAGCGTGATCTCGGTGATCACGCCGAGTGTCCCCTCCGATCCGACGAACAGCCGTGTCAGGTCGTAGCCGGCGGCGGATTTGCGCGCACGCTTGGCGGTGCGGATCACCCGGCCGTCGGCCAGCACCACCTCCAACGCGAGGACGTTGTCCTTCATGGTGCCGTAGCGCACCGCCATGGTCCCGGAGGCGCGGGTCGAACTCATGCCGCCGATCGAGGCATCGGCCCCGGGATCGATCGGAAAGAACAGGCCGCTGCCGCGCAGCTCGGCATTGAGCTGCTTGCGGGTGATGCCGGGCTGCACCACGACGTCCATGTCGGCGTCATGCACGGCCAGCACCTTGTTCATGCGGGCGAAGTCGAAACAGACCCCACCCGCGACAGCCGCAGCGTTGCCTTCGAGCGACGTGCCGGCGCCGAACGGCACGATCGGCGTGGCAGCCTCGGCGCACAGCCTGGCGATGTCGGCAACCTCCTGCGTGGTCTCGGGAAACACGACGATGTCGGGCGGCATCGCCGGATAGTACGACTCGCTCCGGCCGTGCTGATCCAGCACGCCGCGCGCGAGACTCGCACGCGGCCCGATCAGGTTCGAAAGCCGCTCGGCCAATGCGCCGGTGCCGACCCGCAACTCCATCATTCCTCCCGTCCGCTTCCTCGACGATGACAGGACTCTTGACGGTCCTTGTCGTCCGCTCAGCTCAAACCTGATTGGCGCGCTCCGCAAGCCGTTTCAGGCCGAAATCATAATTGAGATGAAAATATCCGTCCGTCACCATGCGGCCATCTGGCGCACGGCCCGGCGGGCAGCGCGTGAAGTCGCGGATCAGGCTGTCCTTGACGCCGAACACGACGTCGGAATCGAGATACTGGTCACCGGCGACGAACACATGCGTCACCAGCCGCTCGAAGCCCGGCGCCGAGATCATGAAATGCACATGCGCCGGCCGCCACGGATGCCGCCCCTGCGCCGTGAGCATGTCGCCGACCGGCCCGTCGTTGGGGATCGGATAGGCGGCGGGCTTGATCGACCAGAAATGGAAGCGGCCGTCGGCGTCGGTGTGGAAGCGCGCGCGCATGGCGAGATCGCCGATCTGCTCGAGCCGCTGCACGTCGTAATAGCCGTCGTCGTCGGAGTGCCAGACGTCGACCACGGCGCCTGCCAGCGGCGCGCCGTCCGCGCTCGACACCGAGCCGGTCACCAGCAGCGGATCGCCTTTCATCGGGCCCGCGATATCGTCGCCATTGGCGCGTTCCGGCGCCGCCTGGACGAAGAAGGGGCCGAGCACCGTGGTCTCGGTGGCGCCTTCCGGCACCGGATGATTGATGGCGTCGACCAGCATCGAAACGCCGAGCGTATCCGACAGCAGGATGAACTCTTGGCGCTTGTCGTCACACATCTGGCCGGTGCGGGTCAGGAAGTCGATGCCGTATTCCCATTCCTGCTGGGTCGGACGGACCTCGCGCACGAAGGCATGGAGATGCCGCACCAGCGCCTCGCTGACCTGTTTGATCCGCGCATCACGCGCGCCCGCCAGGCGTTCGAGCACGGCATCTGTGATCGTGGTCTCGTTGAAGTTGCGCAAGACGCGGCTCCTTTCAGAGAGGCTCGCCGAGCCCGGACAGCCGCTCGACATGCCGGACGGTGGCGAGGAAGTCGGTGTCGGCATCGCCTGACGCGATCAGCGCGCCATAGGTCTCACGGACCTGCGCCGCGAGCTGCAGCGGCACGCCGACGGCATGGCCGGCGCCGAGAATCAGATCGAGATCCTTGGCCATCTGCGCGCAGGAGAACGTCGCGGCAAAGTCGCGCGCCAACAGCGGCGCGGTCTTGTACTTCACCATCGGCGAGGCGACTGCGCTGTCATGCAGCACCTTCAGAATGTCGGGCCAGGCGATGCCGCCCTTGCGTGCGAGGGCGAGGCTTTCGGCCATCATCGCCGCCGTCGCAGCGATCATCAGGTTGACGGCGAGCTTGGCGTAGCGCGCCTCTTCCGCCGCACCCAGATAGGTCTGCGCGCGTGTGAAGCTTGCCAGCAGCGGCGTGATCCGCGCGAAGGCCGCTTTCGGTCCGGATACGAAGCAGGTCAGCTCGCCGGTGTGGGCGATGCTGGCATTGCCGGAGATCGGCGTGCGCAGATAAGCGACGTCGCGGGCGGCCGTGGCGGCATCGACCTCGCTCGACGCATCGACGCCCACGGTGCTGGTCTCGATCAGGATCGCGCCGGTCGCCATGGCTGCGATCAGTCCGTTGCTGCCGAGCATCGCCGCGCGCAGTGCGGCGTCGTCGGGCAGCGACGAGATGACCACGGCATGGTCGCGCACCGCCTCGGCAGCGGACGACGCGGCGGCCATGCCGAGCACACGTGCCTCGTCGAGCCGGGCGGCGTTGGGATCGAACGCCGTGACGTCATGGCCGGCCTTGGCGAGCCGCGCCGCGATCGGCAGGCCGATCTTGCCGATGCCGATGAAGGCGAGGCGCTTGTCAGGAAGTGACATGGGTGAGGTCCGCCGATTGCTTCATTTGCTGCGCCTGTGGCGACGCGATACTGCCTCGCAGGTTCGTCGACGTGAGGGGGCCGGTCACGTGCCGGTCGCCACGGGATAGTCGACCTGGAAGCGGCCGATCCTGAGGTCGCCGAGCTCCTCGCGGACGCGCAGGTGCTCCGGATGCGACGCATAGGCCTTCAATGCGGCGCTGCTGGCGAATTCGGAGAACAGGACGACGTCGCAGGCATAGTCGACGTCGCTGACATCGAGACCGACCTCGATGTGGGTCAGGCCGTCGATCCGGCCTTTCAAACTCTCGAACAGGGTCTTGACCTTGAGCCGGGCCGCGGCGCGCTCGGCAGCCGTCTCGGCGCGCAGCCGCCACATCACGATGTGCCTGATCGGCCCCGTCATTCGTGCGTCCCTCACCTGTGCTTGTTCTTGTCTGACGATTTTGCCTTGCAGGAAATGGAAATAAAGGACAAAAATTGTAACTCTGTTTTCCGTTTAGCGTAACAATGGACCGTCTGCTCCAACTCGAGGTGTTTTCCAAGACGGCCGAGCTGGGCAGCCTGTCCAAGGCCGCCGAGTCCTTACGGATGTCCAACGCCGCGGCGAGCCGGCATCTCAGCGCGCTGGAGGAACGGCTCGCGGTGCGCCTGATCGAGCGCAACACGCGCCGGCTCTGGCTGACCGAAGCCGGGCAGGAGCTGCTGCAGCGCTGCGGCCCGCTGCTCAACGAGCTGGCCGAGGCCGAGGACGCCGTCAGCGACCGCGCGCTGTCGCCGCAGGGCATGCTGCGCGTCACCAGCTCGCTGTCGTTCGCGACGATCTATCTCGCGCCGATGCTGCCGGCGTTTCGCGCGATGTATCCAAAGCTGAGCCTGCAGATCATCGCCGCCAACCGCTACCCGGATTTCATCGAGGCGGGCATCGACGTGGCGATCCGCACCCGCGAGCATGAGCCGGACTCGGGCATCGTCGTTCGCCGCATCGGGCAGATGCGGCGCGTGCTGGCGGCCGCGCCGTCCTATCTCGCGAGCCGTGGCTGTCCCGTCGTTCCCGGCGATCTGGTGCGCCACGACATGCTGATCTACAATCTTGCCAATGATCCGTATTCCCTGTCCCTGCGCAACGGCACGACAGCCCAGAGCATTCGGATCGCGCCGACGCTCGACAGCAATGACGGCCAGGTGATCAAGGGCGCCGCGCTTGCCGGGCTCGGCATCCTGATCCAGCCGCTCTACATCGTGCAGAGCGACATTCTGGCCGGCCGGCTGGTGCCGGTCCTGCTCGACTGGGAGCTGCCGCTCTTGACGATGAACATCGCCTACCAGAACCGCGTCAGGCTGCCGGCCAAGATCAGGGTGTTCGCCGATTTCCTCGTCGATCACATCCGGACCCATTCCGACCCGGGGATCTGGATCGAGCCGCCCAAGCCGGATTGAGCCGATGCCCGCGTGCGGGGGGAGGGTGGATCATGTTCTGAGAAAAATAATTACATTGCTATTTTTCGGAAATCATGGTCTCTTGCGTGCAACCCGCCTCGAGCAGAGGGACGTACGCGTCGTCACGAACGTGGAGGTGGGCTGCGATGGACGTGACGGCTGTGCCAGA
>NZ_JBNPUW010000022.1:0-63336 GCF_051168375.1 Bradyrhizobium sp. HKCCYLRH1034 | reverse complement strand
ATGCCATGATGCGCGACCGAAAACCTTATGCGATCACTCCATCAACATAACAGTTGCCGGCGTTCGCCGGGACGACACCTTTGGTGGCGCGATGAGCTTGGCAATCACGCGCTGCGTGCCAATGCCCCGTCGATCATCGCCACCGCATTGTTGACGCCGTAGACCGCGACGAAGGACCCAAAGCGCGGGCCCTTCTCCTGGCCGAGCAGCACCTGGTAGAGCATGTTGAACCAGTCGAGCGAGACACCGGGGCGGCCGTCCTTGCCCTTCTTGGCGTGGTCGAGGAACGGCTCGCGGCGGCCGATCTCGTAGACCACGTTCTGAATGTCCTCGGCCGTCGCGTCAGCCGGCAGGTTCGACAGCGCATCGCGCAGGTCCTGCAGCGCCACGCGCTCACCCTCGGTCGGCTCGCGGAAGGTCTTGGTCGGCGCCACGAAGTCGCGATAGTAGTTGATGGCGTAGCCGACCATCGCGTCGAGCTTGGGATGGGTCTGCGGCGTCACGCCGGGCCGGTAGCGGCCGATGAACCCCCACAGCGTCTCGGCATTCTCCGCGTTCGACGACGACACCAGGGTCAGCAGCAGCTGGAAGGTGACGGGCATGTCGGCCTTCGGCGGCTTGCCGGAATGGATGTGCCAGACCGGGTTGCCGAGCTGCTGCTTGGCGTCCTGCTTCGGAAAGCCTTCCAAGAACTGCTGGTAATCGTCGACGTTGCGGGGGATGACGTCGAAATACAGCCGCTTCGCCGCCTTGGGCTCGCGATACATGAACAGCGACAGCGATTCCGGCGAGGCGTAGCGCAGCCATTCGTCGATGGTCAGGCCGTTGCCCTTCGACTTCGAGATCTTCTGGCCCTTCTCGTCCAGGAACAGCTCGTAGTTGAAGCCCTCCGGCGGCGTGCCACCGAGCGCCGCGCAGATCTTGCCCGACAGCTTCACCGAGTCGATCAGGTCCTTGCCGGCCATTTCATAGTCGACGCCCAGCGCATGCCAGCGCATCGCCCAGTCCGGCTTCCATTGCAGCTTGCAATGGCCGCCGGTGACCGGAACGGTCATGCGCTCCCTGGTTTCGGGATCGTCATAGGAGATGGTGCCGGCCTTGGCGTCGTGCTCGACGATCGGCACGTACAGCACGAGGCCGGTGCGCGGGCAGATCGGCAGGAACGGCGAGTAGCTCGCCGCGCGCTCCTCGCGCAAGGACGGCAGCATGATCGCCATCACCTTCTCCAGCCGCTCCAGCATCCGCAGCAGCGCCGCGTCGAACTTGCCGGAGGTGTAGTACTCGGTCGACGAGGCAAACTCGTAGTCGAAGCCGAACCTGTCGAGGAAGGCGCGCAGCCGCGCATTGTTGTGCGCGGCGAACGAGGGATATTCGTTGGAGAACGGGTCGGGGATTCGCGACAGCGGCTTGCCGAGGTGGGTGGCCAGCATCTCCTTGTTCGGCACATTGTCCGGCACCTTGCGCAGGCCGTCCATGTCGTCGGAGAAGGCGATCAGGCGGGTCTTGATCTTGTCCTCGGTCAGCACGCGGAAGGCGTGGCGCACCATGGTGGTGCGCGCGACCTCGCCGAAGGTGCCGATATGCGGCAGGCCGGACGGACCGTAGCCGGTCTCGAACAGCACCTCGTCCTTCGGATTCTTCTTCAGCCGGTTGACGATCGCCTTCGCCTGCTCGAACGGCCAGGCGTTGGAGTTTTCGGCAAGCGCGCGCAGGTCGCTCGGGCTGGTTGGGACGAGATCGATCGTGGACATCGTGAAAAAGACTTCTCCGAAGACGTCAGTGCAAAACAGAGGTCATGATACCCGTCATTCCGGGGCGATGCGAAGCATCGAACCCGGAATCTCGAGGTTCCGGGTTCGCGTCTTCGACGCGCCCCGGAACGACGGCAAGCGCTAGAACGGGCTGATCGAGAAGTAGCGCAGCCACAGGTCGGTGTAGCGGCCTTTTTCCCAGACCCGGAACAGCGCCCAGTTCAGCGCCTGGCGCAAGAGGTCGTTGCCCTTGCGCACGGCGATGCCGACGCCCTCGCCGAAATAGCGGCTTTCGACGAAAGGTCCACCGGAAAAGGCGCAGCAATCGCCGGAATCGGTGCCATTGACCCAGAACGCCAGCGAAATGCCGTCGCCGAAGATCAGGTCGACCTCGGCCCGGCGCAGCGCCTGCCGCAGCGCCTCGTCGTTCGGATAGCTCTTGATCTCGGCGTCGGTGAACATCGCCTTGAGGTAAGCCTCGTGCGCGGTGCCGGCGACGGCGCCGATCTTCTTGCCCTCGAGAAATTCGGGGCGGATCTCGGTCATGACGGCGTCGCGGCGGGACACGAAACGCGCGGGCGCCCGGTAATACGGATCGGAGAAATCGGCCCGCGCCCGCATCTGCGGCGTCACCGCGATCGAGGCGATGATCGCATCGCCCCGGTTGGAGGACAGCGCGTCGAGCAGGGTTTCGAACCGGCGCATCTGGACGGTGCAGGTCACCTTGATCTCGTCGCAGATCGCCCTGGCAAGATCGACGTTGAAGCCGGCCGGATTGCCGTCCGGACCCGTGAAGTTGAACGGAGGATAGTCGGTCTCGGTCAGGAACCGAATCACCGTGAGGCGCGACAGATCGGGCCGCTCCGGTCGGCGTCGCGGGTCCCAGAACCCAGGGACGGCCTGCGGCGCCGCTTCGACCGCCGGCCGCACCGGCGCCTGGGCGCGCGCCTCCGAGCCGGCTGCGGCCAGGCCGAAGCACAGCAGCGCGCCGGCAATGGCGGCGCCGGCCGCAGGCGCGGATTTCACGGGCTTTGACAAGACGGTCGGCATCAGCGGTCCCGATGGTCAGCGCCTTATAGACCATCCATGCGCAAATTCGAGGCTGGATTCGGCCCGGAGGCGGCCGCCCGGCTGGAGCGTTAACGCGCTCAGAGGTATTTCTTGAGATCCGCCGCGGCTTCCTCGGGCGTCCGCTTCAGGTTGAACGGTGCGACGAACCGGCCGTTGCGGTCCATCAGATACACCAAAGCGGTGTGGTCCATGGTGTAATCGCCGTCCTTCAGCGGGACCTTCTTGGCATAGACCCGGTACTCGGTGAGAACCTTCGCCAGCACCTCGGGATCGCCGGTTAGGCCCTTGAGATGCGGGTCGAAGCTGGAGAGGTAGTCCTTCATCGCGGCCGGATTGTCGCGCTCGGGGTCGACCGAGACGAAATAGGCGTTGACGCTGTCGGCGTCCTTGCCCATCGCGCGCAGCACCTCGGAGATCTCGAACAGCGAGGTCGGACAGACGTCCGGGCAATGGGTAAAGCCGAAGAAGATCAGCGTCGGCCGCCCTTCCAGGCTCTTCTCGGTGACGACGGCACCGCTCTGGTCGGTCAACTGAAACGGGCCGCCGATCGCGGCCGGCGCCGCGATGTTGCGGCCGCCGCCCATGACAAGGAACATCAGCGACAACCCGACCACCAGGCTGGCGGCGAAGGCTCCGACGATCACCAGCGGACGGGTGACATTGGACGGCATTGCGCGCTCCTTCACTGTCTCTCAGAAGCAGGCCTGCCAGCCGGCCGCGATGGTCTCGAAGAACACCGCGGTCCCGTACTGCACCCACATCGTCACGGCGCCGACGACGAGCCCGATCGCCGCGATCCCCGCCGCGAGGGCCGGAGCAGAGGCCGGACGCCGGGCTCGCGATGCGGACGGTATCTCTTGGGGCGCTGAAAGAGGCTGCATGATGGCGTACTCATCGGCCGGAGCCGGCCAAGCGGCCCACCCCTCTCGCTCCAGATAAGCCCCGCAGCCGGTCCAGGCAAGCGCCGCAGTCGGGCCGCGATCACCCGAAGCGACTAGTGCCTCAGTGTGATCAATGGGAGGCAGAGGCCTTGGCGGCAGCCGGCGAGATGGTCGGTGCATTGGGCACGACGTGCGAGGAGGCCGGAGAGGACGCCTGGGCATCCATATAGCAGGGCTTGTACATTGCCTGCAGCTCCCTGCCCTTCAGGAAGATCATCCGGGGCGTCAGGCCGCCGCGCTGGGTGATCCAGCGGCGGATCGGCGAAGGGTACATCGAGTACAGCATCTGGGTCGCCTCGGGATTGGTGACGGCGCGGCCGTTGGCGCCGAAATCCCAGGCGGCGTGGAAGCCGAGATTGGCATGCGAGGTGACACAGATCTTCTCGTGCGGGATCGCCCCAAGCACGATGGTGCAGGCCGATGCGCAGAGCCCGTCGATGATCACATACTCACCGGAGGATCGCAGGCCCTGGTACTTGTCGACATAGGTTCCGATCCGGCCACCGCGGTCATCGGCGATCCGGACCACGGCCTGGCTGGCGCCGACCCCCGACAGCAACAGAACGACCGCAAGCAATCCCGTCCAGAATTTCATGTCGAGCCCCAGTGCAACCCGGCGAAAACCGATCTGACCGACTTTGGCACGCTTCGTGTGATGCGCTTCTTGTGATGCTTGGACTGCGGTGGACCTTGCAATCACGACCCCATCCGCAGAACCGGAACGCGAAAGCCAAATCCAAATCGCAAATGCAGCGTGTTTCGAGATCGTGTTTTTGTCCAGGAGAGCGCAGCTGCGAAAGCCAAATTCACCGCGAGTGTTGCAAGCCCGCTGCACCAATGAGTCGCTACCACCGAAAATGGACCAACGCTGGTTCCGGACATGGCGGTGGCGCCACGAGCAAGGCAGAGGCCCGGCATGATTCGCCCATCGGCGCGGCAGCGGCGTCACGGCGGCACAAACGACACTCCGGAGAAACCCGGGGCCGAGCTTCCGCGCGACACGCGCCCCGCTGCCCAGTGACGGCGGGACGCTCGCCCGCTCATCGCCGGCCCAGGGGTGCTCGTGCGATCACGATCGCGGGTGCGGGCTTCCGCCAGCCCCGACGGCATGGCCGAAATCCGGAGATGCGACGAATGCAATCACAAGGTTGGACCGTTCGGCCGAGCCCCGCGCCGCAAGCGGGCGCGGCAGGGTCTCTCCTCGCACCGCGCCGTCTGGATCGGGAGATGGAGCGAGGTCGGGCCGATATCGCGCTGGCAGCCGGGGAGACGATCTGCCTCCCGATGCTTTCGCCGTCTGGACCGAACTAATTATCGGGCAGCCGAATCCGTGCACCAAAGGTGACGAGCGGCGCATCGGCGGCGCCGAGCTGGATCTGTCGCTCCGGCACCTCCTGATAGCTGCCGTCTTCAATCTTTCTTAATTCATATTGCCAGACAGTTAACGTCTCGCCGCGCGCGAGCGCATCGCGGATGCGGCTGGCGCCGCGTCCCGGCAGCTTGACGAGGTCGGCGCGCATCATGCCGATCATCGTCGGGCTCCCGCCGCGATGCAGCTCGAAGAACACCATGCGATTGGGCTTGTCCTGCGGCTTGAGCACGGTATCCGCCGTGAACAGCACAAGACAGATTGCGACGGCAATCCACTTCCAAGTGTCGGACATCATGAGACGCATTCCCCGCACCGCCTCTGCGCGTGGCGTAGCCCTCGCGCAAACGGGCGGCAACTTACAGTTCTGTCATTCCGGATGAGATGACGTTCGACGTAATCGATTCGCTGCGCGCCGGGCGCGATGATGGGCTCATCATCGTTCACAACATGGAGAGCACCGATGACCAACCCGATGGAGATCGCCGAGAGCTACATCGCGCTGTGGAACGAACGCGATGCCGCGCAGCGCGGCGCATTGCTCGCACGTCACTGGACCGCGGATGCGCTCTATGTCGACCCGCTGATGCGCGGCGAAGGACGCGATGCGGTGGACGGCCTGGTCGCGGGCGTGCAGCAGCGCTTTCCCGACTTCCGCTTTCGCCTGATCGGCTCCGCGGACGGCCACGGTCATCATCTCCGCTTTTCCTGGGAGCTCGGCCCCGAGAATGCGGAAGCCCCGATCCAGGGCACGGATTTCGTCGAGCTGGCCGACGGCCGCATCCGGCGCGTCACCGGGTTTCTCGACAAGGTCCCGCAGGGCGCCTGACGGACGCCCCGATCCGCCCGACCTCCCACAGCGGGGTCGGCCTGCCGCGATTGCCGGGCTCCCATGCGCAGACGCACGATCTGTCTCGTGGTGATTGCGCTACGTCAACGTCGGACCCGATCCGCCGCTGCAGAGCTTCTGCTTCGCGACGGAGTTCAGGATCGCCGGAGACGGGCGTGCAGCACTCAAATCCCATCGATGATCACGCCATGGCGGCCGACACGTTGGCCGGTATCACCACCTTGCCCGAACTCTGGCACTGGCGCGTCGAACAGAGCCCGGACAAGCAGGCCTACCGACATTTCGACGCAGGAAGCGGCCGATGGGCGAGCTTCTGCTGGCGCGAGATCGATCTCGTCGTCGGGCGATGGCGGCGGGCGCTTGCGGCCGAGGGCTTCGCCCAGGGTGAGCGCGTCGCCATCCTGATGCCGAACGGGATCGCGCATCTCGCCATTGACCAGGCCGCGCTCTCGCTCGGCCTGGTGCCGGTGCCGATGCATGCCGTCGATAACGCCGACAGCATCGCCTACATCCTCGCCGATTCCGGTGCCCGGCTGCTGCTGGTCGATTCGGACACACGCTGGGATGAGATCGCAGCGGTCGGCGAGGCCCTGCCCGACCTGCGGCGGATCGTCTGCGCCGACCGGCAAACGACCTCGCCGACCGGCGATCCGCGCCTCATCGATCTGGAGGCGTGGTTGAAAGCGGCCAGCGATGCCACGCCTCCGGGCACCCGGATCGCCATCGCGCCGCACGACCTCGCCGCCATCGTCTACACCTCGGGCACAACGGGCCGGCCCAAGGGCGTGATGCTGTCGCACGACAACATCGTCTCCAACCTCAAGGCCATTCATCAGCGGCTGGCGGCCGATACCGACGACGTATTCCTGTCGTTCCTGCCGCTGTCACACACGTTCGAGCGCACCGCGGGCTACTACTACCCGATCGCCATCGGCGCCTGCGTCGCCTATGCGCGCTCGGTGAAGCAGCTGTCCGAAGATCTGGTGGAGGTCCGTCCGACCATCCTGATCTCCGTGCCGCGCATCTATGAGCGCATCTACTCGGTCATCATGCATCACCGCGCGATCGCAAACCCGCTGGAACGGGTGCTGCTCGACCTGACCATCGCGATCGGCGGCCGTCGCTTCGATGCGCAGCATGGGCGCGGGACGAGACTCTCGGCGTTCGACCGTATCGCGTGGCCGCTGCTGCAACGCCTGGTCGCCGCCAAGCTACTGGCTCGATTCGGCGGACGGCTGCACGTCGCCGTCAGCGGCGGCGCCCCGATCGCCGAGCCGGTGGTGCGGCTGTTCCTGGCGCTCGGGCTCGAGGTGCTGCAGGGCTACGGCATGACCGAGACATCGCCCGTCGTCAGCGTCAACACGCCTGACGACAACGACCCGCGCACCGTCGGCCGCGCCCTGCCGGGCATCGAGGTGCGCATCGGCGACAATGACGAGTTGATGGTGCGCGGCCCGAACGTGATGCTCGGCTATTGGCACCGGCCGGAGGAGACCGCGCGCACCAGGGAAGCCGACGGCTGGCTGCACACCGGCGACCAGGCCCGCATCGACAGCGGACGCATCACCATCACCGGTCGGATCAAGGACATCCTCGTCACCTCGACCGGCGAGAAGATTGCGCCCGCCGATCTGGAAACCGCGATCCTGACCGATCCGCTGTTCGATCAGGCCATCGTGATCGGTGAGAACCGGCCGTTCCTGACCGCAATCGTCGTGCTCAATGCCAACGGCTGGGCTGAGCAGCAGGCGAGGCTCGCGGCGCACGGCCAGCGCGGCACCGAGGCCGAAGCGGCCTCCCTGCTGCGCCACATTGCGCGAGCCGTGAAGGCCTATCCGTCCTACGCGACGCCGAAGGCGGTGCATTGGACCTTGGAGCCGTGGACCGTGCAGGAAGGCCTGATCACGCCGACGTTGAAGAACAAGCGTCCGGCGATCGAGCGGAGCTTTGCGAAGGAAATCGAGGCGATCTATGCAAAACGCCCGTCAGCTTCGCGGCCGTCGGCTATCGTACAAAGCTGATCTTGCACGGCACCGCAGCAGGACATTGCGGCATTGGAGCGGGCGAAGGGAATCGAACCCTCGTATGCAGCTTGGGAAGCTGCCGTTCTACCATTGAACTACGCCCGCGCTCGCCAATGCTTAGCCGAGACCATGCGTTTCGCCAAGCGGCTTGTTTCCGCCAGACCGCCAAGGCCGCGGGGGGCAGACGCAAGAGTTCGACCACCGGCCTGATCTCCCGATCGTGATCGGCCGCAACCGCAGGCTCCGGAACGGATCGGGCCGATCGCGCTTTTGCCCGTTGGAAGCGGCGCCTCTCCCTGTTTCGCCACGCCGTGAAGGTCCTGGGAGCTCACATCATGCAAAGCCACAGCCCCGCGTCTCAGACCGCCCCCTCGAAAGCCCTCGCCGTGATGTCGGGTCCGTCGGCGCTCGACCTTTACACCCTCGGCTGCGGTCTGTTCCTGGCCGTCGCGCCCTGGCTGTTCGGCTTCGTCGGCAGCGTCGGCCGCATCAACGCTGAGTTGGCGGGGGCTGCCGTCATCGTGCTCTCGCTCGGCGGCCTTCTTGCGTTTGCCGATTGGGAGGAGTGGCTGAAGGTCGCGCTTGGAGTGTGGCTGGTTGCAGCCCCATGGCTGCTCGGATTCGTGCATACGTCGGCGATGCATGTCAGCATCGCCATCGGGATCACCGTGACCTTCCTGAGTCTGCTCGAACTGTGGCTTGCGCATGATCCCGATTTCGCCGGCGATGGCCCTGCATTGGTGAGCCGGCCGTAGCGGCTTGGCCGATCGCGCGTCGCCCGCGCGCAGCGCCTCCTCCCGCGATCGCGTTGCGATGACAGAGATCGCAGACAGCGATCGCAACGGCACGCTTGACAACCATCACCCAAATCAGGGCAAACCCGCCCCGGTCAGGTCACGCTGTTAACACTTTGTAAACAAAGTTGATGCGGGCGATCGTGACGATGATATGATGTGGTGTGGGGTTGGGGTGGCGTCATGGGGCGTGGGTATACGATCTTTGATACGGCCCTCGGCCGTTGCGGCATTGCGTGGAGCGATGTCGGAATCACCGGCGTACAATTGCCGGAAGCACGGGAAATCGAGACGCGGCGACGCCTGTTTCGCCAGTTTCCCGACGCACGGGAGCAGCGCCCGTGTTCGAATACTGAACTCGCCATCGAAGGCATCGCGGCCATGCTGCGCGGGCAGGATGTCGACTTCTCCGACGTTGCGCTCGACCTCGACGGCGTCACGGCCTTCAACCAGCGCGTCTATGATTGCATTCGCGCCATTCCGCGCGGCGAGACGCGCACCGCCGACGCGATCGCGGACGAACTGCACGTTCCCAAGGCGCTGAATTCGATCGCGCAGGCGCTGAGCAGGAATGCGCTCGTGCTGATCGTTCCCTGTCACCGCGTGCGTGACATCGGCAACGGCCTCGACAAGCCGTCGCCCAACAGCGGCATCGTCTCCAAGCGTCGGCTGCTGTCGCTCGAAGGCGCAAAGCCTCATGCGGGCCTGACGTTGTTCGACGCGTTTCTCGCCATCGACAGGCCGCGCGCATTGTAAGCCCGCCTTCGCGCGTCGCGCGATATTATCTCGCACGACGCCCTCCTCTTTCCGCCGCAATGCGCTAGATTTACAGGATGACCAGCACCATCCTGTTCGAAAGCCGCGACGTCACCGTGTCCGAGTTCCGCTGTGCAGCGGTCCCGGGCGAGCGTCCCTATGTCGAGCAGTATGCCGGCTACTCGCTGTCCTATGTGCGCAAGGGCAGCTTCGGCTGCCGGCACCGCGGCCGCTTCTTCGAACTGGTCACCGGCTCGCTGCTGGTGGGCCATCCCGGCGATGAGTTCATGTGCACGCACGATCACGTCTGCGGCGACGAATGCCTGTCATTCTTCTTCGATGATGCGCTCATCGACGAGATCGGCTGCGACAGGCAGGCCTGGCGGGCTGGCGCGATGCCGCCGCTGCCGGAGCTCATGGTCCTCGGTGAGCTCGCGCAGGCCGTCGCCGCGCGCGAGCAGGACCTCGGTCTGGACGAGGTTGGACAGATCATCGCCAGCCGCTTCGTCGCGACCGCCACGGGCCGGCAGGAATGGGCGGCGACGCCGAGCCTGCGCGATCGCCGGCGCGCGGTGGAGAGCGCATTGTGGATCGACGACAATGCGGAGCGCGACATCGACCTGGCGGCTGCGGCGCACGAAGCCGGCGTCAGCCCGTTCCATTTCCTGCGGCTGTTCGCGGCGACGATCGGCGTGACGCCGCATCAATATCTGATCCGCTCCCGCTTGCGGCGCGCCGCGCGGCGTCTCAGCGAGGAGGACACGCCGGTCACCACCATCGCCTATGATTCGGGCTTTGCCGACCTGTCGAATTTCACCCGCACATTCGCGCGCGCTGCCGGCGTGTCGCCGGCGAAGTTTCGCAAGGTCTCGCGCGGCGAGCGCAAGATTCTCCAAGACCATCTGAGCCGCCATTGATTGGATGATCTCAGCGCGTGCGGCAGCCGCATGCGAAGCATGGAGATCATCGATGTACGATCATATCGGCCTCAAGGTCGGCAATCTCGACGCCAGCGTCCGCTTCTACACATCGGCGCTGGCGCCGCTCGGCCACATCCTCTGCTCCAAGGACGAGGCGTCGGCGGGCATCGGCCCGAAGGGGGAGCCGGCGCTGTGGCTGTATGTCGACAAGGGCGCCAGCAAGGGCGCCGCCCATATCGCGTTCCGCGCCCAGGACCACGCGGCCGTCGCCAGATTCCACAGCGAGGGGCTGAAGGCCGGCGGCAGCGACAATGGCGGCGCCGGGCCGCGCGCGGACTACAGTCCGACCTACTACGCCGCCTTCCTGATCGATCCCGACGGCAACAACATCGAAGCCGTGTGTCCGTGAGGTCAAGCCCATGGCATCCATCCAGAAGGACATTCCGATCGCAGCCCCGGCGGGTGCAGTGTGGGACGCAGTGCGGGATTTCGGCGCTGTTCATACCAGGGTGGCGCCCGGCTTCGTCACCGGCACCACGCTCGACGGCGACGTCCGCATTGTCAGCTTCGCCAACGGCAGCGTGGTGCGCGAGCAGCTGGTCGACTGCGACGATCAACGCCGGCGCCTCGTCTATGCCATCAAGAACGAACGCATCAGCCAGCACAGTGCGTCGTTTCAGATCATCCCGGAAGGCGACGAGCGCTGCCGGGTGATCTGGACCACCGACGTGCTGCCGCACGAGATCGCACCCTATATCGATCAGCAGATGGAGCTCGGCGCGCGCGCGATGCAGGACACGTTGGGCGGGCTGCGCGGATAGCGGCTCAGCCGATACGCGCCGGCGGCGGCCCGCGCGAGTCAAGGCCGCGTCCGGCCGTCAGCACGGCCGGGCGCAGCTCCAGCGCTGCGGCCGGCTTCGGGCCCCAGCGGGTGAGCATGACGCTGGCGAGCGTCAGCACCCCGAGCAGGACCATCGAGGACGCCGCCAGCATGAAGAAGTCGCCCTCGGTCGCGGCACGGCTCAACAGATAGCTGCCACCCGCAGCGATGAAGACGAGCCGCACCGTCTGCGCCAGCACCGGACCGAGCACCCTGGCGGCACCCTGCGAGGAGAAATACATCGAGATCGCCAGGCCGATGAAGGCATACATCGGCGCCGCGACCTGGAGATAGTGCCGGCCCGCGCTGCGCGCGCTCTCGTCCTGGGTGAAGATGTCGACCCACAATTGCGGGACGATCGCGATCAGCGTCGACAGCGCGCCCACCGACGCGAACGACACCAGTCCCGCCGTCCAGGCGATGCGGCGGGCGCGCGCGATTCTCTCCGCACCGATCGCCATGCCGACCATCGGCACCGAGGCCATGCCGACGGAGAATGCGACCGTGGTCATCATGAACTCGAGCCGCGCGCCGATGCCGTAGCCGGCGAGCACGGCGGTGCCGAACGACGCCAGCATATGCGTGAAGATCGCGATCGACAGCACGGATTGCAGCGGCGAGAAGCAGGCGACGGCGCCGACCTTGAGAATGTCGGCGAACATCGCGCCGCTGATCTTCAGGCCCCGCAGCTTCGGCCGCACGCGCGCGCGGCCGGAGAACAGGTACCAGCCCATCACCGAGATGCTGACGCAGAACGCCAGCAGCGCGCCGGCGGCGACGCCGCGCATGCCGAGCCCGAGGACCAGGCTGAGCGTGCCGCCCAATACGATCTGCAGCAGCGCCGAGCTGAGGATCATGAACGACGGCAGCTTCATGTTGCCGGTGCCGCGCAGGATGCCA
This sequence comes from Bradyrhizobium sp. HKCCYLRH1034, assembly GCF_051168375.1. NCBI lineage: Bacteria > Pseudomonadati > Pseudomonadota > Alphaproteobacteria > Hyphomicrobiales > Nitrobacteraceae > Bradyrhizobium > Bradyrhizobium sp. HKCCYLRH1034. The sequence goes on along the minus strand of NZ_JBNPUW010000022.1, from coordinate 51,080 downwards.
GCCATCGAGTTCATCAGCCAGGGCAGGATCGCGCCGCCGAAGAAGATCTGCAGATAGGCCGTGGCATGGCTCAGCACCGCGCCGCGGCCGCCGAGCACCTCCAGCAAGGCAGGGCCGAACGCCAGCATGCCGATCATGAAGGTCGCGCCGAACAATAGCGCGATCAGCAGCGCGTGCGTGGCGAGCGTCGAGGCCCGCTCGGCGTCGCCGGCGCCGAGCGCGCGCGCGATCGCCGAGGCCACGCCGCCGCCCATCGCGCCGCCGGACATCGTCATGGTCAGGATCACCAGCGGAAACACCAGCGCCATCGCCGCCAGCGCCTCGATACCGAGCCGGCCGATATAGGAGGTCTCGGCGATGACGACGCAGGTGCCGGCCGTGTTCGCGATGATGTTGGGCCAGGCCAGCGACAGCAGGGTGCGCAGGATGGGTCCGTCGACGAGCTTGTTCCGGATCGGCTTCTCGGGGGGCGGCAATTCACGCCCCTCGCCGACCGGATTGTCGGCCAGGCCGATCTCGGACATTTCAGCTCCCCGCTCGGCCGCGCAGGCCGCGGCCGTCTTATCGTTCGATTGCTCTCGCTTTCCTAGCACGGCGCTGGCGCGCGCCCTGTGCGGCAGGCGCATTGGGGGTGCGCGGCAGACGCAGCCGCGCTCAGAGACGGAAATGCTTGGAGAGCTTCAGGCCCTGGGCCTGGTAGTTGGAGCCGATGCGGCTGCCATACATCGCATTCGGCCGCGCCAGCATCTTCTCGTAGACGAGACGGCCGACGATCTGGCCGTGCTCGAGGATGAACGGCACCTCGCGCGAGCGCACCTCGAGCACCGCGCGCGAGCCCTGCCCGCCGGCGCCGGCATAGCCGAAGCCGGGATCGAAGAAGCCGGCATAGTGGACGCGGAATTCGCCGACCAGCGGATCGAACGGCACCATCTCCGCGGCGTAGTCCGGCGGCACCTGCACGGCTTCCTTGGAGGCCAGGATGTAGAACTCGCCGGGATCGAGAATGAGGCTGCCGTCGGGACGTGCCTTGATCGGCTCCCAGAACTCCTCGACCGGATAGCCGGCGCGGCGGTCGACGTCGACGACGCCGGTGTGGCGCTTGGCGCGATAGCCGACATTGCCGTTCGCATTGCTGCCGGACAGGTCGACGGAAAGCGCGACGCCGCCGGTGAGATCGGCATCGTCGCGATCCACCAGTCGCTCGGCCTGGTGCAGCGCGATCAGTTCGTCCTCCGACAGGACCGCGTCGCGATAGCGGAAGCGAACCTGGGACAGGCGCGAGCCCTCGCGCAGCAGGACCGGGAACGTCTTCGGGCTGATCTCGGCATAGAGCGGGCCGTGATAGCCCGCGCCGATCATGTCGAAGCGTCGCGTGCCGTCGGCGATCACGCGGGTGAACACGTCGAGCCGCCCGGTCGAGCTTTTCGGATTGGCGGCCGCGACGATGTCCTTCGGCAGCGCCAAGCTCTCCAACAGCGGCACGATGTAGACGCAGTTGGTCTCCAGCACCGCGCCGTCGGCAAGTGCGAATTCGTGCAGCTTGAGCTCGTCGATGCGCTCGGCGACCGTCGCGCCCGGCCCGGGCAGGAAGCTCGCACGCACGCGATAGGCGATGTCGCCGAGCCGCAGATCGAGGCTCGCCGGCTGGATCTGGCTCTCGACGAAATCATATTCGGGGATGATCAGGCCAGCCTCCGTCATCGCCACGATCATGCGATCGGGGAGGATGCCGTGGGCGTCGGGGCTGAGCGAAAACGGCAAGACCTGATCCTTTGCAGGCGCCGGAACGGCGGCTTATGGAGCCAATATAGGGTCTTTTGACCGGTTATCCGATGGCTGGCTTGACGGAAAGGCCGGTTGCGACTATGAGCACGACTTATCCCGTGGTGATTTGAGCCGGCCGGCTTGCAGCCACGTTAAATAAGTCGCTAAACAGGCCGGGGACGATTGTGATCCCGGCCGTGAGGAGTTTTCCCAGGCCGGTTTTTTTGTGCCCATCGCCCGAGGCGGTGGCCACGATGGAGGTCACATGTCGAAGTCCCCCGCGAAGGCGCCGGCGTCGTTCGCCCACTATCGTCCCGAAACGAGGCTGGTGCATTCCGGCACCTTGCGCTCCGAATTCGGCGAGACCGCCGAGGCGCTCTATCTCACCCAAGGGTTCGTCTACGCCACCGCCGAGGAATGCGAGGCGCGCTTCAAGGGCGAGGATCCCGGCTTCATCTATTCGCGCTTCTCCAATCCCACCACGGCGATGTTCGAGCGCCGCATGATCGAGCTCGAGGGCGCCGAGGCCTGCCGCTCGGCCGCAACCGGCATGGCCGCGGTCACCACGGCAATCCTGGCTCCCCTCCGTGCCGGCGACCACGTTGTCGCGGCCAAGGCGCTGTTCGGCTCGTGCCGCTACGTGGTCGAGGATCTCTTGCCGCGCTACGGCATCGAGTCGACCCTGGTCGATGGGCTCGACCTCGACCAATGGCAGAAGGCGGTCAGACCCAACACCAAGTCGTTCTTCCTGGAGAGCCCGACCAATCCGACGCTCGACGTGATGGACATCCCCGCCATCGCCGAGATCGCGCACGCCCATGGCGCGCGGCTGATCGTCGACAACGTGTTCGCCACCCCGATCTGGCAGAGCCCGCTCGCGCTCGGCGCTGACGTCGTGGTGTATTCCGCGACCAAGCACATCGACGGCCAAGGCCGCTGCCTCGGCGGTGTGATCCTGTCGTCGGAGGCGTTCATCGCCGAGCACATCCACAATTTCATGCGCCAGACCGGCCCGTCGATCTCGCCGTTCAACGCCTGGGTCCTGCTCAAGGGCCTGGAGACCCTGGCGGTGCGCGTGCGCGCGCAGACCGAGACGGCGGCGAAGGTGGCCGACTTCCTCGCCGCGCATCGGAAGATCTCGCGGCTGATCTATCCGGGCCGCGAGGACCATCCGCAGGCGGCAACCGTCCGCAAGCAGATGCGCGCCGGCTCGACCCTGGTCGGCTTCGAGGTCAAGGGCGGCAAGGCGGCTGCGTTCCGTACGCTCAACGGCCTGAAGCTCGCGCGCATCTCCAACAATCTCGGCGACGCCAAGACGCTGGTCACGCACCCGGCGACGACGACGCATCAGCGGCTGACGCCGGAGGCGCGCGCCGAGCTCGGCATCAGCGAGGGCTTCATCCGCTTCTCCGCCGGACTCGAGCATGCCGACGATCTGATCGAGGATCTGGACGCCGCCCTGCGGGCGGCGTAGCGAATGGCGAATAGGGAGTAGCGAGTAGTGGATCTCTTCCCTATTCGCTACTCGCCATTCCCTACTCGCTTCTGATCACATCGGCCGATAGGTCGGCACCTCGGCCGGTGCGTTGATGCCGAGCTTGACCTGGCCGACCGAGCGGATGATGTCGTCGCCGAGCAACTGGGCGAAGCAGGCATAGCCCCAATCGCTCATGTGCAGGCCGTCCGAGATCACGAACTCGTTGATCGGGATCGCCTGGCGCTCGTGCCAGTCGCGCATCACCTCGAAGCGCGGGAAGATGCCGGCGTGATGCAGCTCGGCAATACGCCCGAGCAGCTTGTTCATGCGGCTGGCGTTCTCCGAGCGCTCGTTGACGCGCGGCGAATATTGCAGGTCGACCAGCACGACATCGGAGGCCGCCGCCTGGATCTTGGCGACGCCATCCTCGACCAGCCTGGCGGTCTCGGCCGGATCGAGATCGCGCAGCACGGCATTGGTGCCGACCTGCCAGATCACGAGATCCGGACGCCGGTCGATCACCGACGTCTCCAGTCGCTTCATCATCTCCGGCGCATCCTCGCCGCCGACGCCGGCATTGATGACGCTGATGTCGACCATGGGATATTGCCGGCGCAACTGCGCGGCGAGCCGGTTCGGATAGGTGTAGTCCGGCGCGCTCGCGCCAAAGCCCTGCGTCGACGATGAGCCGAAGGCGACGATCACGACCGGCAGGCCGGAGGCGAGCTTGTTGGCGACGTGCGGCAGCGAAATGAAGTTCTTCTTGGCGACACCCTTCGGCGGCAGGCACGGCACGCGGTTGAAGATGTCGGTGGCCGATTTGGCGACCTGCTTGACCTTGTCGATCGCCCGCTCGGTGATGCTGCGCGATTGCGGCGGCGTGGCCGCGACGGCCTGCCCGGCTGCAGCCGGCGGCTGTGCATCGGTCATGGCCGGCGCGGTCGTCGCCGCGGGCGGCGAGGTCGTGGCCGCCGGGCGCACCGCGGCGATCGGCCCGCGCATCTGATCGTTCGCCTGCGCCAATGTGATGTGACCGATGCTCGGTCGCAGCTCGCTGATCAACGGAGGCTTCGGACCGGAGCTCTCCACATCGGAAAGCGCGGCGGGTGCAGCCGGCGCTGCGCTCTGCGCCCGTACCTTCTGCGGGCTCAGCGCGAGGGCGATGGCAATGACCGCAACGGCCGAAAGCTTCTCCCATGTCCCGGATACGCGGTGACACTCATTCGACGTCATGAACGACATAATCCTAGTTCTGCTGCGCCGGCCCGATATGCGCCGCGTCGATGATGAACTTCGACAGCGCCCGGCCGATGCAGTCATGAACCTGCCTGGCCAGCTCGACCCCGTGCGTCGGATTGAACAGGTCGAAATCGCCCTGCTCGTTCCACTGCCGCATGATGGCAAACCGATCGAACAGCGGGATGTCGCGCTGCTGCGCCACCACACGCATGTTGTCGACATAGGGCGGCACGGAGATCAATGTTTCCGTCCGCGGACTGTATTGCAGGTTCATCAAGACGACGTCAGCTCCCGCCTTCTGCAGCGTCGCCACACCGTCGTCGACCGCCTGCCGGAACTCATCAGGATCGATCGACCGCATGGCGTCGACCGTGCCGGTCTGCCAGATGACCAAATTAGGCCGTTTTCCTTCCACCAGTTTAACGAGATTGCCCGCGACCTCCTCGGCCGTCTTCTTGGGCTGCAGCTCGACGCTGAGATTGACGGTGACGGCCGGCAGCTTGTCCTTCAGCGCCGCCTGCAGACGGGCGGGGTAGGCATTTGCGTCGGAGGTGCTGACAATGGAGGATGAGCGGCTTCCGACGACGAGAATATCCAGCGTGCGGCCATTCTTGACGGCGTCTGCAACCTTCGGGAGCGGGCTCTCGGTTGTCAGCAGGTAGGCCGGCACCTCGCAGTTCTGCGGCGCGTCTTCCGCGCGCGCGGAGGCCGCCAGCGAAACAGCCAGCGCTGCGATACCCAACCTTAACCACGAGACGGACTTCATCAGCCCCCTCCCGCCAGATCGGCGTTGCTGCGCGCACCTTTTCGCGCGGCCCCCTTATCGGCCTCACGCTTGTACCACGAAATCAACGACGCCACCCCCCACATGATGAGGATGCCGCAAAGGCTGATCACCGCGTGCATCATGGCGCCGCCGGACACTTCGGCAAGGACGAAGTGGCCCGCAAACGCCAGAAACACGCCAAGACAGAAGATCTCGAGCGAGTGTTGCCCACAAACAATCAGCGGACGCAGCCACGGCGACTTCAAGAGCGGCCAATCCTTGCGCAAATAGTGCACGGTGAGTGCTGCGAGTGCGAGAAAATGCGCGAAACGCAACACGTCAAGGTCGGTCTTGTCGATCGGATACATCCACTGCTCGATTCGGCGCGGCATCAGATGGCCGAGCTGCGGAATGTACCAGGTCAGGGTCACGCAGAAGGCCGCGACCAGATAGGCGACGCAGAGCCCGAGCGTGATCGGTGAGTTGATGATGCGCGACATGCGCTGGGCGCCCCCGAGCGCGCACCAGGCCCCGAACACGAACAGGAGCTGCCAGGCGAACGGGTTGAACGCCCAGAAGCCGTTCGGATAGGCCGTCAGATAGAGATCGAGCTCCCAGGTGAGTGCGTAGAGAACGACCGAGAGCCCGAGCGTGACGTCAGGACGCCAGCGCATCAGCCACAGGATCAGCGGCAGGAACAGCATCAGCACGATGTAGAGCGGCAGCACGTCCATGTTGACGGGGCGGAAGCGCAGGATCAGCGCCTGCACGATCGTCACGTCCGGCTGCTTGAGAAAGTCCATGATCCCCATCTCTTCGGTGTAGAGCGGGTTCTCGAAGCTGGTCGCGACGTAGGAGATCTCGGCAAGGAAGATCGTGAACAGGAAGACGTGGGCGACGTAGATCTGCCAGACGCGGCGCAGGATGCGCGCGGTGGCGACGATGAAGCCGGCATCCTGCATCGCCCGGCCATAGACGAATGCCGCCGTGTAGCCGGAGATGAAGATGAAGATCTCGGTGGCGTCGGAGAAGCCGTAGTTGCGGATCGTGAACCAGGTCAGCAGGTTCGGCGGCAGGTGGTCGATGAAGATCAGCCAGAGCGCCAGCCCGCGAAACAGGTCGAGCCGCAGCTCGCGCTCGCCGACCGCCGGGAAGGTGATCGCAGGAGCAGCGGTGGTGCCGGGTGCAGCGGTGACGGCCGGCGCCGCCGCGACGGCAGATGCAGATGCAGCCGCGCTCGCCGCGGCGGCAGTCTCCGCAGCCGGCGCGGGTGCGGCGCTGGCGGCGGGGGCGGACGGTCCGGCAGGGCGATCGACAATCGACGTCATCAGGCACCGCGTCAAGGCTGCCAGCCTTCGAGGCCCGGCAGGGGAAATGTAGGGCTGCGCAGATTTTACGCAAGCGATGAAGGACTTATCAGCTGGGCCGCGCCCAGTTTTTCGACCTTGGCGGACGGTTGGTGGGCGATCGCACGACGCAGGACAGGTCGATCGCCCCCAGGGTGCTGCCTGCCGCGCCCGATCCGAGTCCAAGGAACGGATCGCGCGTACGGCCGACAAAGTCCGCGATTCTTGTGCCATAATGCGGAACTGTGTTGAAAGCACGATGGCGTCGCGATTGGTTCCGGCGCGGGTTTCCGCTACAATGCCACCATGTATCGCGCCGTGACTCGCCACATCGAAGTGACCGTCGAACCGAACTTCCTGCCTGAGAAGTCGTCGGTGGCCGATGGCCGCTGGTTCTGGTCCTATACCGTCGTCATCACCAACAGCGGGGAGGAGACGGTGCGGCTGCGCAGCCGGCACTGGATCATCACCGATGGGATCGGCCGGCAGCAGGAGGTCCGCGGCGAGGGCGTGGTCGGCGAGCAGCCGGTGCTCGCGCCGGGCGAGCGCTTCGAATACACCTCCGGTGTCCCGCTCACCACCGCGTCCGGCTTCATGGCCGGCTCGTATCAAATGGAGAGCGAGAGCGGCGAGCACTTCGACATCGCCGTGCCGGCCTTCTCGCTCGACAGCCCCGAGGGCAAGCGGGTGTTGAACTAGCTGAGAAGGCATGCAGTCCGACTGCCCCAAGTCTCGTCTGCTCGCTGTCTCTTGTGCTGCAATACGACAGATCCTGCACCCGCGCCGCACGAAATCGTTCTCGCGACGCATCCCGCGCCCGAGCCTTGTCCATTCACCCGCCCTCTGCAAATAGAGGGCGCAGGGAAGGCCGGGCCTCGGCTGAGGCCTGCGGCCCGCCTGCAGAAAAAAAATGCAGGCGGCAGGTACCACAGGTCCAGCCGGAACGACCCGGCCCTCCCTGCGCGACGGTTTTAACGGCTGCTTCGCGTTCTCCCTGGTGCGCCGGGCTTGTTGGCCACCATCCTCAACGCGAAGCGGAGCTTCAGCGTGAGTTGATATCAGCATCGGGATATCAGGACCGCGCGACTTGACCGTACGTGCATCGCCGTTCGTCCGCGCAGACTGACTACGCTGCGGCCATGCACGCCCATCGCATCCCGCTGCCAACGGTCCGTGACGGTCGCGAAACGCCCCTCGTGCGGCAGCAAGACGCGCGGAAATGTGCCAGTGATTTGCCCGACGGCACAAGCGGTTTGTTGCTGCGACCAATCAACGCGACGGGCATGGATGTGGCGTCGATCAGCGAGAAAGCCGATTTTCAACAACGAACTAATCGAGATCGCCGGCGCACACGAACTCCCGACGTTTTCTCCGATGCCGTGCGACGCAGCCTATCAAGCGTCGTCGCGAGGAGCGAAGCGACGACGCGATCCAGAACTGTCGAAGCGACTGCGGATCGCGTCGCTGCGCTCGCGATGACGTACGGAGGGTTGTCGCTCGACCACGATCGGTACGACGCGCGGAGCGAGCGCAACAGAGTCAGTTCTCCGTCACGCCGGCTTCGTGCGGGGTGAAGTGATAGACCGAGGAGCAGAACTCGCAGGTGACGACGACCTTGTCGTCCTTGACCATGTCGGCGCGGTCCTGGGGCGAGAAGCTCTTCAGCATGTTGGCAACCGCATCGCGCGAGCAGGAACAGCGCGCCTGCAGCGGCACGAGGTCGAACACGCGCACGCCGCGCTCATGGAACAGGCGATACAGCAGCCGCTCGCCCGACAGCGCGGGATCGATCAGCTCGATATCCTCGACGGTCGCGACCAGCGACTGGCCCTCGACCCAGGCCTCGTCCTCCTCGATCGCATGCAGCTCGGTGCCTTCGGGCGCATCGCCGGGATGCAGGTCGGCTTGGCGCAAGCGCTCCGGCGCCTGCGGCAAAAATTGCGTCAGGAGGCCGCCGGCACGCCAGCGGTGCTTGCCGCCGCTCCACTCCTCGCCGACGGCGAGGCGCACGCGGGTCGGGATCTGCTCGGAGCGCAGGAAGTATTCATGAGCGGCCTCCTCCAGGCTGCCGCCGGTGAGCGCGACCAGCCCCTGGTAGCGGCTCATGTCGGCGCCCTGGTCGATGGTCATCGCCAGATGCCCCTTGCCGAGCAGGCCGCCGGAATCCTTGGCCTCCGCCAGCCGGGCTTCGTCGAAGCGGGCATAGGCACGCAGGCGATCGGGTGCCTGGAAGTCGACCACCAGGAACGACACCGGGCCGTCGGTCTGGGTCTGCAGGATGAAGCGGCCGTCGAATTTCAGCGCGGAGCCGAGCAAGGTCGTCAGCACGATGGCCTCGCCGAGCAGCTTGCCCACGGGCGCGGGATAAGCGTGCTTGGTGAGAATGTCGTCGAGCGCCGGGCCCATGCGGGTCAGTCGCCCACGCAGATCGAGCGCCGCGACCTCGAACGGCAGCACGGCGTCGTCGACCGGCACCGCCGAGGGGGCGCGGCTGGTATCGAGGTTGATGTCGGTGTCGGGGGGATTGGTTGTCATGGGGCGTATTTGGGGATGATTGAAACGAATGGAAGGGCATCCCAGGCTGTCGTCCCGGCGTTGAGCCGGGACTCATACCGCGGATGCTATCGAGGAACGCCGGTGGTAGTCGCCGACGCTAAGCCGTAACCGACGAACCACGATCGCTCCAACTACGCCGAGCAACGGCCACAGCTGCAAATCAGTTCGATCACGCGGTATGGGTCCCGGCTCAAGGCCGGGACGACACCGGTGAAATTGCGCCGTCGAACCCTAAGCCCGCTCGCCGAAGCACCAGGCCAAGATGCCCTTCTGCGCATGCAGGCGGTTCTCGGCTTCGTCGAACACCACCGACTGCGGGCCGTCGATCACCTCGTCGGTGACCTCCTCGCCGCGGTGGGCCGGCAGGCAGTGCATGAACAGCGCCTCGGGCTTCGCCAGCGACATCAACTTGGAATTGACCTGATAGGGCTTGAGCAAATTGTGCCGATGCTCGCCATCCTTGTCGCCCATCGACACCCAGGTGTCGGTGACGACGCAGTCGGCGCCGGCGACAGCGACTTCCGGATCGTGGCCGAGATGGATGTCGGCCCGGGTGGCGCGGATGAAATCCTTCATCGGCTTGCCGGGCGACAGCTGCGGCGGGGTGGCGACGTTGAGCCGGAACTTGAAGCGCTCGGCGGCATGGGCCCAGGAGGCCAGCACGTTGTTGTCGTCGCCGGTCCAGGCCACGGTGCGGCCCTCGATGGAGCCGCGATGCTCCTCGAAGGTCATCACGTCGGCCATCACCTGGCAGGGATGCGAGCGCCGGGTCAGGCCGTTGATCACGGGCACGGTGGCATGCGCGGCAAGCTCGAGCAGCGCCTCATGGCTGAGGATGCGGATCATGATGGCGTCGACATAGCGCGACAGCACGCGCGCGGTGTCGGCGATGGTCTCGCCGCGGCCGAGCTGCATCTCGGTGCCGGTCAGCATGATCGCCTCGCCGCCGAGCTGGCGCATGCCGACGTCGAACGACACGCGCGTGCGCGTCGACGGCTTGTCGAAGATCATCGCCAGCACCTTGCCCTCGAGCGGCTTCTTCGCCGGCTCGCGCGCCTTCAAGGTCTTCTTCATCGCGCTGGACAGCGCCAGCACGTTGCGCAGCTCCTCCACCGGCATCTCGGTGAGATCGAGGAAATGACGCGGCGTATTGCCCATGGTCTTGCTCATGATGCGGCCGCCTGCTTGGCAGGCGCGCCCGACAGCGCCGCACAGGCGCGATCGAGCATCTCGACCGATTGTTCGATTTCGGATTCGTTGACGATCAGCGGCGGCAGGAAGCGCACGACGTTGTCGCCCGCGCCGACGGTGAGCAGCTTCTGATCGCGCAGCGCCGTGACCAGATCGCCCGACGGCACCACCGCCTTGACGCCGATGAGAAGGCCCTCGCCGCGGATCTCGGAGATGATGTCGGGATGACGATCGAGAACGGCGGCGAGCTTCTGCTTCAACAGCAACGACATCTTGCGGACGTGATCGAAGAAGCCGGGCGCCAGCATCACGTCGAGCACGGCGTTGGCCGCGGCGACCGCCAGCGGATTGCCACCGAAGGTCGAGCCATGCGAGCCCGGCGTCATGCCCGACGCGGCCTCGGCCGTCGCAAGCACGGCGCCGATGGGAAAGCCGCCGCCGAGCGCCTTGGCCAGCGACATCACGTCCGGCGTGACGCCGAGCCAGCGATGCGCGAACAGATCGCCGGTGCGGCCCATGCCGGTCTGGACCTCGTCGATGACCAGCAACAAACCGTTGTCGTCGCAGAGCTGGCGCAGCGCCTTGTAGAACGGCAGCGGCGCGGTGCGCACGCCGCCCTCGCCCTGCACCGGCTCGACCAGGATGCCGGCGGTGTGCGGACCGATCGCCTTCTTCACTGCTTCGATGTCGCCGAACGGAACCTGATCGAAGCCGTCCATCGGCGGACCGAAGCCGTCGAGATATTTGGCCGAACCTGTCGCGGCGAGCGTGGCGAGCGTGCGGCCGTGGAACGCGCCTTCGAACGTAATGATACGATAGCGTTCGGGATGTCCCTTGGCGGCGTGATATTTGCGCGTGATCTTGATCGCGCCTTCCATCGCCTCCGCGCCCGAATTGGCGAAGAATACGTAGTCGGCAAAGCTCTGCTCGCACAGCCGCGCGGCAAGGCGCTCGCCATCCGGGCTCTTGAACAGGTTCGACATGTGCCAGAGCTTGGCCGCCTGCTCCTGTAGCGCCTTGACCAGATGCGGATGCGCATGGCCGAGCGAATTGACTGCGACGCCCGAGGTGAAATCGAGATAACGGTCGCCATTGGTCGCGATCAGCCACGCGCCTTCGCCGCGCTCGAACGAAAGATCGACCCGGGCGAATACGGGGAGGAGATGCGTAGCGGCAACACTGGTCATGGCGGATCACATGAGCTGACGGGCCGGCCGAGACACGCGCCACGCGGCGCCATCGCGCATCAGGGACCCCACCCTAGAAAACAAAATGTGCCGCCTTTTCAAGGCGGCACGTGCATCTATTGTATGCGGGCAGCGGTGGGAGTCAACTACGCGTCAGCTGATGCATGGGGGGCCGGCCCGTGAGATTCCGGACGCCTGACACGCCTCGAGACACGCCACAGGGAACCACGGAATGTGTGGACTGCGGCCGCCGACTCTTGCGCGGGAGTCACGCCATATTGTAGCGTTTTCAACGTCGAGTACGACATCTCGTGCGGCAGTTCTGATCCCTCTCGAAGTTCTCTGAGTTTGCGTAACGTCCGGGTGCCTTGCGCGTGCCCGGCGAGGGACAAGGGATTCTGCCGCCAGGGATTTTCTTGAGACAGCATCGCAGCGCCGTCCCGGAATTGGCCGGCGCAACGCGAAGGGAAAGGTTCGATGACCGTATTGACCTGGTCCGACGATCGCGTCGAGCAACTGAAAAAACTCTGGGAAGCCGGACTGTCGGCCAGCCAGATCGCCGCGGAACTCGGAAACGTGACGCGCAACGCCGTGATTGGCAAGGTGCACCGGCTGGGCCTGTCCGGCCGCGCCAAGAGCCCGGCCACCGCGGCACCGCGCCAGCGCAAGGCGGCCCGCCCGGCACAGCCGATGATGCGGGTGGCGCGCCCGGTGGCGCGCGGCAACACGGCGCTCGCACAGGTTTTCGAGGTTGAGGCGGAGCCCGATCCGGTTGCATTCGACAACGTCGTGCCGATGAACCAGCGGCTGTCGCTGCTGGAGCTCAACGAGGCGACCTGCCACTGGCCGGTCGGCGATCCCTCAAGCGCGGATTTCTTCTTCTGCGGCGGCAAGGCGCTTTCCGGTCTGCCCTATTGCGCGCAGCATTCGCGCGTCGCCTATCAGCCCGCGGCCGACCGCCGCCGCCAGCCGGCGAAGTCGACCACGCGCTGAGGAAGTTGGCCGCGACGGGCGATGAGGATGCTCCGCATCGCCCTGGGATCTCCGGCGGCCTCAACTCACAACGACCATGGACGTGAGCCCGGCCCGCGCCGGGCCGCAGATGCGACGGGCGATCAGGCGCCCCGCGCCGGCTTCGACTGCGGAAAGCACGCCGTGAAGGCGGCACCGTTGCGCGGCACGCTTTCGATCAGCAGCCGGCCGCGATGGCGGTTGAGGATGTGCTTCACCAGGGAGAGGCCGAGCCCGGTGCCGCCTTGCGCGCGGCTGTCGCCGACATCGACGCGATAGAAGCGCTCGGTCAGGCGCGGCAGATGCTCGGGCGCGATGCCGGGGCCGAAATCGCGCACCTTGACCCGGATCTCCGGCGCGTTCTCGGCGGAGACGGCCTGCTCCAGCGAGACGATCACGCGCCCGCCCGAGGCGCCGTATTTCAGCGCGTTTTCGATCAGGTTCTCGAACACGCGCAGCAGCTCCTCGCGGTCGCCGGCGATCGTCACCGGCACGTCCGGCAGGCTGGTCTCGATCACTACCTGGCGCTCGCGCGCCAGCGACTCCAGCCCGTCGGTGACCTGGCGGATGATGGGGACGACGTCGACCATGGCGTGGGGCTGGACATGCGCCGACAGCTCCACCCGTGACAGCGACAGCAGATCGTCGATCAGCCGCGCCATGCGCGTCGCCTGGATGTGCATGATGCCGAGGAAGCGCTCGCGCGCCTTCGGATCGTCCTTGGCCGGCCCCTGCAGCGTATCGATGAAGCCCGAGAGCGCCGCCAGCGGCGTGCGCAGCTCGTGGCTCGCATTGGCGACGAAGTCGGCGCGCATTTCCTCGACCCGGCGCAGCGGGGTCAGATCGTGGAACGTCATCAGCATGCATTTGTCCGTGCCGCCGAACGCCGTCGGCACCGGCACCGGCGTGATGATCAGCTCCATCCAGCGATCGACCGGAACGTGATCGTGATAGGTGGCACGGCGGATCTCGGTGGTGGCGATCGCCTCGCGCAGCGCAGTGATGATCTCCGGCGTGCGCAGCGCGAACTGGGCGAGCTCGCCCTTGCGCAGGGCCGGCGCGAGCTGCGCGGCAGCGGCATTGAGGTGGATGACTCGGCCGGCGCGGTCGAGCAGCACGGCGGGATCGGGGATGCCCTCGACCACCGCGCTGACGGCCGGCGCCTCGACCGGGTTGGCGTGGCGCTCCTCCTCGCGCTTGGCGACCGCGCCATGCAGCCGCCACGGCACCAGGGCGGCGGCGGAAATGCACAGGAATACCGCCAGGGCCCGCAGCGGCAGCAGCTCGTCCAGCAGCACGAGCCCGGCAAGCGCGAGCGCCGCAGCGAGCAGGATGATCGCGGAATGGCGCAGCCGGTCCGGCCAGGGGGTGAAGATCGAGAGCGGCGTGTCGGAGGGAGCGTCGAGGGCCATCTCGTCCTACTGTTCCCTTGAGCTGGCGTCAGGCACCGGAATCGCTGCGTTTCCTCACAAAAGCGGCTTCCGGTGGGGGGCCCGGATCGAGGCTGAGCGCGGCCTGCCGCAGCCGTTTCGACCGCGTGCTGATGATAACCTCGCGAAACGTCAGCAAGATTACAGAAATGAGGAACGGCGCCAAATAATACAGCATCCGGAACAGGAGCATTCCGGCCAGCAGCTCCTCGCGGTCCATCTGCCACAGCCCGACCAGCATCGCGGCGTCGAACACGCCGAGCCCGCCGGGGGAATGGCTGGCGAAGCCGAGCAGGGTCGCCGAGACGAAGATCACGGCCACCACGACGAAGCCGAGATTGGGCTCGTCCGGCACCAGCACATACATCGCCAGCGCGCAGAAACCGAGGTCGATGATGCCGATCGCGATCTGCAGCAGGGTCAGGGGGCCGCTCGGCAGCACCACGGTCCACGGCCCGCGGCCGACCACGCGCGGCTTGGTCCATACCCAGGCGACATACCCCAACAGACCGACCAGGATCGCGATCGCCACCATGCGGTTGACCCAGGGCGGCAGCTGGTCGATCGAGGCGGCTGCCTCCGGATGATAGCTGATGCCGAGCCCGAGCACGGCCGCATTGCCGAGCCAGAACGTCAGGCCGGCAAGGAAGCAGATCTTGGCGACGTCGATGGCGTTCAGCCCATGGGCCGAATAGACGCGGTAGCGCACGGCACCGCCGGTGAAGACGCTGGCGCCGACATTGTGGCCGATCGAATAGCTGGTGAAGGCGGCCAGCGCGTTGACGCGGTAGGGCACGTGGTCGTGGCCAATCGCGCGCACCGCGAACAGATCGTAGAAGGTCAGCGTGAAATAGCCGGCGGCGACGAACAGCGCGGCGAGCGCGATCTGATGCGGCTCCGTGCTCTTGATCGCCTCGAGCACCTCGTAGGTGTCGATGCCGCGCAGCATGTGGTAGAGGACGTAGCAGGCGACCGCGATCACAGCGATGCTGATCAGCACGCCGAGCTTGTGCAGGACTTGCTTCTCGCGCAGGAACGTGGCCGCTCTGCGTATGGCTTCAAGCATCTACACCTCTCACCGTGATCCGATCACGACGGCCGGGGACGCCGCGCCCCGGAGGCCGCAGCATCATGTGCGCATACAACGCCCTCGTAGCGCGTTTCGACGCATTGGGGAACACGGAGCGTGCGAACAAAAGCGTACACATGGATATACTTAGCAGGCTTTGCGGAAATGCGATGCACCGTTTTGCCGCACATGAGGCAAGACATCAGGCAAAGGCATCGGACAAGGCATCATGCAGGACGGCGGGGCAGCGCACGTCCCCGCCAGCCTGCAAACCCCAGGTTAAACTTTGGTGAGGAACGCGAATCTCCGGGGCTTCCGGGGCGCCCAGCGGTTCGGCGGGTCAGCATGGCTCAACGATAAGCGCGAGCCGCGCGTTTGACAGGTTCGCGCCTCGTCAAACCTTCGTGTCTCGCAGTTGCGATGACCCGGGGCACGCGGACGGCGGGCGCGCCGCCGCAGTCTCGGCAGATGGCGTCGGGTGCAGTCCGGGGCGGCGGTCTCAGGCCGCCGATTTCGTCCGCATGCTGCGGATCACCACCAGCGCCCGAAGCCAGGTGCCGATGGCGCAGCCGACGAGGTAGGGCACGAACATGATCAGCAGCAGCTCGAGCCAGTAGCCGGCCCGGCCGGGAATCAGGCAGGCCACGGCCGTCGCGACCAGGCCGGCGGCCAGCGCCGCCAGCAGCCAGGTCAGCCAGCCCGACACGCGCGGGGCGCGATGCACCACGGCGACCCAGCCCATCGCCAGCCCGATGGCGAATGCGCCGGCCAGCCAGCCCCAGTGAAAGGCAACGAGATAGGCCATGACGTTACCTCACCACGAATTCGATGCGCCGGTTCTGCGCCCGGCCGTCGGCGGTGTCGTTGGCGGCGACCGGCTGGGTGCTGCCATAGCCGATCGCGCTGAAACGGTCGGCCGGCAGTCCGGCCTTGACCAGATAATCGACCACCGCCTGGGCGCGCTTCTGCGACAGCACCTGATTGGCGGCAGAGTCGCCGTCGGCATCGGTGTGCCCGATGATCTCGACATTGGCGGAGGGGCAGCGGAACGCGATCTCGACGAGGCGGTCGAGCAGACCGGTGGAATCCCTGTCGAGGTCGCTGCGGCCGGTCTCGAACCGGATCTTGGCCTTGCCGAGCAGGTCGGAGAACAGCTGCTGGCACACCGTGGGATCGACCGGGGCGGCTGCCGGCTTCACCGTGATGTCGGCCTTCACCTGCCAGCCCTGTGGGACATCTTTGGCGAGCCCGGTCCGGATCTGGGCCGCTGCGGCGTCGTAAAGCGCATCACCGGAAATCTTGATGTCACGATCGGACACTACCAGCGTGCCGGTCGACAGCCGCGACAAGGCGCCCAACGCCGGCACCACCGCATTCACGAAATTGGTTGGCGCGCCGAGGCTGTTCTTGAGATTGTCGACGACCTTCTCGCTGAAGAATTTGCGCGATGAAGAGCCGACGACGACGGCGTGGATGTTCTCGTCGGGAACGTTGCCTGCAAGCGTCACGGTGACCGCGACCGGGTCCTTGTAGGCCTGGAAGACATAGGGCGGCGCCTTGACCTCGTTGCTGGCGACCTTGAAGCCGTCCGGCAGCTTTCCGAGCGCGGCCGCGATCGCCTCGCGGCCGCCGAGCTCGCGCGCCATGCCGGACAATGTGACGTCGCCGTCGGAGATCGTGAACTTGCCGTCCTTCAGCTTGGCGATCTGGCCGATCAGCAGCAGCGCCGCATCCTCGAAGCGCGCCGGCGCGCCGCGTGCCAGGCCCATCTGATCCGCGACCTCCACGCCCGGCAACGCCGCCCGGGTCGCGTCCATCAGCTTGCCCTTCAAGGCGGGCAGCGGCGCGCTGCCGCCCAGCGTCACCCGGACGACGTCGCGCTCGGCCGACCAGACGAAGGGCTTGGCCTCGGGGACCAGCCGCGTCTCGTCGTTGACGAGCCGCACGCCGGCCACGCCGTCGACCGCAGCAACCGCATCGCGGCGTCCGGCCTCGGAAAACGCATTGGCGCGCAGCGAGACATCGCGGCCGTCCACCGTGATGCTTGTCCTGTCGAGCACCGCCCCCGTCAGGACGGCCGAACTGCGTCCGGCGAGATCATTCTCCAGGGGAACGGTGCTGGTCCAGGCCGCGAGGCCCCAAAGCACGATCAGCGGAATGACGCCAGGCCACCATTTCCCGCTCCACCTGAAAAGTCCGCGCATTCGTCATCCGTCGCATCGAGGAAGCAGAGAGAAAACAAACCCTTGCATGCCTGTCAAACCGGAAATGAGGAGCGCCGCACGGTACGTTGTGACCGCAGGCTAAGGTTTTCTTCAATCATTCGTCGGTAACCTTGTCCCGACACTCACCGGGCCGCATATTTCAGATGAGGCGATTTCGCAAAACCTTTATCCGTGCCGGCCTGGAAGCGCTGTATCTGAGCGGCGCGCATGTCTGGCTGCGCCCGATCTTCTCGGGCGTGGGTGCGATCTATACGCTGCATCATGTGCGGCCGCACCGCGACGCCGATTTCCAGCCCAATTGTCACCTCGAGGTCACGCCGGATTTCCTGCGCGAGATGTTGTCGCACCTGCGCGACCACGACATCGAGATCATCACCCTCGACGAGTTGCACAGCCGGCTGGTGGCGAAGGACTTCTCGCGCCGCTTCGCCTGCTTCACCTTCGACGATGGCTATCGCGACAATCGCGACTTCGCGCTGCCTGTCATGCGCGAGTTCGATGCGCCGTTCACCATCTATGTGACGAGCGATTTCGCATCGGGACTGGGCCGGCTCTGGTGGGTGACGCTGGAGCGGCTGGTCGCGAAGACTGACGCGATCGACATCGAGATCGGCGGGCTGTCGCTGCAGCTCGATGCATCGACGCCGGCAGCCAAATGCGTGACGTTCCAGCGCCTGCACGACTGGCTGCGCGCACTGCCGGGCGAGCACGACGTCCGGCGTGAGATCAGCGCGCTGTGCGCGCGCTACGACGTCGACGAGGCCTCGATCTGCCGTGAGCTCTGCCTGTCCTGGGACGAGCTCCGGGCGCTTTCGACTGAGCCATTGATCTCGATCGGCGCGCATTCGATCAGTCACTGCAATCTCGCCAAGCAGACCGAGGAGACGGCGCGCATCGAGATCGCCGACAGCCGCACTCGGATCGAGAACGAGTTGCAGCGGCCGGTGCTGCACATGGCCTACCCCTACGGCGACCGCGCCGCCGCTTCCCAGCGCGAATTCGTGCTGGCGGCCGCGAGCGGCTACAAGACCGCCGTCACCACCCGGCCCGGCATGATCTTCGCGGAAAGCGCCGATCATCTCACGGCCCTGTCGCGCGTCTCGCTGAACGGCCATTACCAGGACGCCCGCGTGCTGCCGGTGCTGACCTCGGGCGCGGCCACCGCGATGTGGAACGGCTTTCGCCGCATCGACGCGGCATAGCCCCGCCATAACGTTGCCCTCCGATTGAATTGCGGCGAATTCGTGCGACTGCGTCTCACTTGACGTGCTGGCGCGTCCCGCTCACAAGCGCGCATGACATAAGGAAAGGGAGGCTTCATGCTCAGGAACTTGTTCTCACTCGAAGGACGCATCGCGCTCGTCACCGGCGGCTCGCGCGGCATCGGCAAGATGATCGCATCCGGCCTGCTCGCGCATGGCGCGGCGAGGGTCTACATCACCGCGCGCAAGGCAGGGCCCTGCGAGGCGACCGCCAAGGCACTGACGACCGAATATGGCGGCGAATGCGTCGCGCTGCCGATCGACATTTCGACGATGGCCGGCATCGAGACGCTCGCGGGCGAGATCAAGAAGCGCGAGCCCAAGCTCGACATCCTCGTCAACAATGCGGGCGCGGCGTGGGGCGCCGACTTCGACGAATTCCCGGAGAGCGGCTGGGACAAGGTGATGAACCTGAACCTCAAGACGCCGTTCTTCCTGACCAAGGCGCTCGCAGCTCCCTTGCGTGCGGCGGCCAGCGCCGAACGGCCGGCAAAGGTCATCAACATCGCCTCGATCGACGGCATCTTCGTCAACCCGCTCGAGACCTACTCCTATGCGGCGAGCAAATCCGGCCTGATCCATCTGACGCGGCGCATGGCGGCCAAGCTGATCAAGGACCACATCGTGGTGACCGCGATCGCGCCCGGACCGTTCAAGTCCGACATGAACAAGGCCGCGCGCGACAACGCCGACGAGGTCGCCTCGCGCGTGCCCGCTGGGCGCATCGGCACCGACGAGGACATGGCGGGGACGGCGATCTTCCTCGCCTCGCGCGCGGGCGACTACGTGGTCGGCAATACGATCGCGGTCGATGGCGGCATCGTCTACGCGAACCCCGGCATTCCGGGCGCGGGCTGGGACAGCTGAGAATAGCGAATAGCGAATAGCGAATAGCGAATAGCGAATAGCGAATAGCGAATAGGCTACTTCCCCTATTCGCTACTCGCAACTCGCTATTCGCCTCTCATCAAGTTTCGATCTTCACGTACTCGAAGTCCCCCGGCTTGTTGTCGATCCCGACCTTCGGGGGCGCGATCCACGAGGCGTATTCGCCGATCTCGGTGACCGGCTTCATCAGCGAAGAGATGTAGGCGCCGTCGTCGGCCGACGGCAGCCAGTCGCCCTTGCGCTTCGCCCACGTGCCCTCGTCGATCAGGATGCCGTCGGGCGTCGCATGGACGTCCTTGAACTCGCCGATGGCGCGGTGGAAGGCGGTATGCGGCAGCTTGAGCTGGAAGTCGTAGCCTGCGGTCGTGATGATCTTGTTCCAGCGCAGCAGGCCCTTGACGCAGTCCTGCGAGTAATCGTCGCGCAGGCGCATGTTGAGCGCGGTCAGCGCCGGCTCGTCGACCCGCTTGATCTCGCCGTCGACCAGCTTGAGCACCGGATAGGTCGAGTTCTTGAGCTGGTGATCGTCCTGGATCTGGGTCTCGTGATAGCGGCCCTTGATGCCAGCATTGAAGGCATTGGCCGCGTTGGTCGAGACCTCCGAGCCGAACAGGTCGAGCGACAGCGTGTAGTGCAGGTTCAACTTCTTCTGGATGGTCGGCAGGTCGATCACGCCCAGCGCGCGGACCTTGGCGATGTCGGTGGGATCGTCGATCCCGGCCTCGCGCATCGCCTCGACCGTGCGCTGGATGACGCGGCCGACGCCGGTCTCGCCGACGAACATGTGATGCGCCTCCTCCGTCAGCATGAAGCGGCAGGTGCGCGACAGCGGATCGAAGCCGGACTGCGCGAGCGAGTGCAGCTGCATCTTGCCGTCGCGGTCGGTGAAGTAGGTGAACATGAAGAACGACAGCCAGTCCGGCGTCTTCTCGTTGAAGGCGCCGAGCATGCGCGGGCTGTCCGCATCGCCCGAGCGGCGGCGCAGCAGCTCGTCGGCCTCCTCGCGGCCGTCGCGGCCGAAATATTTCTGCAGCAGGTAGACCATCGCCCAGAGGTGACGGCCCTCCTCGACGTTGACCTGGAACAGGTTGCGCATGTCGTAGAGCGACGGCGCCGTCTTGCCGAGATGGCGTTGCTGCTCGACCGAGGCCGGCTCGGTGTCGCCCTGGATCACGATCAGGCGGCGCATCAGCGCGCGATATTCGCCGGGAACCTCCTGCCAGGCCGGTTCGCCATAGTGCTCGCCGAACGGGATCTTGCGATCCTCTTCCTGCGGAGCCAGCAGGATGCCCCAGCGATAGTCGGGCATCTTGACGTAATCGAACTTCGCCCAGCCGCGCGGATCGACCGAATAGGCCGTGCGCAAGTACACCAGCGACTGCTGGAAGCCCTCGGGGCCCATGTCGTTCCACCAATCGACGTAGCCGGGATGCCAGCCTTCCAGCGCCTTGAGGACCTGGCGGTCCTCGGCGAGATTCACGTTGTTCGGAATCTTGGTCGAGTAGTCGACGTTCATGATGTTCATGTTCATGGCGTGCCTCCCTGAAATCTTCCCGGTGGTCATGCCCGGCCTCGTGCCGTGCATCCACGTCGTTCGTCTCGATTAGCTCGCGGATGGCCGGGTCAAGCCCGGCCATGACGGATGATAACTACACGCGCGTCATGTCATATTGCGGCCGCTCGCCGGTGCCGTAGCGCCGGAGTGCGCCCTCCTCGCCGACCGCATTGGGCCGCTGGAAGATCCAGTTCTGCCAGGCGGTGAGGCGGGCGAAGATCTTCGATTCCATCGTCTCGGGGCCGGCGAAGCGCAGATTGGCTTCGAGACCGGTGAGGCTGTCCGGCGAGAAGCTGGCGCGCTCCTCGAGGAAGACGCGGATCTCGTCCTCCCAATCGATGTCATCCAGCGCGAAGGTCACGAGGCCGAGTTCCTCGGCCTCATCGGCTTCGAGCGGCTTGCCGACCTGCTCACGCACACGCGCGAGATCGGTGGGATCGGCGAGGAAGCGCGACTCCAGCCGGGTCAGGCCGTGACTCATCGGATAGGGACCGAAATTCATCGCCGACAGTTCGATCGCCGGCGCCGGGCGGTTGTCGCCCTGGATGGTGCCGATCAGCATGTAGGAGCGGTCGGAAGCGAACACCAACTCGGCGAGCGTGCCGGCGAAGCAGGAACCGGGCTCGACCAGCGTGACCAGCGTGCGCGAGGTGACGTCGATGCGCTTCAGCACCCGCTTCCAGTAATGCCTGACCTCGTTGACCAGCCAGTGCGCCTTGTTGGCCTCAAGGAACGCGTCATGCGCGAGCACCTTGTCGCGATCGCCATGCGACTTGAACACCAGCATAGCGATGCCGAGCTCGTTGATGCGCAGATGCAGGATGGCATCGTCGAGCTCGCGCGCGACCTGCAGCGGCCAGAAGGAGGCCCCCTGCGCGATCATACCGTCGATGTCGGCCGGCGGCGCAGCTTCGGGGGCCGTGATCGTGATCGTGGCGATGCGGGCGGCGCGGTCGATGTCGACATTGACGAAGCCGTAACGCACGCTGCTCGCGTCAATGATGCGCTTCAGCGGCGTGAGCGCGACACCCTTACCGCTGCCGTTGCGCTTGGAGGCCGCCGCGAACTCCCTGGCGCGCTCAGCGACCTTGGCGTCGACCTTGGAGTTCGGCGCGATCTCGTCGACGAGGCGCCATTGCACGGCGCGCTTGCCCTTGACGCCCTCTTCCGTCGTGCAGAACGCGTCCGCACGGTCGCGGCGCACCTTGCGCTTGTCGACGACGCGCGTCAGGCCGCCGGTGCCGGGCAGCACCGCGAGCAGAGGCACCTCCGGCAGCGACACCGAGGAGGAGCCGTCGTCGGCGAGGATGATGTGATCGGTGGCGAGCGCGAGCTCATAGCCACCGCCGGCCGCGGTGCCGTTCACCACGGTGATGAAGCGCTGGCCGGAATTCTCGGATGAATCCTCGAAGCCATTGCGGGTCTCGTTGGTGAACTTGCAGAAGTTCACCTTGTGGGCGTGGGTCGCGCCTGCAAGCATGCGGATGTTGGCGCCGGCGCAGAACACGCGCGGCTTGGCCGAGCGCAGCACCACGACCTTCACTTGCGGGTGCTCGAAACGCAGCCGCTGCACGGCATCGGCGAGCTCGATGTCGACGCCGAGATCATAGGAATTGAGCTTGAGCTGGTAGCCCTCGAACAGGCCGCCATTCTCGTCGACGTCCATGGCGAGCGTCGCCACCTCGCCGTCGATCGAGAGCTTCCAATGTTTGTAGCGGGAGGGATCGGTCTGAAAATCGATGAACGTCTTGCCTCCCGCGAGCACGCGGTCTTCCCCGGCCATGTGTCACCCTTCGTTGGAGTGCTTATCGTTGAGATGCACAATAATTCATGTTATGGCTGGCGTCTACGACAAAAAGCCGAAACATGCACTTTGTTTCATGTTCGTGATGCCGAGGCCGGCAAGGTCGCGGCCGCGAACTCGGCAATGACCCGCAAGGTGGCGTCCGGCGCCTCGCGATGCGGGGAATGGCCAATGTTGGGCAGCATCGTCACCTCGACCGGGCAGTAGCACTCCTCCTGGATGATCTCGACCTGGCAGATGGTGCCGTACTGGTCGTCGACGCCCTGGATCACGACCACGGGAACGCGGATGTAGGCGAGGTCGCCGGTGATATCCCAGGCCCGGAATGCCGGATCGAGCCAGGCGCCGTTCCAGCCGTAAAACGCGTTGTCGACGTCCTTGTGCCAGCGGCCGAGCTTGGTGCGCAGTTCCGTGGTTTCGTAAGTGGTCTTGATCGCGGCGATCGACGACACAGAGATGTCCTCAACGACCACATGCGGCGCGATCAGCACGATGCCGTCGAGGCGATGGTCGGCGTGGCTGCCCCCGTAGATCGCCGCGATCGACGCACCATCGGAATGGCCGACGAGAAGACCGCGCTGAAAGCCGATTTGATCGAGCAGCTTCGGCAGCACATCGCGCGCCTCGCGCTGCATGTAGTCGAGCGGCCGCGGCAGAGACACCGGGCTGGAGGCGCCGTAGCCGGCGCGCGAATAGACGAACACGGAAACACCGGTGGCTTGCTGGAGCTTGTCGGGAAAGTCGCCCCACAGCCCGACCGAGCCGAGCCCTTCATGCAGCAGCACGATGCACGGAGCGTCAGAGGGCTGTGCACCGATCAGGCGATATTCGAGATCGGCGGAATCGATGGTGAGGAAGCCGTTCGATGAAAGCTGCACGGGTCACTCTCTCCTTCGTCATGCCCGGGCTTGACCCGGCCATCCACGTCTTTCCTGTCGAGGCGGAATGGATGGCCGGGTCAAGCCCGGCCATGACGACAGCCAAGAGCAGGACCACTCCCGAGAGTGGGGGCCAACTACTGACCCGCTCCCTCACGCAGCTTGAAGCGCTGGATCTTGCCGGTCGCGGTTTTCGGCAGGCTGTCCACCACCTCGATCCAGCGCGGATATTTCCACGGGCCGATCTTCTGCTTGACGTGTTCCTTCAGTGCCTCGTGCAGGGTCGAGCGATCGACGCTCGGGCGCAGCACGACATAGGCCTTCGGCTTCAACAGCCCCTCCGGATCGGCTTCCGGCACCACGGCAGCCTCGAGCACCGCGGGATGCGTGATCAGCGCGCTCTCGACCTCGAACGGCGACACCCAGATGCCAGAGACCTTGAACATGTCGTCGGAGCGGCCGCAGAAGGTGTAGCGCCCGTCGGCGTCGCGGACATATTTGTCGCCGGTGCGCGTCCAATATCCCTCGAACGTCGAGCGGGTCTTGTGGCGCTGATTCCAGTAGCCCTCGCCGGCGGACGGTGCATGCACCAGCATCTCGCCGACCTCGCCGTCCGGCACGTCCTGGCCGGCCTCGTTGACAAGACGAACCTGATAGCCCGGCACGGGGCGCCCCGATGAGCCGTATTTGATGTCCCCGGGCACGTTGGACAGGAAGATGTGCAGCAGCTCGGTCGAGCCGACACCATCGAGAATGTCGACGCCGAACCGCGCCTTCCAGGCATTGCCGACCGATTCCGGCAGCGCCTCGCCGGCCGAGGTGCAGATGCGCAGAGCGCTGCCGGCCTTCTCATGGCGCAGCGACTCATCGTGCAGCATCGCGGCGAACAAGGTCGGCACGCCGTAGAAGATGGTCGGATTGTAGCGGTTGAGGAGCTTGAACATCAGCGCCGGCGTCGGGCGCTCGGAGTTGAGGATCGTGGTTGCGCCGACCGACAGCGGGAAGGTCAGCGCATTGCCGAGGCCATAGGCGAAGAACAGCTTTGCGGCTGACAGACAGACATCGCTCTCGCGGATGCCGAGCACTTGGCTGGCATAGGTCTCGGCCGTTGCGGCGAGATTGCCGTGCAGATGGCGCACGCCCTTGGGCATGCCGGTCGAACCGGATGAATACAGCCAGAACGCAGGCTCATCCTCGTGGGTCGCGACCGTGTCGAACTGATCGCTTTCGCGCGCGAGCTCCTCGGTGAGCAGCTTGTGGCCGAAGGCATTGGCGCCGGACACGACGACGCAATCGAGATCCGGCATCCGGCCGACAATGTCCTTCACCACCGGATACAGCGCCTCGGACACGAACAGCACGCGGGCGCGGCAGTCGGCGAGCACATACGCGTATTGTTCAGAGGTCAGCAGCGTGTTGAGCGGCACCGGGACGACGCCCGCGCGCATGGCGCCAAGAAACACCGCGGGGAAATCCACCGTATCGAGCATGATCATCGCCACGCGCTCCTCGCGGCGGACGCCAAGGCGGCGCAGCATGTTGGCGACGCGGCAGGTCTGCTGTTGCAGACCGCGATAGGTCAGCTCCGAGACCGTGTCCGTGTAGGCGAGCTTGTCGCCGCGCCCCGCCTCGACATTGCGGTCAAGCAGCCACGATACCGCATTGTACGACTTCACGGCATTCTCCCCGGATTTTTGAATTATAATTCATACAAGGCCACCAACATCGCTTGCTGTCAATCCTCCCCGGCATTATGTTTCCTACTCAAAAGAGTGCCTCAGGGATATGACGCCACACAGCGATGCCCCGCGCGACGACGGCCAGTCCGCGGCCGAGACCGATTTCCTCGACCAGCTGGGCCAGCGGGTGCGGCGGATGCGCGGCCTCGCCGGCATGTCGCGCAAGGTGTTGGCCGAGGTCTCCGGGATTTCCGAGCGCTACATCGCCCAGCTCGAGAGCGGCAAGGGCAATGTCTCGATCGTGCTGTTGCGCCGCATCGCCAACGCGATCAACGCGCCGCTCGACGACATCATCCCCGGCGGCGAGCCATCGCCGGACTGGCCGGTCATTCGCGATCTCCTGAAGAAGGCAAGCCCGAGCCAG
The DNA here is from genome assembly GCF_051168375.1 of Bradyrhizobium sp. HKCCYLRH1034. NCBI lineage: Bacteria > Pseudomonadati > Pseudomonadota > Alphaproteobacteria > Hyphomicrobiales > Nitrobacteraceae > Bradyrhizobium > Bradyrhizobium sp. HKCCYLRH1034. The sequence continues at coordinate 25,329 of NZ_JBNPUW010000022.1, read as the reverse complement.
ATCGCCGAGGTCAAGGAGCTGCTTGCCGGGGGCGCATCGGCGCCGCTGCGGCGTTCGTTTTCAGGCATTGCGCTGATCGGCCTGCGCGGTGCCGGCAAATCGACGCTCGGCAAGATGCTGGCGGAGCGGATCGGCTGGAGCTTCGTCGAGCTGAACAAGGAGATCGAGCGGCAGAACGGGCTTTCGGTTGCCGAGATCATCGCGCTCTACGGCCAGGAAGGCTTTCGCCGCATGGAGCAGGCCGCCCTGGTGCAACTGCTCGCGCGCAAGGAGCCGATGGTGCTGGCGACCGGCGGCGGCATCGTCTCCGAGCCAGTCACCTTCGACCTGATCCTGACCTCGTTCTACACGATCTGGCTCAAGGCCGAGCCGGAGGAGCACATGGGGCGCGTGCGTAAGCAGGGCGACCTCCGCCCGATGGCCGACGACCGCTCGGCGATGGCCGAGCTGCGCAACATCCTGGCGAGCCGCGAGCCCCTGTACGCGAGGGCCAACGCCGTTGTGGATACCGCAGGTCTATCAGTCGATGCGGCTGCCGCGCGGCTGGGCGAAGCGGTGAAGCCGGTCATCGCCAATGAGGCGCGCATGTTCGCGCGGGGGTGAACTCGCGCAACGTCAATGCCGGCACGTCGCGGCATCCGCGTTAACCACCGCCGTCATTTTCATACCGCCGATGGTGGCCACACACCCTCCGATTGCTTAATAGATCGTTAAGTGACTGGAGGACGCACCATGGACAATCGTCGCAGCGAGGCTCGCCAACGCGTCTATTATGGCGGCGTTCTGACATTCAACGCTGGCAGCTCGACGCTCGCCTGCATCGTCCGCAACTTCAACAACCGCGGCGTCAAGATCGAGCTGGACGGGACGGTGCTGCTGCCCGACCGGGTCGACGTCACGATCGAACGGCGCGGATGGTCACGTCAGGCACGCATGATCTGGCGCGACGGTGCCGGCGCCGGCCTTGCCTTCGACCAGGATAGCGAGGTCATCTCGCTGGAATGGGCGCGCAGGTTGCGCGAGCGCGAGCGCACCAACAAGCGGCTCAAATCCCGACTCGAACAGATGCTGTCGGGATACTGAGCGCATGTCCGAGGCCTCGCGAGAACAAGAGCACCTGCTGCTTGCAACTGCCGATGCGCCGCAGAGCCCCGCTCGCGCTGCCGAGCTTCAGCCGCGATCATCCTGGCTGCGGCGCGTCGCCCTCCTGCTCGCCGCTCAATATGTCATCGTGCTGCTGATCGGCATCGCGGCCGCGTCCACCGTGCGATCCTATGTGCTGCCGGAGGTCGTCGACCGTTTCGAGGCCGTCGCAGCGGCGCTCAAGCGAACGCCGCTGCCCTAAGCTCATTCCCTCTCCCGCAGCTCCGCATAGGTCAGCGGCGTCAGGCCGGCGCCGTCGAAATAGATGAAGCGGAGGCGGCGGCGGCGCGAGATGAAGTTCGACGGCAGCGGATCGTAGCGGAAGGTGCTGCCGCCGAGATGCGGGGTGAGGCTGCCGACATCGGTCAGCGCGTCGATCTCGACGCGCAGCAGCTTCAGGCTCGTGCCGTCGCGCAGGATCTCGAACGGGATGCGGGCCAGCCGCAGGAAGCTGGTCGGATCGGGCGCGGCGATGAAGCCGTCGACGAAGGCAGCTTCGACCTTGTCGAGATCGGGCTCGACGACCGGCGCGGGCTTGGCGCCCTCAGGCTGATGCGGCGTCTGCCATTGCACCGGCGAACGGTGGCCGTGCGGATGGTTGTGGCCGGGGCCATGCGTCGGATGGTCGTGATGATGATCGTGGTGATGATCATGATGATGGCCGTGATGGCGGTGATGATGACGCATCGCGGACCTCAGTAGCTGACCGGCTTGTTGATGATATGCTTGTGGCTGCCAAGCTTGCCGTGGGCGACCATCGAGCCGAGCGCCTCGACGACGACGCGGACGCCGATCAGCGCGGTAATGTCGGAGGTGTCGTAGGGCGGCGAGACCTCGACCACTTCGAGCCCGCACAGGCCCTCGGCGGCGACGAGACCCAACAGCTTGAGCGCCTCGCGCGGCAGGAAGCCGCCGGGCTCCGGCCAGCCGGTGCCGGGCACGAAGCCGCAATCGATGGAGTCGACGTCGAACGAGATGTAGACCGCGTCGGCATCCTTCCAGGCCAGCTCGAGCGCGATCTCGGCGGTCTTCTCAAGGCCGATCTTCTCGATGTCGGCGATGGTCAGCACGTTGGTGTTGCGCTTGCGCGCGACCTCGACGCCCTCGCGCGGCACCTGCCAGCCGCCGATGCCGAGCTGCACCAGATTGGTCGGCGACACGTTCGGCAGGTTGGTCGCCCAATACCATGGCGTGGTGTGCATGCGCTCGTCGAGATCCTTCTCCTGGATGTCGATGTGGCGGTCGAAATGGATGATGCCGATCCTCTTGTCGGTGCACTGCGCGATGCCGCGCACGCAGGGGAAGCCGATCGAGTGATCGCCGCCGAGCATGATCGGCAGCGCGCCGGACGAGAACACATGCGCGACGCCGCGGCTGATCTGGTCAAAGCTCTTTTCCAGATTGGCGGGAATCGTGAAGACGTCGCCGGCATCGCACAAGGTCATCTGCTCGCGCAGGTCGACGCCGAGCTCGTAGTTGTAGGGCGTGTAGAGCGCGGAGATGCGGCGGATGCCCTGCGGCCCGAAGCGGGTGCCGGGCCGATAGGTGGTGCCGGAATCGAAGGGGATGCCGATCACCGCAGCGTCGTATTTGCCGACGTCGCGGACGTTCTCGACATACGGCGCCTTCATGAAGGTGTTGATGCCGGCGAAATGCGGCAGCTCGCCGCGGGCGAAGGTCGGGATGTCGCGGTCCGTCAGCGTGTCGGCGCCGGGCAGGCCCATGTCGAGCGCCCATTGTCGCTCCTTGCGCCAGCCGTTGGTCGGCAGCTTGCCCTCGGCCTCCAGCGCCTGCCAGCCTTGCGTGGCCATCTTGTCGAAGTCCGGATGGTGACGGCGCATGCACCGGCGCTGCGAGTGCAATCCGGCGCGGCGCGACCGGCGCATGAATGGGAATGACATGGAGACTCTCCTTCGTTTCTTTCGACGTTTCTTGAACTGACTATTGCGTCGCCTGCAGGCTGGCGCGGATGAATCCGAGCACGGGCACGGCGCTGTCGCGGGTGAGATCGAGATCGTAGGTGATGCGCGCGCCGAACCGCTCCGGCGCCTGCGGATCCTTGCGCGGACGGTCGAGCGCGATCAGCCGCGTGGCGAGGCCGAACGCCTCCTTGATGTCGTGGGTGACCATCACGATGGTCATGTTGTGCTGGCGCCACAGCGGCTTGATCAGCGCATGCATCTGGGCGCGGGTGCCGGGATCGAGCGCGCCGAAGGGCTCATCGAGCAGCAGCACGCGCGGCTGCTTCGCCAGGGCCTGCGCGATCGCCAGGCGCTGCTGCATGCCGCCGGACAACGCGCTTGGATATTTGTCGCGATGCTCGGCCAGGCCGACGGCCTCGATCAGCGCGAGGCTCTTCTCCATCGCCGCCTTGCGCGCCGATCCGAACAGCCGCGCCGTGAACGGGCTGCCGGCAAGCTCGTAGCCGAGCAGCACGTTGCCGAGCACGGTCAAATGCGGGAACACCGAGTAGCGCTGGAACACGATGCCGCGGTCCGGTCCGGGCTCGGCCGGAAACGGCCGGCCGTCGAGCAGCACCGCGCCCTGGCTCGGCCTCTCCTGGCCGAGGACCAGGCGCAGGAAGGTGCTCTTGCCTGCGCCGGACGGGCCGACGATCGACAGGAACGTGCCGGAGGTGATCTCGAGATTGATGCGCTCGAGCACGACCTGGTTGCCGTATTCGACCCAGACGTTGCGGAAGGAGAGCGTGCTCATCAGCGGCTCCCTCGCGCATATGCCCACGGAAAGGCGTGCCGTCCGAACCAGACCAGCGCGTAGTCGAGGATGTAGGCAAGCAACGTGATCCAGACGACGTAGGGCAGGATCACATCCATCGAGAGATAGCGCCGGACCAGGAAGATGCGGTAGCCGAGCCCGACATCGGAGGCGATCGCCTCGGCCGAGATCAGGAACAGGAAGGCGGGCCCGATCATGAGCCGCAGCCCCTGGATCAGGCGTGGCATGATCTGCGGCAGCACAACGCGGATCGCGACCTGCCAGGTCGAGGCGCCCAGGGTCTGCGCCTTGATCAGCTGCTCGCGCGGCATGTTCTGCACCTCGAGCGAGAGGTCGCGCACCAGGGTCGGCGTGACGCCGATGATGATCAGCACCACCTTGGACAGCTCACCGAGGCCGAACACGATGAACAGAACCGGCAGCACCGCCATCGGCGGGATCATCGACAGCACCGCAATCAGCGTGCCGAAGCCGGCGCCGGCCACCGGCAGCAATCCGATGGCGAGGCCGAGCACGAGGCCGATGGCAGCGGAAATGCCGAGGCCGAGCCCGAGGCGCTGCAGGCTCGCCGACGTGTCGGACCACAGCACGTAGTCGCCGGAGCGGCGATCCGGCTCGGTCGCGAGCCGCTTGGAGGTCGCGACCATCTCGGAGACCGGCGGCAGCAGCTTGTCGTCGGGATTGTCCGCGCGCCGCTGCGCCGATCCGACCACGTAGATCAGCGCGATCAGCAGGAACGGCAACAGGGCCAGCAACAGCCGGCTGCCCCGGTTCGGAACGACGTTCATGGCACGCGGCATCAACAGGCTCCCTCAATCCTCATGGTGAGGGGCGCGTCAGCGCCGTCTCGAACCATGAGGCCCCGATGTGGGCCTCATCCTTCGAGATGCTTGCGCTCGCGCAAGCTCTTCAGGATGAGGGGTGGCACCGGCGGCGGTCCAGGAAGCGGATCAGAGCTTCCCTTCGGCCGCCATCTTCATGAAGGTCGGATCGAAGCGCAGCTTGACATTGCTGGCCGCGCCCAGCGCCTTCGTCGGCGTGGAGATGCCGACCGCGTCCTTCGACTTCACGTTCTCGCCAAGCAGGTTGTGATCGAAGCAGAAGGTGCGCACGAGATCCATGATCTTGGGCAATTCCGGTCCGGTCACGAAGGCGAGCGCGTCCTTCGGCTCGTAGTACATGAACGTCGTCTTGAGCTGGGTCTCGAAGCCGGCGAGATCGGTGCCCGACAGCTTGGCCATCGCCTCGCGCGCGGCCTTGCCCTTCTCGCTCTGGTCCTTCATCAGCGCGATGGTCTCGTACCAGATGCCGACCAGCGCCTTGCCGAGCTCCGGATTGTCCTTGAGCGTCGCGCTGTTGACGACCAGGAGATCCTCGATCTCGCCGGGGATCTTGCTGGAATCGAACACCAGCGTTGCCCCCGGCTCGGCCTTCACCTCCAGCAGTTGCGGATTCCAGGTGACCACGGCCGTCGTGTCCGGCGACTTCGCGGCGGCGACGATGTCGGCGTCGGAGGTGTTGACGGTCTTGATGTTCTTCTCGGACAGTTTCGCGGTCTCGAGGCCGCGCGCCAGCAGATAGTGCGACACCGAGAGCTCGACGAGGTTGACCTTCTGGCCCTTGATGTCGGCCATGGTCTTGCCCTTCTTCAGCACGACACCGTCATTGCCGTTGGAGTAGTCGCCCATGATGATGGCCGACGTGTCGACGCCGCCGGCAGCGGGGATGGTCAGCGCATCCATGTTGGTGACGGTGACGCCGTCGAACTTGCCGGCGGTGTACTGGTTGATCGACTCGACGTAGTCGTTGATCTGCGTGATCTTGATCGAGATGCCGTATTTGTCCGCCCACTTCTTGACGATGCCGGACTCGGCCGCATAGGGCCACGGCATCCAGCCGACATAGATCGTCCAGGCGATGTTGAATTCCTTCTTCTTCTCAGCTGACGCTGATGACAGCGATGCGGTCGCCAGCGTCGATGCAGCGAGCAGTGCAACAAACAGATTTCGCGCTTTTCCCATGTCCAGTCCCTCATCGGTTTTATGACCGCGGACTGGCATGAAGAACCTCGTGCCTGCCAAGCGCGGCCACTGAGGTCTCCCGGGTTTTTATCCCGCCGTGCACCAGGGCTCTCCCCTGGCGGCTGCTCTCGGACCAGCATTCTCGATGGAGAACCGGAACCCTAGCTGCCAACTCTGAGCAACGAGGGGAGCAATCCGCGTGCCAGGGAAAAATGCTTGCGATTCAACGGAACCAGCGGCACGCTGTGCTCAAAAATTCGGCACTCAGAATTCTTCTTGGGCGAGGTGGCGCATCAGCCGACGCCGGCCATGCAACGACAGCATGAACCGTCCGGTGCACGGGGGCGACATCATCAGGCAGGCCCGTCAGTCGCAGTGGCTTGGAGTCTCGTTGATATGATCAGGTCTTCCGGGATCGCATTGGCAACCATTCTGGCTCTCAGCCTCGCCGCCGAGGCAGCCTTCGCGCAGAGCGCGCCCGCTCCCGATACGCCGGCGCAACCTGCTCCCGCCGCGAGCCCCACCCCGACAGCCACTCCGGCACCAGCCGCCTCGGCCGAGAAACCTGGCGACGCCAAGCCGGCCAGCGAGGCGGCCGCGCCGAAGAAGAAGCGGACGAGGACCAGCACGCGCAAGGAAGTCGAGGACTCCCTGCGCAGCGGCACGGTGCCGTCGCGCTATCGCAGCCGGGTGCCGAAGGAGTACCAGAAGTACATCCCGTTCCATCGCTGAGGTCTAGAGTGGCGGTGTCATTTTCACGATGACTCCGACGATCAGCATGAAGGCGAGACACAGCCCCGTCTCAAGGTCGGAATGACCAGACCAGAAGCCGCGCAAGCCGGCCACGGCCTTCTGTGGTGATTCGATTCGGATACGAGGTGCACGCATTTGTTCAACCTCTGATAAAAGGAAAAACAAACTACTACCCTGGAAAATTAATCCCGTCCAAGCCGCACCTCAATGCGAAAAATCAGCGCATGTCGGGGCAGCAGTCAAAATCTACGCCCGACGCCCGACGCGATGTTGATTTGAGTCAATCCGCTTCCACGTCGGAATAGCCGGCAGCGCGCCGCCTCAAATACCCAGATAGCGGTGCTGCAGCTCCGGCTCGGCCATCAGTTGCTCCGACGTGCCATGCCACACGGTGCGGCCACGCTCGATGATGTAGTGGCGGTCGCAGATGCGGGTCAGATGCTCGACATTCTTGTCGATCACCAGGATCGACTGCCCGCGCGATTTCAGCAGCGACAGGCAGTTCCAGATCTCCTCTCGGATCAACGGCGCCAGACCCTCGGTCGCCTCGTCGAGAATGAGGAGTTTCGGGTTGGTCATCAGCGCCCGGCCGATCGCCAGCATCTGCTGCTCGCCGCCGGAGAGCTGGTTGCCCATGTTGCTGCCGCGTTCGGCGAGCCGCGGAAACAAGGCGTGGATCTTGTCGAGCGTCCAGGGATCGGACGCGCCGAGCCGGTTGGCCGAGGCCGCCACGAGATTCTCGGTGACGGTCAGATTCGGAAAGATCTGCCGTCCCTCCGGCACCAGGCCGATGCCGAGCTGAGCAATCCTGTAGGACGGCAGCTTTCGTGTCTCCTGACCGCTGAAGCGGATCAGGCCGGCGCGCGCCTGGGTCAGACCCATGATCGAGCGGATCGTGGTGGTCTTGCCCATGCCGTTGCGGCCCATCAGCGAGACCATCTCGCCGGGACGGATCGCCAACGACAGGCCGAACAAGACCTGGCTCAGGCCGTAACAGGTCTCGATGCCGTCGACCTCGAGCAGCATGGCGCTTGTCCCCAGATCAACCATGGCCGACCACCACATGCTGATCGCCGAGATAGGCGCGCTTGACCTCCTCGTTCTGCCGGATCTCGTCCGGTCTGCCCGAGGCGATGATGCGGCCATAGACGAGGACCGAGATGCGGTCGGCGAGCGCGAACACCGCCTCCATGTCATGCTCGACCAGCACGATCGACACTTCCTTGCGCAGCTCGTTCAGCAGCTTCACCATGCGCTGTGACTCGGTCACCCCCAGGCCGGCCATCGGCTCGTCGAGCAGCAGGAGCTGCGGCTTGGTCGCGAGCGCGACGGCGAGCTCCAGCTCGCGCTGCTCGCCATGGCTGAGCTTCGACACCAGCACGTCGGCGCGATGGCCGAGACCGACGCGCTCCAGCGCGGCCTGCGCGGCGGCACGCAGCGGCTTGTCCTTGCGCGCGGCGGCGAAGAAACGGAACGAGTGCTTGCCGTCATGGGCTTGCGCCGCAAGCGCGACATTGTCGGCCGCGGTGAAGTCGGTCAGCAACGAGGTGATCTGGAACGAACGCGCCAGCCCCAGCGCGCTGCGCTTATAGGCGGGGAAATGCGAGATGTCGCGACCCCCTAGGAAAATGCGACCCGCATGCGGCGCCAGGTGGCCGGTGAGCTGGCTGATCAGCGTGGTCTTGCCGGCGCCGTTCGGCCCGATGATGGCGTGGATCTCGCCCTTGGCAACGTCGAGACAGACGTGATCAGTCGCGACGATGCCGCCGAACCGGCGCACGAGATTGTCGACGCGAAGCAGAGGTTCAGCCACGGTTCAACCTCCCGAGCATGCCCATGACGCCGCCGCGGCCGAACAGCACGATCAGGAGCAGCAGCGGCCCCATGATCAGCGCCCAATATTCGGTGATCTGCGACAGCACCTCTTCCAGCACCAGGAACACGACCGAGCCGACGACCGGCCCCATCAGGGTGCCCATGCCGCCGAGGATGACCATCACCATGAGGTCGCCGGAGCGGGTCCAGTACATCACGGCAGGGCTGACGAAATCGGTGTTGTTGGCAAGCAGCGCGCCGGACAGGCCACAGAGCATGCCGGCGATGACGAAGCACGCCAGCTTGTAGCGCTTCGACGGGAAGCCGATCGCCTGCATGCGCTGCTCGTTGGAGCGCAGGCCCTGCAGCACGAGGCCGAAGCGCGAATTGACGATCCGCCAGATCAGGACCACGACGGCAAGCAGGCAGAACAGGCAGAGATAATAGAACTGCACGCGGTTGCCGAGATTGATCAGGCCGCCGAAATCGCTGCGCTTGTAGACGGTGAGCCCGTCATCCCCGCCGTAACGGGCGAGGCCGGACGCGACGTAGTAGGCCATTTGCGCAAAGGCCAGCGTGATCATGATGAAATAGACGCCGCGGGTACGCAAGGAGAGCGCGCCTATGACCAGCGCATAGAGCGCCGAAACCGCGATGGCGACCGCGAACTGGGCATAGCCGGAGCCGATGCCCTCCTGCGCCAGGATGCCGACGGCGTAGCCGCCGATGCCGAGATAGGCGGCATGGCCGAAGCTCATCATGCCGCCGTAGCCCATGATCAGGTTGAGGCTGACGGCCGCCAGCGCCAGGATCACGATGCGGGTGAACAGCGTGAGGATGAAGATGTTGCCGGAGAGGTTCGAATAGACCGGCAGCAGCACCAGGCCGGCCACGACGATGATGGCCACGATGGTCGAAACGTTGAGCGAGGATTTCATCTGCGGTTGGCCGGAAACAGACCTTCAGGCCGCGCCACCAGCACGATCGCCATCAGGAGGTAGATCAGCATCGACGACATCGCCGGCGCCGCAGTGGAAGCTGCTGCCGAGTTCAGCACCTGGCGCAGCAGATTGGGCAGGAAGGCGCGGCCCATGGTATCGATCAGGCCGATCATGATCGCCGCGATAAAGGCGCCGCGGATCGAACCAATGCCGCCGATCACGATGACGACGAAGGCGAGGATCAGGATGTTCTCGCCCATGCCGATCTGCACCGTGAGGATCGGCGCCTGCATCAGCCCGGCCAGGCCGGCGAGCGCGGCGCCGAGGCCGAACACCAGCGTATAGAGCAGCTTGATGTTGATGCCGAGCGCACCGATCATCTCGCGGTTGGAGGCGCCGGCCCGGATCAGCATGCCGATCCGCGTCCGCATCACGCCGAGATAGAGCAGCAGCGCCACCAGCAGCGCCACGACGATGATCGCGAGCCGATAGGCGGGATATTGGATGCCGGGCAGGATCGTGACCGGGAAGGCGAGCCAGGACGGCAGCGGCAGCGCCAGTCCCGCCGGGCCCCAGATCAGCCGGACGGCCTCGTTGAAGAACAGGATCAGGCCGAACGTCGCGAGCACGTGATCAAGGTGATCGCGCCCATAGAGATGGCGCAGTGCCGTGAATTCGAGCACGATACCGAGCAGAAGCGTGGCTCCCAGTGCCATGACGGCGCCGAGCACGAAGTTGCCGGTCCAGGCCACGAAGGTCGCCGCGAAATAGGCGCCCATCATGTAGAGCGAGCCGTGGGCCAGGTTCACGAAGTCCATGATGCCGAACACCAGCGTCAGGCCGGCGGCCAGCAGGAACAGCAGCAGTCCAAACTGCAGCCCGTTCAGGAATTGTTCGACGACGAGAAGCATGCCCCTCACTTCACGCTCAAAAAGACGGCGGCAGAACCCGTTCCAGGCGCTGCCGCCATGTCCGTCCCGATCTTAGGCCGGAGATGTTTTAAGCTTCAAGCAAATTCCAGGCCTGTTTCGTCCTCTGGCTCGGAATTCTTTTCGCTCACTTCATCGGGCACTTGTCGTGGAAGCGGTCCTGGTCGTTCTCGACGATGGTGGCGACCGTCTTCAGCGAGAGCTGGCCCTCGGTGTCCTTGACCACGTCCTGCAGGTAGAAGTTCTGGATCGGGATGTGATTGTTGCCGAACTTGAAGGAGCCGCGCAGCGACTTGAAGTTGGCCTTCTCCATCTCGGCCTTCATCGCGTCCTTCTTGGACGTGTCGCCCTTGACCGCAACCACGGCGCTGTTGATCAGCTGGGCCGCGTCGTAGGCCTGGGCGCCGTAATAGGTCGGACGCAGGCCGGTGTATTTCTTGCGGTAGTCGGCGACGAACTTCTTGTTCTGCTCGTTCGGCAGGTCGTTGACCCATTCCTGGGCGCCGGGCACGCCGATCGCATTGTCCTTCTGCAGCGGCAGCGACAATTCGTCGACGGTGAAGGCGGTGTAGAGCGGCATCTTCTCCTTGAGGCCGGCCTGCGAATATTGATTGAGGAATTGCACGCCGGCCGCGCCGGGATAGAACACGAAGATCGATTCGGCGCCCGAGGCGCGCGCCTTGGAGAGCTCGGCGGAGAAGTCGAGCTGGCTCGGCCATACCGTATATTCCTCGCCGACGACCTGGCCCTTGAAGGTGCTCTTCACGCCGGCCAGCATGTCCTTGCCGGCCGCATAGTTCGGCCCGATCAGGAACACCGACTTGACGCCCTTCTGGTTCATGTAGAGGCCCATCGCGGCGGGCGTCTGGTCGTTCTGCCAGGAGGTCGAGAACACGTAGGGCGAGCACAATTCGCCGGCGAGCTGCGACGGGCCGGCATTGGCCGAGATCAGGAAGGTCTGGGAATCCACCGCGGTCTTGAGCGAGGCCAGCAGCACGTTCGACCAGATGTAGCCGACGATGAAATCGACCTTGTCGGACTGCACCAGCTTCTCGGTCTTCTGCTTGCCGACGTCAGGCTTCTGCTGGTCGTCCTCGTAGATCACCTCGACCGGCTTGCCGTCGATCTTGCGGCCGAGATGGTCGAGCGCGAGCTCGAACGAGTTGCGCATGTCGTTGCCGATCACGGCGGTCGGACCGCTGAACGTCGAGACGAAGCCGATCTTGATGGTGTCGCCGGCAAAGGCGGTGCTCGAAAACAGCAGCGCTGCGGCGCTCGCCAGCCAGAAGCTCTTCATGGTCTTCCCTCCCCTCAAACAAATCGTTCTTATCGTTGTTTTGTCGCCGCCACGCAGCAGCACGACCAGCGGCGGCGTTTCGCCGCAGCATTCGTCGCGCGGTGCTGATCCTACGCGCCATCGATCCATGCACCATAATTCCCGGAAACGGGCAAAGGCAAGAACTATAGTGCGTGTTAAGGATACTGCAGCACAGCAGACGGCAGGGTCGGGAAGAAGGTCATGAGAGGAAGTCGCCTTCCCCGCGCCGTCATGGCCGGCCTGTCCCGGCCATCCACGCGGCTCGATAGTCGCCGCTCGACGTGGATGCCCGGGACAAGCCCGGGCATGACGGAGCAACTGAAGAGCAGCGGCTCTCGCGGCATCTACTTCTAGATGTCACTCGTGGATATCACTTGCTCGCTACCCCACGAACGCATCACTTCACCAGCGCACACCCGCCATCGGCGATCGGGCGGAACGCCTGCTCGGCCGGAATCGTCGAGACCAGACGATAGTAGTCGTACGGATATTTCGACTCCTCCGGCTTCTTCACCTCGAACAGATACATCGGGTGCACGACGCGGCCGTCGGCCCGGATCGTCACATCGCCGAATAGCTTGTCCTTGCCCTTCACCGTCTTCATCTGCGGCACGACGTCCTTGGCATCATCGCTGCCGGTGGCAGCGACCGCGTTGAGATAGGCAAGCGTCGAGGCATAGACGCCCGCCTGGTTGCCGCTCGGCATCTTGCCGTTCATGCCGGGGCGCGCTGCGAAGCGCTTGGCGAAGGCGCGGGTGTCGTCGTCCATGTCCCAGTAGAAGGCCTCGAGCAGTTGCAGGCCCTGCGCCGCCTTCAGGCCCATGCCATGGATGTCGTTGATGAACAGCAGGAACGCGACCAGCGACTGGCCGCCCTGCTGGATGCCGAACTCGGACGCCTGCTTGACCGCATTGATGGTGTCGCCGCCGGCATTCGCCAGGCCGATCACCTTGGCCTTCGAGCCCTGCGCCTGAAGCAGGAACGAGGCGAAGTCCGTCGTGCCGAGCGGATGCTTCGCCGAGCCCAGCACCTTGCCGCCGTGCTTCTCGATGTAGTTGGTGGCCTCCGCCTCGATGCCCTGGCCGAGCGCATAGTTGACCGTGATGAAGTACCAGTCCTTGCCGCCGCGGCCCATCATCGCAGCCGCCGTGGTGTTGCCGGTCGCCCAGGCGTCGTTGACCCACTGGATGGTGTTCGGCGAGCAGGCCTTGCCGGTGAGATCGGAGCTCGCGGTCGACGACGCCAGGAACGTCATCCGGCTGTTGCGCAAGAGCTCGTTGACGGTGAGGCCCACGGCCGAGTTGGGCACGTCGACGACGGCATCGACCTTGTCGACATCGAGCCATTTGCGCGTGATCGCCGAGCCGACATCGGCCTTGTTCTGGTGATCGGCATAGACGATCTCGACCTTGATGCCTTTACCGCCGCCGTTGAAATCCTCCGCCGCCATGCGCGCGGCCTCGACCGAGCCCATGCCGTTGGTGTCCTGGAAGATGCCGGAGATGTCGTTGAGCACGCCGACGCGTACGACATTGTCCGAGATCTCGCCGGCCCGCGCCGCGCCTGCAAGGCAGACTATTGCGACCAGCGCCAGCGCGCACGAATTCAGCTGCTTCATGATGTCCTTCCCCGTGTGTTGCTTGTTTGATTGTTGTCGTTGCGGCTGGAGGTCGTCTCCAGTTGCGAAATCAGCTCTGCCGATCCGGAATGCGCACCACCAGTCCGGCCAGCGCCGGCTGCACCTTGATCTGGCAGGACAGCCGGCTGTTCGGCCGCCGTTCGGCTGCGGTGCCGTCCAGCAGCGCATCCTCATCGTCGGACACGGGATCGAGCTTCCCGGTCCAGGCGTCGTCGACATAGACGTGGCAGGTGGCGCAGACGGCGTTGCCGCCGCATTCGGCGACGATACCGTCGATGCCGTGGGTCAGCGCCGCCAGCATGACGCTGGCGCCGTCCTCGGCCTCCACGCTTTCGCTGCGGTTGTCGGGATGGATGAAGGTGATCGTGGTCATGGTACAGCTCAGGCTGGAGTAAAGGTGACCGGCAGGCTCTCCAGCCCGCGCAGCGTGTTGTTGTAGCGGCGCTTCGGCTCGCCGCTCATCGTGACGCTCCCGACCTTGCGGGCGAGCGCCGTCAGCACCGCCTCGCCTTCGAGCCGCGCGACGAGCTGGCCGACGCACATGTGGATGCCCGAGCCGAAGCCGACATGGCCGGATACTTTTCGGGTGATGTCGTAGCTGTCCGGCTGCTCCCAGCGGCGCGGGTCGCGATTGGCGCTACCTAAGAACATCAGCACCTTCTCGCCCTCGGGAATCGTGACGCCGCCGAGTTCGACGTCACGCGTGGTGGTTCGGAAGAAGGTCTGCACCGGGCTTTCGAACCGCACGGCCTCCTCGAACGCGTTGCGCGCCAGCGACGGATCGGCGCGCAGCCGCGCCCATTGATCGGGGAAGCGCGCCAGGCAATACACCGCGGCGCCGATGCCGTAGACGGTGGTGTCGAGGCCGGCCGACAGCAGCGAGCGCACCAGCAACGGCGCCTCGGCCGGCGTGATCTCGCCGCTGTCGCTGAAGGCGTGGATGCAGGAACCGAAGCCGCCGGGCGTGAGATTGTCGCGCTGGCACTGCTCCGTGACATAGGCCTGGTGTGGCGCCGAGCGCTCGATCGCCTGCTGGCGCAGCTCATTCGGCGGACCGAACGCGTTGAACACCAGGCTCGCATAGGGAATGAGATGCTCGCGCCCCTCCGGCTTCAGCCCGAGCGCATCGGGAAACACCGACAGCGGATAGGCCTCGGCGAGATCGGGGATGGCATCGAACGAGCCCCGGCCTACAAGCTCGTCGATCTTGGCCTCGGCCGCCGCCATGAAGCCGTCGCGCAGCCGCTTCATGACGGCCGGCGACAGCACCTTGCTCAGCACGGCGCGGGTGCGCGTATGCGCCGGCGGATCCGCCTCGAGGATCAGGCTCGGCGGCCGCCACGGCTTCTCCTTGGCGAAGTCGCTCAAGCCCACGCCGCGGCTGGAGCAGAACGTCTGGGGATCGTTGAGGACGGCATAGACCTCGGCGTAGCGGGCGACGCCGTAGACGTTCCACGCGTCCAGATGGATGACGGGGCCGGCCTCGCGCATCTCCTGATGCGCTGGATAGGGATCGTCGAAGAATTCATATGAGAACGGGTCGATGGCGAGGTGCGGGATGAGCGGCGCCATACCGGCAGCGGGGGAAAGACCTGTTGGGTTCATGCGGAGCTCCCGAAGTTTGGCCTTGTCATGCGGCTTTTCGTATCCGTATGAGTGGCGATGCATGGACGCTGGGGATCATGAGCGAGAAATCCGGGACGCCGCGCAAGGCGCAGCCGCGCGAAGCTGAGGGGCACGGCCTCACGCTCGATCTCGACCGCTATGTGCCGGCCTTCATCACCTTCATCGCCAACAAGCTGTCGAACAGCGCCACCGCGTTCTATCAGCGCAATTTCGGCGTCAACGTCACCGAATGGCGGATCATGTCGCTGCTGGCGATCGAGCCGGGCATCCCGGCCTCGCGCATCTGCAGCGTGATCGGCTTCGACAAGGGGCCGGTCAGCCGCACCCTGGCGCTGATGAAGAGCCGCGGCCTGATCGCGATCCGCGACGACCCGGAGGACGGCCGCAGCCATTCGATTTCGCTGACGGCCAAGGGCCGCGCGACGCACGACAAGGTCATCATCGCCGCGCTGGAGCGCGAGCGGCGTCTGCTCGCCTGTCTCGACAAGGATGAGCGGGAAGTCCTGATCACCCTGCTGCGCCGAATCCACGACAATCTCGACGCCGTCACGGGCGCGAGCTGAGCCACTCCGGCAGGAGCCGCCGAACGGCTGACCCGTCCGCTGCGGCAATCTGTTGGCGCGCGCGCAAGCGGCCGCGCCTGCGGCGAGCAGGCTGCGCATGACGTTCCCGTCCCTTCTTCGAGACGCGGATCATCCCGCGCCTCCATTGCTGATCGGGTCGATCGTTCCACAGATTAGTTGCTTTAGCAACGATATATTTTCGACCGCATGAGATCCCGCAGCGCGAAAGCGCCGTCGCACTCGATCCTTCAAATTCTAACTATCGGCGAAGGCGCGCGGCAATTTCGCCCTGATATGCCGTGTCGGCTGCGCTCCCGATTGCGGCGCGGCCTGCGGGGAGAGGCGGATGTTGGGGTTCATTTTCGGTTTCAATGCGCGTCTCGGCCGTCTGCAATATTTTCTCGCCTCGCTCGGTCTTGCGCTGGTTTCGGTGGTCCTGATCGTGGTTGTGGCCGTCGGTCTTGCCGCCCTCGCCCCGCAGACGTCGGAGCTGACGGTGAGCCTGCCGATCGTGGTGCTGATCGGTCTGTGCCTGGTGGCGAACCTGATGCTGCAGGCGATGCGCTTTCGCGACATCGGCTGGGACCCGGTCTGTGTGATCCCGGCCTGGATCGCCGTCATGGTGCTGGACTACGTGATCGCCGGCCGATTTCCCGAATACGCGGCGACATCATCGCACCATGGCACGTGGGTGGGCGCCCTGGTCAATCTCGGCCTCAGCGTTGCGCTGCTGTTCTTCCCCAGCGGGGCTGACGACGCGCCGTCGTCGGGAGCCACGGTGAGCCGCCCGACGTCTGCATCGTTCCGGACAGCCCGTGGCGCCGGCTCGGCGACCGAGGCACGACTTGCGCGCATCACGGGCGGGGATGCCGAGCGGCGCGGGTACTAGGCGGCTGCGGCGCCCGACCTGCTCACCAATTAGGCAAATTGCCTTCGGCAACCCCGTCCGAACGCCCGACGGCCTGTCGGACGGCACAGCAACCCACTGACTCTCAAGATTTTTCCTTGTCAGGCTCCCATCCTCGCCGTGTACACAATGGCACATGGCTTGCTACGTTCGCAGCCGGATTGGCGAAGCGGGGCGCAAGGAAATGGCAGGCCAGAGTTTGGGCTCGGACGAGACGCGGAGCGCCGCGTGACCGAGACCATTGCCGAGATCGTCGCCGCCCATCGCGCCGGCCTGACAACGCCAAGCAACACGATCGCGCGCTGCTACGCCCGGATCCGCGCGCACAACGACCCGGCCATCTTCATCAGCCTGCGCGGCGAGAAGGACGCGCTCGCGGAGGCCGAAACCCTCGCCGACGGGGACAGATCGCTGCCGCTCTACGGCGTGCCCGTCGCGGTGAAGGACAATATCGACGTGGCGGGCCTGCCGACCACCGCTGCCTGCCCGGCCTTCGCCTACACGCCATCTCGCGATTCCACCGCGGTGGCGCGGCTGCGTGCGGCCGGCGCGATCATCATCGGCAAGACCAATCTCGACCAGTTCGCCACCGGCCTCGTCGGCGTGCGCTCGCCCTATGGCATTCCGAAAAATCCGGTGCGCGCCGATCTCGTTCCGGGCGGATCGAGCTCGGGCTCGGCGGTCGCCGTCTCCGCGGGTCTCGTGCCGCTCGCACTCGGGACGGATACTGCGGGCTCCGGCCGCGTGCCGGCGATGCTCAACAACATCGTCGGCCTGAAGCCGAGCCTCGGCATGATCTCGACCTCCGGCCTGGTGCCGGCCTGCCGCACGCTCGACTGCATTTCGGTGTTCTCGCTGACGGTCGACGACGCCGTCGCGGCGCTCTCGGTGCTGGCGGCGCCGGATCCGCTCGATCCGTTCTCGCGCGACCGGCCGCTTGGGGCCGTGACGGCATTTCCCGAGGGCGTGAAGCTCGGCATTCCCCGCCCCGGGCAGTTGATCTTCTTCGGCGACAAGGCGGCGGACGCCGCCTATAGCGCTGCCGCCGCGCGCTTCGTCAAGCTCGGCGCCGAGCTCGTCGCGTTCGACCTCGAGCCGTTCTACGAGACCGCGCGGCTGCTCTATGAAGGCCCCTGGGTCGCCGAGCGCTATCTCGTGATCCGCGACCTGCTCGCCTCCGATCCCGATGCGATCCACCCCGTGACGCGCGAGATCACCATCGGCGGCGCGCGCGGCAGCGCGGCCGACACCTTTGCCGCGCTTTATCGTCTGCAGGCGCTGCGCAAGGTGGCCGAGCGTACCTTCGCCGATATCGACGCGCTGGTGCTGCCGACGGCGCCGACCGCCTACACCACCGCGGATGTGCTCGCCAATCCGATCGAGCTCAACAGCCGGCTCGGCACCTACACCAACTTCGTCAACCTGCTCGATCTCTGCGGGCTTGCGGTGCCGGCTGCGATGCGCAGCGACGGCGTCCCGTTCGGCATCACCCTACTGGCGCCAGCCGGCCGCGATGCGACGCTCGCCAGTCTCGGGCGCGCCTTCCATGCCGACACGGCGCTGCCGGTCGGCGCCAAGCCGGTCCCGCTGCCGCCGCTCGCTCCCGTGTCTCCGGCACTGCATGGCGACGAGATCGCCGTCGTCGTCGTCGGCGCGCATCTCTCAGGGATGGCATTGAACCACGAGCTGACGAGCCTCGGCGGACGTCTGCTCGAGGCGACGACCACCGCGCCTGACTACAAGCTCTACGCGCTGTCGACCACGCCGCCCAAGCCCGGCATGCTGCGGATCGACGACGGCCAGGGTACGGCAATGGCCGTCGAGCTCTGGGCGCTGTCGGCCGCGAGCTTCGGCAAATTCGTCAACCTCATCCCGCCGCCATTGTCGATCGGCACCATCCGGCTCGCCAACGGCCGCAGCGCCAAGGGCTTCCTCGTCGAGCCCGCCGCCCTCGAGGGCGCGCGCGACATCTCGGAGTTCGGCGGCTGGCGCGCGTATATGGCGCAGAAGAGCTGATCGCGTCGCGACTTCGTCATTTGCGAACGCAGCGAAGCAATCCCAGAGCTGCGGTCAGGCCTCTGGATTGCTGCGCGGGCAATGACGGCAACCCGGCAGACGGCGAGCTTAGCTATACCGACACCGCGTAGATCTCGTATTCGCCGCGCACCAGCTCGATGTGCGCCTTCATGGCACTCGCCGCGCCGGCCTTGTCGCCGCGCAGGATGGCCACGACGACGCGGTCGTGCTCGGCATGCGACTTGGCGAGGCGGCCGAGATTGCGGAACTGGGCGCGGCGGAACGGCTGCACGCGCACCCGCGTCGCCAAGGTGATCTCGGCGATGTAGGCATTGTGCGCGCCGGCATAGATCGCGTTGTGGAAGCGCTCGTTCACCTCGTGGAAGCGCTCGGGGTTGCCGGCGTGGCTGAGATTGCGCAGCTCCTCGTGGATGGCTTCCAGCCGCTGCCGCTCGACCGGCGTCATGCGCTGCGCCGCGAGACCGGCGCACAGGCCCTCGAGCTCGGCCATCGCCTCGAACATGCCGGTGAGGCGGTCTGCAGACGGTCGCGCCACCACGGCGCCGCGATGTGCACGCGCCTCGATCAGCCCGGAAGTCGCCAATTGACGCAGCGCTTCGCGCACCGGCGTGCGCGAGACGTTGAAGCGCTTGGCGATCTCGGTCTCGTCCAGCGGCGCGCCCGGCGCCAGCGCGCCGCGCACGATCTCATCGGCCAGCTGCAGGCGCAGCTCCTCGGCGCGCGTGATTTTCGCGACGGCAGGCGGCGCGCGGTCGATGCGCTTGATCTCCAAGTCGCGGGCGGACCGCTGGCGCGTTCGCGGCGGTAGATCGTCCAGGCTCATCCTTAGCCGCCCTTTGCTTCATCGATGATGCTGACATGGGCAGCAACGATTCTCCAGCCTTCAGGAAACCGGACCCAGGTCTGCATCTGGCGTCCGACCTTGCCGGGCGCGGTGTCGCGATAGAACAGCGTCGAGGCGACCGCGGCGTCACGGCCGTAAGTGGTGATCACGGTGCGCGCGGTCCGCCGCATCAGTCCAGCCGGCGAGCGCGCGGCGCGAAATGCAGCGATCTCGCCGTAGCCATAGAGGTTCTCGCCGATGCCGTAGCGCAGCGTACGGGAGTCCTGCTTGAACAGCTCGTCGAGCACGGCAACGTCGTTGCCGACCAGCGCCTGTTCGTAGCGCTGGAACTGCGCGGTGACTTCCGCGACGACGTCAGGCAGATCGACTTCCATTCTCCAGAACTCCTCGCGGGGCCGACGCAGCGGCGACGCCAAGCTGTTGCAAGGCGTGGGCCACACGCAATGCGACATGTTCGCACCAGGGCGCCGCGATGATCTGCACGCCGATGGGCATCGGCGCGAGCGGAATCGGGACGGCGACGACGGGAAGCCCGATGAACGAGATCGGCTGGGTATGAATGCCGATATTGGCGCGCACTGGCAGCTCGACGCCGTCGAGCATGAAGGTCGCCTGCCCGAGCTTGGGTGCAACGCAGGGCGTTGCGGGCGCGATCAGCACGTCGACGGACTTGAACAGCTCCAGCACCCGGGCGCGGTACCAGCGGCGAAACTTCTGCGCGCGGTCGACCATCGGTGCCGGAATCATCGCACCCGCAATCAGGCGGTCGCGCACCGCCGGATCGAAATCCTGCGGCCGCTTGCGCAAGCGGTCGAGATGCAGCGAGGCGCCTTCGGTCGTGCTGATGACATAGGCCGCGGCGCGAGCACGCGCGGCTTCGGGCACCTCGACGACGTCGGTCGCCTTGAGCTCGGTCGCCACGCGGCTGACCGCCTCGGCGGCCTCCGGAAACAGGTTCTTCTGAAAGTGGCCGCCGGCAATGGCGATGCGCAGGCCATCGAGCCCTTGCGACAGCGAAGCTGAGACCGGCTCCGGCGCACGCGTGGTGCACGCGGCATCGTCGGCATCGGGCCCCTGCATCACGTCGTAGGCAAGCGCGAGATCCTCGACCGAGCGTGCGAACGGACCGAGATGATCCAGGCTCATGACGAACGGAAACGAGCGCGCCCGCGACAGCCGGCCATAGGTCGGCTTGAGGCCGAAGATGCCGCAGAACGACGACGGCACACGGATCGAGCCGTTGGTGTCGGAGCCCAGCGCGATCGGCACCAGGCCGCCGCCGACGGCGCTGCCCGAGCCGCCCGACGAGCCGCCGCTCATCCGCGTCGGATCATGCGGATTGCGCGACGGGCCGTCGTGCACGTTTTCGCCGGTGAAGTCGTAGGCGTATTCGCCCATGTTGAGCGCACCGACGAGGACGGCGCCGGCCGCCTCCATGCGCTCGATCAGCGTCGCGTCGCGCGTCGCGGGCGCTCGATCACGGTTGATCTTGGAGCCGGCGCGGGTCGGCAGCCCCGCGACGTCGAACAGGTTCTTCACCGCGAACGGCACGCCGGCGAGCGGGCCGATGGGCTTGCCCGCCGCGATGTCGGCATCCACCGCACGCGCCTTCGCACGCGCCCGCTCGGCGGTCACATCCGTGAACGAGTTGAGCACGCCATCGCGGGCCACAATCCGCGCCAGCGCGGCGTCGGTAGCCTCGACGGCCGAGAGCTTGCCGGTGGCGACCGCGGCGGCGACGGCGCTCGCGGTCATCTCGGGAGAACTAAGCGGTGAAGACACTGGCAGGCTCGGCTTCATCAGGCAGGGAGAATTCGTCGACCAGCTTCGCCATCTTCAGCGAGACCTCGAGATTGGCGCGGATAGCCGGGCGCCAAGCGTCCTCGATCGGCAGAGCCAATGCACGCCCGACGGCGTCGATGTAATCGTCCAATGGCTCCGCCATCAGCTTTTCTCCTCAAGCTTTCACGCTCAATGCGCCGGCAATGGCGGGTGCGGAATCGCCGTCAGCAACTCCCGCGTATAGTCATCCTGCGGATGACCTAGCACACGTTCGGAGGTGCCTTCCTCGACGATTCGACCCGACCGCATCACGATCACACGATCGCACAACAGCCGCACGACATTCAAATCATGGGAGACGAACAGATAGCTCATACCTAACTGCCGCTTGAGGTCCTGCAGGAGATTGAGCACGACCGCCTGCACGGAGACGTCGAGCGCCGCCGTGGGCTCGTCGAGGATGACCAGCTTCGGGTGCAGTGCGATGGCGCGCGCGATGCCGACGCGCGCCTTCTGGCCGCCCGACAATTGGTGCGGAAAGCGATCGAGCAGATTGAGCGACAGGCCGACCATGGTGGCGAGCTCGTCGCAGCGGGCACGAAGCGCGTCGCGGCCCTTGATGTCGCCGAGCTGCAGGATCGGATCGGCGATGGCACGCGCCGCGGTGAAGCGCGGATTGAGGCTGTCGGTCGGATCCTGGAACACCATCTGGATGCGGCTGCGCAGCGGCAGCCGGGCAAAGGCCTGCGGCAGGATGTTGCCGATCTCCTCGCCATCGAAGCTGATGCGCCCCGAAGTCTGGTCGAGCAGCCGCATCACCATCATCGACGTCGTCGACTTGCCGCAGCCGGATTCGCCGACCAGGCCAACGCTCTCGCCATGACCGACCGTGAAGCTGATGCCGTCGACGGCGCGGAACATCTCCGGCTCGACCGCCGGCCTCCGTCCGAACAGTTTCGACAATGTCGCCGAGGCGCCCTGGCGCGGATATTCCTTGACCAGCTTGTCGACGAGGAGAAGCGGCTTGGCGCTGCTCGCACTCCGCTCGCCCTCCGCACTCCGCTCGTCACCCCCGGGCTTGACCCGGGGGTCCATCACCTGGAGCGACTCTTGCGAAGATGGATGGATGGCCGGGTCAAGCCCGGCCATGACGGAGGCTGTGTGTGGTGGGGCTGCCACATCCTCCTCCGGCAGCAGATCGCGCAAGGACACGCCGAGGCGCGGCGTCGCGCGCATCAGCTTGCGTGTATAGGGATGCTGCGGGTTGGCGAAGATGTCGGCGGCCCTGGCGGTCTCGACCACCCGGCCCTTCTCCATCACCACGACGCGATCGCAATAGGCAGCGGCGAGACCCAGATCATGCGTGATCAGGATGGTCGACATGCCCCGGCTCTTCGTCAGCTCGACGACGAGGTCCATCACCGCCTTCTGCGTGGTGACGTCGAGACCGGTGGTCGGCTCGTCGGCGATCAGGAGCTGCGGGTTGCAGGCCAGCGCCAGCGCGATGACGACGCGCTGGCACATGCCGCCGGACAATTCGAACGGATAGGCGTGGTAGCGCTCGCGCGGACGCGCGATCTTGACCTGCTCGAGCGCGGCGATCGCCTTCTCGGCGCGATCGGTCGCGGCCGCCTGGACGTGCTGCTTCAGCACATCCTCGATCTGCTGGCCCACTTTCCGGATCGGATTGAGCGCCGCGCGCGGGTTCTGGAAGATCATCGAGATCTCGCGGCCGCGCAGATCGCGCATCGCGCTTTCCTCGGCCGCCCTGACGTCCACGCCGGAGAACATCACCGATCCCTCGGCGATGCGGCCGGCGCGGTCGAGGATGCGCATCACCGCATAGGACGTCACCGACTTGCCCGAGCCGGATTCGCCGACGATCGCGAGCGTCTCGCCCTTGGCGACGGAGATGTCGACATGCTGCACCGCCTTGACGATACCGCGGCGGGTGGAGAATTCGACCGTGAGATCGCGAACGTCGAGCAGCGGCTGGGCGGTCATCCGTGGCTCCGCTTGTTACGACCGTCATGCGCGGGCTTGACCCGCGCATCCATCACACTGACGAAGGTGTTCTTGAAGGGATGGATTGCCGGGTCAAGCCCGGCAATGACGGAGTCGTTTTGTGGTGCGCTCATCGCCTTACGTCCTGCGCTGCGGGTCGACGATGTCGCGCAGGCCATCGCCGAGCAGATTGAAGCAGAACACCGCGATCATCAGCGCCAGCCCCGGGAACAGCGCGATCCACCATTCGCCCGACACCATGAAGGAGGCGCCCTCGGCGACCATGATGCCCCATTCCGCCGTCGGCGGCCGCACGCCGAGGCCGATGAACGACAGGCCTGCGGCATTGAGGATGGCGTAGCCCATGGTCAGCGACATCTGCACGATCATGATCGGCATGATGTTCGGCAGGATGTGGCCGAGCAGGATGCGCAGCTCGCTGTTCCCCGACAGCCGTGCCGCCTGCACGAAGCCGGCGTTGCGGCGGACATTGGCCTCGGCGCGTGCCACGCGCGCATAGAGCGGGAAATTCACGATCGCGGTGGCGATAATGATGTTCTGCACGGTGTTGCCGAGCGCGGCGACGATGCCCATCGCCAGTACGAACAGCGGGAACGCCATGATCGTATCGGCAATACGACCGACGATGCGGTCGGTCCAGCCGCCGAAGAAGCCGGCGGCGACGCCGGCGAGACCGCCCATGAAGAACACCAGCGCGACCGAGGCGATCGCGATGAAGGTGTCGAGCCGGGTCGCGACCACAACGCGGCTGAAGATGTCGCGGCCGAGCTGATCGGTGCCGAACCAATGCGCCGCCGACGGCGGCTTCAGCGCGGACGCCGTGTCGCTGGCCAGCGGATCATAGGGCACGATCCACGGCCCGAAGATGGCCGCAAACAGGATCACGACCAGGAGGCCGAAGGCGAAGCCCGTCACCTTGTTCTCGGCCAGGACATAGCGCGTGTGACCGATCAGGGCTGTCAGTCCCGACGTCCGCGAGGGAACGGCGGCAGGCTCGATGGTCGGCGCGACAGTGCTCATCCTTCCAGCCTCACGCGGGGATCAATGACGCCATAGAGAATGTCGATGACGAGGTTCAGGACGACGTACATCACGGCCATCGTCAGCACGAAGCCCTGCACCGGCGCGAAGTCGGAGGCGATCAGCGCCTCGACCGCATAGGAGCCGATGCCGGGCCAGGCGAACACCTTCTCCACCAGCACGTTGGCGCCGAGCAGGAAGGAGAACACCATCGATAGCGTGGTGATGACCGGGAGCATGGCGTTGCGGAACGCATAGGTCACGGTGACCGTCGCGGGCGACAGGCCCGAGGCGCGCGCCGTGCGGACGAATTCCGACGACAGCACCGACAGCATCGAGGCCCTCGTCATGCGCGCGATCGGAGCCAGCGAGAAGATCGCCAGCGTTGCGGCGGGCAGGATCAACTGGCTCAGCGCCGAGCGGAACGCCTCGCCGTCACGCGCGATCAGCGTATCGATGAGGTAGAAGCCGGTCACGGGGTCCGGCGCGCTATAAAACACGTCGAGCCGGCCGAGCGGCGCCGGTGACCAGCCGAGCCGGAAGTAGAACACATACACCAGCACCAGCCCGGTGAAGAACACCGGCAGCGAGACGCCCGCGGTCGTGACGATACGGCAGGTATGGTCGAGCCACGACCCCGGCCGCGTCGCCGCGAGCACACCGAGCGGCAGCGCGATCGCGACGGATACCAACAGACCGAGCAAGGTCAGCTCGGCCGAGGCCGGCAGGCGGTTGCGAATCTCGCTGGCGACCGGCTGGCCCGTGGTCAGCGAACTGCCGAGATCGCCATGAGCGAGATCGACGGTGTAGCGGAAGAACTGCTCGACCAGCGGCTTGTCGAAGCCGAGCTTCTTGCGGATCTGCTCCACCGCCTCCTTGGTGGCGGCGGGGCCGGCAAAATACGCCGCGGGATCGCCGGGCAAGGCGCGCGTGAGCAGGAAGGTGACGATCACGACGCCGATCAGCGACGGGATCGCGAACGCGAGGCGCTTGGCGATGAGGCTCAGCATGAGCAGCCCCCTGCCCGAATTGGCCCAGACCCGTCCGCGCGGCGCACTCGGCTCCCTCCCCCCTTGTGGGGGAGGGCTGGGGAGGGGGGTGGACCCAGACGGCAGTGGGTGTGGCTACCCCCCTCCCTGCCCCTCCCCCACAAGGCAGGGCTATCGCATATGACCGAGGAGCTCCAAAAGGAAGCTGTCGTCCCATCCCGCGCGCTTGATTTTGCGGCGT
>NZ_JBNPUW010000021.1:0-71068 GCF_051168375.1 Bradyrhizobium sp. HKCCYLRH1034 | reverse complement strand
AGCCTTCAATCCCGAGACCCGCAAGGACTCCGCCGTCCACGTTTCTCTTTCTTCATCTTCACTTGTCAAACAGCCCGCACTTGTTAGTTCGCTTCGAACTAATTAGTGCATCAACTTCTTTGGTCTCTTTCACCGTGGAAGTCCCGATTGCCGGGGCGCTTCACATAGCTGATTTTGAGAGACCGTCAAGAGCCTTTCTGAAGAAAAACTCAGGAGCCAGTTGGAAGAAGAAACATCAAGGAAAACAACGTTGGTCCCGAAAGTCGGGGGCCTCAGTCATCAGTGATGTCCGGCTGGCGTGGTGGTGAGATAGTGCGATGCCGCATCCCGCGCAAGAACTTTTTGCGACGGCTGTGCAGAAATGTGGATAGCGCTGTCGCCGCCCACGCTCGGCCTCCTCACACGCCGTTTCTGTTCCATTTTGGAGCGGCGGGCGCGCGCAGCGTCAGGAATTGTCGCCTTCGGTTGCACCAGCGCACGATGCGAGTGCGGCATGGGCATCAGGACGAGATCCTTCCGCCGGACAAGGTTGGTCGGACAGACGCTGTCGAGATTGCTGGTGCCGATTTCGAGGGTCGCGATCCCCTCCCCCGCCTGCGACGATCGCGGCGCGGCGCGGAACGCCAATGGTTCCGGACCGAACGGGCCGCTGAGCCCGGGATCGAAGTTCGCGGCGTCGCACACATTCGCGAATGCGAACTGGCATTGGTCTCGCCACCGCGAGCACGGAAGTGATGCGAGGGACGATCGGCGATATCCGCAAGCCTGGCGGTGACGCGGCCGGGAATGGCTCGGCTGTCCCGGCCGGATCGGTCAGCCCTGTTGCCGCAAGCTCCGGAAATACCACCAGCCCGACGAGGGCGCCCTCGCCACCAACCAAACATGCTTCAATCAGCGCGGGCTTGGAATTGGTTCATCGTGCTCGCGTCTCTGGACTGACTTGCCCAACGCACGGACGTTACGGTCGCTTGGGACGTCGATCCTGTCGAGCGCGTCGTTGCAGCGATGCCAGCATCAATTCGAGCCCGCATGCAGCAAGAGCAGCCGCGGCATTGTTGCTTGGTCGACATTGTTGCCTGGTGACCTGCCGCGTGGTGACCTCCGCGGCGCCGCGTCGTCCGAGGCCGGCGCGAGACGGCGTCAACGCGATCGCGGCGGCGTGCTGCGTGCGGGAGCCGTCAGGAAGCGATCGAGCTCGACGATCGCTTCGGCCTCGCGGGCGCGCCGCAGCTGCCTGGCCTGCTCGATGCCCGGGGGCAGACGTTTCGCCCTGTCTCGCGCTTCGCGCGCCATCTCCAGCAACCGCTCACCCAACGACATCGTCTGCTTGACACGCCGGCGCCGCTTCTTTTGACCTTCTACGTCCATGCGGGATTGCATCCATTTTCATTGATGCGCATCGACGACTCTAGATCAGGAGCTGCCGCGCGCATCAACATAAGTGAATCGGCCGTGACCAACGTCGTCCGGGCGGCAGAGCAGCAGCGGCCGGCCGCGCCGGGAGCATCGAGGCTAGCCGCAGCGCCGCCGACGGCTCCTTCGCACGGCTGGGATGCGTGGACCGGGGGCGGTCTCTGCCCGCCCCGGTCCCATCGGCTGATGCGCGCGGTTGGGCAGAACGAGCATGCGCTTTCGCCGCAGCGTCCGGAGCCAGTCCAGCACGTCGTTGCGCGACCTGAGTGGACGAGGCAATGCCACTCAGGCCTGCGCGAACTTGATGGTCGACACCGGCCAGCGGCCGTCATGGCCACCGATGGTGATGCGCAGACCGTGGAGTTCGTCAAGATGGACGTACTCCACTGTTCCGGCCTTGCCGTCGCTCAGCGCCACAGCCTTGCCGACCAGCTCGGTCTGCGCCCGTTCGAATTCGCGCAGGATGCAGAAGGCTCGCGTCTTGACGGCAACCATGAGGAACTTCGAGACCTGAGGGGGGAACCGCCGGGCAGCACGGGCCGCTCGACGGTCGTTCAAGTCGGCACGCGGACGCCGAACGTCAACCCGTCCTCAAGCAATCGTGCGCGCCGCAAGGCAGCGAGCGCCGGGCTTGCCCATCAGCGGCACTCGAAATTCGCCGCATCCTCGAGGCTGCCGCTGCCCTTGTACGTCAGCACCTTCGGGAACGCGCAGAGATCGCGTGTGCGCCCGGGCCATGGCACATCGGGCGCGCGCCGCGCGGTGGCCCGGATCGCCTCGGGCGCCGCGGCCGTGCCCTCCACCCATCGGTCCAGCGCGGTCAGCAAGTCGAACTGATCGGTGGCGGGTCCGCCGCCGCAATGGTTCATGCCGGGAACCAGGAACAGCCGCGCGAAGCCGTCGGCATCAGCGCCGTATTTGGTCTTGAGCTGATCGACATAGTCGACGGTGTCGAGCGCCGAGAAGATCGGGTCGGCCGTGCCGTGATAGAACAGCATCTTGCCGCCCTTCGCCTTGAAGGCGTCGAGATCGGTCGAGGTCGCGGCCTCATATTCCATGCCGGCGTCGAAGCCGCCGGCGCCCTTCATCACCTTCCGCGGATCGCGGTCGAGATCGAAGTTGCGCACCCAGGCGACGAGATCCTCCGGCGTCTCCGGCGGGCTCATGAAATCATAGGCGACGCCGCCGGGAATGAGCGTGAGATTGCGCGCATTGGGCGGACTCGCTTTGGGCGTACCGAGCTTCCAGGCGCGCCAGCCGGGCGCGGCGAGGCCGGGATCATACGGCCAGCGCGCATAGATCAATCCGCCCATGGAATTCCGGCTGCCGTCGAACATCAGCTTGACGGCTTTCAGCTTGGGGACAGGCAGGCACTGCGAACTCTGGCCCTCCTTGCAGGCGAGCACGGCCGGATCGAAGCGGCAGGCCATGACGTCCTGCACCATGCCATCCTTGGCGCCGTCGGCGCCATCGCACGACGCGGTCACGGCATCGGCCACCAGCTTCAGGTCCTCGTCGCTCAGCGCGCTGCCGACATCGGCCTTGCCGTCCGGGCCGGGCGGCGCGATCGCCAGCAGCGCCTGCTCCTGCGCGATCACATCGATGCCGGCCAGCGGCACGCGATAGGCCGGCGCGCCGGCGATGACGCCGTCGAACAGCTCCGGGAATCGCTGCGTCACCGCCATCGCCTGGCGGCCGCCGTTGGAGCAGCCAGCGAAGTAGGAGCGGCGCGGCGCCTTGCCGTACAGCTTCTCGGCCGCGGCCCTGGCGGCAGCAGCCACCGGCGGAATCGAGCTGTAGCCCTTGTCGCGCCGCGCCTGCGGATCGAGGCCGAACAGATAGGGCCCGAGCGGTCCCGGCTCCTCGAGATGGCCTGCGTCGGTCGAGGCCACGGCATAGCCGTTCGAGAGTCCATTGGGCGGCGTGGCGCCGGTGAGCAGGCCGAGCGCCGGGCGCACCACACCGTCGACGCCGCCGCCGCCCTGGAAGACGACCTTGCCATTCCACGTCGCAGGCAATCGCAGCTCGTAGCCAACAGCATAGGGCTTGCCGTCGATGCCGGTACGCTCGTTGATCTTGCCCCGGATCAGGCAGTGATCCGGCGCAGGTGCGGTCGCGCCCGCAGGCGCGGGCGGCGCCAGTTGCACGCCGCCCGCAGCGACGAATTCCGCCGTGACGATGCGGCCGCTGCCGGAGAAGCCGTGCGCCAGCGTGGCGCAGCTCGCCTTGAAATCCTCCGCCTGCGCGGACGCCATGGCCGACGTCGTCAGCAAGACCGCGGTCAGCGCCGTCACACGGATCGTCATCACGGTCGTCCTCACACCTGCGGGCCAAAGCCCGTCACGCATCGTCGTTGCTTCGCGGCGCGCTCGATCGCTTCCGACCATAGCCAAGCCTGCGCCCGCCGCAAGCGGCCGTGCGCATGGGTGCGATTGAAAACGTCAGCCGAAGCGTGCCATCTGATGGGTGTCAAGGAAGCGTCGAGGGACATCATGGCTGCGGACATCAGGTTGAATGCGTTTGCGATGAACTGCGTCGGGCACCAGTCGCCCGGCCTGTGGCGGCATCCGCGCGACCGCTCCTCTGACTACAACCGCCTGCCCTATTGGCTCGACCTCGCCAAGACCTTGGAGCGCGGCCGCTTCGACGGACTGTTTCTCGCCGACGTGCTCGGCGTCTACGATGTCTATGGCGGCAACCCCGACGCGGCGCTCCGCCACGCCATCCAGGTGCCGGTGAACGATCCGATGATGCTGATCTCGGCGATGGCCGCCGCGACCTCCCATCTCGGCTTCGGCGTCACCTGCACCTTGTCCTATGAGCCGCCCTACCCGTTCGCGCGGCGGATGTCGACGCTCGATCATCTCACCGAGGGCCGTATCGGATGGAACATCGTCACCGGCTATCTCGACAGCGCCGCACGCGGCATGGGCAGGGAGCGCCAGACTGCGCATGACGATCGCTACGACGTCGCCGACGAGTACATGGAGGTCGTCTACAGACTGTGGGAAGGTAGCTGGGAGGACGACGCCGTCAAGCGCGACCGGACAAGCGGCGTGTTCACCGATCCCACGAAGGTTCACCGCGTCAGCCATCGCGGCGAGAACTACCAGCTCGACGCCATCCATCTCTGCGAGCCGTCGCCGCAGCGAACGCCGGTGCTGTATCAAGCCGGCACCTCGCCGCGCGGCCGCGTGTTCGCCGGCCGGCATGCCGAATGCGTGTTCATGTCCGGCCCGTCCGCCAAGATCATCGCGCCGCGCGTCGCCGCGATCCGCCAGGCCGCCGCCGACGCGGGTCGCGCGGGCAGCGACATCGTCATCTTCAGCATCGCCACCGTCGTGCTCGGCGAAACCGATGCGGCGGCCGAGGCGAAGTTCGCCGACTATCGCCGCTACATCGACCACGAGGCGTCGCTGACCCTGATGTCGGGCTGGACCGGCGTCGACTTCTCGACCTACGACCTCGACCAGCAGGTCCGCCACGTGCTCAACGATGCCGGCCGCAGTGCGATGGACAACGTCACGCGGGCCGATCCGGACCGGGTGTGGACCGTGCGCGAGGTTGCCGAGCATGTCGGCATCGGCGGTATCGGCCCGGTGTTCGTCGGCTCACCGGCGAAGGTCGCCGATCTCATCGAGAGCTGGATCGAGCAGACCGACGTCGACGGCCTCAACCTCGCCTTTGCGCTGTCACCGGAGAGTTTTGCCGATGTCGCGGACATGCTGGTGCCGGAGCTGACCCGACGCGGCCGCTACAAGAAGGCCTACCAGCCGGGAACGCTGCGCGAAAAGCTGTTCGGCCGCGCCCGGCTCGCGGCGCCGCATCCGGCGGCGAGCTACCGGCCGTAATGCTGCTGGCACTCAGCCCGACAGACGCGACAGCAACACAGCCACCGCCGCCTCGATCGGCTTGATGATCGGCACGGCGAATTGCCGCTGCAACTGATCGGCGGCCTGCGCCAGCGGCCCGCCGCCGATGATCACGGCCTCGGCGCCGTCCTCGGCAATACAGGCGCGCGTGGCGTCAGCCAGGGCGGCAGCAAGCCGCGCCGGATCGACGGCGAGCGCGGCCGGGTCGCCCTGCGTCAGACGCGTCCCGGTGAACTGCGCCGACAGGTTCAGCCTGTCTGCAAGGCCCGCGATGCTCGCGACCAGCGCGGGCGTCACCGTGGCAACGCCGAAGCGCCGCCCGCCCTCTGCGGCCTCGCGCATCGACGCCTCGCCGATGCCCGCCACCGGCAGCGAGCACTGGCTGCCAAGCTCCGCGGCGCCGGGATCGCCGAACGCCGCGACGATGATGCCGTCGCAGGCATCGCGATGCGCGCGGCCGATATCGACCACTTCCGCCGCCGATGCCGCCAGCGCCTCGGCATCCACGATCATGGCCGGCGCCCGCGTCGCGGTCGCGCCGACCACCTCGGCCCGGCCGGCGCAGCAGGCGGCCGCAATCGACACCATCATCGCGGTGGTCGTGGCCGAGCTGTTGGGATTGATCAGGAGGATGCGGGGCATGCGGACGGTTGCTCAGATGACGAAGCTCTCCTCGTGAACAATCGTCGGCCAAAGGTCAACTCCAGGCCCATTCGCCTATGAGGGTGGCGGGCATCCGCCGTTCGTCGCCGGCCGCTCACCCGATCCGCATCGACAATTCGACTTCGTCGCCGAACGGCACCGACAGATAGCCGTTATCAGGCGAACGGACGTAGGCGAGGTAGTCGGGGCTGTGGTCGGCATTGTCAGCGACGATGAACGCGCCGGCGCTGAGCCGGCTCTCGAGCAGCGCCAGGATATCGCCATACAGCGGCTTGGCGCCGTCGAGCAGCACGAGATCGATGGTCTCCGGCAGATCGGCGCTCAGCGTCTGCAGGGCGTCGCCCTGGCGGATCTCGACCAGATCGGCCAGGCCGCCCTCCGCGAGGTTGGCACGGGCACGGGCGACCTTGGACGGCTCGAACTCCGTGGTGATCAGCCGGCCGCCGCCACTGTCGCGCAGCGCCGCGGCGAGGAACAGCGTCGAGATGCCGAACGAGGTGCCGAATTCGACGATCGATCGCGCACCGACGCCGCGCGCCAGCATGTAGAGCAGCATGCCGGTGTCGCGCGACACGGGCAACGGAAAGTCCTTGAGCTGCGTGTAGAGCTCGACATGACCGGACCTGCTGCGCATCAGTTGCGCGCCCCGTTCGGCCATGCCGGCGAAGATCGGGCTCGTCTCCGGCCGCAGCAACGTCGCCTCGGCAAGCAGGCGATCCAGCAGCGGCGCCACCGGCTGAGTGGTCAGGGTGATCATTGATATTCTCCGTGTTCTCGATGCGTGTCGTTTGCGTCGAAGTCAGAATACGAATAATCATTCGCATTCGCTAATCGCATTTCGGAACGCTCCATGGCCCCGGCTCGAAAAGCCCCGATTTCCCCGCGAAAACTGCCGCAACAGGCACGCTCGGCCGACCTCGTCGCGGCCATTCTGCAGGCGGCTGTTCAGGTTTTGACCAAGGAAGGCGCGCAACGTTTCACCACGGCCCGTGTCGCCGAGAAGGCCGGCGTCAGCGTCGGCTCGCTCTATCAGTACTTCCCGAACAAGGCGGCGATCCTGTTCAGGCTGCAGAGCGACGAGTGGCAGCAGACGACGAAACTGCTGCACGGCATTCTGGAGGACACGCGCCGTCCGCCTCTGACGCGATTGCGCGCGCTCGTTCACGCGTTCCTGCAATCGGAGTGCGACGAGGCCGCCGTACGCGGCGCGCTCGACGACGCCGCCCCGCTCTATCGCGACGCGCCCGAGGCACGCCAGGCCAGGGCCAGTGGCCGCCGCGCCATGCTCGCCTTCATGCGCGAGGTGCTGCCTCGTGCCGGAGAGACCGAGCGCGCGCGTGCCGCCGACCTGATCAAGACGACGCTCGGTCAGGTCGGCAAGCACTTCTCGGAGACACCGCGAAGCCGGGCCGAGATATCGGCCTATGCCGATGCGATGGCCGACATGTTCTGTGCGTACCTCTCCACCGCGAACAAGCCTCACAAACGTAAGGCCGGGTAGTCCCGCAGCCGGCGCGTCTCCGGTTCAACGGCGTCTTGGGGGCCGCCATGCGGCCGATCAGCAGAATCCCGGAACGCCCGTCAAGGACGATCAACGGACATCGCGAGGCGCTCGACAGATCGTGAACGAGCTTGCCCTCTAGCGCCGCACCCCCCTTCGAACCAACTGCGAACCCGGCTGGCTCTCGCGACCGATCAGCCAATTGCGGCCGCGCGGCAGCAGCGTCGCAAGCTCGAAGTTCTGATCGATCAGTTTTTGCCAGACAAAAGCCCACTCGGGCTCATTGTCGCGACCGGTCAGCCAATCGCGGCCGCGCGGCAGCAGGGTCGCACGCTCGAAGTTCTGATCGATCAGTTTCTGCCAGACGAAGTTCCACTCAGGCTCGTTGTCGCGACCGGCCAGCCAATCGCGGCCGCGCGGCAGCAGGGTCGCAAGCTCGAAGTTCTGATCGACCAGTTTTTGCCAGACAAAAGCCCACTCGGGCTCGTCGTCGCGACCGGTCAGCCAATCGCGGCCCCGCGGCAGCAGGGTCGCACGCTCGAAGTTCTGGTCGATCAGTTTCTGCCAGACGAAGGCCCACTCGGGCTCGTTCTCGCGACCGTCCAGCCAATCGCGGCCGCGCGGCAGTAGCGTCGCGTGCTCGAAGTTCTGATCGATCAGTTTTTGCCAGACGAAGGTCCACTCAGGCTCGTTCTCGCGACCGTTCAGCCAATCGCGGCCGCGCGGCAGTAGCGTCGCGTGCTCGAAGTTCTGATCGATCAGTTTTTGCCAGACGAAGTTCCACTCAGGCTCGTTGTCGCGGCCGGTCAGCCAATCGCGGCCGCGCGGCAGTAGCGTCGCGTGCTCGAAGTTCTGATCGATCAGTTTTTGCCAGACGAAGTTCCACTCAGGCTCGTTGTCGCGACCGGCCAGCCAATCGCGGCCGCGCGGCAGTAGCGTCGCGTGCTCGAAGTTCTGATCGATCAGTTTTTGCCAGACGAAGTTCCACTCAGGCTCGTTGTCGCGACCGGCCAGCCAATCGCGGCCGCGCGGCAGTAGCGTCGCGTGCTCGAAGTTCTGATCGATCAGTTTTTGCCAGACGAAGTTCCACTCAGGCTCGTTATCGCGACCGGTCAGCCAATCGCGGCCGAGCGACAACCAACGGGCTTCTCTCGGACACCTTAGCGCGAGATTACTCCAGAGGTAGGGCCAACCGAAGTTTTCCATGTTGCTGCGAAGCGCAGGCATTGTATTTGCAATGAGCTCGGTCGCTGGGACGAGGCTCAGCAAGAACTCAACGCCCTTTTCGTGCTGATACGGATTTCGTACCTTTGTCAACTTGCGAGCAACGGCGTCAACGAACTCGGCAACCGGTGGATTGAGCTTAGCAGTCTTGGTCCACATCGGAATATCTGCAGCGCTTTCAGGTTGGGCCGGAATAGCTTGAAGGGCGAGTCGAACAAGGGCAGCCTGCTCCGAGCTTGGCTGCTGTGAGCTCTGAGTGGTCTCGCACAGATCCAACCAAACGCGTGCGCAATACTGGTGCGCGGTGTTGCGACTGAGCCACGCCAAGGCCTGATCTCTGATAACTGCATCCGCTGGTGAAAACCTGATCAAGCGCCTGTTGATCCAAGGCCATGTTCCGGCCTCGAGATATACCCCGAGCCAACCTCGCCCTCTGCTCAGAAGAACCAGACGCTCTTCTTGAGCGGCCATATCCCACACCATTTGGAAAAGAAGCCCCCAATCTGGGGCATCCTCGCCCAGGTCATGCCACCAGGATTGGATCCGAGCCTTGATGCCTGACGCGTTCAGATCGACCTCGGCACTCAAGGCCGACTGTTGCCAAGCGAAAAGACGTGGGGTGATCTCATGTTCAGGACCTCGCCGGCGAAAGCATGGCCACAAAGCCTTCAGGATTTCCACACGCATAGTCTCGTCAAGCATGAGAGCGCCACGCGTCCTACCCTTGCCGATCTTGCGGGAGCCCAGCCAGCCGAGAAACGCGTCTGCTGGCTTGCCCTCTTCGAGCATTGCATCAAACCCAACAGAAATGTCCTCTGCCCGCCGAACTGTCTCGCCGCGTGGCACCAGAGCATCGTAGATCAGACGGCTGATCTGGGGGTGAAAGAAGCGGCCCGCCAACGTTCCAGATTTTGGATTGCTGAGACGCCATACCTGCTCGCCGACCAATTGCGCCAATTCTGCCCGATGTCCTTGAAACAGCCCCTCCGGAGCTTTCAGGCCATAGAGATTGAGGATGAGGGCAGCACGGCCTTGTGCTTGAATGGCGAGCTCATGGAGACGATTGTCGAATCGGGTGGCAAAAGCCTCTGGCGTCAGTCTCTGCTCGCGGTGGAGTTCGTAAATCCACGCGGCTGCGACGAAAATCGCTTCTCTTCGGATAGGAACATCGACACCGGTGCGCTGCTGATACCACTCATGGTAGGCAACCTGCTCTTCGGGGGTCAGGGGCTCGGCCACGATTTCGACCGGATCGAGCGCCCGATGCCGTTCGCACTCGCGTCTAAAAGCTTTCAGTTGCTCGAGGGGGCCGCAGGTGAGAATGGCAAACCGGTTTGGGAACTTGCGAGCCGTTGCGGTCAGTTCGCCAACTTCTCGCCATATCGCAGGATCGCGATTCTCCGGCGAGTAGAGGTCATCGCCTGCGACCAGCATGGAGAGGGAGGTAGCGCTAGCATTGTCGAGAGCGCGAGGTAGAGCATGCGCGTACGATTCGATATAATTGACCGCTTCGACTTGGCCGTCCGCCAGGAGCTCGCTAATGATCTGGAGCAGAAGCACACTCTTGCCTGCTCCAGAAGGACCCGTTATCCAAAACACCGGGACGACCGCGTTTCGCTCTTGTGCATCCGCCAGCCAACGCTCGTGAATCGTCGACAGGACCGCTTTGAGCTTCTCCGGACGGTCCATGAAACATCCGTCACGAACATCAGCCAGGCTGGGGCGAACACCGTGCACAATGTGCCTCTGGACCAGCTCATTATCCTTTTTTAGATCCGTCGCGCCAAGCAGATGCAGAGGCGCCACCTTTTGTCGACGTGCCGTGTTCCAAAGCGTGAGCAGAGCTTTCGCTATTTGCACGGGCGACACGCCAGAGGGAAGCATTTGAAGGAGCCGACCCATACAGGTGTCAATAAGGGTCGTCGGGTGGGTCACATCGTTCCAAAGGCGAGTCGCCAAACGAACTTCAGGTGCACCGTCCACCTCAACGGGCAGACATCGATGTCGCAGATGTTCCCATCGCTTTGCCGAAACAGCGTCGAGCTTGAGCTCTGAAGCAGTCAGGCGCGCGGGTTGAGACGAAACATTTCCTCGTAAACTTCGCGCAGTAATCCTGAAGCGAAAACTGTTCCGTACAGAGGGGCAGCATTCCTCGAGAAACTCGTCCACTGCGATGGCCTCTTGGATCGCATCTTGAAGGGACTCCTTTCGCAAGGTCGTCTTGATCTGTGTGAGATAGACGAGGCTTTCACGCTTTTCACTGAGGTCGCTAAGACCTTCGAAGGCAACGCTCGCCGCTTCTTCATTCTGGGCCAACACGGCTTCAAAAAAACGATCAAGTGAAACCGCGAGCTGATAGTGAAATCCGTCAAGCGCACGTCGCCCGCCCAACGCCCGCTGTTTGAACTTCGGGTGTTTCTGCCAAGCTTCTTGTAACGCGAGTAGATTTGGCGCAATCTTTCCTCTGTCTGTTCCTTGAACTGACACCTTGTTGGCCCATCAAAGGTTGCAATCGTGACGCCAAATGTTAGTTGCGTTTACGTTTTTGCGCAACTACGGCTAATTCAACTATTAGCTGACGGCTGCTGTTGCCGAAGCCGGTTGGCTGCGGCGCTGGAAGTGCGGCCTCTACGTCGGAGGTATCGTGATGATGCCGGGCCTCGACAATGTCACCTTAAGGAAACGAATGCGGACGCCGCTGACTCGGTCGCAGAAGGTCCGCCCTAATCACGGACTGTCCTCCGAATGGGGCCTGCTCCGCGGCTCCTGCTCCGGCCAAATCCGCTCATGAGCTCCGCGCTTCATTTCGGCCGGCGGATGCAAGGCGGTTCGATCGGACATGCCTGCCCAGACCGCTGCGGAGAGTCGCTAAGACGGCATGGCTGGGCCGAGGGCCTGCCATGCCGTCGCGGCAGAGGGGCACAAGCTGATTGTGATATGCCGAAGCCCCAGGGCTTGCGTGACGAGCCAATAGCTTCTCCTCGCGCGTGCGCGACGAAGCGGAATTCGCCCGCATTCTCAGGCTGATTTGCCCTGTCCAGTCCCGCGACGAAAAATATTCTTGTTTCTTTTTTTCAGAATTCATGGTTGTATCACCCCATCCCGCCCGATCGAGAGGGGCGCTTCGCGAACGTCACGAAACGTTGGTGCGGGATGCGATGGCCGGTTCTCGTCGCAGCGTGCGTCAAGCGCGCGGACGAACGATGGGAGCCGGACGGCGAAATCGCGTGGTCCTGATACTCCGATGCTAGTATCAAGTCTGCGACGAGGCTCGGCTTCGCGCAGGCGACGGTGGCCAGAAAGCTCGGCGCGCCGGGGAGAACGCGTATAAGCCGTAAGCCCGTTGCGCAGGGAAGGCCGGATGTCCGGCTGATCCTGTGGTAACCGCCGCGTGCTTCCTTTTTTGCACGCGGGCCATGGGTGTCAGTCGACGCCCGGCCTTCCCTGTGCCCTCTCTCGATGGAGGGACGAACGGCAGACATCTCTCGGACGCTCTGCGCGTGGCGAGGATGCGAACGGCTGTCTCGTCAGATCTCGCGCGCCAAGAAAACAAAACTTCTCGCGGCATGGGCACATGAGAAACTTTCCTCTCCATATGAACAGATCTGCAAGATTGCGCAGGGCTGACGATCCTGCGAATGATCCTGGACAATTGCATGCAACCGCCTGTTTGGGAGATTGCCGAATGACACCGTCCTTCAGCGGCCTGCGTCGCGCGCGGCCCTTGCATCTCGCCCGTCGCGGCGTCCTGATGATGGCCGCGGCCCTGCTCGGCGCGCTCGCCACGTCGCAAGCCGACGCAGCCGAGACGCTGCGCATCGGCTATCAGAGATCCTCGACCCTGATCGCCCTCCTCAAAACCAATGGCGAGTTGGAGAAGGCGCTGGCGCCGCTCGGCATCAAGGTGTCGTGGCACGAATTCTCCAGCGGCCTGCCGCTGCTGGAAGCGATCAACATCGGCAGCATCGATGTCGGCGCCGATGTCGCCGATACCGTCCCGGTGTTCGCGCAGGCCGCGGGCGCGAGGCTCGCTTATGTCGCCGAGGAGGCCGCCTCGCCGTCGGCCCAGGCGATCCTCGTGGCAACGGCTTCGCCGGCCAAGACGCTCGCTGAGCTGAAAGGCAGGAAGATCGCGGTGACCAAGGGCGCCGGCAGCCACTATCTGCTGCTCGCCGCGCTCGCCAAAGCGGGTCTCACCTTCAAGGACATCACCCCCGCCTATCTGCCGCCCGCCGACGGCAGGACCGCTTTCGTCAGCAACAATGTCGATGCCTGGGTCGCGTGGGATCCGTTCCTGACCAGCACCATCCGCCAGTCAGGGGCGCGCGTGCTCGCGGACGGCAGCGACGGGCTTGCCAGCTACAAGCGCTACTATCTCGCATCCGCCGACTACGCCGCCGGACATGGCGACGCCCTCAACGTCATCTACGGCAAGCTCGTCGAAACCGGCAAATGGGTGAAGGCCAATCCGGCCGCCGCGGCGAGCCAACTCGCTGCCCTGTGGGGCATCGATGCCGCCACCGTCGAGGAGGCCAACAGCCACCGCTCCTACCAGGTCGGCGCGGTCACCGCGGCCGGCCTGTCGGAACAGCAGAAGATCGCGGACGCTTTCCTGGCGGAGCGCGTGCTGCCGGCGAAGGTGGACACATCGGCGTTGGCGATCTGGACTCCCAAAGCGCCGTGAGCCACACAGGAGCCGAGATTGTGCCCGGCAGCGAAGCGCGGCACGAGGCCCGACGACGAGCCTGAACGAAGGAGACCACCCGTGACTGCCCATCTTCCTCCCCCGACCGGCCGCATCACCGAGCATCCGGCGCATCGCATCTTCGTCGATCGCTGGTCGCCGCGCGGCTTCAGCGACGAGGCGCTTCCCGAGACGGAGCTCCTGACCTTCATCGAGGCGGCACGCTGGGCGCCCTCCTCCTACAATTCGCAGCCCTGGCGCTTCCTCTACGCGCTGCGCGGCTCGGCCGAGTTCGACACCTTCCTGGCGCCGCTGGTCGAGTTCAACCGCGGCTGGGCGCAGCATGCCGCGGCGATCGTCTACGTGCTGTCGAAGAAGACCTTCATCCCGGCGGGCAAGACCGAGCCGGCACCGACGCGCACGCATTCCTTCGATGCCGGCGCGGCCTGGGCCAATTTCGCCAACCAGGCCGCGTTGTCCGGCTGGATCACCCATGGCATGAGCGGCTTCGACGTCGCCGCCGCGCAGACGGCCCTCGGGGTGCCCGCCGGTTTCGCCGTGGAGATCGCGATCGCGGTCGGCCGCAAGGGCGATGGCGAAAAGCTGCCGGCCATGCTCAAGGAGCGCGAGAAGCCGAGCGCACGCCTGTCCATCGCCGAGATCGCCTCGGCCGGCCTGTTCCCGCAGCGCTTCGGCGGCTGATCGATGTCGCAGGGGCGGCGCACCGCGCCGCTCCTGACGGACCGCGAAATCTGTGGCAGAAGATGCGATCTGCTTGAGGAGAGTTGATCCGCATGCCGCCGCCGAAACCGCCCGCCTTCGAGACCCTGAGCCTGCACGCGGGCCAGCACCCGGATCCCGCGACCGGCGCCCGCGCGGTGCCGATCTATCAGACCACGTCCTATGTGTTCGACGACACCGAGCACGCCGCGGCGCTGTTCAATCTCGAACGCGCCGGCCACATCTATACCCGCATCTCCAACCCGACCACGGCCGTGCTCGAAGAGCGGCTCGCCGCGCTCGAAGGCGGCGTCGGCGCGGTCTGCACCGCGAGCGGCCAGGCGGCGCTGCATCTGGCCATCGCCACGCTTCTGAATGCGGGCGATCACATCGTGGCCTCCTCCTCGCTCTATGGCGGCACCATCAACCTGCTCGCGCACACGCTGCCGCGCTTCGGCATCACCACGAGCTTCGTCAAGCCCAGGGATCACGACGGTTTCCGCGCTGCGATCAAGCCGAACACGCGGCTCCTGATCGGCGAGACCCTCGGCAACCCCGGCCTCGAGGTGCTGGACATCCCCAAGGTCTCGGCGATCGCGCACGCGGCCGGCGTGCCGCTCCTGATCGACAACACCTTCGCCACGCCCTATCTGAGCCAGCCGATTTCCCAAGGCGCCGACATCGTGATGCACTCCGCGACCAAGTGGCTCGGCGGCCATGGCATCGCGATCGGCGGCGCGATCATCGATGGCGGCCGGTTCGACTGGCGCGCCTCGGCCAAGTTCCCGCAGCTCACCGAACCCTATGCCGGCTATCATGGCATCGTCTTCGACGAGCAGTTCGGCGCGGCCGCCTTCATCATGCGCGCGCGGACCGAAGGCCTGCGCGATTTCGGCGCCTGCCTGTCGCCGACCAACGCGTTCCATCTGCTGCAGGGCGTAGAGACGCTGCATCTGCGCATGGAGCGGCACGTCACCAACACCCGCGCGGTGCTGGAGGCGCTGACCGCCAACAAGGCCGTCGACTGGGTGCTGCATCCTTCGCTCGAGACCCATCCGGACCATGCGCTCGCCAAGGAGCTGTTGCCGCGCGGCGCCGGCTCGATCATCTCGTTCGGTATCAAGGGCGGACGTCCCGCGGGACGCAAGTTCATCGAGAGCCTGAAGCTGATCAGCCATCTCGCCAATGTCGGCGACGCCAAGACGCTGGTGATCCACCCCGCCTCGACCACGCATCAGCAGATGGACGCAGCCCAGCTCGCCGCGGCCGGAATCGGCGAGGAGCTGATCCGGCTCTCGGTCGGCATCGAGGCGGCCGGCGACATCATCGACGATCTCGGACAGGCGCTGCGCGCCTCGCAGAAGGTGTGAGCCCATGCAACTGTCGATCGGAGATCACGAGGTCTTCGCTGCCACGGGCGGCCGCGAGTTCGATTCGTCCCTGCCCGCCGTCGTCTTCATCCATGGCGCCGGCTTCGATCATTCGGTCTGGGCGCTGCACAGCCGCTGGTTCGCCCATCACGGCTTTGCCGTGCTGGCGCCCGATCTGCCGGGCCATGGCCGCTCGACGGGGCCGGCGCTGCCGACCATCACCGCCATGGCCGATTGGATCGTCGCGCTGTTGCAGGCGGTGAACGCGAAGCCCGCTCACCTGATCGGGCATTCGATGGGATCGCTGATCGCGCTGGATGCCGCGGCGCGCCATCCCGATCGCGTGTCGGCGCTCAGCCTGATCGGCACCGCGGCAGCGATGACGGTCGGACCTGACCTCCTGAAGGCCGCCGAAGCCAACGATCACGCCGCCATCGACATGGTCTCGATCTGGGGCCTCGGTTTTGCCGCCGAGCTCGGCGGCAGCCGCGCGCCCGGGCTGTGGATGCATGGCGGCGCGCAGGCGACCCTGGAGCGCTGCGCGCCGGGCGTGCTGTTCAACGATCTCTCCGCCTGCAACGACTATCAGGATGCGCTGGCAGCGGCGGCCAGGATCAAGGTTCCGACGCGGCTGATCCTCGGCGAGAAGGACATGATGACGCCGCTGAAGGCCGGCAAGGCGCTGGCGGCTGCAATCGCGCAATCGCGCACCATCGTGCTGCCCGGCGCGGGGCATACGATGATGACGGAATGTCCGGATGCGCTGCTCGACGCGCTGATCGAGTAGCTTGCGGTCACGGTTCGCTTTTTGCTGCGACCTCGTGCCGCCGACATGCTCCTTTGCAGCGCGGAACGGAGGGCGACGGCGAGCCGTTGCCCTCCGGCACAACGAACAGAAAGGAGCACGCAGATGGATCTGCGCAAACTTTTGACGGTCGCCACCATCGGAACGATGTCGCTCGCGGCCGCATCGCCGCTCGCCGCAGCGCCGTTGCTGTCGAACCACCCGGCGCCGACCCCAGCCGCGCAGAACGCGACCGAGCTGCAGCAGGTGCAATATCGCCACTGGCGCGGCGGTTACGGTCATCGCCACGGCTATTACGGCCATCGCTCTTACGGGCATCGCCACGGCTATGGTGCGGGTGCCGCCGCCCTCGGCGGCCTCGCGGCCGGCGCGATCATCGGTGGCGCCATCGCCAACAGCCGCGCCGAGGCCGCCAACGCCCAGGCCTATTGCGCCCAGCGCTTCCGGTCCTACGACCCGGGCTCCGGCACCTATCTCGGCAATGACGGCCTGCGCCATTCCTGCCCGTAGCGACATCAAGGCCGATGCCGGTCTCCGGCATCGACCGCCGCCTGGACCCATGGCGCGCGACAAAACGTCCGCCGCGACAAATGCAACGAAGTTCGTCTCATCCGGTTGAGTATGAGCCTGAATCAACGGGAGACATCGGGATGGTCACCTTCAAAGCCGCCGCGACGCTCGCCATCGCCGGCGCACTTTCTTTGTCAACGCTGCACTCGGTCTCGGCTGCGCCGCTGACGTCGCTGTCGGCAGCCGCCAAACCGGGCGCCGAAAGCTCGAATGCCGTCCAGGTCCGCTACGGCGGCTGGCATGGCGGCTGGGGCGGCGGTGCCGCGATCGGCGCGGGGCTGTTGGCGGGTGCCCTGATCGGATCGGCGATCGCCGCCCCCTCCTACTATGGCGGCTACGCGCCCTATCCCTACTACGGCGGGTATCGCTACGCCGCCTATCCCTACGGCTATGGCGGCTACTACCCGGCCTACCGCCCCTATTACGGCGGCTACGGCTACAGCTACGTGCCGCGCCCGATCTATCGCAGCTACGGCTATTCCTATGGCCCGCGGCCGTGGCGCCACAGCTACGGCTATTACCGCGGTCCGGGTTGGGGCCATCACCGCCACGGCCATGGCGTGATCCGCGCCCATCATCGCTGGTGATGTGAATTCGCCGGTGCGCGGCTGGCCCGACGCACCGGCAGCTTCCCTTCGATGGGTCTCAGGCCCCGGCAGCCGCTGACGACGAGAATCCCTGCCGCGCTTCGATGATGCCCCGATCGATCCGGGCGACCTCCGCCGCAGGGATGACGTACTCGTCGTGATCGCGCCAGGCAAACACGACGAATGTCGCCAACGCGCCCATTGCGCCGAGCGCCACCATCCACCAGATGTGCCAGATCAGCGCGAAGCCCATGACCGTGGCGAAGAAGGCGCAGACGAATCCCGTGGGGGAGTTTTTTGGCAGCTCGATGTCTTGGTAGTCCTTTTCCCGCGTATGGAGCTGCTGGTCTTTTGCATTTTCCTTGATCCGCCAATACGCATCCTGCCCCGTCACATTCGGCAGCACCGCAAAATTGAACACCGGCGGCGGTGAGGACGTGGCCCATTCGAGCGAGCGGCCGTCCCAGGGGTCGCCGGTCGTGTCGCGCAGGAGATCGCGATCGCGGATGCTGAAGACCAGTTGGAGAATCTGAAGAATGACGCCGATCGCGAGCAGCGCCGTGCCGAACGTTGCAGCTGCAAGCCAGGGACGCCATTCCGCGACATCGTAGTGCTGCATCCGTCGGGTCATGCCGAGCAGGCCGACGACATAGAGCGGCATGAAGGTCACGTAGAAGCCAATGAGGGTGAACCAGAACGCCGCCTTGCCCCAGCTCTCATACAGCCGAAAGCCGAACGCCTTTGGAAACCAGTAAGTGACACCCGCGAACACCCCGAACAGCACGCCGCCGATGATGACGTTGTGGAAATGGGCGACCAGGAACAGGCTGTTGTGCAGCAGGAAATCCGCCGGCGGCACCGCGACAAGCACGCCGGTGAGCCCGCCGATCATGAAGGTGATCATGAAGCCGACCGACCACAGCATGGGCGTCGTGAAGCGCACCCGCCCGCCATACATCGTGAACAGCCAATTATAGATCTTCACGCCCGTAGGCACCGCGATGATCATGCTCGCAATGCCGAAGATCGCGTTCACGTTGGGGCCCGCCCCCATCGTGAAGAAATGATGCAGCCAGACCATGAAGGAGATGACGCAGATCGCCATGGTCGCCAACACCATCGAGCGATAGCCGAACAGCGACTTGCTCGAGAACGTCGCGACCACCTCGGAGTAGATCCCGAACGCCGGCAGAACCAGGATGTAGACCTCGGGATGTCCCCAGGCCCAGATCAGGTTCATGAACATCATCATGTTGCCGCCGGCCTCGTTGGTGAAGAAGTGGAAGCCGAAATAGCGGTCGAGCATCAGCATCGTCAGCGTCGCCGTGAGGATCGGAAACGCCGCGACGATCAGCAGGTTCGTTGCCAGCGTGGTCCAGCAGAACATTGGCATGCGCAGATAGCTCATGCCCCGGGTGCGCAGCTTGAGGACGGTGGTGACCAGGTTGATGCCGCTGACCAGGGTCCCGACGCCGGAGATCTCCAGCGCCCAGATGTAATAGTCCACGCCCACTCCCGGCGAGTAGGTCAACTCCGACAAGGGCGGGAACGGCAGCCAGCCGGTGCGCGCGAACTCGCCGACGACGAGGGACACGTTGACCAGCAGCGCGCCGGTGGCCGTGAGCCAGAAGCCGACGGAGTTCAGCGTGGGAAAGGCGACATCCCGTACCCCGAGCTGCAGCGGCACGACCAGATTCATCAGCCCGATCACGAACGGCATGGCCACGAAGAAGATCATGATCGTGCCATGGGCGGAGAAGATCTGGTTGTAGTGCTCCGGCGGAAGATAGCCGTTGGAATGAAACGCCACCGCCTGCTGCGTTCGCATCATGATCGCATCAGTGCCGCCACGCAGCAGCATCATGAAGGCGAGCAGCATGTACATCACGCCGATCCGCTTGTGATCGACGCTGGTGATCCATTCACGCCAGAGATAAGGGAAGTACCCCTTCGCCAAGACCCATCCGAGGACACCGAGGATCGCCACCAGCACGAGGCCTGCGGCCACGAGCGGGATGG
This sequence comes from Bradyrhizobium sp. HKCCYLRH1034, assembly GCF_051168375.1. NCBI lineage: Bacteria > Pseudomonadati > Pseudomonadota > Alphaproteobacteria > Hyphomicrobiales > Nitrobacteraceae > Bradyrhizobium > Bradyrhizobium sp. HKCCYLRH1034. Next base: position 51,640 of record NZ_JBNPUW010000021.1, on the reverse strand, counting down.
GCTGGCCAAAGGGGATCGCCGACCAATCGAGCTTGCCGAGCATGGACGCCCCCGGGGATCAGCGGGTAATATGTCGGCGCGATGGCCGCGAAGGCCGGCGGGCGCGCGCAAGAGCAACCAACGCGATGCCTCCGAGCCCAAGTGCCAATCCAATTCTGCTGAGCTGCCCGGCCGGCGGCAGCTTCTTGCGCACGAGCCAGCCGCCGCTCACCGCGGTGCCAGCGGCGATCGGCGCCAACACGGCACCTGTGCTGCGTGGTGCGCCCTTCGCGCGCGACAACAGGAAACGGAACGCCGTGCTCAGGAGTCGCTCGGTCGGCCAGCGCGCCAGGGCATAGGAGATCTGCCCGAGCCGCGCCGGCCAGCCGACGGCGACTTCGTCGTGAGGAGCGCGGATCAACTGCAAGAACGTCTCGGCGACGTCCTCGGGCCGATACAGCAGCGGTCCTGGACCGAGATTGCGGCCGGACATGTTGGCGCCATGCACGAAGCCGGGCGTGTCGACCATCGCGGGGAATACGCTGCAGACGTGGATATCCTTGTGACCGGCGAGTTCCTGACGCAAGCTCGCCGAGAAGCCGCGGAGGCCGAACTTGCTGGCGGTGTAGGCGGCGGCGAACGGAGTCGGAGCCCATCCGCCGAGCGAGATGTTGTTGATCAAGGTTCCGCGCTGCTGCCGCAGGAAGACCGGCAGAACCGCATAGGCACCGTTCATCGTCCCCAGCAGATTGACCTCGATGGTCTTACGGTGGAGCGCGATGTCGGCGTCCTGATAGGCGCCGAACACCCCGGTTCCGGCGTTGTTGATCCAGACATCGATGCCACCGAACGTCTGCACGGCCTGATCGGCCAAGTGCATGACCGCGGCTGCATCGGTCACGTCGGTGCCGACGGCGATGGCGCGCCCGCCAAGGGTTTCGCATTCGGCCGCGACATCTTTCAGAACGTCCACGCGCCGCGCGGCCAGCACGATGCTGGCCCCTTCCCGCGCCAAGGCGAGTGCCGTCGCCCGGCCGATGCCGCTCGAGGCGCCCGTCACCACGACGCGCGTTCCCTTCAGATCACGCATCAGCCGGCGCGCCTCGGGGGAGGCATCCAGCAGCCAGCCGAGCGCGCGGCGCAGCTGGTGCGCGCCGCCGGTGTCGAACCATCGGCCATGGGAAAAGATTACGCGTTCGGGCGCCAGCGCAATCAACCGCGCCGCCGCGAGCCGGACGGCACGGCCGCCGAGCCGCAGCAGCATCCGCAGATGGGTCGGTGCCTTGCCATCAGGCGCGGTGATCCCGAGCAGATTCGCCGCGGTCCGCGCCACGATGCCCAGACCTTCCGGTGCCAGGTTCTGCACGAGGTCTGTCAGGACGAGTGTGCGGCTCGGCCCGTGAAACAGCTCCACTTCGGTGAACATCGGTGCGGCAACGAGCACCAACTGGATATCTGCGGACCATTCGTCCGGCGTGACATCGGTCAGCTCACGATCGATACGCAGGCCGCTGCGGCGAACCTGCTGGCGCTCTGCCAAGCCCGGCGCAGCGAAGACCTGCGCATTCGGCAGGGCCGCCTGCCAGTCCGGCAGGAACATCCAGTGCGCGACGTTGGGCGCGAGCAGATATTTGATGGGTCCCAGCTGCTCCAGCTCCTCCCGCAGCGCATGAGTGAAGCGCGTGGGCGAGTGCAGCAGCAGATCACCGCTCGACAGGCGGATCACCGTCATGCGCACGGAGAGCGGCAGTCCGGCGGCCCGAATCCGGCCGCCGTCGACGATCCACACATTGTCCGCCACGGGCCGCAAGCCATGGCCGTCGCTTCGAGGCTGAGTTATCTGGTCCATGAGAGTTCCGCCGACGAGATGCCCGTCAACAAACCTCCGGCGCGGCGCATGGTTTCAATCGGCTGGGAATGCGGATCCCAAGGCCGGCCGCCGGCAAGGTCTATGCCCGCCCGGCAGATCCGGCTCTGCTCGGGTCCCTGCGCCCTGCATCGCCGCGCGATAAGTCGGGGCTCAACGCAGGTAACTGGCCAAGTTCAGGCTCTGGATCTTGGAGATGGCGGTATAACTCGCCGTGAGCTGGGCTTGATAAGTCGAGAGCTGGGCGGTCACCGCCGCCACATCGACGCTGGTCAGGTCGGTCGCCAGGCTCTCGGCATAGCTCTTGTAATCGGTCTGCTGCGACTTCGCGCTCTCGATCCGGGACGCCGCATCGGAGAGCTTGGCCTGTACCGTGGCGACATCGTCGACCGCCTGATCGGCAAGCGACAGCGCGGAGGTGATGTCGGTTCCGGACAGGGTCGAGCTGTTGGCCACGAACTTCAGGACCCGCATGACTTCCTCGAACGCCGGGTTGTCGGCAGTAACGCCATAGGTGACCGACTGCCCATCGGAAACCCGGACCGTGGCAAGCTCGCTGTCGCCCTGAAAATAGCTGGTATCCGTCGTGGTCAACGATCCCGTGCCGGAAGCGAAGCTCGACGTATCGACCGCCGCCGTCGCGGTCCGCGCACCGCCGAACAGATATTGCCCGTCGTACTGGGTGTTCAGAATGCCCGACATCTGCTGCAGCAACTGCTGCGCACTGCTGATCGCGGACGTGGTTCCCGTGCTGCTGCCGGAGCTCGCAGCGCTCAGGGCCGTGCGCAGCTGACTGACGATGTCCGACACCTGCCCCACGGCAGAGTACATGACCTGCACTTTGCTGTCCGCCAGAGTCGCAGCGTCGATGTAGGACTGCGCCCGCGCGACGGAGACCTGCAGATTGACGACGTGCTGGGTGTCGGCGCCGTAACCGGCGAGATACTCGGCCTTCAGCCCCGAGGCCTCCTGCACCTGGAGGTTGGCCATGGTCGCCTGCGTCCGCAGCGCGCCCGTGATCATCTGGTCGGAGTTCGAGAATGTCGCAATCCGCATCGTCATGATGTGCACTCCGGACTAGGTCGATTGCACGGCAGTGAGCAGAGACGAGAACATGCTGTTGACCACGGAGATCAGCTGCGAGGCGGCAGCGTATTTGTTCTGCAGCGAGCTCAGCCGCGCCGTCTCCTCGTCGAGGTTGACGCCCGATTGCGAGGACAGCGAACTGGCATAGCTCGACTGGGCCGTCGACTTCGCGGTGTAGGCAGTGGAGGCCTGCGACGCCTTGCTGGCGACATTGGCGACGATCGCCGCGGCGTAGTCGGCGAACGAGCCGGTCGTTGCGCTCAGGCCGCCAGCCGAGGCGAAGCTGGTCGAGCCGGTCAGCTTGTCAACGAGCGCGTCGATGACCGTCGCCGAGCCGGCCGTCAGCACCTGGCTGCCGGTCGTCAACGTCGCGGAGCCGTCGAGCGTGCCGGTGGGCAAACCGGCCGCGCCGCTCAGGATGCTGCTGTTGACGGCAAAATTGGCGGCGCTCGTGCCGGTGACGAGGTCATTCATGCCGAAATAGTCGGAGAAGCCGCTGCCGCCGACCGCGCTGGTCATGTCGTTGATCGCGATGCCGTTCGACGACGACGTGGCGCTGATCGACAGGTGTCCGCTGGAATCGATCGAGGCAGAGACCCCGGAGATGCCGTTGAGCGCCGTGACCAGATCGCCCACCGTCGCATAGGACGACAGGTCGAGATCCTCGTACGAAACGAGATTGCCGCTCTGGTCAGCCACGGCGATGCGGACCGTTCCGGACGCCGACAGGGCCGTCGTACTGCTGACGCTCGCCGACCCGGTCAGAGCGGTCGGAGGTGGAACGGCCGATGCGCCATTGGTGATCGCATTCAGCGACGATTTCAGCTGCGAGGCCAGCTGATCGAGCTGGGTCTGCGCGGCCGGCAGGGTCTCGTCCCGCAACGTGACCAGCGAACCGATCTTGCCCGACGTGATCTGCGACGTGACGTCGACGCCGTCGACCATGATGCCGCTGAAGCCGCCGGACGCATAGCTCGACGCCGCCGAGACATTCGCCGAGGCCGTATAGCTCAGCGTGTGCGCCGAGCTGTCGACGAGAGCTCGCCCCGACGAGGTATAGACCTGAAGGTCGCCGTTCGACGCCGCGTAGTAGCTGACGTTCATATAGGACGAAAGGTCCTGCAACGCGGCATTGCGCTCGTCCTCGAGATCGGCGGTCGATTGGCCGGACGCCGCCATCTTGCGGATCTCGACATTGAGATCGGCGATCTGTTGCAGGTCGTCGTTGGCGCTCTGAACCGACGACGCGATGTCCTTGTCGGCGTTGGCCCGCAACGTCTGCACACCGCTCGACGTGCTGCGTAGCTGGCTGGCGAAGTCATCCAGCGCGCTGACGACTGCCGATTGCAGCGAAACACTGCTGGGCGAGCTCGCCAGCGACGACAAGGCGGACTCCAGCGATGCCAGCGAGTTTGCCAGCGACGTTCCCGTCGTCGAGGTGCCGGATGTGGACGCGCTGCCGAACAGCTGCTGCAGTTGCGTCAGATAGTTGTTCGTGGTGTCGGCCGCGCCGAGCTCCGAATTGGCTCCGATCAAGGATTTCAGCAGCAGCTTGTCGACATTGCTCGAAATGCCGGTAATGGAAACGCCGGTCCCGATTCCGCCGGTCACGTTCGTGACCTGGTTGGCCGTCTTCTGCGTATACCCCTTCGTGTCGGCGTTCGAGATGTTCGACGACGCCACGCTGATCTGCAGCTCCGTGGCCGAGATGCCGCTGAAGGCGACCAGCCGTGCTATGTCGAGCGACATTGCCCTACTCCCGCTGTTGGCTGGCCATCACGCCCTCACGTTGGTTCCACAGGACGTCGCACGCGCGGTACGACGTCCACCGGCGCCATAGGGCGAGGCATTCGCGATCTGCTCGCGGATCGCCTGCATCACCGCCTCGATGCGACGATTGCTGGCTTCGATCGCAGCCCGCAGCCGAACGAGGTTCTCGTCCATCGCGCCACGAAGGTTGAAGATGTGCTCCATGAGCTGCTCGCGCAGCACACGGTCGCGGACGTCGAGGCTCGCCGTTCGCCTGGCGCATTCGGCGACCCGCTGCTCAAACAGCCCGGCGAGCCGATTCTTGTCGTCGAGCTGCTTGGAACGCGAGGCCGGGAGCCCTTTGGCAAGCTCCGCATTCTCCTCCGACACCACCGCGATGAGTTCGTCGATCAGCGCGATCAAGGTCCGCACTTCATCTTCGCTGGCCGGCCGCTGATCGGCCTGAATTGCGTGTTTCATCCTGTCGCTCCCATCCTACTGTTCACGCTGCGGTCGGCGGCTGATCTGCGCGACACGGGCGTAGGTATTCAGCGCCGTCACCCTCACGGTGGCGACCTTGAGCTCTTCGTCGAGCAGCGCGCATTCACGCAGCAGCTTTCGTCGGACCGTTTCGATATCGTCGATCAAGGCCAGCAGTTGCGCGCGGTCGTCCTTGCCGGCGGTCGCAGCGCGCAGTCTCAGCCGCTGCAGCCTCTTCAGCAGAGCCTCGCCCTCGCCGAGCCGCTCCCTCTTCAGGTCGGCCATGATCACCTCATCGACGAAATCAGCGTGTCGTACATCTTGTTGACGGCCGAGATCACCTGCGATGCCGCCGAATAGGCCTGCTGAGCGGAGATCATGTTGCTGAACTGGCCCGTGGTGTCGGTCGTGCTCGATTCCAGCTCACTGCCGTAGATGGTTCCTGCACCATTCTCGCCGGACGCCTGCAGGGTCGCATTGCCCGACGTCGCCGTCGACGTGTACATGCCGCTGCTATGCGCCACGAGACCATTGGGATCGGCGAAGGTCGCTACCGCGAGCTTGTAGATCGGAACCGTCTGTCCGTTGGAATAGGTCGCCTCGACGAGACCATTCTTGCCGACCGAAATGCTGCTCAGCGTGCCAAACGAGATGCCATCGGAATTGGCGCTGAAGTTGGAGACGCTCGGCGTCGTGCTGCCGGACGACAACTGGGTCAGGCCGTCGGTACCGCCGCCGGTGGTGCCGAAGCTGAGCGCGATCGAGCTCGCCGCGGCGCCGTTGTTCCAGGTGATACCGAGATTGGTCGAGGAGACCGTGCTGAGCGAACCATCTGAGTTGAAATCGATCGTATAGGTGCCGCTCGTCACGGTGCCGTCCGACGCCGTCGCCGGCGCGAAATCGGCGGTCCATTCGTTCGCCGTCGCCCCCTTGGTCCAGGTGACGTTGAGCGCGTGCGATTGCCCCAGCGAATCGTACACGGTCATCGAGCTGCTGAAGGTGTCTCCGCTCGCGGCATCGGCCGGCAGGTTGGCCGCAAGCGACGTCTTGGTCGTCGCCCCACCATTCGTCAGCGCCACCTTCGTATTGACCGGCTCGAGGCCGTTGCCGACCACGTTGCCGGTTGCATCGGTGCGCCAGCCTTCGAGATAGTAGCCGTCGTTCTCGAGATAGCCGGCATTGTCGGTGGTGAACGCGCCGTTGCGGGTGTAGAAAGTCTCGCCTCCGGCCGAAGTCGAGTTGGTCGCGACGAAGAAACCCGAGCCCTGGATTGCGACGTCGGTCGCGTTGGTGGTGGCGGCCAGCAGCCCCTGCTGCGTGATGTTGGCACGGCCGGAGACCGAGACGCCCCCCGAGGAATAGGCTTTCGAACTGCTCGATGCCGTCACCAGCTGCTCGAACAGGCCGGAGGTGGTCTTGTATCCGGTCGTATCGGCGTTGGAGATGTTGTCGCTGATCATGGCGAGCGACGAACTCTGCGCATTGAGCGCCGAGATCGCCGATGACAGGGCTCCAGAAAGACTCATGATTGTACTCCGGGTAATGCCGTCAGGAGGTGACGCCGATGATGTTGCTGGCGCTGACAGGAACGCCGCCGACGGTGAGCGAGGGCGTGCTGGTCGAGGTGTCGATGCCGGTTACGGTCCCGGTGACCGTCGTGTAGTTGAGGACCGAGGTGCCCGCGGAGTCCGTCGCCGTCACGGAGATCGTGTACTGGCCGCCGTCGCTGAGCTGATTGCCGCTGGAATCGGTGCCGTCCCAGGTGATCGAATTGGCGCCCTTGTTGCCGGTCCCGGTGCCGGTCCAGACCGTGCTTCCGGAGGAATCCTTGATCGAGATCGAAACGTTCGATGCCGCCGACGACAGCGAATAGCCGAACGTCGCCGAGCCGTTCGAGAGAACGGCGGTGTCACTCTTGGCCTCGACGGTGTGACCGATGTAGTTCACCGAATTCAGCGTCACCAGGCTCGAGAACGAGCCGGCCAGCGAGGTCATGCTGCTGTTGAGCGACTGCTGCGAGGTGTAGTTGGCGTAGGACGTCATCTGGTTGATGAAGTCGGTCACGCTGGTCGCATTGAGCGGATCCTGGTTCTGGAGTTCGCTCACCAGGAGCTGAAGAAAGTCGGTCGAGCTGAGTGTCGTACGAGATGTGTCGCTGGATGATGAGGTCGATGAGGTGGTCGCAGTCGACGAACTCGCGGCAGAAACGGTCATGGCAGAACTCCGGCTCGCGCCGCGAACGACGGCGGGACACAGCACGACCACGCGGTCGTGAAGGCGTTTGCTGATCAAACGGCCGGAACGCCGATTCCAGGCGCACAATTAGTCGGTCGAATTAGTTGATCCGACGGCAGAATTTGCCGCCGCGCGGTTGCGCTGAGTGGGCAAAAATCGCCTGGTGCGAGGCTCCGATCTGCATCGGCGCGACGGTTCGCCGTCGCCGCACTCGGGCGCCCGGATTCGCGCGCAAGAGAGCTCGACAGATTGAGCGAGATGACTGATGCGATGGTGTTGCGCTTCCAGCGCCGAAGTCCAACCGGCCAAAGCGTAGCCGCCCAAGCTCGGCCCTGGCTAGGGCTCAGCCAGGCTGGTGGGCGTCGGCCGGGGCGGTTGCCGCTTCCTCTTGGGTCAGGCGATGGGCCGCAGCAAGGATGCGCGACGTCAAGCCCGCGGGTGCACGCGCCGGCGGCGACGACAGCGCCTCACGAACAAGACGTGCCTCGGACAGCAATCGATCGGCTTCGGGAGAGGATGCCAGCAGATCAGCAGCTGACTGACGCTGCTCCGCTGGCCAGCGCGAGATGTCCTCACCCAGCCTGCCGATCAGATCCTCGAATTCCCTGACGTCCATCGTCCGCCCAATCCAGCGCTTCCAGCTTGGTCATAAAGCATTCAGCCCGCGAACGAAATTGATATCGGCAATTGTGGCGATCGACCGCAACCGGACACGGAAAACTCCGTACTTTTCGGGAGCCGTATGCACGCGAGGCCGCACTGGATACCGAAACGGGAGACAATGCAGCCCGTTTCTGATCCGTTTCCCAAGATTTCCGCGGTGCGGCAGGGGCCTGATTCGCCAAAGCTACCGAGGGTTGGCCGAATCACCGGCCGCTCGCTTTCCCCGGGTTGCCGCCTCGACAGCCTCCCACGCCTCCCGCAGTTCCAGCAGACTTTCGGTGATCCGCTGGAAATTCTCGCGCATGTGAGGTCGACCGTAGGCCCGCAGCGCGGCCACGATCAGGGCGTTGTAGGTTCCGAACAGCTGGTCGGCGACCGGCCCGCCGCGCGTCGGATCGAGGTGAAGGCTCAATCCGCGCAGAATGGCCGTCGCCCGGGTCACATGGATGTGCCCCTCCTCGAAGCGGCGAGCCTCCTGCGCCTGCAGCGACTTCTGCAAGCTCATCATCGCTCCGTTGAGCAGCATGATGACGGCCCGCAGCGGCGGAACGGCCACCGCAGCGCCGCGATAGGCCTGACTTGCGAATTGCGCCATCGAATTCTGGGTCATCAGTTACTCGAACTCGCGTTGAGAAGGGCTTTCAGATAAGTGAGCGTGTTGTTGGCGCTCTCGATCGCAGCCTGATATTTGGCGTACTGCGCCGTAAGCTGCGTCTGGAACGTGGCGGCCGAGCTCTTGATGTCATCGACCTTGGCCTGCATCGTGTCGTCCTGCGAGGTCAGATTATCGATCAGCGTCTGCAGCGATCCCGTGCTGGATGATGCGGTCTTGGCGATCTGGTAGATCTGGGTCGCGAGCCCCTGTGTGGAGGTCACGGTGATCGATTGCGACGTCGAGCCGGCATAGGTGAAGGCCATCCCGGCATAGATCGTCCCGGAATTGCCCACGATCGTGTTGCCGCTCACCGTGAACAGGGAGCTGTCGCCACCGACGGACGCCGCCGAAAGATTTCCCGACGAATCCACCGTCAGATCAAGGGTGAACGACTGCGGCGACGACCCGGTATTGACCACGCTGAGCTGGCTCGACGAGGTCTTGGTCTGCGCCGACAACAACGTCGTCACGCCGCTCAGATTGGTGCTGAGGATCGTCGACAGCGTGCTGGTATCGAGTTCGAGCTCGTTCTTCTCGTTGAACGACAGGCCAAGGTCGGCCATCGTCAACCCGCCGACCGAGGTTCCGAGCACGGCCTGAAGCGAATTCATGATGTCGCGCATGGTGCCGTCGCCGAACAGGACGGAGCTCGAGGACGCCGTCCCGTCTGAATTGGTGGTCTGCTGCGCGATCACAGCATCGCGGAATGCATTGTAGTCGGTAACGAATGTCTGCAATGCCGACGAGATCTGGCTCGTGTCCGTCCCGATCGTGACGGTCAGCGTCGTTCCGGACGGGGTCGCCTGCAGCAGGTCGAAGGTGACGCCGCTGAGAACGTCGGCGATGTCGTTGGTATCGCGCGTCAGGCTGATCCCATCGAGCGTGAATTCCGCTGCCTGCGCGGTCTGCAGCACCGTCGCGAAGGCTCCCGAGCTGTCGGTCACCCCGAGCTTGTTGAGGATGTCGTCCCCGGACGAGCTTGCATAGGTAATGTCCGCGGCATCCTGGGTCCCCGTCAACACCAGCTGATAGGACCCGCTCGATACCTGGACGATCGACGCCTCGACATTGGTCGTGGAGCTCTGGGCATTGATCGCGTCGACGACATCCTGCAGCGACATGCCGCTGGTGATGGTGATGTCGGCCGTGCTGCCCCCGGACAGGCCGAGCGAGAACGTACCGGAATAGCCGAGTGCCGCGGTCTGGCTCGACTGCGTCGCGCCCGTCACCTTGTGAGCCGTGGCGACCTGGCTGATCGTCAGCGTGTGGCTGCCGGTCGCGGCTCCGTTGCTCACCGACATCGACAGAGCCGATGAGGCGCTGACGTCGCCGGTAGCGCTGATGGTGGCGGCCCGCGTGGCGAAGGCGTTGGTCGCAAGCGAGTTCACCATCGACGTCGCCAGTGACGACAATCCAGATGACAGCGTCTTCAGCGCGGTCTGCAGCGTCTGATACGCCGTGATCTTGGCCTCATTGGCCGTGATCTTGGTCGAGATCTGGGTCGCCTGGGTGAGCTTGACATTGACGGCCGACTCGATCAGCGCGGTCCAGTCGATCGTGCTCGTCGTGCTCGTGCCCGACGTCGTGAGCGAGCTGCTCGAGCTCGTCGACGATGATGAAGACGACGACGTCGTGCTGCTCGTGCTCGAGGTTGCGCTGCTCACCGTCATCCGTCGTCGTCCTCCAAGGAAAAAGCCGGACCGGCGAGGCGCCGGCCCGGCAGATCACGGCTCAGCCCAGCAGCTTCAGGAGGTACTGCGGGATCTGGTTGGCGGCGGCTTCCGCCGACACCGCGGCCTGGGTCTTCACCTGCGCCGACGACAGCTTCGCCTGCTCGGACGCGATGTCGACGTCCTTGATCGCGGAATTGGCCGATTGCAGGTTCTGCGTCTGCGTGGAGATCGAGTCGGCCGAGAAGTTGAAGCGCGACTCCTGCGCGCCGATGTCGGCGCGGGCCTTCGACACGGTGTCGATCGCGGTGTCGAGAGCGGTCAAGGCTGCGGTCGCGCCGGTCTGGGTGCTGACGTCGAGCGACGAGACGCCGAGCGTGCTCGCGGTGAGATCCGACAGCGTGATGTTGATGGTGTCGGACGCGGACGAGCCGACCAGGACCGAGACGCCCGACGAGAAGGTGCTCGTGCCGTCGAGCAGGCTCTGGCCGCTATAGCGCGTTCCGGTCGCGATCGACGAGATTTCACTGGTGAGCTGCGAGAATTCCGACTGGATGTAGGTGCGGCTGGTTCCGACCGTGGTGCCCGATGCGGACTCGGAGGCCAGCGACTTCATGCGCGCCAGGATGTCGCTGATGTTGGATGCGCCACCATCCGCGGTCTGCAGGATCGACGTCGCCTGCGCCGTGTTGGTCGCGGCCTGCTGCAGCGTGGTGATGTCCGACGAGATGCGCGTCGAAATGGCGAGACCGGCCGCGTCGTCCGAGGCTGATGTGATGCGCGAACCGCTCGACAGCTTGGAGAGCGAGCTCGTCTCCTGGTTGGAGTTGATGTTCAGGTAGCGGACGGCGGAGTTGGCGGCGATGTTGGTGGAAATTGCGGGCACGGTGAGGACTCCTGAGTGATCGGCAAAGCACGCCGCATCGTGGAAGGACTGACGGTGCGGATCGGCCCCGTCTGACCGATCAAACGGAAGCGCCTGAGGGAATCAGGCGGGAATTCTCCCGCGACGGGATTTTTATGGTTAGCAATCCGTGAAGGCGCCGCGAATGTCGCGCTCGTGACGCCGCAGCATGTCGCGCAGATGCTGGCGTCCCCGTTTCAACAGCGACTCCACGGCGGCCACTGTCGTGTCCATCACCTCGGCGATCTCACCGTTGCTCATGTTCTCGTGATACGACAGGATCACAGCGATCCGTTGCTGTTCCGGAAGCCGCTGCATCGCTCCCTCCAGGAGGTCGCTGAGCTCCGCACGCTCGATGACGCTCACTGCATCCGGCTTGCCGTCCGCAACCTCGGGCACCACATCGACATTCTCGGTCCGCGGCTTGCGCCGGATGTCGATGCAGCGGTTGCTGACGACGCGATAGAGCCAGGTCGAGAATTTGGCGCGGCCGTGCTGCCACCGCCCGCGGTGCGTCCAGACCTTCAACATCGTATCCTGCACGACGTCCTCTGCATCGGCAGCATTGCCGACGATGCGCAACGCAATCGCATAGGCGCGGTCGATGTGGCGCTCGACGAGGAGACGAAATGCGAGTTCCTCTCCGGTGGCCAGCCGGTCGAGCAGATCCTTGTCCTCGTCAAAGATCGCAGCCTCGCCTGGCGGCGCGGAGTCGGGAACGGTGCTGGCCGACTCGCTCGACAGCAGCGTCGCAACGTCCGGCGCCTCCGGCTCCTTCGAAGATACGCCATCGGCCGGGGCCCAGACGTCCAGCGCGTAGCTCATTTCCGAATCTCCAACCCGCAATGCCGACTACGCAATTCGCAGACGGCTTCCGATCGTTGAACGCTGCGATCGAGAGAAGCAGGCGAAGATTTTTTGTGACTTTTCAGGTAGTTAGATGGAATGTTTTGCCTAGGGACAGGCAAATTCTGCCGCACTCGGATCGAGCGCTCGACGGTCGTTGAGAAGGAAAGGCCGATGTTCGGCATGGCGGGGATTTCATTCCGGAAGACGAATTCAGCAGAAAACGCGAGCCGCAACGCTTACTAACAGCATCCGTGGATGCGTACCGCGCACGCCAAATCCGCGCTCGCGCAAGGTCCGGAATTCTTGCGAAACGATCATCTCGCCCGGCAATTTTTTCCGAATCACCTCGACGAAATTATCTCATTTTTCGACTCTGTCAGTTGCCGCAGACGCGATTTTTGAATCGCGTGACGATTTTTGCGACATGACGCGCCTGATCTGTCGCGTTCTTACGTTGTAGTTGCTGATGACGCGACAAATGAAGCGAACGACGTGATGCGTCGCGCGCCATCGACACGCGCCTGGATGTCCATCGATGTCCATAGCGTCACCGAATGTTGCTGAATGTTTCGATCGATACAGACTCTCCGGAGCGGAGTTGCGTTCAATGTATCAGCGCGAAGCGCGGGATCCGCGCAGCGATCGCTTTTGCGCGCCCAATCGCTCACGTCAGTGCTGGTCAACTTGATCAGACGGGACGCGAATGCTCGTACTTCTGCTCCTGCAATCGCGATGTCGATTCAACCGTTGGGGTTTCGAGCGGCGCGCCCGGCAACATTGCGAAACGAAGTTCGCGTTTTCCGTGCTGAGAGCCTCGTCCTACGCGCATCATCGCAAGTCATCGGCGCAAGCACATGCGCGATCGACGCGCCTGATTGGCTGACGTGGTCCGTTTGATTGTGCAGGAGGACCCGGCATGACGCGACAAGACCCGAAGACCATTGACGACGACCCGGTGCAAGCCCTGCGCGCTCTCGGCGTCAAGCTCGGTCAGCAGCAAGGTCGTCGTCTCCAATGGCTGTCGCGGACGTTCGGGCCGCCGATTCACTGCGGCGACCGTCCGTCGCTTGGCCGTGGCCGTACGGTCGTCCTGCTCGACCCGCCAACGGGCGCGGGTGCCGAACTGCTGCACGGCTCGTTGACAACGTATGACGCCGTGGTCATCCCCTTCGGCGAGAATCCTGCGTTCGATTTCCTGAAATCCAAGTTGACCGCGTTCGGTACCGTCGGCACCTCAGCCGACGGTCCGCATGAATTGTGGTGGGGCGGCCGCGACTGGCCTGCTCCGGAGGCGGCACCCGCAGCCGCGATGCGCGTCGTGTCCTGCCATCCAACGACGGTCGGCGACCTGCACGTCTATCATCTCAGACGCTCGCTGCAGCGGTTCGGGCTCCCATTCGACATCGAGGCGATCGATCGACGCCCCGGCGAGCGTCTGAGCGCTGCCGACAAGGCCGACTTCATCGCGCGGATGTGGCAGCGTCACCGCGAGCCGCTGTTGTACGTCGAGGCCGACGTGATGTTTCAAGCCTCCCCGGACCTTCCTCATCTGACGGGCTGCGACTTCGCCGTCCATAAGTGGAACGGCTGGGAGATGTCGCCGCGCACCCTCTATTTCGGTCGCTCCGAGGCGGCCGAGACAATGCTGACGACCTGGCGTCAGATCGCCTCGTCATACCCCGATGTCTGGGGCGGCTATCTGATCGACCAGGCCTGGAGTGCGGTAACGTCTCAGATCGCGCTCGACACGGTCTGGCTTCCCCGCAGCTTTCATGCCGTTGCAGGGGAAGCCGGGGTCCGCAACGCGACGATCGTGCACAATCTGAAGCCGACCAAGGCTGATCTTGGTCCCGACCCGGACTTCGCCGAGGTGGCGCGGTCGCCGCGGCGGGCTGGGCGCGTCGGCGCGCTGGAGTCGCTGCTCGTGGTGCGCTCGAGAGTGAAGTCCGACCGGGGCATCACGGTCATCCTGCGCGACGTCGAACGCAGTAGCGCACGCGCAACGGCTGACAGCATCGAGAGGCTGACGAGCGCCTTCGTCGCCGATTGCGGCGGCTTTGGCCGCCTCGAGCTTTCGCTGTGCTCGTGGCCGCCGGAGGTTCGCATCGCGAGGGAGGCCGCTTTGCTGGCCGACAACATGGTGCTCGAGATCATCCCCGGTCAGGAACTGCCGGCGGATCTGTTCGCCGCCACCGCCGCCTCGGAAGCGACGCGCCGGCCCGCCAGCTTCAACGCCCATCGCCACTGACGCCAGCCAGGACAAATCATGTTCGACACCATCATCCTTCTCACCGGCAGCCGCGACCAGCAGCTCGCATTGTCGGAGCTCCTGCGGGCGCACAACCCTGCCCTCGCATTCCGTTTCGCGGTCAGCCTGCAGGACATCGAAGCCATCGAGCGCGACGTGCTCGGCAGATCCCGCCTGCTTGCCTTCACGACCGGCGTCATCGTGCCCGCCGCCATCCTTCAGGCGCTCGGCCACGGCGCGTACAATTTTCATCCGGGCCCGCCGGATTATCCCGGCTGGGCACCGGCCCATTTCGCGATGTACGACGGTGCGACGCGCTTCGGCGCGACGGCCCATGCGATGGAGACCCGGGTCGACTGCGGCGCGATCGTCGGTGTCGAGACGTTCGACATCCCGCAAGGCGTGGATGTCCGCGGCTTGGAACAGATGACGTTCGTGCGGCTCGCCTATCTGTTCTGGCGGATGTCGCGCGACCTCGCCTGCCATGCCGGCCCCCTGCCGGCACTCGGCACCGGTTGGAGCGGCGCGAAGAGCACCCGGCAGATGTACGCCGCCATGTGCGACATGCCCGTCGACATCGATCCGGCCGACATGGCGCGCCGCATCCGCGCCTTTCACGACGATTTCCGCGGCATTCCACTGACCCTCAACCTGCACGGCACACGGTTTCAGCTCATGCGCGCCGCGGACGCTGTCGGCGAGCCGATGACGGTTGACGCACCGGCGCTGGCGCTCGCATCGTGACTAGCGCTTGAGCGGCTTGATCACGGTCTGGTCGAGCCGCGTTTCCCAGCCGTGACGTTCCAACTCGGGATCGTCATGCTCCTCCTGCGGCCAGCCGACGCAAAGATACGCAATCAGGCTCCAGTCGGACGGCAACTCGAGTTCACGACAGACAGCCGCCGGGTCCAGGATCGACACCCAGCCGACGCCGAGACCTTCCGCGCGCGCTGCCAGCCAGAACGTCTGGATCGCGGCCACCACCGAGTAGCGGAGCGTTTCCGGCATCGTGGCGCGGCCGAGACGATGACCGGTGGCAGCGCCCTCGTCGGCACAGACTGCGAGATGGACCGGCGCCTGCGTCAAGCCTTCCAGCTTGAGCCTTGCATAGAGCGCGCGGCGCTCACCATCATAGCCGGCGAGCGCGGCCTGGTTCGCGTGCTGGAAGTTCTCGATGACCGTCGCGCGGCGTTCAGGGCTCTCGACGAGCACGAACCGCCAGGGCTGGCAGAAGCCGACGGATGGCGCATGGGACGCGAGCGCGAGCAACTGTTCGATCAGCTCTGGGGAGACCGGATCGGCGCGGAAACGGCGGACGTCGCGACGCCAGCGCACCAGCTCGGCAAAGCGCTGCCGGAATGTCGCGTCGAACTGCGGAGGGCTTCGGCCTGGCTCGCTCATGCGCCCTCCCCGCTCAGGACATGCAGGAACGATCCGGTCACCGACCCGCGCCGGGCGCCGCGCTCGGCGACAACGCCGCCCGACGCATCGCGGCACGCGATCAGCGGATCGTCTGCCTCGCTCAGGATGGTTGCATAGTGGAATTCGTGACCGTGAACGACGGCCCCTCTTCCGCCGAGACTGCAGTCGGCCAAGAGCGTCGCTTGACGATAGCCGAGATGCAGGCGGCGGCGCGCGAACGACGTTTCCAGCGACAGCAGCCCGGCCATCGCATGCCGGACACCGTGAGCATCCTCGAGTCCTGTCCCCAGCGTCATGTAGCCGCCGCACTCACCGTGGATCGGCACGCCGCGTAACGCCATCGCGCGCAACGCATCGAGGAACGACCGCGCCGAGGCCAACCGTCCCGCGTGCAATTCGGGATAGCCGCCTGGCAGCCAGACCGCGTCGGCTGCGGGATCGGGAGCCTCGTCGTTCAACGGCGAGAACGGAATGGTCTCCGCGGCCTGAGCGCGCCAGTGCCGGAGGAGGTGCGGATAGCTGAACGAGAAGGCGGCATCTGCTGCGAACGCGATGCGCTGTCCGGGCGGTTTGAGGCCGAGGCTGGATGTCTGCGCCGCCAGATCGGGCGCGCGGATCGGGTTCGCGAGAGCGAGCAGCGCGTCGAGATCGACCGATCCGGACACGCTGGCCGCGAGACGCTCGAGATGGGCCTCGATGGCCGTGATCTCCTGGGCCTGGACCAGGCCGAGATGACGTTCCGGCAAGGTCAATTGCGCGTCCCGCGCCAGAGCGCCGAGGACCTTGATTCCGATAGCCGCGAACGCCGGCTCGATGAGCGCTCGGTGGCGCTCGCTCGCGACCCGATTGAGGATCACCCCGGCCACGCGAACATCGTCGCGAAAACGCGCGCAGCCGAGCGCGACGGCGGCGGCCGTCTCGGTCTGTCCGCTGACATCGAGAACGAGCACGACCGGCCAGCCGGTCAGGGCTGCGAGATCCGCGGCCGAGCCGCTGCCCGCGCGCCCGGGATGTGACGCACCATCGAACAGGCCCATGACGCCCTCGATGATGGCGATATCGGCGTCGGCGGCAACGCTGCAGGCAAGCCCGAGCAGTTGCCGCGCCGACATCGCCCAGCCGTCGAGATTGTAGCTCGTCCGTCCTGCAGCGGCCGTGTGATAGGCAAGATCGATATAGTCCGGGCCGCATTTGAAGGGTTGCACGCGCGCGCCGCGCCGGCTGAGCGCACGCAACAGCCCGAGCGTGACCGTCGTCTTGCCGGCGCCGGAACGCGGCGCGGCGACGATGATTCCGTTGGGCGCCACCATGGTCATGGCCGCAACGCCGCCGAGGCATGGCAAAATGTGCTATGCGAACGGACATGAAGGAAACTGCGGATCCGCCGAACCGACCGCTGAAGCGTGGCTGGACGACCGGCAGCTGCGCCACGGCTGCGGCGCGCGCCGCCTACGAGCTGCTGATCACGGGCAACTGTCCTGCCATGGTCGAGATCGCCTTGCCCGGCGGACGTCGCGTCGGCTTTGCGATCGCGATGCATGAGGCCGACGGCACCAAGGCAACCGCGGGCGTGGTGAAGGACGCCGGCGACGATCCCGATGTCACGCACGGTGCGCTGGTCAAAGCGACTTTGCGGCGCGGTGCAGACAATTCCGGCGTGACGTTCCGCGCCGGCCCCGGCGTCGGCACAGTGACGCGACCGGGATTGCCGCTGCCGCCGGGAGAACCTGCGATCAATCCGGTGCCGCGCGAGATGATCGCGGCGGCGATCAATGAGGCCGCTGCAGCGCTCGGCGCGGCGCGCGATGTGGCCGTCGAGATCTCCATTCCCGGCGGCGAGGAGCTCGCCAGGAAGACGCTGAACCCGCGGCTCGGCATTGTCGGCGGCCTGTCGATCCTCGGAACCACGGGAATCGTGGTGCCGTTCAGTTGTGCTGCCTGGATCCACTCCATCTATCGCGGTATCGACGTCGCGCGCGCGGCTGGCCTGCCGCACATCGCCGGCGCGACGGGAAGCACGTCCGAGAAGGCCGTGCAGCAGCTCCATGGCCTGCCGGAGACGGCGCTGATCGACATGGGCGATTTCGCCGGCGGCATGTTGAAATATCTGCGCCGGCATCCGGTCGCCCGCGTCACCGTGGCCGGCGGCTTCGCCAAGATGACCAAGCTCGGCCAGGGCCTGCTCGACCTGCATTCGCGCGCCGGCGAGGTCGATCTCGGCTGGCTCGCGAACACGCTGCATGACGCGGGGGCGCCGGCCACGCTGGTCACGAGCGCACGCACGGCCAACACCGCGCTGCAGGTGCTGCAGGAGGCCGAGCGGGTCGGATTTCCCGCCGGCCAGGCCGTCGCGCTCGCCGCCTGGAAGACGGCGCGGCGTGCGCTGGGCGACAACGACATGGTCCTCGACGTCGCCGTGTTCGACCGTGACGGCCGGCTGGTGGGACAAAGTCAGGGACCGGCTCATTCGCCCCTCCCGCGGAAGCGCCGCTGATAGCCGGTATCGTACAGCGCGCTGTCGCGAAAATCCTCGGCTGCGAGCGCGCGGCCCACGAGGATCAGCGCGGTCCGCTCCACGGCGGAAGCCGCGGCTTGTCCGACGATCGTCGCCAGCGTGCCGGTCAGGACCAACTGATCCGGCCAGCTCGCGCGATAGACGATCGCCACCGGGCAGTCGTCGCCGTAATGCGGCCGCAGCTCGTCAACGACTCTATCGAGAACGTGGATCGAGAGATGGATGGCGAGCGTGGCGCGCGACTGCGCGAACAGCGAGAGCTGCTCCGTCTCCGGCATGGCCGACGCGCGGCCGGACGTCCGCGTGAGCACCACCGATTGGGCGAGGCCCGGCAAGGTCAGTTCGCGGCCAAGCGCGGCGGCAGCCGCCGCGAACGACGGCACGCCCGGTGTGATCGTGTACGGGATCCGCAACGCATCGAGGCGCCGCAATTGCTCGCCGAGTGCGCTCCAGATCGAGAGATCGCCGGAATGCAGTCGCGCCACATCTTCGCCCGCGAGCGTGGCGCGCTCGATTTCGGCGACGATCTCGTCGAGCGACATCGGTGCCGTGTCGACGATACGCGCGCCGGGTGGACAATGATCGAGCAGCGCCCGAGGGACCAGCGAGCCCGCATAGAGACACACCGGGCAGCGCGCGATCAGGTCGCGGCCGCGCAAGGTGATCAGGTCCGGCGCGCCTGGACCCGCGCCAACGAAATGCACCGTCATGAGGCAGGCTCCGCAACAATGGCGCCGTCGCCCTCCGCCACCGCGCAGGTCGCTACGGCGTTTGCGACGCGCACGAGGATCAGCCGGGCATTCACGCCGGCGGCAGCGAGCGCCGCCGTCTCGGCAACCGAAGGTACACCCTTCAAGCACCTGACGCGATCGCTCCGCGTGATCGCGCGATCGGCAACAGCCGCCATGTCAGCAGAGGCGATGGCGACGAGCGGACGGCCAAGCCGCTGCGCGGCGCAGATCACGCCAGGCTCACTGGCCTTGTCAGCCGCAGTGGCGAGCACCGCCACGTCTGCGGGCGCGAGACGCGCAAGCGAGAGCGCATGCGCGATGACCGCCTCGATATCTGCGACGTCGGCGGCACGCCGGCAACCAATCCCGAGCGCGATCATGGCTTCGTCACCCGCCACTGCGTGATCGGCATGGCCTGCCGCCAGCCATGCATGCGGCCAACCGGCTCGATGCGCGAAACGGCGATGCGGATCAGTTCACCGCCATGCTGGCCGAACAACGCGCTCAGCCGCGTCTCGCCTTCGAGCGACACCACGTTGGCGACGAGGCGGCCGCCGGGTTTCAGCCGCGACCAGACGGCTTCGAACACCCCCGCTTCCGAAATGCCGCCGCCGATGAAGACCGCATCCGGCGTTTCGAGATCCGCCAGCACCGCTGGCGCGCGCCCCGTCACCAGTGTCAGCTCGGGAGTGCCGAGCGCCAGCGCGTTGCGCATCGCCCGGTCGGCCCGGTCCTGGCGCGCCTCGATGCCGATTGCGCGCAACGAGCCATGACGCAGCAGCCACTCGATTGCCACCGAACCCGAGCCCAGCCCGACGTCCCACAACAGCTCGCCCGGACGCGGCGCCAGGGCCGACAACGTCACGGCGCGGACCTCGCGCTTGGTCAACTGGCCGTCATGCTCGAACAGGTCATCGGCAAGACCGGCGGTCAGCGGGATCACGGGCGCATCAACCTCCGCGTCGACATCGATCGCGATCGTCGTCAGCGGATGAATATCAGAGAGATCGAACGCGTCGGCCGACGCGCTGCGCACCCGTTCGTGCGCGCCGCCGATCGCTTCCAGCACCGTCAGGCGCGAGCGTCCCATGCGGCGTGAGGTCAGCAGCGCGGCGAGCCGTGCGGCAGTGGAACCGTCCCAGGCCAGGGCCAGAATGCGCGCCGCCGGCGCGAGATGGCGGATGATCCCTTCGAGCGGGCGGCCGTGCAGCGTCACCTGCGCCACATCCTGCAGCGGCCAGCCGAGCCGTGCCGCCGCGAGGCTGAAGGCCGAGGGCTGCGGGACGCAAAGCATCTCGGCGGACGCGAAACGCTGCATCATCTGCTTGCCGACGCCGTAGTTGAAAGGATCGCCGCTTGCGAGAACGACGACGGGCTCTCCCCGTCGCGCCGCGATCTGGTCGAACGCGAGCTTCAGCGGGCTGGGCCACGCCAGCCGTTCCCCCGCAATCAACGGCGCCGCAAGCTCGAGATGGCGCGCGCCGCCGACCACGAGCGCCGCCTGCGCGATGAGACGTCGTGCAGACGTTGAGAGACCGTCAACACCATCCTCGCCAATCCCGACGATGGACAGCCAGCGCTGCGCGTTGCAAGTTGCGGCCGAGTTCACCATGGATCCTGCCCCGCATGCGCATCCTCATTCTCGGCGGGACGACCGAGGCTTCGGAGCTGGCGAAGCTGCTCGCCGGCGACGACCGGTTCGCAGCGACGCTCTCGCTCGCCGGCCGCACCGCTTCGCCCAAACCGCAGCCGCTGCCGACGCGCATCGGCGGCTTCGGCGGCATCGCCGGACTGGAAGCCTGGCTGCGCGATCATGCAATTGACGCCGTCGTCGATGCCACGCATCCCTACGCCGACCAGATCTCGCGACATGCGGTTGCAGCCTGCCATGCGCTGTCGGTGCCGCTGGCGTCGATCCGGCGCGCGGCATGGCAACGTCAGGACGGCGACCGCTGGATCGAGGTCAGCAGTGCCGACGACGCGGCTTCCGCGCTCGGAGCAGATACGGCGCGTGTGTTCCTCAGCCTTGGTCGCCTGGAGCTCGCAGCCTTCGCAGCAGCCCCTCAGCATCACTACGTCGCGCGAACCATCGATCCGCCTGGCGACGTCGCGTTGCCGCCCGACATTCGCTTCGTCCACGATCGCGGGCCTTTCGACGAGGCGACAGAGGAAGCCTTTCTGACCCAGGAGCGCATCGCCTTCGTGGTGTCGAAGAACTCCGGAGGCGCCGCGACCTATCCGAAGATCGCAGCCGCGCGGCGGCTCGCGATTCCCGTGGTGATGATCGCCCGACCCGACAAGCCGCAGGGCGTCGCGCTGGGCGGCGCGCGAGCCGCGTTGCAATGGCTGGAGGCACGACTGGCTCATGCACCGCCCTCGACCTCGCGGCGCAGCGTATAGACGTAGGGCGCCTTTCCCTCGCGCGCGATCAGGCGCGTGGCGGTCGATCCGATCAGCACGAGCGTTCGCATGTCCGCCTTGCCGGGATCGACCTCGCCCAAGGTGGTGATGATCCGTCGGACATCACCACTGCCGGCGGCCCGCACCATGACGACGACGGTCGACTCCAGCTTGATCCGCCGCAACAGCGCGAACGCCTCGCCCAGCTGATGAGGTCGCGCCTTGGACAGCGGATTATACAGCGCGATGACGAAGTCGGCGGCGGCAGCCGCCTCGAGGCGGCGGCGGATGGTCGTCCAGCTCTTGAGATTGTCGGACAGCGAGATCGCGCAGAAGTCGCCACCGAGCGGCGCCCCGACCTCGGCCGCCGCCGCCAGCATCGCGGTGACACCAGGCTCAACGCGGATGTCGAGGTAACGCCACGCCGCCGGTCCCGCCTCGACCGCTTCGAACACCGCCGCGGCCATCGCGAACACGCCGGGATCACCGCCCGACACCACCGCGACCTGCTTGCCGTCGCTTGCGAGCGCGAGTGCGTGGCGGGCGCGGTCGAGCTCGACGCGATTGTCGCTGGCGTGCCGGATTTGACCCGGACTCGTCGTGGTCACCCTGTCGAGATACGGTCCATAGCCGATCAGATCGGTCGCGCCTGCGATGGCGGCCGCGGCGGCCGGCGTGATCAGTTCGGCCCGCCCCGGGCCGACGCCCACGATCGTCAGCGTACCCGTCATAGCCGACGCCCTTGTCCGGGGATCAGGATCATCGAGAAATAGGGGCCGCGGTCCAGTTCGACCTCGGCCAGCGGCGCGACACGTTGCGCCTCCATCGTGCCGCGCTCGACATAGAGCGCGCGATCGAGCAATCCGGCGCTGATGATCGCGCGCTTCACTTTAGCAAGGTTGCGCCCGACCTTCATGATGACGGCGGCCTCGCAACGCGTCAGCCGGTCATGCAGGACGTCCTCGCCCAGCGTGCCCGGCAGCACGGACAGGACATCGTCGCCCCAGGTGATGGGAACATTGGCCTTGGTCCAGCAGCCGGACATGCCGGTGACGCCCGGGACGACCTCGACCGGATGATCGCGCTCGAGCCGCCGCCACATATGCATGAACGAGCCGTAGAAGAACGGGTCGCCTTCGGACAGCAGACCGACCGATCGCCCCGCCGCCAGATGCGCGGTGATGCTCTCCGACGCGCGCCGGTAGAAATCGGCGATCTGGGACTGATAGGACAAGTCGGCGACGGGCAATTCCTCCGTGACCGGATATTCGAGCCGCAGCTCGTGGCGGCCGGATTCCATCAACGGCGCTACGATCCGGCGCGCGTTGCCTTCCATGCCGCGCTTGGCAAAGAACGCCACCACGTCGACGGACCGAACCAGACCAGCGGCGCGCAAGGTCAGATAGCGAACGTCGCCCGGACCGACGCCGATGCCGTACAGCGTACCCGGATCGGCCGAGCCCGCGATGGTGTCGAGCAGGATCATTCGACGTCGCTCGCGATCGCATTCACCGCCGCAACCGCCATGGCGCTGCCGCCCTTGCGGCCCTTGACGACCAGATACGGTACCCGACCATCGGCCGCGAGCGCCTCCTTGGACTCGCGGGCTCCCACGAACCCCACAGCCGTTCCGATCACCGCCGCCGGTCGCGGCGCGCCCTGATCGAGCATGTCGAGCAGATGAAACAACGACGTCGGCGCATTGCCGATCGCCACCAGGGCGCCGCCGAGGTGCGGCCGCCACAGCTCCAGCGCTGCTGCGGATCGGGTCGTGCCGAGCTGCGCGGCGAGCGCCGGCACCTCGTGCGCATCGAGCGTGCAGATGATCTCGTTCCTCGCCGGCAACCGCGCCCGCGTGATCCCCTGCGCCACCATCTTGGCATCGCACAGGATCGGCGCGCCACGATCGAGCGCCTCCCGCGCCGCGGCGGCGAAGTGTTCGGACATCGCGATGTCGGAGGTGATCTCGACCATGCCGCAGGCATGGATGATGCGCACGGCGATCTTCTCTTCCAGTCCGCGGAAGCGCGACAGATCGGCCTCGGCGCGGATGGTCGCGAACGAGCGGCGATAGATCTCCGCGCCGTCCTTGATGTAGTCGCGCAGCTCAGACATCGGCCTTTTCTTTCGTTTCGAACAGCCCGTCGACGTCGATCTCGGTGGGATCGAGCATGCCGCAGGGCTCGCTCTTCACCGTGCCGTTGCGGACGACGTGATAACCTTCGCCCTCGCCGACCAGCACGACGTCCGCGGCTGCCGAGCGTGCGCAGCCCTTGGCGCAGCCGGAGACGTGCAGCGTACCGTTGAATCCGGTCCGAGCCATCGCATCCGCGAGCAGGCCGGCATGCTGTCGCGTCGCCAGTCCAGTCGATGGACAGCAGCCGACGCCCGAGCAGGCGTCGATGCGCATCAGTGGACCGGCATCGTCGACGACCAGGCCGAGCCGGGCGGCATCCGCCGCCAGTTGCTCCGCGGTCACGGCACCCGCGGCGACATAAAGCGCGCGCCATGGCGACAAGCGGACCTCGGCGACATCATGTGCCGCAAGCATGGCCGCGAGCCGCGCCAGCGTGCCGCTATCAATGCGGCCGAACGGCACGCCGAGACCGACGGCGCAGATTTGATCCGTCAGAGCGATGACGCCGCAACGTCGCTGCGAAATGGTTGCTGACGCCGTCGCGACGGCGTTTGAAACATCGAGGCCCAGTTCGGCGCGGATGGCAGCGCTCGCTTGCGGCTGCAACGTCGCGGAACGCCGCGTCGGGCTGTGTTGCAGCACCAGCCGCGCGAGGTGAACGGCCGTCGACGCCGCGTCGGTCACGGCTGCCGTTCCCAGCCACACATAGTCGTTCGAACCGGCAATGCCGACGGCGATCCGCCTCGCCTCAGTACCACCACAGGCGACGAGACGAACGTCCGCGGCGAGCCCGGTCAGCGGCAGCCTGCCGCCGCCGTCCAGCGCAAAGCCGAACTTGGGCGGCAGCGCATGGAGCGCCGGATCCGAGGTCAGCAGCGTCTCCAGCTCGGCGGCGACGGGGCGCATGTCGACCCATTCGGCCGGGTCGAGTCCCGCCAGCGGGTTGACGACGATGTTGCGGATGGCCTCGAGCTCGGCGCTGTCATCGAGCAGGCCGAGCGATGCCATCAGCTCCCACAGCGGCGCGAGCGTCTCGGACGATACGCCGCGTATTTGCAGATTGGCGCGGCGCGTGAGGTCGATCTGGCCGTTGCCGTAGCGCCGAGCGGCCTCGGCAAGCTCACGCAGCGCCGACACCGGCAACGCGCCGCCATGCGGCCGGACACGAACGATGAGGCCGTCGCCGCTCGGCATCGGCCGCCGCGCGCCCGGGCACCAGCCCTTGATCTCGACCGAGGCGGTCATGACGCGCTCTCCGCTTGCGTCAGGCGCGTGCGGGCATGCGCAAGCTCATCGGCGACGGCATTTCGGCGTGGCACCCACAGCTGCCGACGCAGCGCGTCTTCGAATCGCGCCACGATCGCGGCGACGGCCGCGGGATTGCGTGCGGTCATGCCGTCCAGCACGGCCTCGTCACGCAGCAGCGCGCCATGCGCCAGATCGAACAGGTGCTCGGCAACGGTGTCGGAGGTAGCCGCAAAGGCGTAGAGCGCGTCGACGCCCTGCGCGATCTCGGCGACGCCGCGATAGCCATGCGCGAGCATTCCCGAGATCCAGCGCGGATTGGTGAGACGGCCGCGCACCACGCGGGCAATCTCCTCGCTGAAGCTCCGCGCCGCGGGCGCCTCCGGACGGCTGGTGTCGAGATGCAGCAGTACGGGCGACGCGCCGAGCGACGCTGCAGCGGCTGCGAAGCCTCCGGCGAAATCGGCCACCTCCTCGCCATCGAGGAGGTCGCGCTCACGATCGTCCTGCGGATGCACGAGGGCATCGGCGCTGCGGACGCGGGCGCGGAACGTGTCGGAGGCCGACACGCCGTCATGCGCTCCGCCGAAACTGTAAGCGGTGCTCTCAAGATACGCTTCGCCGAGCTGCGACCGGCTCGTCCAGTCCATCCCGAGCGCGAGGTCGGCGGCAACGGCGCCGTAGCTGCCGGGCGCGCCGCCGAACACGCGCGCCAAGCTCTCGCCGCGCCGCCGTGCCGCGGCCAGCGGATTGTCGGCATCGTCCTCGTCGAGTGACGCCACCTTCTGCACGGCGAGATCAAACAGCGCGATCTGCGCTTCGAACAGGTCGCGGAACAGCCCCGAGATCCGCAGCGTCGCATCGATGCGCGGGCGGTCGAGCATCGCCAACGGCAGCACGTCGACGCCGGTGACCCGATTGGAGTTGAGGTCCCAGCGCGGCCGCGCGCCGAGATAAGCCAAGGCCTGGGCCAGATCGTCGCCGCCCGTGCGCAGCGATGCGGACGCCCAGAGATCGAGCATGAGCGCGCGCGGGTAGTCGCCATGATCCTGCAAATAGCGCCGGATCACCTCATCAGCCGCGCGTACGCCGATCAGGGCCGCGGTCCGGGTCGGGATCGCGCGCGGATCGATCGCGGTCAGATTGCGGCCCGTGGGCAGCACGTCGAGACGGCCGCGGCTCGGCGCTCCGGCGGGACCGGCAGCAACGCGCCGGCCATCGAGCGCGGCGAGCAACGCGCTGCGCTCGGCCGCAGCGCTCGCGGCGATCCGTGCGGCGATGTCGGCGCGATCGACCGTCACCGCCTGCCCCATCGCCGCCGTGATCGCATCGGCCAGCAGGGCGGTCGCCGCCGTGTCGGGCGCCTCCCCAAACACGTGCAGGCGGTCGCGCACCGCGAGCTCCTTGATGTCGCAGAGCTGCGCATCGAGCTGCGCGATCGCCTCGCGTCCGGTCATGGCACGGTCGAGCCCGCAATCGGCGGCCAGGCCGCCCTGCCAGGCCCGCGCGACGATCTCCTCCTCGAGCAGTTTCAGGCGGCGTTTGTCGAGGCCATCCGCCTCGGCATATTCCTCGACCAGCCCCTCCAGCTCCAGCAGGGATCCGTGCAGACCGGCCTGCGACAGCGGCGGCGTCAGATGCCCGAGCGTCAGTGCCGACAACCGCCGCTTGGCCTGCATCGCTTCGCCGGGATTGTTGACGATGAAGGGGTAGATCACCGGCAGCGGGCCCAGTACGGCCTCGGGCCAGCACGCATTTGACAGCGCCAGCGCCTTGCCCGGCAGCCATTCCAGCGTGCCATGCGCACCGAGATGAATCAGCGCATCGATCCGCTCGGCCTCTCGCAGATATGCATAGAGCGCGACATAGGCGTGCCGCGGCGGCACGCTGGTGTCGTGATAACCGGACTTGCGATCGGCGCGACTGCCACGATCCGGTTGCAACAAGATCAGGAGTTTTCCCGCACGCAGCACCGGAAAATGGAAGGCGCCATCCCGGAACGCCGGGTCCGCTTCCGCCTCTCCCCAGATGTCATGTAGCGCACGCTGCAGATCGTCCGGCAACGGCGCCAGAGCACACCGATAGGCCGCGAGCGGCACCACGAGCTGATCTGCCTCGTCCCGCAGCAGCGTTTCGATATCGTCCGCGGTCGGCGCTACACGGCCGATATCGTACCCCGCCTCCGCCAACAACCGCGCAATGGCGGCTGCGCTTGCGCTGGTGTCGAGACCGACGGCGTAGCCGCGACGCCCGCCGCGCGACGGATAATCGGAGAGCATCAGCGCCACGCGCCGCTCGCTGGCCGGCAGCCCCCGCAATTGCGCCCATCGCGCCGCCAGTTGCGCGACGTAAGCAATGCGGTCCTGTTGAGGCACATAGCGCATCGCGCTGAACTGCAGACGCTCATCCGCCGGCGCCTCGCCCTTGAACGCAATCGGGCGCGCCAACAGCCGGCCGTCGAGCTCCGGTAGCACGACATTCATCGCAAGGTCCGTCGGCGACAGTCCGCGCACCGACGAGGCCCAGGCCTCTTCCGTGCTCTGCGCCTGGATGATTTGCAGAACTGGTGCATCGGCCACGTCGAGCACCGTGGTGCCGTCGTCGCGCAGCGCCGAGAACGCGGTGGCGTTCAAAATGATCGCAGGACGCCGGCGCTGGACGAGTCGCGCCAGTGCATCCCCAATATTGGGATCCTTCAGGCTGGTCACCGCGACCGCGACTGCCGCCAGCCCTTTGGCTTCGATCGCCCGCATCAGCTCAGCAATCCCGGCCGTATCGGCAGCGAGCAGGCTCGCACGGTAGAACACGATCAGCGCGCACGTCCGCGCATCATCATGGCCGCAGAGATCATCGATGCCGACGGCTCCGCGATCGGGCCTGAAGCCGACGATCGAACCGATCGCGATCGGTTCGGCAAACTGCGCGTCGCGCCCGAGCAGCGTCGCGAGATAGCGCAGGGCCTCGCGCGCATTGCCGACACCGCCCTCGTGCAGATAACCGTAGAGACGCGAGGTCGCGTCCTGCGGCAAGGTCGAGAGCTCAGCAAGCCTGTCGTCGGCGCGATCGTCACCCGGCAGTGCCGCGAACAGGATGTGGCGGCTGCGACAAAGCGATGCGATGCGCTCCAGCCCGTAGCGCCAATAGTCGAGCCCGCCGAGACAGCGCACGACGACGGCGCGCGCGCCCAGCACGACACGGTCGACATAGAGATCGACCGACATCGGATGCTTCAGCCGTTTCAAGCTGGCGAGGCGCAGGCTCGGCAGCTCATCCGACGACGCGGTCCAGGCTTCGGCCAGCGCCGACAGGTCGGTGTCCGAGAACGACAGCACGACGATCTCGGCCGGCGACTGTGCAAGATCCACGGCCTGTTCGAGGTCGTCGAGATCCGCGCCCGTTGTCGCCAGCAGGTGCATCGGTGACTATCCTGTGATCAGGCTCTGGATGGCAGCGGCATCGAGGCCGCGCTCGCCGATGATCACCAGCCGCCCCTGCCGCGATTCGCCCGAGCGCCACGGGCGCTCGAACTGATGCTGGATGCGGCTGCCAACGGCCTGCACCAGGAGGCGCAGCGGCTTGCCGGCGACTTCCACGAACCCTTTCACCCGCAACACATCATGTGCGTCGACGGCGGCCGCGATGCGGTCGACGAGCGCATCGGGCGAAGCCTGCGCCGGAACGTCAAGCACGAAACTCTCGAAATCGTCGTGATCGTGCTCGGCCTCGTTGTCGTGATGCGACGGCCGGGCCGCGAGATCGTCCTCCGCGGCGGCACCGAGCCCGAGCAGCACCGAAGCCGACAGCCTGCCGTGCTCCGTCGCGATCACCTTGACGGCACGCTGCACCTTCGCCGCGATCTCGGCGGCGACGTCCTTGCGCTGCTCCTCGCTCATCAGGTCGCTCTTGTTCATCACGACGAGATCGGCGCACAGCAGCTGGTCCTCGTAGACCTCCTCCAGCGGATTGTCGTGATCGAGCGACGCATCGGTGGCGCGCTGCGCGGCGAGCGCTTCGGGATCGTCGGCGAAGCGTCCCGCGACCACCGCCGGACCATCGACGACCGCAACGACGCCGTCGACGGTGACGCGCGTCGCGATCTCGGGCCAGTTGAAGGCCTGCACCAGCGGCTTCGGCAGCGCCAGCCCCGAGGTCTCGATCACGATATGCTCAGGCGGCTCCTTCTGATCCAGCAGGCTCCTGAGCGCGGGGACGAAATCATCGGCAACGGTGCAGCACAGGCAGCCGTTCGACAGCTCGACGATGCGATCCTCCGGACAATCCGGCACGCCGCAACCCTTCAGGATGTCGCCGTCGATGCCGACATCGCCGAACTCGTTGACGATGATGGCGAGCCGGCGACCGTTCGCGGTCTCGATCAGGTTGCGCACCAGCGTGGTCTTGCCGGCGCCGAGGAAACCGGTGACGATGGTGCAAGGCGTCTTGGCGAACGACTTCGTCATGGCGATACGATCTCTCGTTTTCAGCGTGGCGCTGACAGCGCAGGCACGCGCGCGACGGTGTTCTTGCGAATGTATTCGGGACGCTCGCGCCAGGCCGGCAGGCCGGCGTCATGGCGCTGATGCAGTTGCGCAAATGTCAGCACATCCCGCGCATGCAGATCGGGATCGAGGGCGCCGAGCACATAGGTCCATTTGCCCGGCGCCGTCACCGCAACCGTGCACGCACGATTGCAGTTCGACAGACACTCGACACCGACAACGGTGACACCGGCGCGCTGCGCGGTCGGCAACGTCTCGATCGCGGCGAGCAAACGGGCTCCGGCCCGCGGCTGATCAGGCGGCGTAGGTTCCGTCGCCTGCGAACGGCAAGTGACGCAGACGAACAGCGTCGTCTCATCAGTCTCTGATGCGGTCATCAATCAGCCGATCACGCCGGCCGCCGTCGCCGCGGCGACCCCACCCACCAGCACGATGGCAGCGCCCGCGAGCCGCAGCGCCAGCGGCGCAGCCGCTTTGGCCTTCGCCGACAGCAGCCTGGTGCCAAGGAACGCGCCGGCGGCGATGATGGTCTGGATCACGAGCAGACCGACGAGATAGGCCCCGAGCGGGGTGTTCTCGGCCCCGACGATCGATTCACCCAGCGCATATCCATGGACGAGGCCGGTCACGGCGAACAGGCCGGCGACGGGCAGCACACCGAAACGGCCACGCATCACCACCACCAGCCCAACCACGACGGTGGTCAGGCCGACCAGCAGCTCGGCAGCCGGGATGTTGGCCTTGGCCACATGAAGGCCGACGCCCGCGATCATCGCGGTGGCGAAGGCGAGCACCGGCGCGAAGCCGCGGCCCAGAAGCGCTGCAACGATGCCCGCGCCCACGATCGCCGCCAGATGGTCGATTCCGATGACAGGATGGCCGAGGCCGGACAGCATCCCCTGTGCAAACGTCTGCGGCAGCTTGCCCCCCATCATGTGATGCGCGAAGGCGGGATCGGTGGCGAGCAGCATCAGGCTCGCGGCTGCAAAGGTCGTGGTGCGGGTCAACTTCATGGCCGTCTCCGTCGCTTGCCGGCTCCCCAGAGGACCGGACGATGCGCTGCATCCGACGGCACCCCGCCCATCCCGGCGGGATCAGAACCAGCATCGCGACTCCCCGCGCGACGGGTCGGCCAACAGCAATATCGACGGCAGGTCTCCTGGCTCTCGGGTCACCGCATGAAGCCACCTTCCCGGTTTCCCAGTGGTGTCTTGGCCTCACACTCGCCGATTACAGTTGCGGGGGCAGCCACGGCCTTGGGTCAAGAACCCGCACCGTGTTCCCTAAATCTCTCCTTTCGGAGAACCGTCATCTGTTAGATACGGGTCGCACCAAAGCCCGTCAATCGGAATCGTCCCCATGGTCCCCGCCCCGCCGCATCCCGCCCTGCCGCGCCTGACGCTGGTGCTCGGCGGTGCGCGCTCGGGCAAGAGCCGCCATGCCGAGGCCCTCGTCACCGCCCTTCCGCCGCCTTGGACCTATGTTGCGACCGCGCAGGCCTTCGACGCCGAAATGACCGACCGGATCGCCCAGCACAAGGCGCGCCGCGCCGAGGGATGGCAGACGCTGGAGACGGCGCATGATCTCGCGGGCCTCGTCCGGTCAAGTGGAGAATCGGGCGTACCGATGCTGATCGATTGCCTGACGCTCTGGCTCAGCAACGTGATGCTCGCCGACATGAACGTGGCGGCAAGATCAGCCGAGCTGATCGACGCGCTCAGGAACTCGCATGGCCCGATCGTGGCCGTGTCCAACGAAGTCGGACTGGGCATCGTGCCGGACAACGCGCTCGCGCGCGCCTTTCGCGACGCCCAGGGGCGACTGAACCAGGACATCGCGGCCTTAGCGGATCGCGTGATCCTGATGGCGGCGGGACTGCCGCTGACGTTGAAGTGACGAGGAGACAATGCCGATGACCGGAAGCGCCGACGATTCACGCCACAAGGCGAAGATGGAGAACCGCAAGGCGGTGCAGGATGCCGAGGTCGCCTCCAAAACCGTGGAGAAGGGCCTGCTGATCGTTCACACCGGCAAGGGCAAGGGAAAATCGACGGCGGCGTGGGGCCTGATGCTGCGCGCACTCGGCCGCGGCTTTCGCATCGGCGTCGTGCAGTTCGGCAAAGGCGCGTGGGAAACCGGCGAGCGCAAGGCGATCGAGAAGTTCGGCGATCAGGTGTCGTGGCACACGCTCGGGGAAGGCTTTACGTGGGAGACGCAGGATCGTGCGCGCGACGTCGCCGCGGCCGAGCGCGCCTGGGCGAAGGCTAAGGAGCTGATGGCGGATCCGTCGATCCGGCTGCTCGTCCTCGATGAGCTCAACATCGCGCTGCGCTACGATCACCTTGATATCGCAGACGTCGTCGCCACGCTCGCAGGGCGCCGTCCCGATCTGCACGTCGTCGTCACCGGGCGCAACGCCAAGCCGGAGCTGATCGAGGCCGCCGATCTCGTCACCGAGATGAACCTCGTGAAGCATCATTTCGCGGCCGGCGTGAGGGCGCAGGAAGGCATCGAGTACTGAGCTCATGAGCGCGCGGGCCATCATGTTCCAGGGCACCGGCTCCGACGTCGGCAAATCGCTGATCGTCGCGGGGCTCGCGCGCGCGCTGACATTGCGCGGCCTCAAGGTGGCGCCGTTCAAGCCGCAGAACATGTCGAACAACGCCGCCGTCACCGCTGATGGCGGCGAGATCGGCCGTGCCCAGGCGCTGCAGGCGCGCGCGGCGCGGCGGCCGATGACGGTGCACATGAACCCGGTGCTGCTGAAGCCACAAAGCGAGATCGGGTCGCAGGTCGTGGTGCAGGGCCGCGTCATCGGCACCGCCAAGGCGTCCGCCTATCAGGCGATGAAGCCGCAACTGATGGCGGCCGTGCTCGACAGCTTCCATCAACTCGCGGCGGATGCCGACATCTTGCTGGTCGAAGGCGCAGGCTCCGCCTCCGAGATCAACCTGCGCGGCGGCGACATCGCCAACATGGGTTTCGCGCAGGCGACGCAGATTCCGGTGGTGCTGATCGGCGACATCGATCGAGGCGGCGTGATTGCGAGCCTGGTCGGCACCAAGACGGTGATCGCGCCCGACGATGCCGCGCGCGTGGCAGGTTTCCTCGTCAACAAGTTTCGCGGCGACCCCGCCTTGTTTGCGTCGGGCATGAACGAGATCGCGCAGCGGACGGGGTGGACATCGCTCGGGCTCATTCCGCATTTTTCGGATGCGCGCCGCCTGCCAGCGGAGGACGCGCTTGGCCTGGCTGAACGCGGATCATCGGGAGGACAACGGCCGAAGGTCGTCATCCTCGCCTACCCGCGCATTTCCAATTTCGACGAGTTCGATCCGTTGCGGCTGGAAGATGGAATCGATCTGCAGTTCTTGCGGCCAGGCACGCCGATCCCCGGCGACGCATCGATGGTGATCCTGCCGGGCTCGAAGGCGACGATCGCCGATCTCGCCGCCCTGCGTGGCGCCGGCTGGGACATCGATCTTATCGCGCATCTTCGCCGCGGCGGTCGCGTGCTCGGCATCTGCGGCGGCTATCAGATGCTGGGGCGCGTGATCAGCGATCCCGATGGGCACGAGGGTGCAGCTGGTTCCGTCGCGGGACTTGGCCTGCTCGACGTCGAAACGACCCTGACCGATGACAAGGCGTTACGCGAGGTCCAGGGCACGCTGACGCACGATAAGCTCTCGTTCCGCGGCTACGAGATGCACATCGGCCGCACGGAGGGACGGGCGACACAGCGCCCCTTCCTGACCTTCTCCGATGGCCGGCGCGATGGCGCCATCGCGCCTGATGGCCTGGTAGCCGGCTGCTACGTGCATGGCCTGTTCGCCGACGACGGCCTGCGCAGCCATTGGCTGCGCGGCCTCGGCGCGACGACCAGCGGCCTCTCCTATGAGATCGATGTGGACACGACGTTGGATGCACTCGCGGCGCATCTCGAGCGCTACGTCGACGTTGACCGTATCCTGGCATTGGCGAGCAAGCCCGCGCCGCCCGTGGCGGCTACAGGATCCTGACCAGGACGAGTCCTGCGACGACCAGGGCCTGAACCAGACAGGCCAGCCGATACAGCCGCAAGGCCTGCCGGATGTCGGACGCGTCGAGATCGGCGCGCCCGTCGCCCATCCAGGCATCGGTGACGAGATGACCGTGATAGACGCGCGGCCCCGCCAAGCGCAGTCCGAGCGCACCGGCCATCGCCGCTTCGGGCCAGCCGGCGTTGGGCGAACGGTGCTTCGACGCATCGCGTGCAACGGCTCGCACCGCGGCCGAAGCCGAGGCGCTCGGGATGCAGGCCGCGGCGGCTGCGATCCACAGCGCGGACAGGCGCGAGGCCGGCAGGTTGACGAGATCGTCGAGCCGCGCCGCCGCCCAGCCGAACGCGCGGTGACGGTCCGAGAGATGACCGATCATGCTGTCGGCGGTGTTGAGAGCCTTGTAGATCAGGATGCCCGGCAGCCCGCCGACGACGAGCCAGAACACGGGCGCGACGACGCCATCGGAGAAGTTTTCTGCCAGGCTCTCGACCGCGGCCCGCGCAACGCCGGCTTCATCCAGCCGATCGGGATCGCGGCCGACGATCATCGAGACGGCTCTGCGGCCGCCCTCGAGCCCCTCCTGCCCCAGTCCCTCTGCAACCGCGGCGACATGCGTGTCGAGACTGCGCTGGGCCAGCAGGCTGCTTGCCGCCACACCAAGGATGATGGTTGCGACCGGTTCGCCGACGAGCGCCTGCATGACCCATGTTGCGGCGAGACCGGTGGCCATCATCC
The DNA here is from genome assembly GCF_051168375.1 of Bradyrhizobium sp. HKCCYLRH1034. NCBI lineage: Bacteria > Pseudomonadati > Pseudomonadota > Alphaproteobacteria > Hyphomicrobiales > Nitrobacteraceae > Bradyrhizobium > Bradyrhizobium sp. HKCCYLRH1034. The sequence goes on along the minus strand of NZ_JBNPUW010000021.1, from coordinate 17,531 downwards.
CCGCGACGAGCAGGCACACGAGCGCAATGCCGCGCGCGCGTCGTGCGGCAAAGCCGTCTGCTGCCCTGTTCCAGCGGCGGTCCCCCCATGCTATCAGCGCGCCCACCCACATCACGGGATGACCGATCCGCTGCACCAGGACCTGGGGATAACCGACCGCCGCCTCGACGAGGAGCGCCGTGAGCGCGAGAGAGACGAACATCGATCTCCGCTGAAGGAAAGACATGTAAAGGAAAGAGATGGACGACAGAGCGACTAGCATGCGCGCGGACGAGCCGGAAGCGATCCTTCACGGCGGCGATCTCGCTGCGATCAGCCGTCGCTATCCGGATGCGCCAGCGCCGTGGATCGATCTGTCGACCGGAATCAACCCGATCCCCTATCCCGTGCCGGCGATCCCGGCTGAGAGCTGGGCGCGTCTGCCTGGCAAATACGAGAATGACGCTTTACGCGCAGCGGCCGCGGCTCGCCATGGCGTGGCAGAGCCCGACATGATCGTTGCCGCGCCCGGCACGCAGGCGCTCTTGCAGATCCTGCCCAGACTGCGCCCACCCGCGACCGTCGCCGTGCTCGCGCCGACCTATGAGGAGCATGCGCTGTGCTGGCGCCGTTGCGGTCATCGCGTCAGTCTGGTCGATGATCTCGATGCGCTCGCTGGCGCCGATGTCGCCGTGGTCGTGAATCCCAACAATCCGACCGGCCGCCTGCTGCCGCGCGACGCACTGGTCAGCATCGCAGCGGGGCTGCGCCGGCGCGATGGTCTGCTGATCGTCGACGAAGCATTCATCGATCTTTATCCCGCCGATGCCAGCCTGGCAGCCGACTTGCCGCCGGCGACGATCGTGCTGCGCTCGTTCGGCAAGGTTTACGGCCTTGCCGGCGTCCGCCTCGGTTTCGCGATCGGCTCCGTCGACATTGTACGGCAACTCCGTGATGCGCTCGGGCCTTGGGCCGTGTCCGGACCGGCGCTCGCGATCGGAACGACGGCGTTGGCGGATGAAAACTGGTTGCACCAGACACGCGCCCGTCTCGCGAAGGATTGTTCGCGCATTGACGATCTTCTGAGCATGGCCGGCTGCGCGGTCCTCGGCGGCACGCCGCTGTTCAGACTGATCACATCGCCGAGCGCGCCTGACATTGCCGAGCGGCTCGCCCGCCATGGCATCCATGTCCGGCGTTTTCCGGCTCAAACAAGCTGGCTGCGCTTCGGCCTGCCGGGCCATGAGACAGGCTGGCAGCGGCTGGCGCAGGCGCTCGGCAGCGCGTCCTAGCCGAGAACGCAGGCGGCAAGCAGCAGCGTTTCCGTGACCTCGATGCTGGCGCCATGGCAATCGCCGGTGATGCCGCCGAGCCGCCATTGCCAATAGAACGCGATTCCCGGAACCAGAGCGATCGCGATCAGCGTCGGCACCGCACCGGCCAGCGCGCCGATCGCGAGCGCGCCGCCCCAGGCGACGATGACGTTCCAGCCGACGCTGTTCGAGATGCTCGCCCCCAGCCCTGGCTTCAACGACAGCAGGGTCTTATTGCAGATCAAAGTCCCCCAGCGTGCCCAGGCCGGGATCAGCACCAGCGCCCAGGCCGTCGGGCCCGTCGCCAGCTCGGCGATCAGCACCAGCTTGGCGGCGATCTGCAAGCTGATCGCGACGACGGCAAAGCTGCCGGCATGGGGATCGCCCAGCACGGCGATGAAGCGTTCCGGCCTGCCATGCGAGGCGCCGAACGCGTCGGCGACGTCGCCGAGCCCATCGAGATGCAGCGCGCCGGTGATCCCGATCCAGGCGACCAGCACGGTCAGCGCGACGATCCAGGGATCGGCATCATGAAAAAGGCGGGCGACCAGCGCCAGACAGGCGCCAATCACCAGTCCGGCTGCCGGAAACCAGACCGACGCCCGTGCAAGATCGTCCGGTCGCGACTCAGCGACCCGCGGTGTCGGCAGCCGTGTCAGGAACTGCAATGCGATCCAGAATTCACGCAGACTCATGGCTGGATGATCTCGACGATTTCGCCCCAAGATACACCATCACCGCCCTGCCCGGCTTCGAGCGTGATCCGCGTGCCGGGCCGGATGCGCAGGCTCCACAGCTGGCGCAGCGGCCAGCCGAGCAGATGCGAGAGCGCTGCGCGCATGGCGCCGCCATGCGCAACCACCAGAACCGGCGCAGGCTCGGGCCGGGTAAGGATACGATGTGTTGCGCGCGCCACTCGCGCCTGCAAATCGGACCAGCTCTCACCGCCCGGCGCCCGGACCTCAGCATCGGCATGGAAGGTGTCGAGCAAGGCTTCGCCTCCGGGCTCCGCGGCGATGTCGCGATGCGTCCGCCCGTCCCAGAGGCCGAAATCGAGCTCGCTCCAATCCGCGTCGATGTCCAGCGCGCAGCCGGTCAGCCGGGCATAATCCTCCGCTGCCGCACGTGCGCGCGCCAACGGCGAGCTGACGACGCTGCGCCAGATCCGACTCCGCGTCTGCCGCCGGAATTGATCCCAGCCGGGCTCGCTGAGCGGCGGGTCGGTGCGGCCGTCGAGATGGCCGTCCCGTCCTGTCGTCCCGTGCCGCAGCAGATCGATCCGCATCAGGACTTGGCTCCCGAGACGGCGGCCTCCGCAAAGGTGGCCATGCCCCCGTGGAGCGCGCAGGCCAATCGGATGATCGGCAGCGCAGTGGCGGCGCCCGAGGCCTCGCCAAGCCGCAGATCGAGGTCGATCAGCGGACGGGCACCGAGCGCGTCGAGCACGATGGCGTGGCCGCGCTCGGCCGAGCGATGCGAGAACAGCAGCCACGGACGGCAGGAGGGATTGAGGCGGACGGCGACCAGCGCCGCGACCGAGACGATGAAGCCGTCGACCAGCACCGGCCAGCGCCGCTGCGCGGCGGCGACGATCGCGCCGGCCATCGCAATGATCTCGAAGCCGCCGACGGCAGCCAGGACGTCCGCGACGGCCGCTCCCGCCGTGAGCCCGTGTCGCCCCAACGCATCGGCAATCACCGCAGCCTTCCTCGCCCGCCCGGCGGCGTCGAGCCCGGTGCCACTGCCGACGATGTCCGCGGGCGCGCATGACAGCAGCGCGGCGGCGATGGCTGCCGCCGACGTCGTGTTGCCGATCCCCATCTCGCCGAAGATCACGAGCTGCGGCGCGTGATCGGCCTGCCGCGCCACCGCGCGCCGTCCGGCGTCGGCCGCGAACGCGACCTCCTCCGGCGTCAGCGCCGCCCCGGTGCTGAAGTCGCGCGTGCCGCGCCGCGGCTTGTCGACGACGACACCGGGCACCGGCTCATCCGCCAGCGTACCGACATCGACCACCTCGAGCGGACAGCCCAGGCTGCGCGCCAGCACCGAGATCGCCGCGCCACCGGCCGCGAAGTTGTGCAGCATCTGCACCGTCACTTCCGGCGGATACGCCGACACGCCCCGTGCCGCGATGCCATGGTCCCCCGCGAACAGCACCACCGGGACCCTATCGGCCCCCGGCCGCTCCAACGCCTGCAGCGCCGCCAGCTCGACCGCCACCTGCTCCAATCGCCCAAGGGCGCCAATCGGCTTGGTCAACTGGGCCTGGCGTTCCAGCGCCGCCTGCCGATGGAGCTCGGACGGGGCCACACAATCAAGGCTGATCCATTCGGGAAGCACCACGGATCCTTTCAGCATCACTCGGGTTCAGGACGATTGCCACTGCGAGGCGGCCGAGACAAGCTCCGTGAGGCGCCCTATTGTCATCGAACCGTCATCGAACGTGACGACAGGTGGCTGCCCACGCAGCCCGAAAGACTCTCATGGAATACTTCCGCCGTTTCACCTTCTTGTTCGCCGCGCCCGTCTTCGAGACCGACGACCTTGCGGGCGTCCGCTTCAACCAGATCATCGAGGAGATCCAGCGCTCGGGCTTCGAGGTGGTGCGCGCCCGCAAGCTGGAGGACGCCGAGATCGCCGTGCAGACGGATGCCGCGATCGGCTGCATGGTCGTCGATTGGGGCAAGAAGGGCCTGGAAGGCAAGACGGCGTCGCTGATCAACCTGATGCGCCGTCGCGGACTGGACTTCCCGATCATCCTCCTGATCCGCCGCAAGCGGTTCGAGGATCTGCCGGTCGAGGTGCTCGACTTCATCGACGGCTATGTCTTCCTGTCGGAGGAGACGCCCGCCTTCATCGCCAAGAACCTGGTCAGCCGGCTGAAGCAATATGCCGAGACACTGAAGACGCCATTCTTCGGCGCGCTGGTCGACTACGCCGAGGAAGGCAACCAGCTCTGGACCTGCCCCGGGCACAATGGCGGCGTGTTCTATAGCCGCAGCCCGATCGGCCGGGTCTTCGTCGAGCATCTCGGCGAGGCCGTGTTCCGGGACGACCTCGACAATTCCGTGCTCGATCTCGGCGATCTCCTGACCCATGAGGGGCCGGCGCTGCGCGCGCAGAAGGAAGCGGCGCAGATCTTTGGCGCCGAGAAGACCTATTTCGTCCTCAACGGTACCTCGACCTCCAACAAGGTCGTGCTCGGGGCCCTGGTCACCGACGGCGACCTCGTGCTGTTCGACCGCAACAACCACAAGGCCGCCCATCACGGCGCGCTGCTGATCTCCGGCGGAGTCCCGATCTACGTCCCAACGGTTCGCAACCCCTGGGGCCTGATCGGCCCGATGCGCTGGGATCTGCTCGATGAGGAGCACCTCCGGCAACAGATCCGCGACAACCCGCTGGTCAAGGATCCTGACGCCTGGCGCAAGCCGCGCCCGTTCCGCGTCGCGGTGGTCGAGCAGTGCACCTATGACGGCACGATCCACAGCGCCGAGATGATCCTGAAGCGGATCGGGCACCTCTGCGACTACATCATGTTCGACGAGGCCTGGGCGGGCTTCATGAAATTCCACCCGCTCTACGCCGGCCGCTTCGCCATGGGCCTCGGCGATCTCGGGCCCGACGCTCCCGGCATCATCGCCACGCAATCGACCCACAAGCAGCTCGCGAGCTTCTCCCAGGCATCGCAGATCCACGTCAAGGACCGCCACATCAAGGGGCAGCGGCGGCGGATCGAGCATCGCCGCTTCAACGAAAGCTTCATGCAGCACGCCTCGACATCGCCGTTCTACCCGCTGTTCGCCTCGCTGGACGTCGGCGCACAGATGATGAAGGGCCGCTCCGGTGAGGTGCTGTGGGACGACACGATCCGGCTCGGCATCGAGTTGCGCAAGAAGATCCGGGCGATGCGCCGCGAATTCGAGGAGAAGGAGAAGGATCCGGCGCGGCGCTGGTTCTTCGAGCCATTCGTTCCGGATCGCGTATCGATCCCCGATGCGGCCAATCCCGGGGCTAGCCACGACGTGGCCTGGGAGGCGCTCTCGACCGACCAGCTCTCGACCGATGCCGCGCTGTGGCAGCTCGCGCCCGGGGCGGCATGGCACGGCTTTCCGGATCTCGCCGCTGGCTTCACCATGACCGACCCCAACAAGCTGACCCTGCTGACCCCCGGCTTCGATCGCACCACCGGCGGCTATGCCGATCACGGCATCCCGGCTCCGATCGTCGCGCAATATCTGCGCGAGAACCGCATCGTGGCGGAGAAGAACGACCTCAACTCGTTGCTCTTCCTGCTGACGCCGGGGGTCGAGGCGAGCAAGGCCGGAACCCTGATCAGCGGTCTGGTCGCCTTCAAGCGGCTCCACGATGACAACGTGCTGCTGGAGGACGCGATTCCGGAGTTCACCCGCAAGCGCTTTGCGCGTTACGGCAAGCTGCGGCTGCGCGACCTCTGCGCCGAGATGCACCGCTTCTACCGCGAGGCCGAGGTGAGCGCGCTGCAGGCGAAGCAGTTCCAGCCGCAGCACTTGCCCGAGATCGCGATGTCGCCGCGCGAGGCGGCGCGTGCGTTGATGCGAAACGAGGTCGACTACCTGCCGATCGACCAGATCGCCGGGCGCATCGCGACGACGCCGTTCGTGGTCTATCCGCCGGGCATCGCCACCATCGTTCCGGGCGAACGGCTGTCCGAACGCGCCCAGCCGATGATCGATTACCTCAAGATGTTCGAGCGGGCGTTCAACGCCTATCCCGGTTTCGACGTCGAGATCCAGGGGCTGTACAAGGAGCTCGACGAGTCCGGCCGGATCCGGCTCCATACCTATGTCTGCGCAGAGTAATTCGAACCATGGACAGCGCGATCACGGCTCGCGAGACCGAGCCGCCGGTCCTCGTCAGGCCGTCACGCGACGAAGATGTCGAGGCCATGCTCTCGATCTACCGGCGGCACGTCCGCCGCGGGGTCGAGGACAGCGCCGCCGGTTCCGGGGCGCCCGAGCCGGACGATCTCAAGCAGCGGCGCAAGAATCTGCGCAATCATCGGCTGCCACATCTGGTCGCGACATTCCGCGGCGAGGTCGTGGGCTATGCCTATGTCGTCCTGTTCAGGAAGCGGCCAGCCTATCGGTTCGCGGTCAAGCATTCGATCTATGTCCACCATGAGCATCTCGGCCGTGGTGTCGGCCGGCTGCTGATGCAGGCGCTGATCGATGCTTCCGCAGCGGCCGGATATCGCCAGATGATCGGCTATATCGACGCCGACAACGTCGCCTCGCTCGGCATTCATGAGCGCTTCGGGTTCGCCAGGGTGGGGCTGCTTCCGGGCGTCGCCTACCGTTACGGCCGCTGGTGCGACACCGTGATGGTGCAGCGCTCGCTGGGCCCCGGGGCCAGCGACGCACCGGCTGGGCTGCGCCGCTGAGCCGCAGGGTCAGGAGGGAAAGTCGGCCGCCTTCACCTCGATGCGGTCGGCATGCAGCGACCAGTCGCGCAGCTCCTGCTGTTCGCAGAACCGGGACTTTGCGATCTCTGCGGCTTCGCCTTCGCTCTCGGCCTCAACCTCCAGCGTGCTCTGGCAAATCTCGCACTGGCGGCCGTTCTCGCCCAGCACGTCCTTCATGAAATGGATGACATAGCGCGACATGCAACCTCCTGTCTCTCACGGAGTGCTCGGAGGTGATGTTACCGCGCTTCCCAGCTCGCTGTTGACCGATATCAAGCGGTCGCTGCAAATATTTGACGCAGCTCGTGGAACCGGCGCTCAGGCACCGACCGAAGGCAGGCTCGCCGCGGCGATTGCGACGAACTGCGAGACGGCGCGACGGACGCGGCCGTGGGTCGACTTCAGGATCGCGTTCAGCCTGCGCATCGGACCAACTTCCCTTCCGCGCCGAGCGAAAAACGTGGCCTAAGCTCATGGCGCCACAGGAAAAATGATCAGCCTCCATCGTGCTGTCGAGACAGCTCGGAAAATAGCAATGTCCGCTTCGCGGAAGCCGCCCGGGAGAGAAGATTTGTCGCCACCTCGCGGCTTGCGACGCATGAAATCTTCTCCTCGCAATTCCCCTCTCCCGGCTAGGCGGGTGTCACTCCGAATGCCTCGCGGAAACGGGCGCTGTAGCGCGGCCAGGCCTCGGGGTTGATGAGGCGCGGCGGCCGCCCGCCGTCGAGCGCGGCGAGCAGTTGCTCGGCGGCGATCCGGCCCATGTTCTGCCGCGCTTCGCGAGTCACGCCGGCCGTATGGGGACTCGCCAGCACGTTGTCGAATTGGAGCAGCGGATGGTCCGGCGGCGGCGGCTCCTTGGCCCAGACGTCGAGGCCGGCGCCGGCGATGCGCTTTTCGCTGAGGGCGGTGAACAGCGCCTCCTCGTCATGGATGAAGCCGCGGGCGGTGGTGACGAAATAGGCGCTCGGCTGCATCAGTGCGAACTCGCGGGCACCGATCATGCCCCGGCTCTCCCTCGTCAGCGGGCAGTTGATCGAGACGAAATCAGAGCGCCGCATCAGGTCATCGAGTTCCACCTTCTCCGCGCCGCGTGCCGCGATCTCCTCCGGCGAGAGATACGGGTCATAGGCCAGCACCGTCATGCCGAGGAGGCCGCGGCACAGCTCGGCAACCCGGCGGCCGACATGGCCAAGCCCGACGATGCCGATCGTCCGCCCCTGCACCTCGTTGCCGATCAGATCGTTGCGGTTGACGTCGCGCTCCCGGCGCAGCCGGCGGTCGGACTGGATGATGCGCTTCGACAGGGTCAGCATCATGCCGAGCGTGTGCTCGGCCACCGAATGCGCGTTGCCGCCGGACTGGTTCACGACGAGAACGCCGGCCGCGGTGCAGGCGTCGACGTCGACCGGGTCGTATCCGGCCCCGTTGCTCGACACGACGAGGAGGTTTGGGGCGCGGCGCAGCAGGTCTGCATCGACATGGAAGCGCGGCGCGAGCTCGTCGCGGGCCGCCCCGATCTGGTAGGCGTGAGCCACCGCGAGGATCGGCGCCGTCTCGGCCTCGGAGCTCTCGTTCTCCAGCCGGTCGAGCCGGACGTCGGGGCGTGCGGCGAGCAGCTCGCTGAAGATCGGGTGGGCCAGATATTTGACGTAGAAGACGCGCTTGGAATTCGCGGCCATGAACAGGCGACCTCCTGGTGTCTTGGTTCTTGATGTCGGACTTGAAAGGCGGATGCCTGACCGGCCGGGCCGGCATGTTGACAATCGTCCCGGTGCCGTCAAGCTCAGCGCCAACAGCGCCCCCATCAGGGACGACCGGAGGAACAGCAATGGCCGCCGATGCCGATGCGGCGCGATCCGCAAGCACCGTGCCGAATTGGCACGAGATCGTGCTGCAGACCTTCAAGCGCAACGCCGTCGACCTCATCCCCTACGTTCCCGACCGCGTCCTGACGCCGCTGATCCACAGCCTGCACGACGATCCGTTCTTCACGACGTTTGCGACGGCGCGCGAGGAGGAAGCGGTCGGCATTCTCGCAGGCGCCTGGATGGGCGGGCGGCGCGGCGCGCTCCTGATGCAGACATCGGGCTTCGCCACGCTCGCCAACGTGCTGGCCTCGCTGGTCGTGCCCTGCCAGATCCCGCTGATCATGATCGTGTCCGAGCGTGGCACGCTCGGCGAATTCAACTACGGCCAGTCGCTGGTGTGCCGAACCATGCGCCCGGTGCTCGACGCGCTGGCGATGGAGCATCACACCACGACGCGCCTCGACGAGCTCGAATTCATCATGGACCGCTCGATCAAGCAGGCGGTGGCGACGCAGGCGCCGGTGGCGCTCATCCTGTCGCCGCTGCTGACCGGCGGAAAGGTGTTCGCATGAGCGCGACCATCAGCAACACCAAGATCATGAACCGCACCGACCTCACCTGCCGGCTGGTCGCGAAACTCAAGCACGAGGAAGCTGTCATCGGCGGCATCGGCAACACCAATTTCGATCTGTGGGCGGCGGGCCCGCGGCCGCAGAATTTCTACATGCTCGGCAGCATGGGGCTTGCCTGTCCGATCGCGCTCGGCGTCGCCCTGGCGCAGCCGCAGCGCCGGGTGTTCGCGCTCGAGGGCGACGGCTCGCTGCTGATGCAGCTCGGCTGCCTGACCACGATTGCGACGCTGGCGCCGAAAAATTTGGCCATCATCGTCATGGACAACGGCATCTACCAGATCACCGGCAGCCAGCCGACCTCGGCCCGGCAGGCCGACATTGTCGCCATTGCCGCCGGCTGCGGCATTGGCGCCAGCCATTGGGCTGTAGACGAAGAGGATTTCGAACGCTTGATCGATCTTGCGTTCGAGGCGCCCGGTCCGGTGCTGATTGCGGCGAAGATCGACGACAAGCCCGGGATGGGCGCCACGAGGCGCGATCCGGCCCAAATCCGCGAGCGCTTCATGCAGGGTCTGGGAGTCCGGCAGCCGATCTGAGGCGCCTGACGAAAGCTGTCTGCGGTACGATGGGAAGGCCAACGTCCGGCTTCCGAGCCGCATTAACTACACCGGTGCCTCAAGCGACCGTGACCCCGGTTCGTGGCCCGGAACGTGCTAAGCAGCGTCCATGAAGATCGCGATCCGCCTCTCGGCCTGGCTGCTCGCCGCAGCCGTTGCCTTCGCAACGCTGGGCCCGCCCAGCTATAGGCCCCATTCGCAGCTTGGACAGGACGGCGAACACGCCCTCGCCTTCATCCTGATCGGCCTTGCGTTCGGCCTCGCCTATCGCAGTCATCGGCTGCTGACCACCGGGATTGCGGTGATCCTGATCGGTGCACTCGAACTCGCGCAGTTCCTGGCGCCAGGGCGTCACGCACGGCTGGAAGACTTCGTCGTCGACGCCGCGACCGCCTGCATCGGATTCGGCCTGTCCGCGGCCATCGACTGGCTCATCCGACAGATCCGCACGCAAACCGCATGACAAGAGGCCCCGCCGCTGATGCGACGAGGCCCCTGCCTGTCAGAATGTCAGATCACTCGATGATCTTGATGACGCGGCGGGTGCGCGGATCGACGATCACGCGGCGATCGTTCACGACGGCATAGCGATACTCGGTGTAGCGCGGTACCGGACGCAGTTCGACGGTGGCGGGCAGCGGCTCGCCGACCACGACACGCTCATGGACGACCACCGACGGCGCGCGCTCGGCCTCGATCGAGTTGATGACCGCGTTCGGAATCTCCAGGCCCGCACCGACGGCAGCGCCGACCGTGCCACCAACCATGGCGCCGACCGGACCGGCAACGGCGCCGCCGGCCGCAGCACCATTGGCGGCACCTTCGACGGTCGTGGACTGGGCGAACGCAGCGGTCGACGCCAGCAGCGAGGTGGCGATCAGCGAAACGGCAAGACGGGTTCTCATCATTGTCTCTCCTCCAGTGCTTTCGAGATGCCGTTCAACACCAAGGGATCGCCTGCAGTTCCGGTTCCAAATGGCCGAAACTTCATCATGCCAAGGGAACCATCATGCCAAGGGAACCAAACCTCGAACTCTTCACCATCGTCGGAGATGATGGAGAGATTGCTCAGTTGCTATCCACGTTTCAAACAACCGCGCGCAGGTTCGCACTCTCGCGGCGGATCACGCCCGAGTCCCGCGATCGACGGCCCTCCGATGAATCGAGAGGGCGCAGGGAATGCCGGGTGAAGGCCTCACCCATGGCCCGCCTGCTGAAAGAATGCAGGCGGCAGGTACCACAGGTTCAGCCGATCAACCGGCATTCCCTGCGCGGCAGTCTTAACGCTTCTTTCGCGCTCTCCTCGGGGACCGGCTGATTGACCCCGTCGCCCGCGCGAGGGCATGAGCCCTCGTCGCGCGCTTGACCTCGGCACCGGGAGGCCAGGACCACACGACTTCGCGTCCGTGCTGCGTCGTTCGTCCACATGCGCGTAAGCGCATGCTGCGACACCTCACGGCCACCGCATCCCTGCCCCACGTGTCGTGACGATCGCGCGCTACGCCCCTCTCGGCGAGACAGGATGCGCACATCATGCACGATTTCTGAAAAATGGAAAGCGATTTCTTGGCGTCGCAGCGATGTGCGCGAGATCAGCTTGATTTCGTGGACGAATTCGATTCGTCCGATGCGGCGTGTCGTAGCCCTGACGGCGCGCGTTTCAACCACGTGCGCACAAAGTGCCCAGACTGATTTGCCCGACGAGCGCGTGCAACCCTTGTCCTTCGGATCGCTTCTGGCCCGTCACGACCTTCCCGGTCGATGGCGGCGATGTCCGCGCTGGAGGCCACATCGGAGCAAATCGTGGAATGGTCGGCAGACAGCTCTTGACCAAAGTGGAACCGGCAGCCGTTATTGCGCAAAGCGATGGAGTTCGATCGATCGGATGATGGACAGATGAAGCTGGTGAGGGTGACGCTGGTCGCAGCGTTCATGCTTGGGAGCATGCAACCGAGTCATGCCGCCGTGCGCATTGTTTTTGATCAGGGCGGGCGGATCGGAAACTACATCGACAGGTTCAAGGTTTTACGCGACTTCGGCGCGTCCGTCATCATCGACGGGATCTGCGCCGGCGCCTGCACGCTCGTGCTGGCGTACATTCCCCACGACAGCATCTGCGTGACCCCAAGAGCCGTATTCGGCTTCAGGGTCGCCGACAATCCTGGGCCCGATGGGAAGGCTATTCCCAACCCTGAAGCCACGCAGATGCTCTATGATCGTTACCCACCCGCGGTCAGGCAATGGATTACGCGGCACGGCGGCATGACCGCGCGCGCGATCTACCTCCGCGGCCGGCAACTCCAAGCGCTGTATCGGCCCTGCACCACCGATGTCGAAGGTGGACGCGGCCAGCCACGGTAGCCAATGCCCACGGATGATGCTGCGCCGGGTCACCATGACGAGGCGATCCCGCAGTGGCCGGGCTCGAGGCCACCCAAGAGTTCTCGGATTCAAATCCCGACTCTGAAGCCGAGCCGCGTCTTGAATTGCTAGAGGACTGTAAACGCGCCGGTGATTTTGACGGCTTTACGCCTCAACGGCAGCTTGCGTTTTGTCGGCGATATTACGGGCTCACCTCGTGAAGCTGCCATGTCTGCTTCGGACCATGTCGGACCTTCCCGTCTGCGGGGCAGGTCCGTTGTTAGGGTCGAATCGGAAGCAAGCGGTCGGGCGCGTGGAGGGCGCGTTTGCCCCATTGCCGACATCAATGATGGCTGGCACTATTGTCGTAATGACGAACGACTGGCTTGCAGACATTGTGATTGTGAATGAGAGCCGCGACGAGGCCACGGCTGGCGACGTCTCCGTCTTTCGGAGCGCGGGAGAGGCTCGCAATTGTCTGGAGCATTGGTGGGTCGATCGCAGTGAGGGATTTGCGTTCACCGCCGCCGGACATCGCCTCACACTTGGTGTGGACGAGGAGAGAAGAGTAATTGTCACCCGCCAACAAGACGCGCCGGCCGGCACGGAGCTGGTGCGGGGTTGGCTGCGCGCCCAAGCCGCTGCCGTTTTGGATGTGCGAAGGAGCCGGGCGAGAGAAGGCAAAGCGACGCTTAGCCGTTCCGAGGAACAAGGGCTGCTTCCCACGTCCGTTGAGGGACTAATCGCCTACATCGGATTCAACACGTGACATCCGCTCATGACCCACAGCGGTCATTTGCCATTGGCCATGATGGATGGCAGGATTCGCCACGGGGTCGCGGTGTCCGTATTGCCTACCTGAGAAAAGTCCGATGGTAGATGACCTTCAAGTGGAAATGTTACCTCCGATCCGTGGGGGAATGGTGCTGCGGTTCTCCTCGGGCTCGCAAAAATTCGAGGCCGACTTCACAACGCGCGTTTTTCCTTTCTTCGAAGCATTTTGTGATGCGATTCGCGTTTTGTATGATGGCTTCCTAGACGATAGAATCCGCCTTCTAATAGGCGCATCTGAGTGCGATCTGTGCCTGCAAGCTGCGGCTCAATCCTCGCAGGCTGTCCTGAAGATAAATCTCTGGCCGGATCACAAGCGCAGCGCCTTAGTCCCGGAGCCGACTGTGTTCAAATTCGCCGGTGCGCGGCAGGAAATTATATCGCCGTTTGTCGCAGCTCTCAGGCACGTGCGAGCTAATATAACCGATGCGAACTTTAAGCGGGAATACGGGGCGCCCTTCCCAACATCGGCGTATGCCGCTTTGATGCAGCGTGCACAATGACCGAATTTGGCCCTTTCCGGACCTTCCGGAGTGGCGCTGAGAATGTCCGCTCTCGGGCCCGATCGGAATAGGCGCCGGAGTGCCTAAGGGCCCCTTTTGACCCCAAGCGACCCACCAAGGCTTGCTTTCATCAACTCTCGCCAGCCGACGGAACATTCCGGGTTGACACCGGTTCGCCCAAGTTCCAGTGCGCTTGGAGCCGACACGCGTTTTCTCAAGGGGTCCGCTGATGTCATCGTCCGATGTGGTCAGGAGTGCTCACGACCGCCGTCAACGAAGGCTGCTGATCGTGTTGGCCTTGGGATTTGTCGCCTTTGGCGCCGCTGCGGCCGGCCTGTTCTACGTCTTGCAACCCGAGACTCTCCGGATCGCCGTCGGACCGGCGGCGAGCGACGACCACAAGGTGGTCCAGGCGATGGCCGACGCCTTCGGTGAGGAAAGCAGGACCGTCCGGCTCTCCCCGATCACGACCGGCGGAGCGGCTGAATCCCTGGCCCTGCTGGCCGCCGACAAAACCGATCTGGCCGTCGGCCGCGGTGACCTCGGCATGCCGCCCGACGCGCAAACGCTGGCGGTCCTGCGCAAGAACTATGTCGTGCTGTGGTCGCCCTCCGGGCGACGCGGCAGCGAGCCCAAGCAGAAGGCCGGCGGCAAGATCGCAGATATCGCCCATCTGGCAGGTCACAAGGTCGGCATCATCGGGAGGACCGGAGCAAACGTCGCAGTGCTCCAGACCATTCTGGAGGGGTCCGGCGTGCAACCCGATAAGGTTGCCACGGCTCAATTCGGGACAGACGAGATCGAGAAGCTTGCGCAAGACCCCACCCTCGATGCGTATCTCGCCGTCGGTCCGCTCGACAGCAGGATCACGGTGGACGCCATCACCGCGACCTCCCGAGCCCGCGGAGCTCCGACGTTTCTTCCGATCGAAGCATCGGAGGCCATTGCCCTGAAGCATCCGCGCTACGAGGCCGAGGAAATTCCAGCCAGCGTCTTCAACGCGAAACCGGCCTGGCCGGAGGACAAGGTCGACACGATCAGCGTCAATCACCTGATCCTGGCCAAGAAGGAGCTTTCAGAAGCCAAGGCGGCGGCCTTCTACCGGCAGCTTTTCGCGGTCCGCGACACGATCACGCAAGGCCTCGCCGGCGCTTCGCACATCACGAAGCCCGATACCGAGAAGGAGACCGAGCCTTCCGTACATCGAGGCGCCGCGGCGGTGATCAACGGCACGGAGCGAACCTTTCTGGACAAGTACAGCGATTATTTCTGGTTCGCCTTGCTCGTACTTTCCGGCATCGGTTCGGCCGCCGAATGGCTGCGCCGCTATCTGAACCGGGATGAACTGGAGGACGACACCAGCGGCCGCAACCGCATTCTTGCGGTGGTTTCGGAGGTGCGCAATGCCGGCTCGGAACACGATCTGCTGAGCTGGCAACGAGAGGTCGACGGGATCGTCGCCGAGACACTCAAGGGCTATGACGATGGAGCCATCGAACCAGAGGACTTGGCGGCATTCGGCCTGGTCCTCGAACTCTTCAACCATGCCGTCGCCGAAAGGCGAGCGACGCTGCCGAGCGGCGCCCCCGATCAATCATGGACGCCAAGTCCAACCCTCGCCTCTCGGCGATAGGCTCGGCTCATGAGGAGGAGATTTCGTGCGTCGACACCAGTTCGAACGCACCTTGCCACCGGACTTTTTCGATGTTCTGGACGGAGGGCGCCGCGTGGCGAGCGCGTCGCAGCATCCGCAAACAGCCATCGGGCGCGACGGATCGACGGCAGTGCGATGCCGCCGCGCCGTTCAGTCGATGATGCCCGGCCCTTCGGTCATTGCGCGCGCAACGCCCTCCTTCATCTGCCTCACCACATCCGGCGCGTGCCCCTGCCAATGAACGACCTCGGCAATGACGCGCAGCGGCGCGCGGGATCGATGAGACCGCGTCGGATTCCCCGGGAACTTCTTGTCCGTTAGGTTCGGGTCGTCAACGAACGGACCTGTGGGCTCGACGACGTAGATCCGTCCCCGTCCGTCACCGGCAGCCAACTCGGCGCCCCAGATCGCCGCATCCAGCGTGGCCGTGAAGTAGACCCAGGACATCGGCTCCGCCTCGGTGAAGTTGGACGTATGGCCGACAGCGATCAGGTCGCCCGGCCGCAGATCGGCGCGCGTGCCGTGGAAGAAGGATTGCGCAAACACGGTCGCAACAGATGACATCGGTGACCTCGGATCGGTTTCCAGCACTCGTCATCTGCCGCGGAGCGACGGTCGAATGCAAATGATCGTTTCGTCTGTTGAAGACATTGTCGGCGACCTACTCGCCTCTCTCGTTCCGCAACCTAGCTGGTCCACCAGCGCCGCGTGGCCTGGCACGTCTCCAGCGCCCGCTGGTAGCCGGCGCGGACTCGCAGCCGGGTCATGTATGCTTGCTCCGCATCACCGAACACCACACCGACGTTCTTCCGCGCCATCTCGAGCGCGTAGCCCACCGAAATGTCCGCCGCGGTGAACGCATCGCCGGCCATGTAGGGCCCGCGCTCCAGCCGTCGCGTCACCAGGCTCAATCGGGTCGTGAACACGTCCATCGCCTGCCGCGCGCTCCAGTTGTTGCGCTCGCTTTCAGGCGCAAGGTGCCGGGCTCCCGAAACGAAATAAAGCGAGGCTGCGAGGCCCGCCTCACCGAGGTGGAGAAACTGCTGATAGGCAGGAAAAGCAACATCATGTGCCGTGGGCGCCAGCGCTGTCGGCCCATACCGCCCCAAGATGTACTCCATGATCGCAACGGACTCGACCATCGTGACGTCGCCATCGCGGATCGCCGGAATGAATCCGGCGGGATTGATCGTCAGGAACTCGGCGTCGTTCTCGACCCCGGCCAGGAGATCCACGTCCCGCAGCCGGTACGGCAGCCCCATCTCTTCGAGCAACCAGACGACGCGGAAGCCTCTGCCCTCTCCGAACACAGTGATCATCGCTCGCAATCTCCTCCGTTGTCCGCTCCCAGGACGGCCCTCCGTTCGTCAGCCCGACATGCGGCCGGAGATTTTCTCAGCGGCTCCTCGAACTCCGGCTTGGCGCAGCACATCGTGATCAGACTCGAAGATGAAAAGACGCACTAAAGATGTCGGCGGCTAGCCCATCCCAAACCGTCCAAACAGGTGGGAGCACAGCCCGCTTTCAGGTCTGAAGCAGAAGCAGGCGACCAAGGCCCTCAATGGCTGCATTTGGCCCGCAGCGGGCATCCTAAGCCTACGAAACGAGCTGGGATCAGCGGCTCGAAAGTGTTTGGATAGCCCGCCAGGCTGCCTTTCGAACGTGACCGTCGACGTCCGAGGACAGCTGTGACAACACTGGTAGAATGTCAGGGACTGAAAACTTCTCGGCTAACTCGCAAGCCCATTGCCGGTGTCGGGCAAGCTCATCAACTTGGAATGCATCGAAAAGCGTTCGCCAATGGGCAGACTGGGCTCGCTGCCGCAGGACCCAAGCAGCTTCGCGCCGAATTTCATTTTCCGAGGCGTCGTTGTAGATGCGAAACACCGTCGGAAAATCTGCATCGACCCAGATTGTACCCAGCGTGCGAATAGCGGTTTGCCGTGTCGCTTTGGATGGATTTGCCAGTAGAGCTACCACAAGCTCGTGCGCCTCTTGCAAATCCCATTGTGCGACGACTTCACACGCTGTGCGCACAACGTATTCTGATGGATCACGGAGAGCCCTCAAAATGATAGAGCGCAACTCGCGCCCATGTGGGTGACGTCCGATTGCATCAATAGCCGCCCGTCGTTCAAATTGATCTTCGAGTCCGGCTGCGTTGGCCAGTGCCTTTAGTGCCGCCGCACCTTCTTGCAAGGCGAGTTTGCGTATGACTTGGTGGGTAGTCGGCGGGTGCGCGCCGGAGGGCGAATTGCAGGACACGACAGCGTTCCAATGTAGGATTGTTCTACTGTTGCACCAAGCGGGGCAGTTCTGCAATTGGCCGATTCCGTTGAAAAAGTCGCCAGTTGCGACGCAGGGATATCAGTGATTCAGTCTGTCTAGTTGGCAGGACTGAAGGTCATGATGGGGCATCGGCAAGTCGAACAGGCTGCGTTGTTCTA
>NZ_JBNPUW010000020.1:0-81738 GCF_051168375.1 Bradyrhizobium sp. HKCCYLRH1034 | reverse complement strand
GTACCTGCCGCCTGCATTTTTTTCGCAGGCGGGCCATGGGTGAGGCCTTCACCCGGCATTCCCTGCGCCCTCTGCATTTTCAAGAGGGACGTGTTCGATGCATCACTCGGGCGAGTCTCGCCGCGAGATCACGTTCTCATGTCTTCAAGTCGATCGCTGTTTGAATCGTAAATCCGCCAAACCCGCCCGCTGTCGTCCCGGACCAGCCGTGACGCGCGCGAGCGCGGCATGGCGCCGATCCGGGATCCATATGCCGCGGCGGACGTGATGGGCAAAATGCCAATGACTAGTCTGCCTCAAACCACTCCCTGGGGGTATGGGTCCCGGCTCAAGGCCGGGACGACAGTGGGGCGTGTTGAGACAGACGCGCGTCATCCCCGCCGACGGGGCGGACGAGCCGCGACGGACACGACCGCTGCGCCGGGGCTCGGCGCGCCCTCTCGACTAGGTCCGGCCCTGCCCGTTCACCTGGCCCTGCTGCTGTTGCTGACGCTCCTGCTCCTTGGCGCGGTGACGGCCATAGAGGCAGCCGGCGGCGGCGCCGAGCACGCCGTGATGGCCGGCATAGTGGCCGGCCACGCCGCCGACGATGGCGCCCTTGATGCACCCCTTGGCCTCGGCGGCCTGCGTCGACAGCAGCGCCAGCGCTGCGACGGAGGCGGCCAGCATGGTCTTCGTGATCGACATCGTCATGATCGAGCTCCGCAAGAATGGTGCGAGGTAACGGCGACGCGGCGGGGCGGTTCCCGCCTCGCAACCGGCATGACGCATTGCGCGAACCTTATCGCGCGCGGTGATGACCCAAGAGCTGAGAAATGAGCTGAGAGATGAGCCGAGAGTGGGCTGAGACATGATCGTGACGCGATCACTCGCCAAGCTTCCGTTCACCGTACCGGCGCATTGAGCCGGCCGACGGTCACACAGGTGGTTGACGGCCGTCCGCCGGCATCTCCAGAACGAGATCGCCGACGCGGACATTCCCGTCAGTGGAGACAGGATGATCGAGCACATCAACAAGCAGCGCGTGCGCAAGCTGCTCGAGGCCCATGCCGCCGGCGATTTCGACAGCGTGCTGGCGCATTGCACCGACGACCTGGAGCACTTCGCCTCGGCGCCGATCGACATCTTCCCCCATCTCGGCGGCCGCCGGGGCAAGGCCGAGGTGCGGCAGATGTGGGAGACGGCGCGCAGCCGCTATGCCGAGGTCCGGCACGAGATCAAGACCATGATCTGCGAAGGCGACCAGGTCGCCGTGGATCTGCGCATCTTCCTGCGCAAGCGCGACAACGACCGCATCGTGCAATACGACCTCGCCGCCTTCTACACCCTGCGCGACGGCCGCATCGCCCGCATCCGCGAGATCATGGACACCTACGACCTGGTGCAGCAGGTGCTGGAATGCGATCTCAGCCGGCTGCTGATCGCGGGCGCCGCCCGGCCCTGAGGCCGGCACGGCCGTGGCGGACCAGGGCCTGGACCAGCCGATCACGCAAACGTCACCACCGGCGGCCTCGTCGCCTTGAACCTGTGGCCCGGGCTCCGCACCCCATGAGCGGTGGTATACGGGGCATCGGTGACATGAGAATAGCATTCCTGGCGATGGCCGGACTGGTGATGGGCGTCGTCGGCGGCGCGACGATCGGAGTAGGGCTTGGACTGGCCTGGATCGAGCTGTTCAACACCAGCGAATTCGAAGGCTATGCGGGCATGCTGGTGTTCTTCACCTTCATGCCGCTCGGCGCCCTGATCGGCGGCCTCGCCGGCGCCACCCTGTTCGGCATGGCCGCCTTCCGCGACCACGAGGTCGCGATCGCGCAGCAGCGCATGCAGCATGAAGGGCGTTAGGGCGCGGCGACCGGCGGTCGCGCGCATTTGTGCAATGCAAAAACAGCCGTTGCGCGCGCAGGTGGTTGATTTATGTGAGGCTCAAGAGAGATAGATTCGGCGCCCCGGCGCGACGTCCGTTGCGACGTCGCCTTGAGGCCGGCGCGCCCCCTTGCAAGCCAGTTCAGGATCCCGAGCCGATGACGGAGCACAGCCTCTGGCGTCTGTCGCGCGCATTGCATGGCGCGATCAACGACCGCCGTTTCGACGATTTCGCCGAGCTTCTCGATGACGACATCGACTGGGCCATCTACGGCCCGATCGACATGTTTCCCTTCCTCGGCGCGCGGCACGGCCGCGCCGCCGTGCTCGACGCCGTCAGGCAGATCGCGGACAATGTGAGCATCCGCCGGCTGGAGCGCGAGACCTTGATGCTGGACGAGACCAGCGCGGCGACCATGGTCCGCTGCGCGATGACGGCGCAGGATTCCGACAAGCCGATCACGGCGCGGCTCGCGCAATTCATGCAATTCCGCGCCGGCAAGCTCGCGCGGCTGCGGATCCTGATCGATACGTTCGATCTGGTCGAGCAGACGCTCGGCCGCCCCATCGACCTGCCGCGCATCGGCAGCTTCGCCTGAGCCCGCCGGCGTGTTGGATTGTGGTCACACTCACCGGCAACCCAACAGATCGTGACTGGCGCAGCCATAATTTTGCGCCAAGATTCCACCATATTCCGGCACACAGGTTCGGGCGGCGGGGGTTGCTCTCATGACATCGTATGGTTGCGCGCTGGCGGTTTTCACGGCCGGCTTCGGCCTTCTTGCGTCCGCCGCGCCGGCCCAGACGCTGATGCAGGCGCCGCAGCCGCTGCAGATCACACCCTGGCAGCAGATCGCGCCGGAGCCGGAGGACGAGGACAAGTCCGAGGACCAGGCAGCGGCCGACCCGATGAAGGACATCGACGTCGAGAAGCTCGACTGGAGCCAGCTCGCGATCGACGACACCACCTTCCTCGACCGTCCCGAAGCCGCCGCCGCGGCGAAGCGCAAGGCCGCCGCAGAGAAGGCCGCCGCGCTCGACTGGTCGAACCAGAACAAGGGCAGCCTCGCCTCGGGCGTGTCGGTCAAGCAGTCGGTGTCGCCGTTCTGGGACGCCCGCGTCGGCGCCGACATGACGGTCGCCCGGCAGCCGACCACGATGTCGGAATTGCTGGCGGAGAAGGCCGAGAACGGCGGCAATGCTCCGGAATCCGGCGGCTCGGCCTGGGCGGCCGTCACCGCGCCGGGGGCCGGCTCGATCTGGGACAAGACCGCCATCGAGGCCCGCGTCGATCCCGGATCCGATCACAGCCGGCTCGGCACCACCATCACCAAGGCGGTGCCGATCGATCACTACAATCTGACCCTGCAGAACGGCTACAACGTCACCCAGCAGGGCATGGTGCCGATTCCCGGCGCGGCGCCGAAGACCAGCCGCAGCTTCGACACCGAGCAGTCCGCCAAGCTCTCGATCGGCGACACCGGCACCAGCGTCACCGCCGGCCAGACCCTGTCGTCGAGCGACGACAAATGGCTGCGCAAGGTCGGCGCGGAGCAGAAGCTGTCGGATGGTCTCAGCATCTCCGGCTCAGTCAGCGAGACCGCGCAGGGCGGCACCAGCAAGAGCATCTCGGCCGGCTTCAAGCGGAGCTGGTGACGTTCACCATTGCGGCAGCCCGCCACGAATGATCGAACGTTCGCCGCAGCTTCGCCGCGGTGCGGCCCAATTTGGCCGCACTGATAGGCTTTGAGAAGTTCGTCGTGCGGGGACACCGCGCTCGCTTGAACGCGAAATGAGGAATTAGCCGATGAATGTCATTCGTCCGGACAAGATCGATGGAACTGAAGCCGAGCTGGATACGGATCTGGCCGCGGTCTCCGAAGTCGAGGCCGGCATTCGTGATTTCGTCCGTAACGATATCGCCTATCTGCGCCGCCCCAATGCGGCCGCCACGGCCGAGGCCTCGATCGATGCCGATGCAGCAGTGAACAGCGTCACCACGCTGATCCAGCGCGTCGCCGGCACCTCGCTGTCGGAGATCGAGAACCTGATCGGAGAGCTCGAGAGCCTGCGCGAACTGCTGCATGCCGAGGGCCAGCGGGTGCAGCGCGAGATCGCGAGCTATGCACAGCTCAGCCAGGCGGCGATGAAGTCGACCCGGGCGATCGCCGAGAACGTCACGCAGTGGAAGCGCGCCGCCGACGGCCTGCGCAGCAGCTGAACATTCTTTCCGGATCTTGAAGAGGGCCGCCGTGCGAGGCATCGCGCGGCGGTTTTCGTCTTTGCAGCGCCGCGTCCTTGAACGCGCTCCGGCCCTCCCGCGACCAACTTCCGCCGCTCTCGTGGCGGGCAGGTTGCGTCAGGGGGATGTCGCTCTCATGGAAACGATCCGGCCGCACAACACCGATCCGATTCCTCTGCGGCCCAAGCCTCAGCGGATCGGGACCATCATGGTCCGTTTCGTCGGTTTGCTGGTGGTGGCGATGGCGATCATGGTGCTCATCTGGAGCCGCTAGATCGCCTCTACGAACAGGACCGCGTGGTCCGTTCTGGTTAACGAGTAGTTAAACCGTCACTCGTTGATCGTCGCTGACGTCTCGAGCGAATACGATCCGTCCGCGTAGCCCTTCACGACCATTCCCGTCGCGAGCATCACCGCGAGCGTCACGCTGGCAAAGATAAAGCCGAGGAGTTTCAGACCACCGCGATCTGCCATACTCATCCCCCACATCCTGATCCCTGATTGGCTGTCTTATAGAGTCGGAGTTCAGAATGCGTTAGCGCGAAGTTCGTTCCGCGCCGACAATCCTACGAAGCGTGACCTTTTCGCCTCAACCGTTGTTCCGTCGAGGGACGAAGGCCGACGCAAGCACAGAGAACACCAGCTCGTCGCGCTGATTGATGCCGGTATTGCGCGCCTGCAGGATGCCCCACTCCGGGCGCGAGGCCGACTCGCGAAGCGAATCAATCTCGCTCGAGAAGCTGATCGTATCTCCTGCAAGCACCGGCTTGTGCCAGCGCAGATCACGGAAGCCGGGAGAAGGACCTCCGAGAGCGATCGGCTCGCCACGCGTGCGCGCGATCTCCAGCAGTCGCTGATTATCCGCGACGATCAGCTTCATGCAGACCGAGCCGATGTGCCATCCCGATGCCGCGAGCCCGCCGAACAGCGACCGGCGGCCCTCTTCCTCGTCGAGATGAAAGCGCTGCGGATCGAATTGAATGGCAAAGCGCTTAATCTCTTCGGCAGTGAACGTGTAGGAGCCGAGCTCGCGGCGCTGGCCGACCTGAAGATCCTCGAAAAAGCGCATCAGCCCACCTGCCCGCGGCTCTCACGGCGCTCGACGATGATGGGAGAAACCATCTCGCAAAGTCTCATGCCAGCCTTGTTGCGCACGCTGCATTTGAAGGTGACGATCCCGGTCGACGGACGGCTCCGCGACACCCGCGCTTCCAGAACCTCCACATCGAGCATCAGCTCATCGTCAGGACGCAGCGGCGACAGCCACCGGACCTCGTTGACGCCCGGTGAGCCGAGCGAAGCGGTGCGGCCGATGAAGCCGTCGAACATCATGCGCATCATCAGCGAGCAGAGGTGCCAGCCCGAGCCGGACAGACCCTTGAGCATCGACTGCGAGGCAGCCAGTTCGTCCAGATGCATCGGCTGCGGATCAAACTCAGACGCGAAGGCGATGATCTCGTCGCGGGTGACGTGTCGCGGGCCGAAGCTGCCGAACGGGCCTTGCGGAAAATCTTCGAAGGTGAGGGTCATGAGGCTGGGAATGGCTGAAAGAAGCCCGATTGTGGCCGCACTTTGCAGCAATCACAACCGGGCCGCTCGCATGGCTGACGCCCGGTCCAGTCGCAAGAGAGTGCCAGAAGGCGCCATATACCGGAACGAATTCGGCTGCCGCCGATGCCGTCTGGCGCGCAATTCGAGCACGACTTAAAGACGGATTTGACGACCGATTCGGACGTGGCCGGGGGATCAGGATGTTGGAATTTCGCGATTTGTTCCAGTGGGACCGCTTCATCACGCCCACCATCATCAAGACGTTCTATTGGCTCGTGATTGCGCTGATCATCCTGTCGGGAATTCGCGGCATTTTCACGGGCCTCTCCGAAATGGCGATCAGCCCGTTCGGCGGTTTCCTGATGCTGTTGTCGTCGCTCGCCGGCATCATCGTCGGCATGGTGTTCTCGCGCATCATCGCCGAGTTCGTGCTGATCGTCTTCCGCATCAACGAGCATCTCGGCGCGATCCGCGAGCAGGGGCGGATGTAGCCGCCCCGCACGGCCTTAGTTGTTGAAGCGGAAGTGCATGACGTCGCCGTCGGCGACGACATACTCCTTACCTTCGAGGCGCAGCTTGCCACCCTCGCGGGCGCCCGCCTCGCCGCCGAGCGCGACATAGTCGGCATAGGCGATGGTTTCGGCGCGGATGAAGCCCTTCTCGAAATCGGTGTGAATGACGCCGGCCGCCGCCGGCGCCTTGGTGCCGCGGTGGATGGTCCAGGCGCGCGCTTCCTTCGGACCGACCGTAAAGTAGGTGATCAGGTCGAGCAGCTGATAGCCGGCGCGGATGAGCCGATCGAGACCTGCCTCTTCGAGCCCGAGCGTCTCCAGGAAATCCACTCGCTCCTCGCGCGACAGCGTCGCAATCTCGGACTCGATCTTGGCCGAGATCACGACGGCGACCGCGCCCTCCTCCTTGGCGCGCGCAAACACCGCCTTTGAGAAGCTGTTGCCGTCCTTGGCCGAGCCTTCCTCGACATTGCAGACGTAGAGCACGGGCTTGGAGGTGAGCAGTCCGAGCATGCCGAAGGCGCGCTCCTCCTCCGGCTTGCGCTCCAGCAGCCGCGCGGGCTTGCCGTCGCGCAGCAGCACCAGAGCACGGGTGACCAGCTCGTACTGCTCCTTGGCATCCTTGTCGCCGCCCTTGGCCTTCTTGGCGAGGTTGTCGACCCGCTTCTCGAGGCTGTCGAGATCGGACAACATCAGCTCCGTCTCGATGGTCTCGATGTCGGCGAGCGGGGCAATCTTGCCCTCGACATGGGTGATGTCGGAATCCTCGAAGCAGCGCACCACATGCGCGATCGCGTCGACCTCACGGATGTTGGCGAGAAACTGGTTGCCGAGGCCTTCACCCTTGGAGGCGCCGCGCACCAGTCCGGCGATGTCGACGAAGGTCAGCCGCGTCGGAATGATCTGGCCCGACTTGGCGATCGCCGCGAGCTTTTCCAGCCGCGGATCGGGAACGGCGACCTCGCCGACATTCGGCTCGATGGTGCAGAACGGATAGTTCGCGGCCTGCGCCGCTGCCGTCTCCGTCAGCGCGTTGAACAGCGTCGACTTGCCGACGTTGGGCAAGCCGACGATCCCGCATTTGAATCCCATGATCCGTCTCGCATCCTCTTGAGGCGAGGGCCCGGGGCGCCTTACGCGGCGCCGGCATCGCCCTTGTCCAGAAAACCTTTGGCCTGCAGCGCCAGATGCACCTTGTTGGCGAAGGTGGAGTCGCGCCGGCCCGTCAACAAACCCGCATTGTCGGCCACCGCCTCGCACAGCGCCTCGACCCAGGGCATGTCGGACTTGGCGAAGTCCGACAGCACATGGCCGTGCACCAATTCCTTGACGCCGGGATGACCGATGCCGAGCCGGACGCGGCGATAGTCGTTGCCGAGATGCGCCGAGATCGAGCGCAGCCCGTTATGGCCGGCAATGCCGCCGCCGACCTTCACGCGCAGCTTGCCCGGCGACAATTCCAGCTCATCCTGAAACACCGTGACGTCGCCGACGCCGAGCTTGAAGAAGCTGGCCGCTTCCTGCACGGCGCGGCCGGATTCGTTCATATAGGTCGTGGGCTTGAGCAGGATGACGCGCTCGGAGTCGAGCGTGCCTTCCGAGGTCTCGCCCTGAAACCTGCGTCGCCACGGCGAAAAGCGGTGACGCCGCGCGATCTCGTCAACGGCCATGAAGCCGATATTGTGCCGGTTGCGCGCATATTTCGCGCCGGGATTGCCGAGGCCGACAAACAGCAGCATGACGCGGCATCCGCCCCCGCCGTCGCTTCGAGAAGCACGGGACCCGCCCGTGCTTCCCATAAGCGGAACGGCTTACTTCTTCTTGTCGCCGCCAGCCGGCGCCTTGGCAGCGGCCGCGGGAGCCTTCGCAGCGGCAGCCGGAGCAGCAGCAGCGGGCGCCGCTGCGGCGCCAGCAGCCGCCTTCTGCTCCTCGCCATAGCCCGACGGCGGCACGATGGTGACGAGCGTCGCGTCGTCGCGCGACAGCGTCTTCACACCGGTCGGCAGCTTGACATCGGAGATGTGCAGCGAGTGGTTGATCTCGAGCGCGCTGACGTCGGCCTCGATGTACTGCGGGATGTTCTCCGCGAGGCACTCGAGCTCGAGCGTGTGGGTCACGATGTTGACCGTGCCGCCGCGCTTGACGCCCGGCGCGCCTTCCGAGCCCACCACATGCAGCGGCACGCTGACGCGAATGGTCGCGCCCTGGCCGAGCCGCATGAAGTCGACGTGGATCGGGAAGTCCTTGACCGGATCGAGGTGGAAGTCGCGCGGGATCACCCGGTGCTTCTTGCCGTCGAGGGTGACGTCGAAGATCGTGGTCAGAAACCGGCCTGCGAGGATGCGCTGGCGCAGCTCGCGGTCTTCCACCGAGATCGGCAGCGGGGGCTGGTTGTCTCCATAAATCACTCCGGGCACTCTCCCGGCGCGACGCTCTGCCCGTGCGGCCCCCTTGCCGACTGACGGACGGGCGGTCGCCTTCAGTTCTCTGACGGTCGCCATCGTGTTAAGTCCTTGTTTTAAAAAGTTAAAGGCCGCAATGCGGCCCGTTGCTGGACGTCCTTCGGCAAGCCTCCAGGGGTGCGGGGGCCGCGGACGTGGCGGCGTTCTAGCGGCAAACCCGGGAAATGACAAGGAAATGAAGGGGCCGCCTGCCCCTCCCGTCCCAGGGCGACCCGGCCGCGGCGTCAGCCATCCGCGCTGCCGGCGCCCGGCGGCGTGCCGGCCGCACCACCCAGCTTGGCTTCCAGCGCCGCGATCCGCGTCTTCAGCGCCTCGTTCTCCTCGCGGGCGAGCCGGGCCATGTCCTTGACCGCCTCGAACTCCTCGCGCTTCACGATGTCCAGGTCGTTCAGGATCTTTTCCGCCTGGTTGCGGATGACGGAATCGACCTCCCGCTTCATGCCCTGGGCGGCACCTGCGGCATCGTTCATCAGGCGGCCGAGTTCGTCGAAAAACCGGTTGTTGGTCTGGGTCATGTGAGAAACTCCGCGTCCTGCGACGAGCAAGATAATGGAAGACAGAATGGCGATCCCTGTCGCCGCCCGCAAGATGGGCCGTCTTGTCATGCCTTGGTTTCCTTGTCATCGTACTTGTTGCGCCGGCCCGCGGCGCTGGTATGAGCAGCCCTGAGATCACATCGCGCCGCGCCCGTTCATGTGGCGAGGCTCGTTCGAAGCCCGCATCGCCCGGGGGCTTCCGGAAGCGGGACGCCGTGTCCACGAAAGCCAGTGAATGACGCCTCTCCTCATCGATTTCCCCATGTTCGATCCGGTTGCGATCGCGATCGGCCCGTTCGCGATCCGCTGGTACGCGCTGGCCTATATCTGCGGCATCGTGATCGGCTGGCTCTACGCTCGCTCGCTGCTCAAGAAGGAGCCACTGTGGGGCGGCCCGGCGCCGGTGTCGCTGGTCCAGCTCGACGACTTCATCCTGTGGGTCACGATCGGCATCATCCTCGGCGGCCGCACCGGCTACGTGCTGTTCTACAACCTGCCGTTCTTCATCGATCATCCGATCGAGATCTTCGAGCTGTGGAACGGCGGCATGTCGTTCCATGGCGGCTTCATGGGCTGCGTGCTCGCCGTGATCTGGTT
This sequence comes from Bradyrhizobium sp. HKCCYLRH1034, assembly GCF_051168375.1. Taxonomy (NCBI): domain Bacteria; kingdom Pseudomonadati; phylum Pseudomonadota; class Alphaproteobacteria; order Hyphomicrobiales; family Nitrobacteraceae; genus Bradyrhizobium; species Bradyrhizobium sp. HKCCYLRH1034. The sequence goes on along the minus strand of NZ_JBNPUW010000020.1, from coordinate 71,972 downwards.
CGCCCGCCGCAACGGCCTGCCGATCCTCTCGCTCGGCGACGTCACCACCGCGGTCGCGCCCATCGGCCTGCTGCTCGGCCGCATCGCCAATTTCATCAATGGTGAGCTGTGGGGCCGTGCCGCCGATGCAAGCGTGCCCTGGGCGATGATCTTCCCGCGCGATCCGACCCATCTCCCGCGCCATCCGAGCCAGCTCTACGAGGCCGGCCTCGAAGGCATCGTGCTGTTCATCGTGCTGGCGATCATGATCCGGTTCGGCGCGCTGAAACGGCCCGGCCTGATCCTCGGCAGCTTCATCACCCTCTATGGCGTGGCGCGCATCACCAGCGAGTTGTTCCGCGAGCCCGACAAGCAATTGGGCTTTCTCTGGGGTGGCCTGACCATGGGCATGGTGCTGTCGGTGCCGATGCTGATCATCGGCGCCATCCTGGTGGCGCGGGCGCTGCGCAAGCACGGGACACATCAAGCCACTCCCCCGCTGCAGGCCAATCCGTGATCGAAACCTCTCCGCTCCACACCGAGATCAAGCGGCTGATCAAGGCGTCCGGCCCGATGCCGGTCTGGCGCTACATGGAGCTGTGCCTGATGCATCCGGAGCACGGCTACTACATCTCGCGCGATCCGCTCGGACGCGAGGGCGACTTCACCACCGCCCCCGAAGTGAGCCAGATGTTCGGCGAGTTGCTCGGGCTGTGGGCGGCCTCGATCTGGAAGGCGACGGGATCGCCGCAGCAATTCCGGCTGATCGAGCTGGGACCCGGCCGCGGCACCATGATGTCGGATGCGCTGCGGGCGCTGCGCGTGCTGCCGCCGCTGTACCAGACGATCTCGGTCCACCTGGTCGAGGTCAATCCTGTCCTGCGCGAAAAGCAGAAGGCGACGCTGACCGGCCTGCGCAACGTCAACTGGCACGAGAGCTTCGACGAGGTGCCGGAGGGCCCCAGCGTCATCTTCGCCAACGAGTATTTCGACGTGCTGCCGATCCACCAGATGATCAGGCGCGAGACCGGCTGGCACGAGCGCGTCGTCGAGCTCGACGAGGAGGAGAACTTCGTCTACGGCGCGGCCGCCGATCCGACACCCGGCTTCGAGCTGCTGCTGCCGCCGCTGGTGCGCGCCGCGCCGGCCGGCGCGATCTTCGAATGGCGGCCGAACATGGAGATGATGGCCATCGCCAGGCGCATCCGCGACCAGCGCGGCGCCGCCGTCATCATCGATTACGGCCATGTGCGCAGCGACGTCGGCGACACCTTCCAGGCCATCGCCCGTCATAGCTTCGCTGATCCCCTCAAGACACCGGGGCTTGCCGACATCACCGCCCATGTCGATTTCGACGCGCTGGCGCGGGCCGCGGAAGCCGTCGGCGCGCGCGTTCACGGCCCGGTCACGCAGGGCGAGTTCCTGCAGCGGCTCGGCATCGAAACCCGCGCGCTGACCCTGATGCAGAAGGCGTCGCCGGAAGTCTCGCAGGACATCGCGAGCGGGCTGAAGCGCCTGACCGGCGGCGGCCGCGGCGGCATGGGGTCGCTGTTCAAGGTGCTCGGCATCTCCGATCCGGCCATTCCGGTGCTGGCGGGCATCAGCGACGAACGCACCAACGAGAACACGGGAGGCGCATGATGCTGGTATCATCGAATGTGATGTCCGCGATCCCTGGCCTGCGCCACGCCTTCTTCACCCGCGAGGGCGGCGTCTCCGACGGCATCTATGCCGGCCTCAATGGCGGGCTCGGATCGAATGACGTGCCGGAGAACGTCCGGGAAAACCGCCGCCGCATGGCCGCCCATCTCGGCGTCGCGCCCGACCAGTTCCTCAGCCTGCACCAGATCCATTCGCCCGACGTCGTGGTCGCGACCGGGCCCTGGGACAGCCCGGTCAGGCCGAAGGCCGACGCGCTGGTGACCGCAACGCCGAATCTCGCGATCGGCGTCACCACGGCCGATTGCGGGCCGATCCTGTTCGCCGACCCCGAGAGGCGCGTCATCGGCGCCGCCCATGCCGGCTGGAAAGGCGCGCTCACCGGCGTGCTCGAAGCCACGCTGCAGGCGATGGAGGAGCTTGGCGCCGAGCGCGGGCAGGTCGTCGCCGCCGTCGGCCCCCTGATCCGCCAGCCGAGCTATGAAGTCGGCGCCGAGTTCGTCACGCGCTTCCTCGACGACGACGCCGAGCACGCGCGCTTCTTCCTGCCCTCGACGCGCGACGGCCACGCAATGTTCGACCTCGCCGGCTTCATCCGGATGCGGCTGGAAAACGCCGGCGTGCTGCTGATCGACGACCTCGGCCTCGACACCTATGCCGATGAGCGCTTCTTCAGTTACCGCCGCTCTGTGCATCGCAGGGAGCCGGACTATGGCCGGCACGTCCATGCCATCATGCTCGAAGGCTGAAGCGGGGCGCCATTGTGGCCGCATGTGGATTGCTTAACCCTTTCTGTACAACTGAGTGCACTCTGTCCTAATCTGTGGCAGCCGCGACCTAGACGTTAATCGATTTTAACGATATCGCTCCCGACGATGAGGGGAGCGCCGACACCACTTCGACGGATCAGCCGCGCTGCGCAGCACGCCTGCGTTGCCGTTTTGCTGATGACGTCCGCTGCAACGCTCGGCGGCTGCGCGACCAGCAGCGGTGGTGCGTCCAACGCCTATGCGATGGCGCCTGCATCGGATAGCGCCACGATCGCCTTCGAGCAGATCGACGGCCCGCCGCCGCAGATCTTCGACCGCATGGTCAGCGTGCTCGACAGCGAGTCCAAGCTGCGCAGCCTCGCCATCGTGTCGCGCGAGGCTCCGGCGGCCTATCGTGTCCGCACCTATCTCTCCGCCCAGGTCGTCAGCGGCAAGAGCGTGATCGCCTGGGTGTTCGACGTCTATGATCGCAATCAGCAGCGCGCGCTGCGGCTGTCGGGCGAAGAGCCGGTCGGACGCGGCGGCCGCGATCCGTGGAACAATGTCGACGACATGGTGCTTCGGAAAATCGCGCAGGCGGGCTTCAGCGGACTTTCGAACATGCTGAACGGCACCGCGCCCGCCGACGGCGCGCCACCGGCGGCACCGGCCACCCGCGGCCCCGCGGTCGCCGTGGCCGAGCCCGCGTCGCCGGCGTCCGGCGGCACCAGCGTCGCGGCCCTCGGCTACACCGACCATTAGGCAAAGAGGCGCATTTTGCGCCGTTTTTGGCCGGGAAAAACACCCGCGGCGGGTTGCCATGCGCGCGGTGTCCTTGATATCACCTCGCCCGTGCAAAACTGCCGGTTCCATGGATAGCCCGATATGCTGAACAAGGTCTCCAGCGAGACGCGAGGAGAATTCACGATGTCGGCCAAGAACGGCTCCATCAAACTCGTCGCCGGCAACTCCAATCCGGCTCTCGCCGCCGGCATCGCCGCTGAACTCGGGCTGCCGCTGACGAAAGCGGTGGTCCGGCGCTTCGCCGACATGGAGATCTTCGTCGAGATCCAGGAGAACGTCCGCGGCTCCGACGTCTTCATCATTCAATCGACGTCCTATCCGGCGAACGACCTGCTGATGGAGCTCCTGATCATCACCGATGCGCTGCGCCGCGCCTCCGCGCGCCGCATCACCGCCGTGGTGCCCTATTTCGGCTATGCGCGGCAGGATCGCAAATCGAACTCGCGCACGCCGATCTCGGCCAAGCTCGTCGCGAACCTGATCACCCATGCGGGCGTCGACCGCGTCATGACGCTGGATCTGCACGCCGGCCAGATCCAGGGCTTCTTCGACATCCCGACCGATAACCTTTTTGCCTCGCCGCTGATGGTGCGCGACATCAAGGATCGCTTCGATCTCTCCAACCTCATGGTCGTCTCGCCGGACGTCGGCGGCGTGGCGCGCGCCCGAGGCCTGGCCAAGCGCATCAACACGCCGCTCGCCATCGTCGACAAGCGCCGCGAGCGTCCCGGCGAGTCCGAGGTCATGAACGTGATCGGCGACGTCTCCGGCCACACCTGCATCCTGATCGACGACATCGTCGATTCCGGCGGCACCCTGGTGAACGCGGCGGATGCGCTGCTCAAATACGGCGCCAAGGACGTCTACGCCTACATCACGCATGGCGTGCTCTCCGGCGGTGCCGCGTCCCGCATCACCTCGTCGCGGCTGAAGGAGCTCGTCATCACCGACTCCATCATGCCGACCGAAGCGGTCCGCAACGCCCCCAACATCCGCACGCTGGCGATCGCCCCGCTGATCGCCGAGGCGATCGGGCGGACGGCGGCGGAAGAATCGGTGTCGAGCCTGTTCGACTGACCTCGGTTGTCTGCGAACGTCGCCTCATCCTTCTCGCGCTAGAACTCGATTTGGCCCACCCTCCCCTGGAGGGGGAGGGTCGATCGCACGCGAAGCGGGCGAGCGGGGTGGGGTGATCTCTCCGCAGGCTCTGGTGCAAGTGGAGAGATCACCCCACCTCGCCTCACGTCTCGCTTCGCTCGTCGTGAGGCGACCCTCCCCCTCCAGGGGAGGGTGGGCAGCTTGCCCCATACGCCGTCATTGCGAGAAGCGCAGCGACGAAGCAATCCAGGGTGCCTCAACGGAGAGATCCTGGATTGCTTCCGCCTACGCTCTCCGAGTTCCGGCGGACAAGTCGCTGCGCTCGCAACGACGCCCGCGGTGTCTTTCATGGCAACATTGTCTGCCGACATCTGGCGATGCAGCTCCGCGATCTCGCGACGCATTTTGCGTCCGAGCTTTGCTCATCGTGCCGCCCTCACGAGATGAAGGGCGCAGGGAAGGCCGGGCGCTGGCCGCGCCCGTGGCCCGCCTGCTGAAAAAAATGCAGGCGGCAGGTACCACAGGTCTGGCCGAACACACCCGGCCCTCCCTGCGCGACGGTTTTGACGGCTGCTTCGCGTTCTCCCCGGTGCGCCGGCTTGTTGGCCACCGTGCGCGCAACGCGCTTGCGCGCGTTACGCGGGACACCAGCTTCGGGGTGCCAGGACCGCGCGACTTGACCGTGCGGGCCGCATCGTTCGTCGACGCGAACTGAATCACGCTGCGACCCGACCCGCCCATCGCATTCCGCTGCCGACGTCCATGACGACCGCGATACGTCCCCTCCGACGCAACGGAACGAGCGGGACCATAATGCTGATTTTACGAAATCGTCAAGCGATTTATTTTTATCCGAAGGGGTGGACAGGATTTGCAGCAATGAGGTGATTTGGTCGACGGGCAGAAGATTGCCCCTTTAGCGCGGATACATACGGCGGATTACGGCTGCGCCTAATCCGCCCTACGGGTCGAGCGTAGGGCGGATTAGCGAAGCGTAATCCGCCACCACACAGCACGGGATTTCGAGACAAACTTGACTCCGTCAACGCTCTCCGAACGTTCCGCTGACCTCGACATCACCCGCCCAGTCCGCAGGAAACATTCCTGCGCGCACATCGCTATGAAACGAAGAATGCGGCCAGTCCACGACGCGGCTGACGAAGCTATGCTTCACCGGATTGATGTAACAATACTCCACGTGACGGGCATAATCTTCTTCGTCGCGGATAAGATGCTCCCAGAATCGGCGCTGCCAGATGCCGCGCTCCTGCCGCACCACACGAGTGGGGCTGAGATTTTCTGTCCTTGGAAGCGCCCGCGCGAAGCGGTTCTTGATCAGCCGCCAGCGCATCGAGAAGTCGGCGTCATCGGGCGGCAAGGTCCAGACGGCATGAAGATGATCGGGCATCACCACGAAGGCATCGATCTCGAAAGGAAAACGCCGCTTCGTGGCGGCGACCGCGGAGCGCAGGACGTCGATGTGATCGATCAGCAAGCTCTGACGCCGATCGAGCAGATTCAGCGTGAAAAACCAACAACCGCCTGGAACGAATGCGCGTCGATAGTTGGGCATGGATCGAGCTTCGAGTCGAAACCAACGTAAGCCTACTCGCAGCGGATGCATGAATTCAAGATTTGCGGCGGATTACGGCTTCGCCTAATCCGCCCTACGCTCGAACCTGTAGGGCGGATTAGCGAAGCGTAATCCGCCGATCAGCCCCGTGCCTTGCACAGGCCGTCCTGTTCGGCCAACATCCCCTGGAGATGCGAGGAAACAAGAACCCCAGCCCCGAGCCCCGCCCTCATGTTCAGCGCCATCGAACGCCCCGCGGGCCCGCCGCCCAGCGCCGCCCGGATCGCCGACGACTTCGGTCCGCTCTACGCCTCGCATGGCTTCATCGGCTGGCTGTTCGCGATCACCGGACCGGTCGCCATCATCCTGTCGGTCGGCGCCAATGGCGGGCTGTCGCAGGCGGAGATCGCGTCGTGGATCTTCGGCGTGTTCTTCATCAACGGCCTGATCACGCTTGCGCTGTCGTGGCGCTATCGCGAGCCACTGGTGCTGTTCTGGACCATTCCGGGCACCGTCCTGGTCGGCCAGTCGCTGACGCATCTCAGCTTCCCGCAGGTGGTCGGCGCGTTCTACGGTACGGCGCTGTTGATGCTGGTGCTCGGGCTCACCGGCTGGGTCAAGCGCGCGATGCAGCTGGTGCCGATGCCGATCGTGATGGGCATGGTCGCCGGCGTATTCCTGCGCTTCGGCCTCGATCTCGTCCGCGCCGTGTTCGCCGACTTTGCCATCGCCGGGCCGATGGTCGTGCTCTGGCTGCTGCTGACCGCACTCCCTGCGCTGGGCCGGCGCTGCCCGCCAATCATCGGCGCGCTCGTCATCGGCACGCTCGCGGCTCTCCTGTTCGGCAAGTATGATCAGAATGCGTCGCTGCAGATCGCGCTGATCCATCCGGTGATCCCGACGCCATCCTGGTCGCTCGCGGCTATGATCGAGCTGATCGTGCCGCTCGCGGTCACCGTGCTCGTGGTGCAGAACGGCCAGGGCTTTGCGGTGCTGACCGCCGCCGGTCACAAGCCGCCGGTCAATCTCGTCACCGTGGCCTGCGGCATCGGCTCGGCGCTATCAGCTGTCGTCGGCGGCGTCTCGACCTGCCTGACCGGACCGACAAACGCGATCGTCGTCTCCGGCGGCGAGCGCAAGCGCCACTATACCGCGGCGATGGTGGTGGGCGTGCTTGCGCTCGGCTTCGGCCTGCTGGCGCCGACCTTCACCACGCTGCTGCTGATCGCGCCGAAATCATTGATCACCGCGCTGGCGGGCCTCGCCATGCTGCGCGTGCTGCAAACGGCGTTCGTGACCGCGTTCAAGACGCGGTTCTCGTTGGGCGCACTGATCGCCTTTCTCGTCACGGTGGCCGACGTGCCGCTGCTCAATATCGGCGCCGCGTTCTGGGGACTCGTCGCCGGCTTCGCGCTGTCGTGGCTGCTGGAGCGCGCGGATTTCGCGGCCGAGGCCGATACGTGAGCTGCTTGCCGCATCGCACCACGCTGCGTCATCGCATCCCCAGCCGAACCGGCAACGCGCTGTTGCAGCGCCGCCAGATCACGCTACACTTCCAGATCAAAGAAGAATGATCCTGGGGAGGATACGAATGACCGCGATCACGCGCCGCAACATGCTTGCAGGCACGGCAGCAGCAGGCGCGCTGGCGCTCACCGGCCAGCCTGCCTGGTCCGAGCCGCAGTGGAAGAAATATGCCGGCACCAAGCTCGAGGTGATCCTGGCCAAGGGCCCGCGCGGCGACAATCTGCAGAAGAACATCAAGGAATTCACTGCGCTGACCGGCATCGAGGTGGAATCCGAGCAGATCCCGGAGCAGCAGCAGCGGCAGAAGGTCGTGATCGAGCTGTCGTCGGGCAAGCCGAGCTTCGACGTCGTCCATCTCAGCTATCACGTGCAGAAGCGGCAGTTCGAGAAGGCCGGCTGGCTCGCCGACATCACCGACTTCATGAAGGATCCTAACCTCACCGCGCCGGACCTCGTGCAGAGCGATTTCTCCGCCGCTGGCCTCAGTTACGCCAGCAACGACAAGGGCCGGATGTTCTCGCTGCCATGGTCGGTCGACTACTTCATCCTCTACTACAACAAGGAGCTGTTCGCGAAGAAGGGCGTCGAAGTGCCGAAGACGCTCGACGAGATGGTCACGGCGGCGCAGAAGCTGACCGATGCCAAGGACGGCACGTTCGGATTCGTCGGACGCGGCCTGCGCAACGCCAACATGACCCTGTGGACGAACTTCTTCCTCAACTATGGCGGCGAGTTCCTGGACGCCAAGGGCAACATCCTGACCGACGGCCCCGAGGCAATCGAGGCCACCAAGCTGTATCAGAAGCTGCTGACCACCTGCGCGCCTCCGGGCGTGGCCGGCTTCAACTGGATGGAGTCGATGGCCTCGTTCACGCAAGGCCGCTCGGCGATGTGGATCGACGGCGTCGGCTGGGCCCCGCCGCTGGAGGATCCCAATGCCTCGCGCGTGGTCGGCAAGGTCGGCTACACCGTGGTGCCCGCCGGACCGAAGGGGCAGTACTCGGCGACCTATGGCGACGGCATCGGCATTGCGGCCGCGAGCAAGAACAAGGAAGCCGCTTGGCTGCTGTGCCAGTGGCTGGTGTCGAAGCCGCAAGGCGCCCGCCTGGTGCAGGCCGGCGGCGGCGTGCCGTTCCGCAACTCGGTGCTCAACGACCCCGGGGTCCAGGGCGGCGTGAAGATGCCCAAGGAGTGGCTGCAGTCGGCGATCGACTCCGGCAAGATCTCCAAGCTCGGCCTGCCCGTGATCATCCCGGTCGCCGAATTCCGCGATCTCGTCGGTGCGGCGCTGACCGCGACGCTGTCGGGCGCCGATCCCGCCACCGAGCTGAAGAAGGCGCACGAACAGTTCCGCCCCATCCTGGAGCGCAGCGAGAAAGCGTGAGCACGATCGTCGAACAGGCCGGCGCGGCAGCGGAGGCGGCTGCGCCGGAACGTGCGCTGCGGCCGCCGTCGTACTGGCCGTTCGTCATCCCGGCGCTGGTCACCGTGCTGGCGGTGATCATCTTCCCCTGGCTGTTCACGATCTGGATGAGCTTCCAGGAGTGGAAGGTCGGTTCGCCAACGACATTCGTCGGGCTGTCGAACTATCTCAGGCTGCCGGCCGATCCCCGCTTCGTCGAGTCGGTCGGGCACACGCTGTCCTATACGGCTCTATCGGTGCTGCTGCCGCTGGTGCTCGGCACCTTCGCGGCGGTGATCTTCCATGCCCGCTTCCCCGGCCGGGGACTGCTGCGGGCGCTGTTCATCATGCCGATGATGGCGACGCCGGTGGCGATCGCCCTGGTGTGGACGATGATGTTCCATCCGCAGCTCGGCATCCTCAACTACCTGCTGTCGCTGGTCGGCCTGCCGCCGCAGCTCTGGGTATTCCATCCGGGTACGGTGATCCCCTCGCTGGTGCTGGTCGAGACCTGGCAGTGGACGCCGCTGGTGATGCTGATCGTGCTCGGCGGCATCGCCTCGCTGCCGACGGAGCCGTACGAGAGCGCACAGATCGACGGCGCCAGCACCTGGCAGATGTTCCGCTACATCACCCTGCCCTTGATCATGCCGTTCCTGTTCATCGCCGCGATGATCCGCGCCATCGACGCGATCAAGAGCTTCGACATCATCTTCGCGATCACCCAAGGCGGGCCCGGCTCGGCGTCGGAGACCATCAACCTCTATCTCTACAGCGTCGCCTTCGTCTATTACGACCTCGGCTATGCGTCGGCGATCGCGGTGGTGTTCTTCGCGCTGATCATCGCGCTGACTGCGCTCTTGCTGGTGCTGCGCCGCCGCGCGCAGTGGAATGCGCTGGGGAGCGACACATGAGCGCGCAGACCATCCTCGGCCGGCTCGGGCTCGCGCTCGGCGTCTTCCTCATCGTCTCGCCGGCGATCCTGTTCTTCCTCTGGATGATCTCGCTGTCGGTGAAGTACGAGGTCGACAACGCCGCGTATCCGCCGGTGTTCTGGCCGGAGCATTTCGCCTGGAAGAACTATGCCGACGTGCTGTCGTCCAACCGCTTCTTCACCTACTTCAAGAACAGCCTGGTGGTGACCGGCGGCGCGACGGCGCTCGCGATGCTGGTCGGCGTGCCCGCCGGCTACGGCATCGCCCGCATGGCCGCGCACAAGTCCGCGATCGTGATCCTGATCGCGCGCATCACGCCGGGCCTGTCCTATCTGATCCCGCTGTTCCTCTTGTTCCAGTGGCTCGGCCTGCTCGGCACGCTATGGCCGCAGATCATCATCCATCTCGTCGTCACCGTGCCGATCGTGATCTGGATCATGATCGGCTATTTCGAGACCACGCCGATCGAGCTCGAAGAAGCCGCGCGTATCGATGGCGCGACACGCTGGCAGGTTTTCCGTCACGTGGCATTGCCGGTGGCGAAGCCCGGCCTCGCCGTCGCCTTCATCCTCGCGGTGATCTTCTCCTGGAATAATTTCGTGTTCGGCATCGTGCTGGCCGGACGCGAGACCCGCACCTTGCCGGTCGCGGTCTACAACATGATCTCGTTCGATCAGCTCTCTTGGGGGCCGCTCGCGGCGGCCGCGCTGATCGTGACCCTGCCGGTGCTGCTGCTGACCGTGTTCGCGCAGCGGCAGATCGTGGCCGGCCTGACGGCGGGTGCGGTCAAGGGGGGCTGACGGATATAATGGATACCAAAGAGAACCTGCGCCGGAATGCCAAGCTTGCCTTGGTCAGGCCATAGTCTGCCACTTGGTTACCTGCGTGGAACCGGGATTCGCCCCGCCCCTGAGGCGCGGCGATGGCCGCGTTGATGGCTTCATCTCGTCTCTGCGCCGGCTTCGTTCCAGCCGAATACCACTGCGCCGCACGATCGACCGGCTCCGGATTTGCGCTCCGTCCGGTCCGTCTTGCAACCTGTCACTGGCTGAACGCCCGACCGACGAAAGCTGCATGACGTCCGATCGCGCCGCCTCCGCGCCAGACCGATTGACTGCCCTGTTGCAGACCGAGCTGCTCGACTCGCCGCCGGAGCCGGGCTTCGATCGCGTCACCCGCTTGACCTCGCGGCTGCTGCAGGCTCCGGCGGCGATCATCGCGCTGGTCGATCGCGACCGGCAGTTCTTCAAGAGCTCGGTCGGCCTGTGCGAGCCGTGGGCGTCGCTGCGCGAGACGCCGCTCAGCCACTCCTTCTGCCAGCACGTCGTGACCTCGGCGCAGCCGCTGGTGATCAGCGACGCCAACGAGCATCCGCTGGTGAAGGACAATCTCGCGGTGCCGGTTTTCGGCGTGATCGCCTATCTCGGCGTCCCCCTGCGGCTGCCGAGCGGCGAGGTGATCGGCGCGCTCTGCGCCATCGATCACGAGCCGCGGCCGTGGAGCGACGACGACATCGCCCAGCTCACCGAGCTCAGCGAGATCGTGATGGACGAGATCGCGCTGCGCACCGAGAATGCACGGCGGCGCACGATCGAGCAGCACCATCGCGTGCTCGTCCATGAGCTCAATCACCGTGTCAAGAACACGCTGGCGCTGGTCGACAGCGTGATCGCGCTCAGCATCCGCGCCGATTCGGCGCTGGCCGCGTTCGGCGAGGTGCTGCGCGGCCGCATTGCCGCGCTGACCCGCAGCCACGCGCTGGCGCTGGACCGCGGCCGCGAGGCGATCGCGCTCGATGAGCTGGTCTGCGCCGAACTGGCGCCGCTGCAAGGCGACCGTGTCACGGTCGACGGTCCTGGCGTGCCGCTTCCGCCGGGCGTCGCGCTGTATCTGTCGATGGGGCTGCACGAGCTCGTCACCAACGCGGTGAAATACGGCGCGCTGTCGAACGATGCAGGAGGGGTGACGCTGAGCTGGACCCATGCCGACGGACGGCTCAAGCTGTCCTGGGAGGAGAACGGCGGCCCGCAGGTCTCCCCACCTGCGAGCAACGGCTTCGGCTCGCTGCTGTTCGAGCGCATTCTCGGCGCGGCGCTGAAGGGCGAGGTCACGCGCGACTTCGCGCCGGATGGGCTCAGGGTTTCGTTCGACCTGCCGCTCGCGCCATGACGGAATTCAGCCGCGCTGGCCGCGCCGGCGCGTCAGCGTGATCTCGGCCAGAATCGACATCGCGATCTCCTCCGGCGTGATGGCGCCGAGATCGAGGCCGGCCGGTGCCTTGACCTTGTCGAGCAGCGCGGCGTCGATGCCGGCCCTGATCAGCTTGTCGCGCAGGCTGTCCATCTTGCGGCGACTGCCGACGAAGGCATGGTAGGCCGCATCGCAGGCGAGCGCGGCGCGCAAGGCCGCCTCGTCGCCCTTGCCTTGCGTCGACACCACGACGAAGCGGCTGCTCCCGGCCGGTTGATCCAGCGCGAAGCCATCGATCAGCACATCGGCCTCCGGTGTCGTGACGAGATCGGACGCCGGCGCCGCCAGCGTCACGTGATAGCCGAGCGGCCGCGCCTGCGCCGCGAGCGCGATCGCGACCGGGCTCGCGCCGAGGATGACCAGCGCGGGATGCGGCAGCACCGGCTCGACGAAGATGTCCATGGTGCCCTTGCTCGGGCACATGTTGGCGGCGAAGCGCACGCCCTCCCTGGTTTCGCCCGGCTTGACGCCGAGCTCGGCGAGCAGGTTCTCAGGCTGCACCGAGACCATGCGCGGGATGCCGTCGGCGAGCGCCTCGCGCGCCGCCTTCAGCACCGCGCCGCGGGCGCAGCCGCCGCCGATCCAGCCCGCGACGATGCTGCCGTCGGGGCGGATGATCGCCTTGGCGCCGGCCTTCGCGGCGGTCACCGACACCGTACGGACGACGGTGGCGAGCACGAAGCTCTCGTCGTTGGCTTTCAGTTGCGCGGCGAGATCGAGCAGTTCGGGAGCAGCGGTCATGACTGCCTCCTCTGCGGACTGTCGGAAGCACACTGCTTCGACAGAGAAGGTATGTTCCCTCCCCCCTTGTTGGGGAGGGAGCGCACCACCGATGCTGCGACAGCGCGCCTTGAGCTCACAACGATGCCGCGCATCCGCATCCTCACAACCTCGCCAGATACGGCTCGAGCGCCGCGAGCGAGCTCAACGTATGCGCGGGCGCGTAGAGATCGACGAAGGGCAGCGCGGCCTTGATGCCGCGCGCTTCCGGCGCATAGCCGTCCCAGCCGAGCATCGGATTGAGCCAGACGATGCGGCGGCAGCGGCGCGACAGCTGCGCCATCTCGCGGCCGAGCAAGGCTGGGTCACCGGTGTCGTAGCCGTCGGAGACGATCATCACGCAGGTCCGCGAATGAATGACGCGCGGCGCGTGCCAGCGATTGAAGGTCTGCAGGCTCTCGCCGATCCGCGTCCCGCCGCCGGCGCCCTGCGCCATCATCGAGAGACGGTCGAGCGCCCGCGCGGCATCCTTCTCCTTCATCGCATCCGAGACATAGGCAAGCCGGGTGTGAAACAGGAACGCTTCGGCCTCATGAAAGGCGTCGAGCACACCGTGGATGAAGCGCAGGAACACCGCGGTGTAGGGGCTCATCGAGCCGGAGGCGTCGAGCAGCACCACCAGCCGCAGCGGCTTGTGCTTGCGTCGCCGGTGCACCAGCGCAATCGGCACGCCGCCATGGCTGATGTTGCGGTGGATGGTGCGGCGCAGGTCGAGCCGCTCGCCCTTGCGCCGCAACTGATCGCGGCGCGTCAGCCGTGTCCGCATCGCCCGGGCGAGCCGCGCCGCGGCCTCGTGCGCCAGCGCGACCTGGTCGGGATCTGCGAGCTTGCGGAAGTCGGTATCGCTGATGGACTCCACGCGCGATGCCCCTTCGCGCAGGCCCTCGCCGCCCGCGTCGCGTGGGGTTTCGTCAGAGGGAATCTGATCGGTCGCGCCGTGAGGCTCCGGCTGACCGGCATTCGCATCCTGCAGACTCTTCAGGGACGGGCTGTTCGCTCTCGCCGTCGCGCCGGCGACCAGCGAGCGCGAGCGCACGCGCTTGCCGAGCCAGAACGCGTCGAACAGGCCGTCGAAGCGATCCCACTCGCTCTTGCGCGCCGAAAACAGGTGCTTGAAGGCGGAGCGCAACAGGCCGGGCCTGTCGGCATAGCCCGCACTCATCACGGCCGCCGCATCCTGCCCCTCCGACAGGCCGACCGCAAAGCCGTTGTCGCGCAGCGTCTTGAGAAATGCACCGAGGCGTCCCGCGACCAGCCGCGCGACCGCGTTCATGTCCTCGTGGTCGGGCGTGGTGCCACAGCAGCTCATGCGACCTTCCCCAGCAGCCGCGCCGTGACCTCGCGCGTGATCCGCGCGCGGTCCTCATGGGTCTTGAGCAGGCACATCAAGGTGTCATGCACCATCTCCGGCTGGTCCTTGAGATCGCGCACGTCGAGCCCGACCAGTGCCGCCGCCCAGTCCAGCGTCTCGGCGACGCCGGGCACCTTGCGCAGTTCCTCCTTGCGCAAGGAGTCGATGAGGCGCGCGATCTGCAGGGCCAGTTGCGCCGAGGCGCCGTCGATCCGCGCCAGGATGATGCGCGCCTCGCGATCGACGTCGGGATAGTCGACGTAGTGATAGAGGCAGCGCCGGCGCAGCGCGTCGGACAATTCGCGGGTGCCGTTGGAGGTCAGCACCACGTGCGGGATGCTGATTGCTTTGATGGTGCCGAGCTCCGGAATCGAGACTTGGAAGTCCGACAGGAGCTCCAGCAGGAACGCCTCGAATTCGTCGTCGGCGCGGTCGATCTCATCGATCAGCAGCACCGGCGGCGTGGCGCGGCGGATCGCCGCAAGCAGCGGCCGCTCCAGCAGATATTTCTCGGAGAAGATCTGGTCCTCGATGGTGTCCGGCTGGCCGCGATGCGCCTCGATCGCGAGCAGCTGGCGCTGGTAGTTCCACTCGTAGAGCGCGGAGCTCTGATCGAGGCCTTCATAGCATTGCAGACGGATCAGCTCGCTGCCGTGCACGCAGGCGAGCGCCTTGGCGACCTCTGTCTTGCCGACGCCGGCCTCGCCTTCCAGCAGCAGCGGCCGCCTGAGGAGCTGCATCAGAGCGATCGCGGTCGCCAGTTCGCCGTCGGCGATATAGCCGCAAGCGGAGAGCGATTGCGCGATGTCGTCGCGGGCTTTCATGTCAAGTTCGACTGCAGCGTCATCGGAGGTGAACTCCCCTCCCCCTTGTGGGGAGGGGTTGGGGGTGGGGGTCTCCACGGCACACTGCCCGTGGGGTACCCCCCTCCCTAGCCCTCCCCCACAAGGGGGGAGGGAACGCACCGCTCGCGCGGTAAACGCCAGCGCCTTCAGTCTACGCCACCACACCCAAATTCTTCGCCGCCTGCCAGTTGCGCCAGAAGTCGTGGGGCATCTGGATGTGCGTCGCGCCCAGGAACGAGAACGCGTCATTGACCGCATTGGAGAACGCCGGCACGCCGCCGACATTGGGGCTTTCGCCGACGCCCTTGGCGCCGATCGGATGGTGCGGCGAAGGCGTCACCGTGAAGTCGGTCTCCCAATGCGGCGTCTCCACCGCGGTCGGCATGAAGAAGTCCATGAACGAGCCGGTGACGACATTGCCCTCGGCGTCGTAGCGGATCTCCTGGCCCATCGCGATGGCGAAGGCTTCGGTGAGGCCGCCATGGATCTGGCCCTCGATGATAATCGGGTTGATGCGGGTGCCGCAATCATCCAGCGCATAGAAGCGTCGGACCTTGTACACGCCCGTATCCACATCGATGTCCATCACGCAGAGATAGGCGCCGAATGGATAGGTCATGTTGGGCGGATCGTAATAGCTCACCGCCTCCAGCCCCGGCTCCATGCCGGGCGGCACCGAGTTGTAGGCCGCCCAGCAGATGTCCTTCATCGACATCACCTTCTCGGGCAGGCCCTTGACCCGGAAGCCGTCGATGTCCCATTCGAGATCGTCTTCATGGACCTCGAGCTTGTAGGCCGCGATCATCTGCGCCTTGGCCTTGATCTTGCGCGCGGCCATCGCGATGGCCGCACCTGCCACCGGCGTCGAGCGCGAGCCGTAGGTGCCCAAGCCGTAAGGCGCGGTGTCGGTGTTGCCCTCCTCGACCATGATGTTGTCGGCGGGAATGCCGATCTCGCTGGCGATGATCTGGGCCCAGGTGGTCTCGTGCCCCTGGCCCTGGCTCTTGGTGCCCATCCGCGCGATGCCGGCGCCGGTCGGGTGCAGCCGGATCTCGCAGGAATCGAACATCGCGATGCCCAGGATGTCGCAGTTCTTCGACGGACCGGCGCCGACGATCTCGGTGAAGAAGGAGACGCCGATGCCCATGATCTCACGGGTCTCGCCGCGCTTGAACGCCGCGCGCTTCTCGGCCTGCTCCTTGCGCAGGCCTGCGTAGTCCACCGCTTCCATCATCTTGCGCATGGCGGTGTGGTAGTCGCCGGAATCGTACTCCCAGCCGAGCGCCGAGTGATAGGGAAACTGCTCCGGCTTGACGAAATTCTTCAGGCGCAGCTCCGCCGGGTCCATGCCGAGCTTCTGCGCGAGAATGTCCATGCCGCGCTCGATGCAATAGGCCGCCTCGGTGACGCGGAACGAGCAGCGATAGGCGACGCCGCCCGGCGCCTTGTTGGTGTAGACGCCGTCGACGGAGAGATGCGCGACCGGGAAGTCATAGGAGCCGGTGACGATGTTGAAGAAGCCGGCGGGCCATTTCGACGGGTCGGCGCAGGCGTCGAAGCCGCCGTGGTCGGCGAGCACGTGGACGCGCAGGCCGGTGACCTTGCCGTCCTTGGTCGCCGCGATCTCCGTGGTCATGTGGTAGTCGCGGGCGAAGGCAGTCGCGGTCAGGTTCTCGATGCGGTCCTCGACCCATTTCACCGGCTTGCCGGTGACGATCGAGGCCACCGCCGCGCAGATATAGCCGGGATAGGCGCCGACCTTATTGCCGAAGCCGCCGCCGATGTCCGGCGCGATGACGTGGATCTTCTGCTCCGGGATCTTGGCGATCAGCGACACCACGGTGCGGATGACATGCGGCGCCTGGAAGGTACCCCAGATCGTCAGCTCGCCCTTGATCTTGTCGAACGCGCAGACGCACTGGCAGGTCTCGAGCGGCGACGGATGGGTGCGGTGATACGAGATCATCTCCTTGATGGTGACGTCGGCCTTCTTGAACGCGGCGTCGGTGAGCTCCTTGTCGCCGACGCTCCATTCGAAAATGTGGTTGTGATGCTTGCGTGGGCCGTGTGCGCCGGAGGTCTTGCCGGCAAGGTCCTCGCGCAGCACCGGCGCGTCCGGGTCCATCGCCTTGAACGGATCGACCAGCACCGGCAGCGGCTCGTATTCGACGACCACCTTGGAGACGCCGTCATCGGCGGCATAGCGGTCGGTCGCGACGACGAAGGCGACCTCCTGGTTCTGGAACAGCACCTTGCCGTCGGCGAGCACCATCTGCACGTCGCCGGCCAAGGTCGGCATCCAGGCGAGGTTGACGGTCTTCAGGGTCTCGGCGGTGATCACCGCGAGCACGCCGGGCACCTTCAGCGCCTCCTCGGTGTGGATCGCCTTCACCCGCGCATGCGCATGCGGCGAGCGCACGAAGTCGCCGTGCAGCATGCCCGGCAGCTTGACGTCGTCGACGTAGTTGCCCTTGCCCTGGGTAAAGCGGATGTCCTCGACGCGCTTGCGCCGGCAGCCCATGCCTTCGAGCGCGGCTTCGCGTTGTTCCCGCGTGGGAGTCAGGTCGTTCATTCCGCGGCCTCCTGGAATTCCACGCCGTTGATCTTGGCGGCGGCGTATTGGATCGCCTTGACGATGTTCTGGTAGCCGGTGCAGCGGCAGATGTTGCCGGAGATGCCAGCGCGGATTTCCGCCTCCGTCGGCGACGGATTCTCCTGCAGCAGCCGATGCGCGCGGATGATCATGCCGGGCGTGCAGAAGCCGCATTGCAGGCCGTGCATCATGCGGAAGCCTTCCTGCAGCGGCGACAGCGTGCCGTCGGCGTTGGCCATGCCCTCGATCGTGGTGATCTCGCAGCCGTTGGCCTGCACCGCGAGCATGGTGCAGCTCTTCACGCTCATGCCGTCGATGTCGATGGTGCAGGCGCCGCAATGGCTTGTCTCGCAGCCGATATGGGTGCCGGTGAGCTGCGCCTGCTCGCGCAGGAAATGAACCAGCAGCGTGCGCGGCTCGGCGAGGCCTTCGACCTCGCTGCCGTTCACCTTCATCGTGATATGGGTTTTGGGCATTTGGTGCTCCCTTGAAATTTGTTTGAGCTTTGGCCCGGCTATCAGCCTCCCGGGCGGTGAGCTCCCCTCCCCCTTGCGGGGAGGGGTCGGGGGTGGGGGTCCACGGCGGAAGTCTCGCTTGGGGCTACCCCCCTCCCCGCCCCTCCCCCACAAGGGGGGAGGGAGATGAGAGAGCTCGCCGCGTGGCGAGGTAGCACCGCATGCCGGGCCGCGGTGTCCGCTAACGCTGTTACTTCGACCGGCTCGCCGCGCGCTGCAGGGCGCGCATCACCATGATGCCGCCGACATGGATGCGGTACTCGGTCGGGCCGCGCGCATCGGACGCCGGCTGCATGATCGCGCGCGCCGCCGTCGCGGCGGCCTTCAGCGCGGCATCGTCGAGCGCCGTGCCGATCACGGCGTTGGCCGCGTCGGTCGCGAGCAGCGGCGTCTCGTGCAGATTGGTGAGTGCGATCACACAGCTCGCCACCTTGCCGCCGGCCATGGTCAGCACGACGGCCGCCGCGGCGGTCGCGTAGTCGCCGACCTTGCGCTTCAGCTTCTCATAGGCGTAGCCGTGTCCCGCAGGCGGAACGGGAATGCTCATCCCGGTGAGGATCTCGCCCGGCTCCAGCGCGGTGAAATAGGCGCCCTGGTAGAATTCCCGCGCCGCGACCTCACGGGCGCCGTTCGGCCCCTCCAGACGGTAGCTTGCATCGAGCGCCAGCATCAGCGCCGGCATGTCGTTGCCGGGATCGCCATTGGCGACGTTGCCGCCGAGCGTGCCGCGGTAGCGCACCTGCGGATCGGCGATCAAAAGCGCCGTTTCGTGCAGGATCGGCAGGCTGGCTCCGATCTCGGTCGAGGCCAGCAGCTCGGCCTGCGTGGTCATCGCGCCGATGACGATGCGGTCGCCATCGCGGCGGATGCCCTTGAGCCCGGCGATGCCGTGCAGATCGATCAGATGCGCCGGGGTCGCCAGTCGCAGCTTCATCATCGGCAGCAGGCTGTGGCCGCCGGCGAGCGGTCGCGCGTCATCGCCGAGGTCGGCGAGCAGCTTGATCGCATCGCTGACGCTCGCCGGCCGGTGATAGTCGAACGGGCCAGGAATCATGACATTTCCTCTCCTGTGCTGGCCTGCCTTATCGGCAAGGCCGTCGCGTTGTTGCGGCGGGCGTTCGTGCTGCGAGAGCGAAGTGCGAACGCGGACGCATCGCGGATTGGCGCGGAGCGTCGATCGGGATCGCTGGCCGCGCAACGAAGCCGGCACGGAGAGCGGCGAAATCGCACGAATTGCGGCTGATCGCGCACGAATTGCGTCAGCGAGGGCGACCCAATCGCGCGAGTGACGGCGTGAGCGGCCGCGCAAGACGCGCGCGCGGTGTTGCATGCGTTGGGGAGAATGGCGGCGCTCTGTTGCAGCAGCGAAACGAGCGCTGAACTCAGGCCGGCCGCCGCAGCCCGAGCCGCGCCTTGACCTCGGCGACCTTGGCGCGGCTCACCGGCACGCGCGGCTTCGAGGGGCCATCGAGCTCGATGATCGCGCCCTCGCCTTCGCGACCGACGTAGATCACATGCTCGATCGCGACGATGTGGCTGCGGTGCACGCGGATGAAGCGGCCGGGATCGAGCTGCGCCTCGGCCTCGGAGATCGACCATGGGCACATCCGCTCGCGGGTGCCGTCGTGGATCCGCGTGTAGTGCGCATCGGCGCGCACGCTGCGCACGTCCCCGGCATCGATGAAATGGGTGCCGTTGGCGCCCTCCAGCGGCAATCGCGCCGCGGTCGCGCGCGGCGGCTGGCCGATGCCCCCCAGCGGCGCCGCCGTCGCCCGGCTCATGGCGGCGACCTCGACCACCGGCTCGGCCGCCGTCGCGGCCGGCTCCGGCGCCAATTGCGGCGCAGCCTCGGCAACGGCCGGCATCGGCTGCGATTGACGGCGCGGGTCCGGCACCAGCGACAGCAAAAATCCGGCGGCGATGACGAAGCACAGCACGGCGACGACGATCGCGAGCGCTTGCGGCGACGCAGCAAGTCCCGGTGCGGCGTGGTGGTGTCCCTCGCCCATCGGCACGACATGCATTCCCAGCATCGCCGTGTAATGCATGCCGGACACGGCGATGCCGAACGCAACCGCGCTGATGGCGAGCCGTAGCCCGTCCTGCCGCGCAAGGAAGATGCGCAGGCCGCCATAGGCGGCGCCGATCGCAATCGCCACCGACAGCGCCACCAGCGCCGGATCATGCGTCAACCCGAATGAGCCGGACAGGCCGTGCATGCCGACATAATGCATGCTGGCGATGCCGGCGCCGAGCAGCAGCGCGGAAGGGACGACGCGCCGGGGGGAGGGATCGCCGATGCTGACGAAGAACAGCGAGATGCCGATCACGAGCGCGCAGATCAGGAACGAGATGATGGTCGGCAGCACCAGATAGACGGCATCAGGCGGCAGTGGCGCCGCCATCATGCCCACGAAATGCATGGTCCAGATGCCCACAGCCAGAATGCCGGCGGCGCCGGACAGCAGCACGCGCGCATTCTCTCCCGGCCCGCTGCGGATGCGCGCGGTGAGACTGAAACCGGTATAGCCACCCAGGCTCGCGATCACGACCGAGAGCGCGACGAGATAAGGATCGTATCCTTCGATCATCCTTGTCGGCCGCCCGTCGCCACGGGCCAGCCTCCTCCCAGGGGAGATTTTACAGGGGTGGCGAGGAAATTGACAACACAAGGCGGGGAGCGTGAGGGGGCGTGTTGTCGCTGGGGGACAAGCGAGGGCGGCAAGCTTGATTGGCGTGGCGCCAGACGTTGGATTCGATCTGGAGCGGCGAACGCGGTGAGTTCCCCTCCCCCTTGCGGGGAGGGGTTGGGGGTGGGGGTCCCCGAGTCGTACCTTAGCTGATGACCAATCGAATTCTGCGGAGCACGACGGCAACGACTCGCATCATTGAGTCCGTCCTAGATCGGTAAATACAACGGTGCGCATCACCAAGTTCAGCACCCGGAGACCCCCACCCCCAACCCCTCCCCGCAAGGGGGAGGGGAGCAGGCCGCCGTCGCGGTGAGACCTCGGCTCCCGACACTGAAGCATGTGTGGCCGGCCGTGACCGGCCACACACCGTCCGCCTCAGATAATCCCCGCCGCGACCTGGCTGCGCAGCCGCTCCAGGCTCAGCAGCGTCTCGGCGCAGGCGGTCGCCACCTCGATGCCCTTGGTCGCAAAATGCTTGCGGAAGAACTCGAAATGCGCCTGCGTCTCGTGGAATTGCTGCGGCGTCAGCACCGCGGAGAACACCGGCACCTCGGTGCGCAATTGCACGTCCATCAGCGCCTTGATGACGGTGTCGGCGACGAATTCGTGGCGGTAGATGCCGCCGTCGACGACGAGGCCGGCCGCGACGATCGCTGTATAGCGCCGCGTCTTGGCCAGGAGCTGCGCATGCAGCGGGATCTCGAACGAGCCCGGCACCTCGAAGATGTCGACACGATCGCGCGGGATGTGGCGCGCCTCGATCTCGTCGAGGAAGGCCAGACGGCATTCGGCGACGACGTCGCGATGCCAGGCCGATTGCACGAAGGCGACGCGCTGCGGCTTGCTGAAGCGCGGATGCGACGGCGCCGGTGGCGACTCGTCGGGCGGTGACGCGACCGGCGTATCCGCCGGCGGCGACGTTCCTGCGGTGATGGTGTCGGTGGGCGTATCAGTAGGCGCGTCTTGCAACATCTGATTCATGGTTGTCCTCGTCAGAGACCAGAATCAGGGCACACGGAACGACGACGCCCCCACGCTGGATTGCGCGGGGTGCCGGGACCCGTTCTCTTTCATCCGGACTGTGACCGTCGGCTTCGGAATCGCACCGAATCTGCTGACCCTTCTCTGCGCGACACGTTCCGGAGAACAGAATTCTCCAGACCGTGCCTTGCCGAGAAGGCGCTCGCGGGCTCGCGCTCGACCGAGAACGCTTACCGCCGGTGGGGAATTTCGCCCCGCCCTGAGAACATCGGCCGCCCGGATGGACGGCCTGAATGAACTATGCAGGCGGTCGGCGGCTGCGGCAAGGCCTCACGCCCGCGGTCCGCGACGGGCGGCCATGCAGACGCTCACGGCCGTTCCTGCGGCCAAATCACCTCAGACCGAGCGGCTGCGGCGTGTCCGATTCCGTTTTGTTCTCGTTCGCCGATGATTCCACAGGCCGGACAGGAGTTGTGGACGAAGCGGTGTTTGGCTGTGGACGGACTCGCCCCCCCGTTGCGCAGATTCCGCAAATCACATCAGTTTGTCCTCGCACGCCTCGGGGTACCTCCGGGACTGCAAGCCGGGTCGCGAAGCGCCAAGAGGGCGTGGGCCGGGTCGCCGCGTATGTACCAACGAGATCAAGAAGACGAGGTCGAGACGGCATGTCCCTGCTCGAAAGCACTATCGATTCCGCAGATCATCCGCTGAGCGTGGTCGAGACAATTGCGGCCGACAATAATTGGATGTTCGAGCGCTCCGGCGAGGACGAGATCACGATCGCCTCCAAGGGCCAGTGGACCGACTATCAGCTTTCCTTCACCTGGATGGCGGAGATCGAGGCGCTGCATCTGGCCTGTGCCTTCGACATGAAGATTCCCGAGGCGCGCCGCGCCGAGGTGCAGCGGCTGATCGCCGCGATCAACGAGCAGCTCTGGCTCGGCCATTTCGACATCTGGACCCACACCGGCATGGTGATGCACCGCCAGGCCCTGGTGCTGCCCGGCGGGATCACCGCGTCGGGACTGCAATGCGAGAGCATGCTGGCGGGCGCCATCCACGCCTGCGAGCGCTATTTCCCGGCCTTCCAGTTCGTGGTCTGGGCCGGCAAGTCGACCCAGGAGGCCATGGCGGCGGCGCTGTTCGATACAGAGGGCGAGGCGTAAGCCGCCGCCGCTCCATCACACGCGGTGTCGTCCCTGCGCACGCAGGGACCCATACCGCGTGATGTCCGTGTGGCGCGCGACGCTTGTCGCTCTGCCCCTGCTCCACTAGAACCGCCGGTGGTTATGGGTCCCTGCTTTCGCAGAGACGACAGCGGAGTGCGTCGTGACATCAGCGGACAACAACCTGCTTCATCAGCTCACCGGCACCATCGTGCTGGCCGGCGCCGGCAAGATGGGCGGGGCGATGCTGACCGGGTGGCTGGCCGGCGGCCTTGATCCCGCGCGCGTGGTCGTGATCGAGCCGATGCCGTCGGCCGAGATCACGGCGCTAAAGGCCCGAGGCGTCCGCCTCAATCCGACGGCAACTGCGCCGGCCGAGGTCGTCATCGTTGCCGTCAAGCCGCAGATGTTCCCCGACGCCGGCCCCGCCTTGAAGCCGTGGGTCGGCGACGCGACGCTGGTGCTGTCGATCATGGCGGGGACGACGATCGCCGGCCTGCAGCAAACGATCGGCGGCGCGGTCGTGCGCGCGATGCCGAATACGCCCGCCGCGATCGGCCGCGGCATCACCGTGGCCGTGCCGGCCGGCAACGTCAGCGCCGCGCAGCGGGGGCTGACGGACGCGCTGCTGCGTGCCACCGGCGCAGTGGAATGGGTCGACGAGGAGGCGCTGATGGACGCGGTGACTGCCGTGTCCGGCTCGGGGCCCGCCTATGTGTTCCTGCTCGCCGAGGAACTCGCCCGCGCCGGCGTCGCCGCCGGCCTGCCCGAGTCCCTGGCGACGAAGCTCGCGCGCCACACCGTGTCGGGCGCCGGCGAGCTGCTGCGCCAATCGGACCTGCCGTCCGCCACCCTGCGCCAGAACGTCACGTCGCCGGGCGGCACCACAGCGGCGGCGCTGTCGGTGCTGATGGGAGCCGACGGCTTCCAGCCGCTGCTGACCAAGGCGGTCGCCGCGGCCACGGCGCGTTCGAAAGAGCTCGCGAAGTAGACAACCGCGAGCTGACAGCTCAGCGCGACGGCGTCGGCGGCCCGCCATGCTGCTGGCGCCATTGCAGGAACTGGCGGAACAGAGCGCTGCGCTCAGCCGGATCGTTCGACAGCTGTCCCCCGCTCTGGCGCACGAAGCTCTCGAACTGGGTCTGGCGCACGTCGGCGACCTGCGGTCGCGGCACCATGTTGTGCGCCAGCAGCCACTCGTCCGCGGCCTTGAACCGCTTCCAGTTCGGGATCGCGGCGACGATGCTCGACTCCCGCCATTTCGGATGCCGCGGCGGCTTCATGAACTCGTCGTAGTTGGCGAAGAACGCCTCGACGAAGCGCGCCACCTTTCGGTAGCGCTCGGTATTCTCCGGCCAATTGTAGCTGACGAGCAGCATGCCGATCGCCACCGTCTCGATCGTCTCGCCGGGGTTGAGCAGGTTCGGATATTCCTCGGAGGACAATGTCGTCGGCAGATAGAGGTCCTGCAGCCGACGGTCGTAGGGGATCGTCACCAGGTGCAGCGCGCGGTTGTCGTTCCTGATGTTCCGGGCGAGCTGGAACACCTTGCCGGTGGAGACGATGTAGGCGTCCGCGTCGCCATCGATCAGCTTCTGGATCGATTTGGCGTCATCGGTCGCGTAGTCGAATGACGCCGTCAGACCCAGCCGGTTGAAGATCACGCGCGCGGAATAGAAGCCGACATCGGTCGGCGCGATGACGCGCTTGCCGTTGAGATCGAAGATCGAGCGGATCGAGGAGCGCGCGATGACATGGATCTCGTTGTGATAGAGCCGCGCAATGTAGCGGAGCTGCGAGGTGATGTCGGGAATGCCGTATTGCAGGCGGTAGAATTCGGGCACGTCGGCGGCGACCGCGCCCATGTCGATGCTCTTCAGGAACAGAATATCGGAGACGTTGCGCACCGGTCCCTTGCCGAGCACCGGCAGCACGCGGACGTTGGTCTGATCATCGAGCACGCGCGCCATGTCCGAGCCAAACACGGAGGTGGCGCCGCCGGCCGGCGCGGTGATGACGGTGACGGTGCCGTCGTTGACATCGGTCGGGTTGGGCAGCCGCCACACGTCCGGCCCGCTGCCGGGCGCGGGCGACAGCGACGCCGGCAGGCCGGCGGGACGTGGCGGCGCGGGGATCACGGGTGCGCCGTTCGGCCGCGCAGCCGGGGCGACGGGCACGATGATGGAGCGGGTCGCTGCCGGGCGCGGCGGCTGCGGCGGTTGTTGTTGCAGCTGCGGCCAGGCCTGCGCCGATGCCTGGCTCAGCATGAGTCCGGCTGCGAGCGCGGCGAGCGCGACTTGCGAAGCTGCCTTCGTGACGATGGACATAGCGCAACGGCCTCCTGCACCATCGCGATGCCGCCGCAGCGTTCTCGACCCGTCCGGAGCATTCACCTCGAGGCCTGCCTGCGTCAGGCATGCGACGGGCGACCGCGGCCTCGGCTGAGACCTCGCGACAACCAACCTCGCGATGCGGAGCGCGCCCGAGGCCAAATGGCCGCGATCGGCTCCGATCGAGTTCCATAGTTGCGTGACGTGATTCGATCGATTTGCGGCGGCCGCCGGGATTTTGTATGACGACGTGCATATAAGCCGGATATTGGACTCCGGCTGTGGCTCTCGTGCAACGCCTCTTGTTTCAGGCTGCCAGCCGGTGTTGCCGTCGTGCCAGGATCAGCAGCGTCACGACGATGGCCAAGTTCAGACCATTCCACGCGACGCCGTTGGCGAAGGCCGCCGAATAGGACCCGGTGGCGTCGAAGATGACGCCCGAGACCCAGCCGCCGAACGACATGCCGAACACCGAGGCGAAGATGATGATGCCGACCCGGGTGGCGGCCTCGCGCGCCGGCATCGCCTCACGCACGATGATCGCATAGCTCGGTACGATACCGCCCTGGAACAGGCCGAACATGCCCGAGATCAGATAGAGCGACGTCAGGCCGTCGAAGAACAGATAGAACAGCAGCGCAAAACCCTGCGCCAGCGAGCCGATCAGCAAGGTCCTGACGCCGCCGATGCGATCGGCGAGAAAGCCGGAGCCGATCCGGCTGACGATGCCGAGCGCCATCATCAAGGACAGCATCTGCGCGCCGATGGCGACGCCGTAGCCGAGGTCGCCGCAATAGGCGACGATGTGCACCTGCGGCATCGCCATCGCCACGCAGCAGGCGATCGCGGCGACGCTGAGCAGCACCGTCAGCGCATTGGTGGAGATCGGCAACTCCAGTTGCGGCGGCGCCGCGCTGGCATGATTCTGCGCGCCGGCGCCATCCATGCGGGCGCGCAACACCAGGAGCAGCGCGCTCATCGTCACCGCGCAGAAGACACCGAGCGCGACATGGCTGGCGCGCCAGCCGATCTGCTGCACGCCCCAATTCACCAGCGGCGGCCACACCGTGCCGGCGACGTAGTTGCCGGAGGCGACGATGGTGACGGCGAGGCCGCGATAGCGCACGAACCAGTGCGACGCCTCCGCCATCAGCGGCGCGAAGGTGACGGACGAGCCGAGCCCGACCAGGAAATACACCGCCTGAAACTGCCACAGCGTCACCGAGGCGCCGGCGAGCAGATAGGCCGCGGCCGTCGTCGCGATGCTAAGCGCCATTGCGGTGACGATGCCGAAGCGGTCGGTGATCCGGCCGACGATGACGCCGCCGAGGCCGAAGCCGAACATCGTCAGCGTGTAGGCCAGCGAGACCGCGCCGCGGCTGGCGGCGAACTCGGCCTGCACGACCGGCAGGACGACGACGACGGTCCACATCCCGGCGCCGCCGATGGAACCGATGACAAGCGCAAGCGCCAGCCGCGCCCAGGCTTGGCGCGAGTCCGGAATGAAATGAGGCGCTTCCTCGAATCTTGTATTGGGTCCGTGCACGATTTCAGCAACTTCGTTGCCGCACCGCATCAGGTCAAGCCACATTGCTGCGGCAATGGGCATGCAGAAGCAGCGCAACAGGAGGGATCTGCACGATCACGGTTCGGCCCTCTTGGCGGCGCAACGCTTTATCATTAGGTTGCGCGCCGGGTTGGAGTGATTGGCCGCGCATGTCGTTGGGACTGACACGAAAGATGCTGATGGTGGCAGGACGGCTGCTCGTCCTTGCTTACCTCGTCTGCGTGGTCAGCCCCGGCGTGGCGCTCGCGCTCGGCGCGGGGGCGGCGCCCTGTCTCGACGAGACCGTCGTTGGCGCTGTGGTCTCGCCTCATGATGCGGCTCGCCACGAGATGGTCATGACGGCGATGCCACAGACAATTGCGGCGCACGTCCATCATCATGCTCACCCTGTCGCAGACGCCGGGATGCACGCTCCAGCTTCCGCACCGTCGCACCACGATCATGGCAAGATGCCGGGCCCGTGCTGCGCCATGATGTGCGCCGTGGGCCTGGCCGCCACGCTGCCGGCAGTCGCCCTCCCCGCCCGCCTCGCTGCCACCGGCGTCGTTGCGCGCGACGAAGGCCTGCCCGGCCGCACGCCGCCGCGCCTGTACCGTCCCCCCATCGTCCTGGCCTGAGCGAACGACCCCGGCTTCGCGCGCAAATGACGCGCGGCCGCTCGCGTTTCATCAGACCAAGGATACCTCATGTTGTCGCAATCCAGGGCGACGCCCGCTGCCGCATGTCCGGCGCGGCGCAGCCTGCCATTCTCCGTCGTCGCCAGCGCATTGACGCTGCTTGCCGCGACGAGCCTCGCCGCCTGCCAGCCGCGCACGGTCGCGTTAGCAGGGGCTGATCCGGCCGATCCGGCGGCGAACGCTGCGCCCGTGCGCATGTCGGGCGTCGTCGGACCCTACACGCCACTGCGCCCGGCCGCGCCGGCCGCCCTATGGCCAGCGCACCGACCCCGGCGCACCGCGCCCTGAGCCGAGCCGCTAAGGAGCGCCACATGCAGGGGACCATCAGGCTCGCGGCGCTCGCCGCAGCACTTGCGCTCGCAGGCTGCGCCTCGTTCTCGCCGGACGGCGGCATGAGCGCCGTCGCGGACATCGCCGGCCACACCACCGGCAAGGAGGTCGCCTCGGTGAGAGGCAATGACGACGCCGAACGCGTCCGCGCTGCGACGCGCCGCCTGCTCGCCCGGCCCTTGTCGGCTGATGCCGCCGTGCAGGTCGCGCTGTTCAACAACAAGGGCCTGCAGGCGACCTACAACGCGCTCGCGCTCAGCGAGGCGGACATGGTCGAGGCCAGCCTGCCGCCGAACCCGACCTTCTCCCTGATGCGCATCAGCGGCGACGGCGCGCTGGAGGCCGAGCGTCAGGTCGCCGGCGACATCCTGGCGCTCGCCACCTTGCCGCTGCGCTCGGAGATCGCGCGCGAGCGGTTTCGCCAGGCCCAATTGAAGGCCGCGCTGGCGACGCTGCGGCTCGCCGCGGAAGTGCGCCACGCGCATGTGCGCGTCGTCGCCGCCAACGAGCTGGTGGCCCTGCTGGTCGAGGCGCAATCGGCCGCGGAGGCGACCGCGAAGCTCGCCTCGAAGCTCGGCGAGACCGGCGCGCTCAACCGGCTCGATCAGGCGCGCGAGCAGGTGTTCTATGCCGAGACCACGGCCGAGCTCGCCACCGCCCGCCGTGCCGCAGGAAGCGCCCGCGAGCGGCTGATCCGTCTGATGGGCCTGTGGGGCGACGATCTGAATTTCCGCCTGCCCGATCGGTTGCCGGCGCTGCCGCGCCGCCCGCTGAGCCAGCCCTTCGTCGAGGCCGATGCCGTCGGCCATCGCATCGATCTGCAGGTCGCCCGCCTCGAGCTCACGGCGCTCGCCACCGCGCTGCAGCTCAGCGAGGCGACGCGCTTCGTCACGTTGCTCGATCTCGCCGGTCTCGACCGCAAGACCGTCGAGCCCGACGGCCGCATCATCCGCGAACGCGGCTACGACGTGCAGTTCCAGATCCCGATCTTCGACGGCGGCGAGGTCCGCGTGCGGCAGGCGGCCGAGACCTACAACATCGCCTTCAACCGCCTGACCGAGCGCGCCGTCACCGTCCGCTCCGAGGCGCGCGACGCCTATCGCAGCTACCGCGCGGCCTTCGACATCGCCGGCCATTACGCCCGCGAGGTGCTGCCGCTGCGCCGGATCATCAGCGAGGAGATGCAGCTGCGCTATTCCAGCATGCAGGTCGACATCTTCGCGCTGCTGCTCGAGGCGCGGCAGCGCCTGGCCTCGCGCCGCGCCGCGATCGACGCCGTCAGAGACTTCTTCCTCGCCGAGGCCGAGCTGTCGGCCGCCGTCAATGGCGGAGTCGCGAGCGGCGAAGACAGCGCACAGCAGACCGCGAGCGCGCTCGCGCCAAGCAACGACTGAGAGGAGAGCCAACATGTTGTCCCGCCGAACCCTGCTCGGCTCCGCGGCGCTGGCCGGCGCCTCCGCCGTCTCCGGCCGCGTCCAGGCTGCTTCCATTCCGGAGGCGCCGACCATGGACAAGACCGTGATGCAGCCGCCGCTGCATCCCAGCGCCGGCCCCGACTATCAGCCGGTGGTCACGCTCAACGGCTGGTCGCTGCCGTTCCGCATGAACGGCGACTGGAAGGAATTCCATCTCGTCGCCGAGCCGGTCACGCGCGAGTTCGCGCCCGGCATGACCACGCATCTGTGGGGCTACAACGGCCAATCGCCGGGCCCGACCATCGAGGCGGTCGAGGGCGACAGGCTCCGCATCTTCGTCACCAACAAATTGCCGGAATACACCACCGTGCACTGGCACGGCGTGATCCTGCCCTGCGGCATGGACGGCGTCGGCGGACTGACGCAGCCGCACATCAAGCCCGGCAAGACCTTCGTCTACGAGTTCGAGATGAAGCATGCCGGCACCTTCATGTATCACCCGCACGCCGACGAGATGGTGCAGATGGCGATGGGCATGATGGGCATGATCGTCGTGCATCCGCGCGACAACGTGCCGCCGCCGGTCGACCGCGACTTCGTGTTCGTGATGTCGACCTATCGCATCGAGCCTGGCAGCTATCTGCCGAAGGTCACCGAGATGACCGACTTCAACATGTGGACCTGGAACGCGCGGGTGTTTCCCGGCATCGATTCCTTGCCGGTGCGGCTCGGCGATCGCGTCCGCATCCGCATCGGCAATCTCACCATGACCAACCATCCGATCCACCTCCACGGCCACAAGTTCAAGGTGATCGGCACCGACGGCGGCTGGCTTCCCGAAACGGCGCAATTCCCGGAGACCACGACCGACGTGCCGGTCGGCGCGGTGCGCGTGCTCGACTTCACCGCCGACAACCCCGGCGACTGGGCGTTCCATTGCCACAAGTCGCATCACACGATGAATGCGATGGGCCACGACATGCGCAACCTGATCGGCGTGCCGCGCAAGGAGCTGGCCGCCGCCGTCGGCAAGCTCGCGCCCGACGGCATGGTGATGGGCAACACCGGCATGGCGATGGGCAACATGGAGATGCCGGCCCCCGACAACACGCTGCCGATGATGACCGGCAGCGGCCAGTTCGGGCCGATCGAGATGGGCGGCATGTTCACGACCGTGAAGGTGCGCGAGGGCCTCGCCCGCGACGACTACCGCGATCCCGGCCCGTATCAGTTCCCCAAGGGCATCGTGGCCTACGAGGTCGCAAGCGCGCCGGAGCCGGTGCGGCGAAGCGACGGCGCACCGACGCAGGTCCGCACCCAGCGCTGAATTCACCAAACACCGCATCAACCGACGACCACCATCAGGAGATATCCATGAAGACTGCATTCGCGATCAGCGCAATGGCGGCGGCCGCTCTGATCGTAGCACCGGCCCGTGGCCATGAGCAGCACGGATCGCGCGGCTATTCCGCCGGTGAGCCGGGTGATCCCAAACAGCCGTCACGCACCATCGAGGTGCTGCTGAGCGAGATGGAGTTCACGCCGGCGCGCATCGAGGTGAAGCGCGGCGAGCAGATCCGCTTCGTGCTGCGCAACACCGGCAAGGAGGATCACGAGTTCCTGCTCGCCACCAAGGCCGAGAACCTGAAGCACGCCGCGGTCATGAAGAAGCACCCGCATATGGAGCACGACGAGCCCAACGGCGCCCGGCTCGCGCCGAACAAGACCGCCGAGCTGCTGTGGCGGTTCACCAAGCCCGGCACGTTCGAATATTCCTGCCTGATCCCAGATCATCGCGAGTTCGGCATGACCGGCCACGTTGCCGTGAAGTGACGGATGAAGCCGTCTTGACAACGCGTAGGGCGGATCATCGCCGCGTCATTCGCCCTACGCCTCGCCATGAGTTCACCAGTAGAAGGAAACACATCATGAAGACGTTCTCTCAGCTCACGACCGCCGCCGCATTGGTTCTCGCTCTCGCGACCCCTGCCCTCGCCGCCGAGGCGATCAGCGGCGACGTCAAGAAGGTCGATGAGGCCAACGCCAAGATCACGCTCCACCACGGCCCGGCCAAGAGTCTTGGCATGGACGGGGCCATGACCATGGTCTACCGCGTCAAGGACGCTGCGCTGCTGAGAGGCCTCAAGGCCGGCGACAAGGTGAAGTTCGAGGCGGTCGAGGACGCCTCCGGCTACACGGTGACCAAGATCGAGAAGGGCAAGTAGGCGGCAGCGTTTCGAGCCGTCCCCTTCTCCACCGCCATTCCGGGGCGCGCGCGGCGACGACGTCGCCGGACAGCGCGAGCCCGGAATGACGTGCGGATGGATCAGGCCACGAACCGGTGGCCGGTTTGCTTTCCAAGTTCGGATCGTATGATCGCGGCTCCCTGCGCGGAGCATGCCATGAAAGCCTATCTCGTCCTCGATCTCGCCGTTCACGACTTCGCAGCATTCAAGGTCTACATCGAGGCGATCCCCGCTTTCATCGCCAGGCACGGCGGCCGTTATATCGTGCAAGGTGCGATGCCGACTCCGGTCGAAGGCAACTGGACGCCGGAGCGGATGGTGATCCTCGAATTCCCGTCGCGGCAGAACGCGACCGGCTTTCTCAGCGATCCCGACATCCAGGAGCTGTTCGCGATCCGGCACCGCACCACGACGAGCCGGCTGGTGCTGGTCGACGGCTGCACCGAGTGAGCGTGCGTTGCAATGTTGTGCAGGTGGACAGCGCACAGCTTGGCAAGACCCCTATAGCCCGGCGCGACATCCGCAAGCGGCGGATCACGCTGCGCTGATCCGCCGTACGCGAGCTGCCCCTGTCATTCGGGCGCAAAGACCGTTCGCCATCGTGCCGTTAACCATTTGCTAACCATGGCGCGGGCAAGCTTCGCCGCGTCGCGCTGCGCGTGGCCGGCGACCGGACGACCACAGGACATCCTGGGCTTTGCTGCCGCCGGGCATGGCGGCGGGCCGGTTGCCGGCCGCAGCGCGCCGCTGCGGCGTCCGACGCCATGCCGTCCTGTCTGTCCGGAGACCCAAGTCCTTGAGCACCGTCGGTTCGCGCGCCTTCCAGAAGGCGCGGCAGGAAAAGAAGCAGAAGAAGCTCGTCGAGACGCAGCTGACGACGGCGTACAAGGCCTTCCAGGCCGGACGCCAGGCGGAGGCGCAGGCGCTGTGCGCGAAGCTGCTGCAGGAGGTCCCCGGCTGCTTCGATGCCATGCATCTGCTCGGCGTGTCGCTGGTGTCATCGGCGCGCTTCGCCGAGGCCACCGCCTTCCTGACGCAGGCCGTCGCGATGGAGCCGAATTCCGCCGACGCGCAGTCCAATCTCGGCTGGGCGCTGATCAATTGCGAGCGCTACGAGGAGGCGCGCGCCGCGCTGGAGCGATCGCTGGCGCTGCGCCCGAATGCGCCGATCACCTTGCGCAACCTCGCGATCGCGCTGCTGCGGCTCGGACAGGGCGAGGCCTCGCTCGCGGCCGCGACCCGCGCCCTCGAGCTCAAGCCGGACGACGTCGATGCCTGGTGCAATCGCAGCGTCGCCGAGCTGATGCTGCGGCGGTGGGACGCCGCTGCCGCCAGCGCCGAGCGCGCGCTGGCCTTCAACCCGAACCATTTCGAGGCCACGGTCAACAAGGGCCTCGCCCATCTCGAGCTGCACCATTTCGAGCTGGCGGAAGCGACCTTCAATGCGGCGCTGGCGGCACGCCCGGCCCACGCCGAGCTGCGGGCGCATCGCGGCCGGCTCTACATGATCTCCGGACGCACGGCGGAAGCCGAAGCCGATTTCGACGCCGCCGTGACGCTCGATCCCAATCTGCAACTGGGATGGCAGGGCAAGGCGCAGATCTGCATCCTCAACGGCAACGTCGCGCAGGCGATGGCCGCCTGCAAGCGCGTGCTCGACACCAATCCGAAGGCGCAGGTCGCGCTCACTTTGCTCGGCGCCTGTCGCGGCCGGCTCGGCGACGTCGCAGGCGCCATCGCCCAGTTCGACCAGGCGCTCGCGGTGCAGCCGGACTATGACGAGGCGATCACCAAGAAGATCTTCTATCTCGACTTCCTGCCCGGCGCCGACTTCGCGGTCCAGCAGGCGGCGCGGCAATATTGGTGGATGGCGGTCGGCTCCAAATTCCCGCGCCGCAAGCTTGCGCCGCGTTCGCTCGATCCCGACCGGCGCATCGTCGTCGGCTACGTCTCGGCCGACTTCCGCATGCATTCGGCGGCCTTCGCCTTCCTGCCCGTGCTGCGCGGCCACGACAAGACGCAGGTCCAGGTCAACTGCTACTCGACCTCGCCGCGGCACGATTCCTACACCGCGACGTTCCAGTCGATCGCCGACGTCTGGGTCGAGGCCTCGAGCCTGTCCGACGACGAGCTCGCCGACCGCATCCAGGCCGACGGCGTCGACATCCTGGTCGATCTCTCCGGCTACACCACGGGCACGCGCATGCCGGTGTTCGCGCGCAAGCCGGCGCCGATCCAGGTCACGGCCTGGGGCAGCGGCACCGGCACGGGCCTTGCCACCATGGACTACTTCTTCGCCGATCCGGTCACGGTGCCCGAGAGCGTCCGGCCGCTGTTCGCCGAGCACGTCCACGACCTGCCCTCGGTGATCACGATCGATCCGGTGCTCGACGTTCCGCCGTCGCCGCTGCCGATGCTGACGAACGGCCACGTCACCTTCGGCGTCTACAACCGCATCGACAAGATCTCCGACGCGGCGATCGCGCTGTGGGCGCGGCTGCTCGCCGAGATCCCTGACGCGAAGCTCGTCGTCAAGCATCTCGCGCTGAACGATCCCGCGGTGCGCGACGGGCTGCTCGCCCGCTTCGTCGCACACGGCGTGCCCGAGGCGCGCATCCTCTGCCTCGGCGCCAGCGAGCGCGTCGAGCATCTCAAGTCCTACGAGCGCATCGACGTCTCGCTCGACCCGTTCCCGCAGAACGGCGGCATCTCGACGTTCGAATCGCTCTACATGGGCGTGCCGGTCGTCGCCAAGCTCGGCGCCGGCGCGGCCTCGCGCGCCGCCGGCGGCATCCTGACCGCGGCCGGCCTCGCCGACTGGGTCGCCGGCGATGATGACGGCTACATCCGGATCGCCAAGAGCTTTGCCGCGCAGCCCGAGCTGCTGGTGAAGCTGCGGCCCGAACTACCCGGCCTGGTCGCGCGCTCGGCGGCTGGCGACGTCGCCAACTACACGCGCTGCGTCGAAGCCGGCTATCGGCAGTTCTGGCGGGACTATTGCGCCAAGGGAAGCAAGGCCGGCGCCTGATCGCGCCGTGCCAAGGCCTCGATCTCGCAGCAGCCCTCGACGCCCGATCGCACGAACGTTCGGCTTCGACCGCCCCCCTGCAACCGCAAGCTGCATCGATTTCCGCTGTGCCATTTTGGCCGCGTGCGATCTCGCGCGCGGCTCTCGGACTGATACCACGGCGTTTCTCCGTCCAGACCAAGGCGCAATCAAGCCTATGGCTTTTTGGCGGCGAGGATGCGCCTCGCAGCAGCCCCGGTTGCGCCCAACCGGCGAGTAGTAGACCTGATTCATCAACCAAGGAGATAATGCGCGAAAATCGACCGTGCCACGCGATCGCGGTGTGGCCGGCAACGGAGGAATTCGGGGCATGCGGGTCGCGTTGTTGAGTTGCGTCGTTGCGGCGGGATTGAGTTTGGCGGCACCGTTGCTCCCGGCCATGGCACAGACGGCGCGGACCGGAAGGCCGGCGGCGGCAACGGCCGCTGCGGCCGGCGAAGGCGGCAAGCTGCAGGAGTCCAACGAATGGACGGTCGGCGTCGCCGGCGGCCTGCTCGAAGGCACCAACATCCGTTTTGCCGCCGAGATGGCCAAGGTGCTCGACGACCGCCCGAACCTGCGCGTGCTGCCGATGGTGACCTACGGCGCGCTCGGCAACATCGAGGACCTGCTGTATCTGCGCGGCGTCGACGTCACCATCACCTCGGCCGACGTGCTCGACGAGTTCGTCCGCAACGGCACGCTCGCCAACATCAAGAACCGGATCCGCTACATCTGCTCGTTCTACATCAACGAGATGCATGTCTACGTCCGCCCGGAGATCAGGACGCTGGAGGATCTCGCCGGCAAGAAGGTCTCCTTCAACACCGTGGGCAGCGCCGCCAACCTCACCGGCGGCATCGTGTTCGACCGGCTCAAGATCGGCGCGGAAAAGGTGTTCATCAACAATTCGGTGGCGCTGGAGAAGATGCGCAGTGGCGAGATCGCCGGCGTCGTCCACGTCACGGGCAAGCCGACCGATCTGTTCGCCAAGTTCAAGCCGGAGCCGGGCTTCCACTTCCTGCCGATTCCGTTCGCGCGCAGCCTGCAGGACTACTACGTGCCGACCAAGCTGACCTCGCAGGACTACCCCAATCTGCTCAAGCCCGGCGAGAGCGTCGAGACCATCGGCGTGCCGCAGGTGCTGGCGGTCTACAACTGGCCGCCGGAGACCGAGCGCTACCGCCGCGTCGCGCGCTTCGTCGACTATCTGTTCAAGCGGTTCGACCAGTTCAAGCAGCCGCCGTTCCATCCGAAATGGAACGAGATCAACCTCGCCTCCTCGCTGCCCGGCTGGACCCGCTTCCGCGCCGCGGAGGAGCTGCTGGCCAGCACGCGCCCGCCGCAGGCCGACGGCGCCGCCGTCAAGCAGCAGTTCGACGAGTGGATGAGCACGCGGGCGCCGACCGGCGGCCGACGGATGAGCGAGGACGAGACCAGGGTCCTGTTCGAGCAGTTCCGCGACTGGATGAAGCGGGACGGCGGCCAGCCGGCGCGATAGCGCCGATGGTCGTGGCGTCGACTACGACACCGCCGGATTGCGGCGCAGCGCCGCCGGCGTGTCGGGTTGCGCCAGCGGATGGGCGGACGCGAACGCCGGCAGCGCCATCGCGGCCTCGACGACGCGCTGCACCGTCGGCGTCGCGGCGAGGTCGAGGCCTTTATTGCGCGCGAAGACGGCGTGGCCGGCGAGGCAGATGTCGGCCATCGTCGGCGCATCGCCATGGCAGAACCGGCCGGTCGCGACATGGCCGGCAAGCTGGGCCTCGATCGCGACCAGCATCTCCGCCGCCCAGTGCCTGAGCCAGGCCGCGCGCGCCGCGTCGTCCACGTGCAGCACCTCGGTGAGATAGCGCTGCACCCGCGGCGTCGTCAGCGGATGCGCATCGCAGGCGATCATCGCCGCCAGTGCCCTTACCCGCGCGCGCCCCTTGGCATCGGCAGGCAGCAGCGCCGCGCCCGGACAGGCTTCGTCGAGATATTCGAGGATCGCCAGCGACTGCGTCAGCACGGTGCCGTCATCGAGCACCAGCGCCGGCAGCGCCATCTGCGGGTTGAGCGCGGCATAGGCCTCGTCGCGATGCTGCTGCCGGTCGACATCGACCGCGACCTGCTGATAGGCGATGCCCTTGAGGTTGAGCGCGATGCGCACGCGAAAGCTCGCCAGCGACTGCCAGAACGAATAGAGCTTCATGCGGGTCCCCCTGGGCAGGCGAGTGAATGTCGACGTCTTCGATCGATCCGTCGCCCACGGTCGACATTCGATATCCGGCGATCAGTTCACGCTCGAGATGAAGCCTGCGAGAATCGTCCGGCTCTGGCTGAGTGCCTCGATGCGTTGATCGATGAGGCCGACCTGCTGCGCCAGTATTCTTCGCAAATTGTCGCAAGGCCTGAAATCTGGACGGTTGTTGCGCACGCAGGGGAGCAACTGCTTGATCGTCTCGAGCGTCATGCCGGCGGAGCCGAGCAGTTTGATCCGGCGCACGGCTTCCTCGTCCGCCGGCCCGTAGTCGCGGTAACCGGACGAGGTTCGGTGCGGCGCAAGCAAGCCTTCGTCCTCGTAGTAACGCAGCATCCGGATGCTGACTCCCGTCCTCCGGGAAAGTTCGCCGATCTTCACCTGAAAACCTCTTGACCCTGACAGCGCTGTCAGACCTTACAGATCGTGCTCATCCAAGTGGAGTCCCCTTGTGACGGGAGCAACGATGAAAGCCTATCATTTGAATGGCCATGCGGGCGCGGGTCGCCTGGTGCGCACCGACGTCATCAAACCTGAACCCGCCCCTGGCGAGGTCCGCATTCGGGTCGAGGCGGCAAGTCTCAACTACCGCGACCTCCTGATCCTCGACCGAGCGGGTGAAGGCGGTTTCGACCGCCGCGTCCCGCTCTCCGACGGCGCAGGCATCGTTGATGCCGTAGGCTCCGATGTCGTTCAATGGCGCCCGGGCGACCGTGTGGCCGCATCGTTCTTTCGCGATTGGATTTCCGGGCCGTTCAAGGCGAGCTATGTTCCGTCAGCCCTCGGCGGCAGCACGATGGATGGCATGCTGGCGGAGTACGTGGTGCTGCCGGCGACGGCGCTGGTCCCCGTGCCGGCGCACCTCACGTCGATCGAAGCCGCGACCCTGCCTTGTGCCGGCGTGACGGCCTGGCACGGCCTCATCACCCGTGGCGGAATGGGCAAGGCCGACACGCTGCTGGTCCAGGGAACCGGCGGCGTCGCGCTGTTCGGCCTTCAGTTCGCGGCCGCGCTGGGCGCGCGCGCGATCGTCATCTCGTCCTCGGATGAGAAGCTCGCCCGCGCCCAGGCGCTCGGCGCCTCGATCCTGATCAACTACCGCGACACGCCCGATTGGGATGTGGCCGTGATGAAAGCGACGGACGGCGAAGGCGCCACGCATGTCCTCGAGCTCGGCGGCCCCGGCACCTACGACCGATCGCTGCGGTCGGTCGCTTCGGGTGGCAAGATCGTCCAGATCGGTGTCTTGACGGGGTTCGGCCCCAAGCCCGACCTCGCCCGCCTGCAGTGGGAGAATGCCGACATCATCGGCGTCACCGTGGGTTCGGTCGAACATTTCACGGCCATGAATCGATTCCTGGCCGAACACGCGATCCACCCGATCGTCGATCGGGTCTACGACTTTGACGACGCTCCCGAAGCGTTCGCCCGTCTCCGGTCCGGCTCGCACTTCGGCAAGATCGTTGTGAAGCTATAGGCGAGAGGATGTGAGCACTTCGCCGATCTGCGACGCCGGAAAGCGCCCCCCCGGAGTTGGCACAATCTCTCCGGGTTGGAATCAACCCACGCAACAAACCGAGGGGTCGATCACGCCTCGCTGATCCGCACGCGTGGCCCCGGCCGGCAGCAGCGCCGGACGGCGCGTGACCGATCGTGCCTCACCGTCCCCCTGCTGTCACTCCGCACCGGCCGTGAAGTCCTGGTCGGCAACGCTGGCGGTCTGCGGCACCTTGATGACCACGGCGGCGCGATTGAGCGCCTGGTGGCAGGAATTGCAGGCGGCGGTGAGGTCGGCATAGGAGCGCTCGAAGCGGCCGATGTCCTTCTGCTTGATGGCCTGCGCCAGTTCGTCGAACGGCTGCTGCGTCACGGCCGTCGTCATGTCGGCAAACGAATTGCCCTCGACCAGTGGCTGCGCCCGGCTGACGCGGTTGAACGCGCCCTTGAGATTGCCGAGCTCATAGGCGCTGAACGCCCAGTTGCCGCTATGGCCGGCGATCCAGAGCCTGAGATGGCGCGGCTGGATGGTCGCGATCATCAGGTCGCTGACGGTCGGCAGGTAGGCTGGCGCCGGGGTCGGTGTCGGCGTCTCCGCCCTGGGCGCGGCGACCGCGATGAGCGATGCAAGCCCGGCCAGGCCAGCAGCCGTCGCTGTCAGCCGCAGACCATGGGGGAGCTTCTGTCGACGCATTTTCGGTTCTCCTGCATTCAATTTAGAAGCCTTCTAAAGAGCACCATCCCTCGCCGCCAATCGCAAACGCTGATCGCAGCGATCAGAAAAACTTGATGCCGCGCGCCGCGCGACACGCACGATATCGACACATTGCTCGGCGCCACGCGCGCAGCCGGACGACGCGCAAGCGCCGAGCCCCGGGTCAGCAGAAAACCTGAATTTTGATTTGACGAAATATTCTTGTTTCATTTTTTCCGAAATCGTGTATATGATCTCCCATCCTGCTTCCGCCGGAGGGGCGTGTCGCGACCGTCACGAGACGTGGGAGGTGGGATGCGATGGGCGCAGGGAATCGCAGCGTGGCTTCGTGCCGCGCGGACGAACGGTTCGTTGCGCACGGCGAAATCGTGCGGTCCTGATACCCCGACGCTGGTATCAAGCGGGTGGCGGTGCTCACGCATTGCGCCTGTGATGGTGGCCAACAAGCCCGGCGCACCAGGGAGACCACGTATAAGCCGTTCCAACCGTCGCGCAGGGAAGGCCGGGTGTTTCGGCCAGACCTGTGGTGACTGCCGCCTGCTTTTTTTGCTGCAGGCGGGCCACGGGCGCGGCCAGCGCCCGGCCTTCCCTGCGCCCTCCATCCGATCGAGGGCGGACCTGACGCACAACTCGGGCGCGCGGCGCCGCGAGACCGTGGGCGCACGCCAACCAAGCCGATGCAGGAGACCGACCGATGCAGACCAGCGCCTGGCTCGCCAAGTGCGCCCGCTCTCCTGCCCCCGCAACCCTTTGTTAACCGCCATTAACCGAACGCTAACCAACCACCGGGCAAAAATTGCCGGGTGGAATGTGCGTGTCGTGGTTGGGTGCAGTTGACGGAGGAGACCTTCCGTGGACGCCGGCGCGGTACCTCAGTTTCGGAACGGCGGCCCTGCGGCCGTCGCGCAGTCGTTTGGGGCCGGCACACGCGGCCCGCGGGAAGGGGCGAAAGCCATGGTCGACGTCACGGCGGGTCAGGGGGTCGGATCTCCGGCCGGCGGGTTCTCATTCGCTGACCTCAAGACAGCAGTCCTGCGCGGCGACATCGCGCTGGCGCTCGGCATCCTCACCATCCTGGTGGTGCTGATCCTGCCGCTGCCCTCGCTGGTGCTCGATCTGTTCCTGGCGATCTCGATCACCCTTTCGATCCTGATCCTGATGACCGCCTTGTTCATCCAGGCGCCGCTGGAATTCTCGTCCTTTCCGACCATCCTGCTGATCTCGACGATGCTCCGGCTGTCGCTGAACCTGGCCTCGACCCGCCTGATCCTGTCGCGTGGCCACGAGGGCACCGATGCGGCCGGCCACGTCATCGAGGCGTTCGGCAACTTCGTGATGAGCGGCAATTTCGTCATCGGCATCATCGTGTTCGCGATCCTGGTGACGGTGAACTTCGTCGTCATCACCAAGGGTTCGGGCCGCATCGCCGAGGTCGCGGCGCGCTTCCATCTGGACTCCATGCCCGGCAAGCAGATGGCGATCGACGCCGACCTCTCCGCCGGCCTGATCGACGAGAAGGTCGCCAAGATCAGGCGCAAGGAGCTGGAGGACGAAAGCGGCTTCTTCGGCGCCATGGACGGTGCCTCGAAATTCGTCCGCGGCGACGCGGTCGCCGGCCTGCTCGTCGTCTTCATCAACATCATCGGCGGCATCATCATCGGCGTCGCCCAGCAGGGTCTCGGCTTTGCCGAGGCCGCCCGCACCTACACCACGCTGACCGTCGGCGACGGCCTCGTCACCCAGGTGCCGGCGCTGATCGTCTCGACCGCCGCGGGCCTCCTGGTCTCCAAGGCCGGCGTCAGCGGTGCCGCCGACAAGGCGCTGATCAAGCAGTTCTCGGGCTATCCGCAGGCGCTCGGCATGTCGGCCGCCGTGATGCTGGTGCTGGCGCTGCTGCCGGGCATCCCGACCCTTCCGTTCCTGGCGCTCGGCGGCGGCGCCGCCGCGCTCGCCCTCAAGGCGCGCAAGCAGAAGGAGGTCGCGAAGGCCGAGGAGGTCGCCGCGGCTGCAGCGCCCGCGGCGGCTGCCACCGCCGCGGCCGCCGAGGAGCCGATCTCGGCCGCGCTCAAGATCGACGACCTCAAGATCGAGCTCGGCTATGCGCTGCTGCCGCTCGTGAACGCACCCGACGGCACCGACCGCCTGACCGACCAGATCAAGGCGCTGCGCCGGTCGCTCGCGATCGAGATGGGTTTCGTGATGCCGTCGGTGCGCATCCTCGACAACGTGCAGCTCGAGGCCAACACCTACATCATCAAGATCAAGGAGGTCGACGCCGGCTCCGGCAAGATCTGGCCGAGCCAGTTCATGGTCATGGACCCCGGCGGCAACCAGGTCGCGGTGCCCGGCATCCACACGACGGAGCCGACCTTCGGCCTGCCCGCCACCTGGGTCGACGCCGGCCTGAAGGAAGAGGCGACGCTCAAGGGCTACACGGTCGTCGACGCGGCGACCGTGCTGTCGACGCACCTGACCGAGCTGCTCAAGGCCAACATGAGCGACCTGCTGTCCTACGGCGAGGTGCAGAAGCTCCTGAAGGAGCTGCCGAAGGAGCAGAGCGAGCTGGTCAAGGACATCGTGCCGACGCAGATCACGATTTCCGGCATCCAGCGCGTGCTGCAACTGCTGTTGTCGGAGCGCATCTCGATCCGCGACCTCTCGACCATCCTCGAAGGCATCGCCGACGCGCTCGCGTTCTCGCGCAACCCGGCAACGATCGTCGAGCACGTGCGCGCCCGCCTCGCCCGCCAGATCTGCGCCCAGAACACCTCGCCGATGGGCTACCTGCCGCTGATCGCGCTGTCGGCCAGGTGGGAGCAGGCGTTTGCGGAATCGCTGATCGGCCAGGGCGAGGAGCGCAGCCTCGCGATGCAGCCGTCGAAGCTGTCGGAGTTCATGACCGCGACGCGCGATGCCTTCGAGCGCGCCGCACGCGAAGGCGAATCGCCGGTGCTGGTGACGTCGGCGGCGATCCGGCCGTTCGTCCGCTCGCTGGTCGAGCGCTTCCGGGCCCAGACCACGGTGCTGTCGCAGGCCGAGATCCATCCGCGGGCGCGGCTGAAGACGGTGGGGAGCGTGTGACGCTGACGTTGCGGAACCGCAGAATTCCGGGCGCGTTTGATCGGCGGGGCCGGCGCGAGGCGTCGGCTTTTGCCGTTTTTACCGGCGGACCACCCCTTGCTTTACCGCCAC
Source organism: Bradyrhizobium sp. HKCCYLRH1034 (assembly GCF_051168375.1). Classification (NCBI taxonomy): domain Bacteria; kingdom Pseudomonadati; phylum Pseudomonadota; class Alphaproteobacteria; order Hyphomicrobiales; family Nitrobacteraceae; genus Bradyrhizobium; species Bradyrhizobium sp. HKCCYLRH1034. The sequence continues at coordinate 29,815 of NZ_JBNPUW010000020.1, read as the reverse complement.
AGGCAAACGAATTCTTAATTCTGCGTTAGGTGGCTGAAATTTCATCCGCATACCGAACAACTAATCAAACTATTGATACATCTGCATTAATTTGAATTTCATCGACTTTCGATCGCGAGACATCACGCCTTATCACACACTTGTGATGTGGCCTACGAAACAGAATTGAGGTTTCCTACGTTAGTTCACGCGAGACGATGAACCGGAAAGCCCCCGGCTCACACGAATCAGCGAAGGACGGAAGACGGCAGGAGGCTTCCATGAACCACTCGATTTACAGCGCGGATCGTACGACCCACCTCAAGATCGTGGTGGTTGCGCTCGTGGCTGGCATCGCAGTGGCCGGCCTCGGCATCTCCGCCCGACTGAATGCAGAGCCGAACTACGCGCAGACGGCAAAGGTCCTCAAGGCCGGCAAGCCGGTCGTGGTGACGAGCTCGGAGATGTCGGTAGTTCGCTGACAGGAATTCCCGGAATTCACGCGGTTCTCACAGCCCCCCAACTGGCCGCGTGGATATGTAGTAGACCCAACCCCAAGTCGACTACTGAAAACGCCCGCTCCCCACGGGCGTTTTCTCTTTTGGGCGTTGAATCACCGCGCCGACGGCACCGTCTCGATCAGCTTGCCGGTAAAAACGATCGGCCCGGTCGCCTGCCCGGTCGGCGACCCGCCCTCCGGCTCGACCGTGACCGCGTAGGTTGCGCGGTTGACGGTGTCGGCGTCGTAGGACGAGAGAACGGGACGGCTGGTAAAGTCGCTGCCGCCGATCACGCCGAGCGAGCGCGGCTTCTGCAGCTTGTCGGACACGAGCCACAACTCGAAGCTCTTGCCCGGCTCCGGCGCGGCGCCGACCCGGCGCACGGTGTAGCTCTTGCTGGCGGCATCGACGGTCAGGATGAAGGCCGGCGACGCCGCGTCCTTCTGCAGGAGGGCAACGAACTGGGCGGAGGGCTGCGCGACCGGCACCTTGACCTCAACAGTCTGGATCCGCGGCTTCGGCTGCAATGGCCGCGGCAGGAGGTCGGGGCGGTAAACCTGGACGCCGACCAGCGCGAGCAGCACGGCCGCGAGCGCGGTCATGACGTTGGCAACCGCGCGCAACTGCCGGACCTTGGACGAGAGCTGAACGACATTGGTGTCGTCGTTCGCGATCTCGCCAGCCGCGAACGTGCTGCGTGTCGGCGTGATGACCGGCGCCGCGACCTCAGGCTCTGGTTCGCTGACGGGAGACGCATGGATCGGCGCAGCTTCCGCTTCGACAGGTGGGACCTCGGGAGGTGCGGGCTCGGGCTGAGCGGCAACGACCTGAGCCTCGACGATCGTCACCTGTCCAGCCGGCGCGCTCTCCGCGTTCGCGCGCAACCGCGCAATCTCGGCCTTGATGCGCTCCCACAGTTCGGGACGCGGCTCGACCAGCCCGACCATCTGATTGAGCGGACCGAGGCGAAATTCCCACGCCTGGACCAGCGCGACAAAATCCTTGTCGACCGCCATCATGGTCTCGACCTGCGCCCGTTCGGCGGCGTCGAGCGTCCCGAGCGCGTATTCCGCCGCCAGCGCGATATGGTCTTCGCTATACGCCATCACAGGTCCAGGTCACGTCCTACAAGGTCTCTCGCCGGTCCAACAGCACCTCATCCGAGACCGAGGCATTGGCGGATGTCCATCATGCTCCGCCTCAGCCAGGTCTTCACCGTGTTCACCGGCGCCTCGAACTTGGTCGCCAATTGCTCGCGGCTCCAGCCGTTGTAGTAGGCAAGCAGCACGAGCTTCTGGCGGTCGGGCTCGAGCTGGCCGACGCATTCCAAAAGACGCTTGAGCTCCTCCGACATCTCGCGGCGCGCCAGCGGATCCGGCGTCTCGGCCGCAACCTCCAGCGCGGAGGGCTCATCCTCCAAAGACAGCTCACCGCGCTTTCGCACCAGGTCGATGGCGCGGTTGCGGGCGATGGCGGCCATCCAGGTGATCGGGGAAGACACCGCTGGGTTGAACTGTGCGGCGTTGTTCCAGACCTTCACATAGGTCTCCTGGACGACCTCCTCGGCGAGGTCCTGTCGGTGCAAGATACGGAGCACGACGCCATAGAGTTTCGCGCGCGTCGCCGCGTAGAGGCGCTCGAAGGCAGCCTCGTCCCCTTTGGCAACAGCGGCAAGCAACCAGACCAGCTCTGCCGGCGTCAGCATTCAGCGTCCCCGAAAATCGCCCCACTCCCTCGTTCGAGCCTACGTCCTCCCGTAGCACAAGTCCTGGGCAACTCTCCACCGGGGCGGGCGCGACGAAAAACCCGGACCTCGCGGCCCGGGTTTTCGAAAGCGACAGCCGTGACGGCGACAGGCTCAGGCGATGACGCCGAGCCGGGCGCGCATCAGGCCGATAGAGTCCATGTCGGCCTGCTCGCGGGCGCTCTCCTCGGCCTTCTCGCGGGCCTGGTCACGCTCGTCGAGCAGCTCGACCTTTTTCATTTCCTCGAACGCCTCGGACAACGCGGCCTTGGCGTCCTCGAGCTGGGTGCGCAGCTCGTCGGCCGAGCGCGTCAGGTTTTCCCGGCGCTGGATCGCGGCCTTGGCGTAGGTCGGATAGGCAAAATGGGTCGGGTCGTTGATGCCGGCCCGCTCCTGCTCGGTCTGGATCTCCCGCTCGAGCTCGGCCGACATGCGCTGGAAGTCAGCGATCATGCCCTCGATCTGCGTCACCCGGCGGCGTTTCTCATCCACCTGAAATTTCTTCAGACGGATCAGCGTTTCGCGCGACTTCATCGACTCATACTCCCCAGAAGTCCCGTGTACGGCGCGGGACAGGGCCGGCCGCCCTTGCTGGGCTCGCCGACTAGGCTCATTACATGGAGGGGATGATTACCCGACAAAGTTAGCTTTCCGTTTCCAAGCGCCCCAGGATCTGTTCCAGCTCCCGATACCCGTTCTGCAGCGTCGAGACCTCGTCCTTGCGCTGGCGCAGGAACGCCTCCAGCGGCTCGTGCAGCCGGATCGCCTCGTCGACCTCCGGACTGGAACCGGCGCGATAGGCACCGAGCCGGATCAGTTCCTCCATGTCGGCATAGGTCGCCATCACCTGGCGCGCGCGCATGATCGTCGGCAAGAATACGGGGTCGGCCGATTTCGGCATCGTGCGCGACACCGATTTCAGGACGTTGATCGCCGGATAGCGGCCGCGTTCGGCGATCGAACGCTGCATCACCACGTGGCCGTCGAGAATGCCGCGCACCGCATCCGCCACCGGCTCGTTGTGATCGTCGCCATCGACCAGCACCGTGAAGATCCCGGTGATGGTGCCCTCGCCGCTGCCCGGCCCCGCCCGCTCGAGCAGTTTCGGCAGCTCGGTGAACACCGTCGGCGTGTAGCCCTTCGCGGTCGGCGGTTCGCCGGCCGACAGCCCGATCTCGCGCTGCGCCATCGCAAAGCGCGTGACCGAGTCCATCAGACAAAGGACATCCTTGCCCTCGTCGCGAAAATATTCCGAGATCGCGAGCGTCAGATACGCCGCCTGCCTTCGCATCAGCGCCGGCTCGTCGGACGTCGCGACCACGACGACCGAGCGCGCGAGACCCTCCTCGCCGAGATCGTCCTGCAGGAACTCCTGCACCTCACGGCCGCGCTCGCCGATCAGCCCGATCACCGACACCGCCGCGTCGACGTTGCGCGCCAGCATCGACAGCAGCACCGATTTGCCGACGCCGGAACCGGCGAAGATGCCGAGTCGCTGGCCGCGGCAACAGGTGAGAAAGGTGTTCAATGCACGGACGCCGAGATCGAGCGGCGAGCCGACGCGCCGGCGCGAATGCGCCGGCGGCGGATTGTTCCGATAAGGAACCGGCGAGGCGCCCTGCGGCAGCGGCCCCTTGCCGTCGATCGGCTCGCCCATCGCATTGATGACTCGGCCGAGCCAGGCCGGCGACGGCCGCACCTGATTGGCGGCATTGGCGATCACGGCGCGGCAGCCGCGGCGCACGCCCTCCAGCCCGGCGAACGGCATCACCACGGCATTCTTGCCGGAGAAACCGATCACTTCGGCAGGGATGTAATTGTTGCCGGTCTCGATCACGATGCGCGCGCCGACCGACATCGCATGAATCGGCCCGGCGATCTCCACCATGAGTCCCTTCACGCCGACGACACGCCCATAGGTGTTCACGGCGTCGATGTCGCTGATCTGCTCGGCCAGAGCCTTCATTGCCAAAGCGCCTTCATCGCGAGAGAGCTGTCATTGGGCCAGAGCCTTCATTGCGAAAACCTTAAGTAGGGGCAGATTCGCGTCGTCGGCTTAACTCTGTGTTTACTCGCATCATTAATCATTACGTCATGGTCTGGAGTGACTGACGTGCTTCGCTTTGCCGCCCTCAAAAAGCGGTGAGATCCGAGAGTCGGTTAGGTCCATCTCTTAACATGGAGCTTGAACGAGAGCGGCTAAGAAAAACTGCTTCATCGCAACACCTTACGGCGATTCGATAAAAATTGCACGGATAGAGCTTGCGGAGGGGAATCAGGATTTGTTAACCATCTCTCGTCAGGATCCGAATCAGTTGTTCAAAGGCGTTTTGAGTGCCGCAGATGGCGGCCGACCTGACGCCCGGAGCGGCGACTATGGGGAACTGGCATGCGCGTTTTGCTGATTGAGGATGACAGCGCCGTCGCGCAGTCGATCGAACTGATGTTGAAGTCCGAAAGCTTCAATGTCTACACGACTGACCTGGGCGAAGAAGGCGTCGACCTCGGCAAGTTGTACGACTACGACATCATCCTTCTCGACCTCAATCTGCCCGACATGTCCGGTTACGACGTGCTGAAGCAGCTGCGTGTCTCGAAGATCAAGACGCCGATCCTCATCCTGTCCGGCCTCGCCGGCATCGAGGACAAGGTCAAGGGTCTCGGCTTCGGCGCCGACGACTACATGACCAAGCCGTTCCACAAGGACGAGCTGATCGCCCGCATCCACGCGATCGTCCGCCGTTCCAAGGGCCACGCCCAGTCGGTCATCCAGACCGGCGACCTCGTCGTCAACCTCGACACCAAGACGGTCGAAGTCGGCGGCCAGCGCGTGCATCTGACCGGCAAGGAATACCAGATGCTGGAGCTGCTCTCGCTGCGCAAAGGCACCACCCTGACCAAGGAGATGTTCCTCAACCATCTCTACGGCGGCATGGACGAGCCCGAGCTGAAGATCATCGACGTCTTCATCTGCAAGCTGCGCAAGAAGCTCGCCAACGCCTCCGAAGGCCGCAACTTCATCGAGACCGTCTGGGGCCGCGGCTACGTGCTGCGCGAGCCGCACGACATGGACGAGCGCATCCCCGCCTGAGCTTTCACTGGGTCCACCGGCGAGCCTCACGGCTTGCTCCTCCCAGACTGGGCCCCGCCGCGAATGGCGGGGTTTTTGTTTGTGGGCTGGGTCGATCGAGGCGAAGAACGTCGCGCACAGGCTGCGGCTTCGCGAACATTGCGCTCCCTTCTCCGGCGGTTGCGGCGCATCGCCTGTCCCGGCAGGGCAAGCCTGGCAGTCGGGCGCGATCTGCTGCCCCCCATCTCCGTCATTGCGAGGAGCGAAGCGACGAAGCAATCCAGAGTCCCACCCTGGCCCCTGGATTGCTTCGCTGCGCTCGCAATGACGCCCGGGGGCGACGTTCAACCCGAGAAGCACGCACGACATCTGCGGATGCACCTTATGCGACCCTGCGGACAAACCCTCGCGATCTCGCGGCGCCCAGCGCCCGAGCTATGTGCCATTCTCACCGCCCTCTCCTAACCGAGGGCGCAGGGAAGGCCGGGCGCTGGCCGCGCCCGTGGCCCGCCTGCAGAAAAGAAAGCAGGCGGCAGTCACCACAGGTCTGGCCGAAACACCCGGCCCTCCCTGCGCGATGGCTTTACGATTTATACGCGATCTCCCTGGGGACCGGCTGTCTTGCCCCCATCACCCGCAGGCAGCTCATCAGCAACGCCCGCAGGCTCGACCTCAGCACCGGGAGGCCAGGACCACGCGACTTCACCGTGCGCCCGGGATCGTTCGTCGGCACGGCGAACCATGCTGCGATCCCAAGCGCCCATCGCATCCCACACCCGACGTCCGTGACGACCGCGAAGCGTCCCCTCGTTGGGGCGGGACGCGCGGAGTAAAGCACATTTTTCGTAAAAACAAAATAGAATTTCGATAAACAGAAATCATATTTCTTCCAGCCGTTCGAACGGCCACCGTCAAGGCTTGCGTTCCCGATCGAGACTCTGTCGAACGCTCCTGTTTCGGATCGACGATCTGCCATGTGCGGCTTCGCGCAAGTCACCTGCGATGCCCATGCGGCGCAGAGATCGGTCCCAACGTCAGAGGCATGTTGCGGAGCGACATCGGCTCCGCCGGGCACCGCACCAGAGCCGAAGAAATGATGCCAAAAGGTGTGCGGACCGTGACGTCGCACCCGCCCTTATTACCTTGAGTTGCATCAAAGACGGCCAGCAATTTCCGTGGCAGGCTAGCACTGACGGCGTATCCGTCATCAATGGTCCTTCAACGTGAGGAGTTCACTATGGCTAGAAGCATTGCTGTTGGTCTTGCTATTCTCGCCGTCTCTACATCTGCGGCCTTGGCAGGACATCGTACTCATCATGCAAAAGGTACTCATGCAAAAGCCAGTGCGGCTCAGCAGGTCGGGGCGAGCAAAAGTGATCGCGACCAATATGGAAATATGCAGGTCAATCCCGGAACTCCGGGCCTGAGCGGCAGCAACGCTGCCCTACATGCAAAAACGCATCGCGATTCCGGCTACGGGCCGAAGAGTGACTACAATGCAGACGGGACCATGCGGGTTGATAGCGGAACTCCGGGCGTAAGCGGCAGCAACGCTGCCCTACATCGTAGAACGCACCGCGATTCCGGTTACAATCCCAAGAGTGACTACAACGCGGACGGGACCCTGCGGGTGCATCAATAGTCGTTTCTTGCGACCACGTGATTGGCCCGGAGCGTTCCGCGCACCGGGCTTTCACGTCCACGAAAACTAGCGGTCCTTGCATTCACCGACAGCGATTACGGTGACGCTGCTCGACTGCACAAAACTATCATCTCGGCCGTTGTGTAACGGTGGGCCCATGAGTCTGGCCGGTCGCGCTGGCGGCACCGTACGCGCGGACGCCATGTAGGAGCTAGTCGCAAAGATACTGTTCCTGCTGTCGTCCGAGGCGTCGAACCTGACCGGCGCGTTCTACGCGACGGACGGCGGATGGACGGCCTATTGAACCCGCTTCCAGTCCGCTGAGGACTGGAACGATCGTTCACCCACGATCAGCTTCGAGCAAAGAGACGAGATCATGATGCGATCCCGCGGACCCGCATCATGATCTCAGGGCCTCGGAAGAGCCGCGGACCTAGCGGCACTCCTTGATTACGGTGACGCTGCAGAAAACTATCGGAAAACTACCGCGCGATCCTCCTCCAACGGCGAGCCTCGCCAAAAGCACGTCCATGAGTCCGTCCGGTCGCTCTCGCTGCAGCGGCGCGGACCGGATGGGTGGCCTGCGGCACATTTCGCTCTGGTTGATCAAGATCAATCGCGCTACCTTGGCCTCGCCGATCATCGGATCACGCAATGAGCTGGTGGCAGAGCCATGCCGGACGGCAGACGTCTCCCAATGCGCGGAAGCCTCGGTCCGCACCTGGCGGCGTGGCTGTTCTCGCTGCTGCTCGTTTCTGCCGCCGGCGCCCAGGCACTGGGGCCCACGTTCGAGAACCGGCCGATCGAGTCGGTGCGTCTGGTGCTGTCGGGCGTGGTGCCCAGTGGGGCGCAGCGGGTCGCGTTCGAGGATCGCATTCGGCGGGCACTCAACATCTATCCGGGGTCGCAGCTTCACGACCTGATGGTCGATTTCGGGCTCGCCAAGGTGAAGCGCATCCCCGGCGTGGCCACGGCCTCGATCAACTACGTCGACGGCAACACCGGCGGCGTTGCGGTCGAGCTCAGCGTCGTCGTCGGCGACCGGCCGCAGGCGGATCCGGGCCGCGTCGATTTCCCCTATCTTCATCAGGGCGACGACAGCCTGCTGAAGCTCAAGCTGACGGCCGCGACGCTCGGCTACGCCAATCACGATGCCTGGTATGGCCGGCCGCAGGCCTTCGTCGGCGCCAATCCACTCGCCAAGGGACCGGCCGGCGCCGGCTGGTCGTCGTTCGGCGAAGCCGCGCTGGAGGGCGGGCTGCAGGGCATCGGACCGGTCGGCAACAACATCTATGCCTATGGCAGCCTCTCCTATCTGGCCAGCGGCTCGACCGGCACGGACCTGTTCGTCACCGGCCCGCGCCGCCATGGCGCGATCGAGGACGCCTATGCGGGCCTCATCACGGGGATCACGGGCGACGACGGCTCGCGGCTGGTGATCAACCTGTCCGGCGGACGGCAGCCGTTCCAGATTGCCGACGGCATGCTGATCAGGATCACGGCAGCCAACGGTTTTGACCGCGCCGCGCTGCAGCTCAATCCGCGCTGGGCTGCCGACAGTTTGTTCCTCGCGCAGGCTCGCTACAACACCACGAAATTCGAGGCCTTCCGTCTCGCCCCCGACGAGCTGCCGGCGATCGATACCCACACCGTCATCGCCGGCGCGAACCTCGAGACGGGCCTGGGCACGCCGCATCAGCTCGGACTGACCTATCTGACCGTGCCGCGCTCCGACTACGGCTGGTACACGGCGACGGCGCAGGGCACGCGCCAGGGGCTGCAGGTCGCCGACGTGCGCTATTACTGGACGCCGGCCATCGGCGCGTCCGGTCCCTATGCGAAGACGGAGCTGGCGTTGCAATGGAACGACCGCAACGCGTTTCCGATGCGCGCCTGGGGCGGCTATGTCGAGGCGGGCTACACCTTCAACGAGGCGCTGTGGCGCCCCACTTTGAGCTATCGGCTGTCCGGATTCAGCGGCGACAATCCGGCGACGCGGACCTATGAGCGCTGGGATCCGCTGTTGTCGGGCGGCACCGGCGAGGAATGGGTGCAGGGGCTGAACCACTACAAGCTGTTTCAGGACACCAACCTGATCGCCCATCGCCTGCAGGCGATCCTGCGGCCGGCGCCGCAATGGGAGCTCGTGCCGCAGGCCTGGCTGTTCCAGGCGCAGCAGCTCAACAATATCGGCGGCACCACCTCGACGCTGGCCGGGCATCTGCTCGGCTACGAGGTCAATTTGACGGTGAAGTATTTCATGAGCCGCAACGTGATGTTCCAGTCGGGCGTCGCGCTGACGGCGCCGCTGTCCGGCGTCAGCCAGGCCGTTGTCGGCAACACCCGCCCGTGGTTCAGCGCGATGTCGCTGGCCCGGATCAGCTTCTGAGGGGAGATGTCGATGGATCGCCGCAGCATGTTGCAGAGCCTGGGTTCGGGGGCCGTGACGATTCCGCTGGCGCAACTGCTTCCGGGAGGCGCTGAGGCGGCTGAGCCCGTCGGCCCGGCCAACCTCGCGATCAGCCCGATCGATCCGGACTACTTCATCAAGGATCGCTTCAAGTCACGGACGATCGCCATCACCGGATTTGCCCGCGGCATGGGCCGCGCCGCCGCGCTGCGGGCGGCGCGCGAGGGCGCCAACATCGTCGGGATCGACTGGCTGCCGGACACGGCGCGCGAGACGGCGGCCATGATCCAGCGCGAGGGTGGCGCGATCGAATTTCTCGTCGGCGATGTCGCGAAGGGCGACACCTGCGACATGATGGTCAGGCGGGCGGTCGAGAAATTCGGCGGACTGGATTTTGCCATCAACAATGCCGGCGTCATGGACGGCGTATTTTCCGGCGAGGCGTTCGACTACGACAAGCAGAAGGACCTGCTGTTCGCGCCGATCCACGAAGCCTCCGATGCCTATTGGGACAATGTCCTCGCCACCAACGCCACCGGCGTGTTCCGCGCCATGCGGGCCGAGCTGCGGCAGATGGTCGCGCAGAAGCGCGGCGGGGCGATCGTCAACGTCGCCTCGATCGCCGGCCTGACCGGACTGGCCGGCAATCCGGCCTATGTCGCCAGCAAGCACGCCGTCAACGGATTGACCGCCAACGCCGCGGTCGACTACGCGCCCCACGGCATTCGCATCAACTCGGTCAACATGGCGGCGACGGACACGCCGATGATCGCGCGGGCCGCGCAGGCCGTCGCGGCCAAGATGCAGCGGTCGCCGGCCGACGGCGGCATGGGACGGCTGAAGACAAACTCGATCCTCAGCTATGCCGATCCCAGGCATCGTCCGGCCACCGTGTGGGAGCAGGTCGCGGTGATGCTGTTCCTGCTGTCGCCCGAGGCGTCGAACCTGACCGGCGCGTTCTACGCGACGGATGGCGGATGGACGGCCTACTGAGCCCGCTTCAAGACGGCTAGAGCATGATCTTTTCGGAAAACCGGTTTCCATTTTTTTGGATCATGCTCTGAGGACTGGAACGCTCGTGTGCCCGCGATCCGCTTCGGGCAAGAGACGAGATCATGATGCGATCCCGCGGACTCGCATCACGATCCCATGGCCTCGTCTGCGCGGCGACGGTTCAGCGCGGGCGCAACGCTCAGCGCCCTTTCCTCTTGGCGCTCGTCTTGGCTCGCCTGGCGGTCTTGGTCGCGGTCTTCTTCGCCGGACGCTTGGCCGCCGTCTTGGTCGCCTTGGCCTTCGCCTTCTTCGCTGAGGCGGCACGCTGGCTTGCCGTTTTCGACGCCTTCTTCGCGACCTTCTTTGTCGTGCTTGTCTTGCGGCCGGCCGAGGTCTTGGCTGCAGCGGCGGTCTTCTTTTGGGCCTTCTTGGCCGGCTTGGTCGACGGCCTCGCGGGCTTCGTCGTCGCAGCCGGTGTCTTGGCCGGCTTGGTGGTGCCGGTTGGCTTGGCGGGCTTCTTCGGCGTCGGTGGCGTTTCGACCGCCCCGCCGCCACCCGCCGCCGACAGCCAGAACCGCAGCTCCGGCGACTTCTCATCCGCGCCCTTGATGTAACGGTCCTGCCAGGTGTCGTCGGATTGCAGCGGCTTGCCGAAGATCTCCGGGTGCTGCTGCAAGAGGAAGCGCCAGGCGTAGTGGTCGTAGAGGTCGAGGACGTGGCAGGCATAGGCCTCGGCGAGACCGCGGTGACCGCGGATGATCAGCATGTTCTCGTCGTTGTTGTGCGAGGCGCGGAAGCCGAGATTGTGCGAGCCGGTGACGACGACGCAGTCGTCGCTGAACGGATCGATCACCACGATCTTGCTGTGGATGATGGCGAAGCCGTATTTGCCGAGCTCCCTCTCCCACTTGCCGAACGCGTCCTGCACCGCGCCGGCCGGCACGGCGCGGAAATCGATGCTGCCCTTGGCGCCCGGCTTCTTCGGCTTGCCGGCCTCGCCGACCACCGTCACCTGGGGCGCGGTGTCGTCCGCTCCCTCCTCCGCCGGCACCTCCGAATGGCCGCCGGAATGCAGCGCGGCGGAGAAATTCGTCGCGCGCACCGGGCTGGTCAGCGCGCCCCGCACGAACAGATCGGGCTTGTCCTTGAGCAACCGGCCGGCGACGTCGAGGATCGAGTTGTTGCCGGGATCGAAGGCCAGGAACAGCACGGCGTGCTTGGCCGATCGCATCAGCTCGAACACGCGGCCCATGTCACCGGACGTATCGGGATTCTTGCCGAGCTTGCCGTGGGTGTTCGGCGAGAACATCGGCTCGACGGTGACGCCGTGGCCCAGGTCGACCGGCGCCTGGATCGCGTCGGCATTGTTGGCGCGGGCGAAGTCGCGCAAGGTCTTCGACTGCAGCGCCGACTTGTCGCCGGCGGCGGCGTCGACGTCGGCCTTCAGCGCGTTCCAATAGCCGAGATAGCGCTGCGCCAACACTGGGCTCTCCACCACCAGCGCGTTGTTGGTCTGGGTGCACAGGCCGGTCGAGGTCCAGTTGGTCGAGCCGGACAGCACCGCGCTCGGCTTGCCGTTCTCGGTGAGCACCATGAACTTGTTGTGCGGGATGCTGCCCTTGCCGAGGATGCGGTCGATCACGGTGACGCCGGCGGACTTGAGGTCGGCGCGGTTCTCGGCGTCGGCGTCGTCGGTGTCCTTGCCCTGCTCGTTGCCGAGGATGACCGTGCGGCTGTTCGGGTTCTGGTGCAGCTGCTTCTCGAGGCCGTCGGGATCGTTCAGCTCGTAGAGGGCGGCATGGATGGCGCCGCCGCCGGCATCGGCGCGCGCCAGCAGCGAGGTCAGGCCGTCTTGAAGCTGGCCCATCAGGCGGATGCGAATGGGATCGGCAGGATCGAGGATGTGCGGGGCCAGCGCCGACACGCTCGGCTTGTCGTTCAGCGCATGGCTGAGCGCCTGGGTCGCGGTGATGCCGCGGTTGAAATAGACGTGGAACGGCGGCCGCTCCGGCGTCAGCGTGACCGGATTGCTCTCCAGCGGCGCGACGCCTTCGAGCGGCGTCAGCGCCTGGCCGGGCGTGCCGGCCATCGGCACGATGCGATATTTGTAGGTGCCGCCGCGCTTGGCGAACAGATCCTTCCACCAGAACTTCTGGATCGGCGCCTGCTCGGTGGTGAGCTTGTCCGCGGTCTGCCCGGCAAACCGTGCCAGCGCCGGCAGCACGGTGTCGGTGTGATCGGCGAGATCGATGCGATGAATGGCGAAGCCGAGACAGCCGTCGAGACGGCGATCGAAGGTCCAGGCGATGACGGCAATATCATTGTTGGAAAAGGCAAGCGCGGGCATGGCGGCACTCCTTGTCTGACAAGGATATGTCGTGCGGTTGTGACAAGGGTTCGACACATCCGGAACAAGAAGTGGCTAGTCGGAGGTCGCGAGGGAAGATGGTGCGGTGCGGGAGGGCAGTGGCTCGACCGGATCGCTGCTCACCCTCCTCCGGAGAGCCGGGGTGGGGGACAGACTACCCACACATGAGGTGAATGAGATGGATTGGCGAGGAAGCCTTCCGGATGGACGACGCGCGTAGCCTCAACCTCCCGGGCAGAGCGATCGCATATGGCCCCCTACGGATTGCTCTCGTCTGTTTCCACGTCGTCATGGCCGGGCTCGTCCCGGCCATCCACGTCGTCCGGCGCCCTGGGAGCAACGTGGATGCCCGGGACAAGCCCGGCCATGACGGAGTAACTAGCCGGCAGGCGTCGCTGCCGCGCTTGTCGCATTCGTCATATGCGATCGCCCTGCCGTCCAGGGGAGGGTGGGCACCTGTGTCCAACTCGTCATTGCGATGAGCGCAGCGACGAAGCAATCCAGAGTCCCGTTCACGACTCTGGATTGCTTCGCTTCGCTCGCAATGACGCGTCGAGAGAGCGCGCTCAGGCCGCTCAGGCCAGGCCGCCCGGCTTGCCGCGGGTGACGTAGCGGCCACTGCCCTTGGCGCCGATCAACTCGCCGTCGCGCACGACGAATTTTCCGCGCAGCATGGTCGCCACCGGCCAGCCGGTGATCTCGATGCCTTCATAGGGCGTGTAGTCGGAGCCGTGGTGCAGGCCGGACTGGCTGATCTTCGCGGTCTTCGCCGGGTCCCACAGCGCGATGTCGGCGTCGTAGCCGATCGCGATGGAGCCCTTGCCCTTCAGGCCGTAGGTCTTGGCATGGTTGGTGGCGGTGAAGGCGACGAACTGGTTCAGGGTGATGCGGCCCTTGCTGACGCCTTCGGAGAACAGGATCGGCAGCCGGGTCTCCACGCCGGGGATGCCGTTCGGTACCCAGCGAAAGCTGGTGCGGCCCTTCGGCGTCAGCTTGCCGGCCTCGTCGTCGTAGCGGAACGGGCAGTGGTCGCTGGAGAACAGCGAGAACACGCCCTGCTGCAGGCCCTCCCAGCAGGCCTCCTGGCTGGCCTTGTCGCGCGGCGGCGGCGAGCAGACATATTTGGCGCCTTCCATGTTGAGGCCCTGCATGTCCTCCTCCGTCAGCACCAGATATTGCGGGCAGGTCTCGCCATGGATCTTCAGACCCCGAGCCTGCGCGCGGCGGATCTCCTCCATCGCCTCGCGGTTGGAGACGTGGACGATCACGATCGGCACGTCGATCAGCTCGGCCAGCGAGATCGCGCGATGCGTTGCCTCGCGCTCGACCGGAATCGGGCGCGACTTGCCGTGATAGTACGGCGCGATGTGGCCGGCACGCTCGAGGCGATCGGTGAGGAAGCGGATCGCGTCGTAGTTCTCGGCGTGGATCTGCACCAGGGCCCCCCGCTCGCGCGCGACCTGCAGCACGCCGAGGATCTCGTAGTCGTTCAGCGCGAGCCCCTCATAGGTCATGAAGATCTTCAGCGACGAATAGCCGTCGGCGACCAGCGCCGGCAGCTCCTGGCCGAGCACGGCGTCGGTGGGATCGGCGATGATGAGATGGAAGGAGTGATCGACGTAGCAGGCGTTGTCGGCGAGCGCGTGATAGTCCTTCAGCGCTGATCGCAAGGGCTGGCCCTTCTCCTGCAGGCAGTAGGGCATGACGAACGTGTTGCCGCCGAAGGCGGCGGCGCGCGTCGCGCTCTCGAAATCGTCGGCCATGACGATGCCGGGGCCGGAGGGCTGGCTGATATGGACATGGCTGTCGATGCCGCCCGGCAGCACCAGCAGGCCCGTGGCATCGACGATCTCGTCGGCATCGGTGATGGCCTCGCCGATCGCGACGATGCGGCCGCTCTTGATGGCGACATCGGCCTTGAACGTATCGCTCGCGGTGGCGACGGTGCCGTTGCGGATGACGGTGTCGAAGGCAGCCATGTGACGCGCTCTCCCTAGTCCAGATTCAAGCGAATTTCTGAAACAGCGATCCCCCCCCGCTGACGCCGCTGACATCGACCCCTGCCAGTTTCAGCGATTTCCATACCACGGTGGCGATGGTGTCGAGAATGGGAATGCCGGTCTCCAGCTCGAGCCGCGCGACCAGCGGCGCGGCGCGCATGTTGGTGCAGACCACCGCGATCGCATCCGGCTTCTCGCGCGCGACCTCGCGGATCATGGTCTCGATCTCGGACGGCGTCACTTCCGCGAAGGAGAAATTGTCCTGCAGGTTGAGGTGCCGGTCGCCGCGGCAGGCGATGCCGAGCCTGTCGTAGTTGGCGATGATGCGCGCCTGGACGTCGTCGCGGTAGGGCGTGACGAGGCCAAGCGAGGTGACCTTCGCCGCCGCCAGGATCTCGTTCAGCGCCAGCATCGAGGTGGTCGCAGGGATGCCGGTGGCTGCGGTGATATGCTCGCACAGTTTCACGTCGGCCTCGAAGCCGAGCCAGCCCGACGAGGTGCCGTTCCAGCCGATGACGTCGACCTTGGCATGCGCCAGCAGCTCGGCGGCGCGCAGGATGTTGGAAATGTCGAACTGCGCGAGCGCGTCGGACGAGAGCGCGATCTCGGTGACCTTGAAGCGCGAGAAATGCGCGGAGACGTTGGGCAGGCTCGCGACCATCGCCGAGGTGATCGGCTCCAGCGCGGTGTTGGACGACGGCGTGAGCATGCCGAGCAGCGTGCGTTTGGTCATGGGTGAACGACCTCGTTCGATCGCGGATGGCGAGCGGGAGAGCCTCCCCCGCTTGCGGGGGAGGCCGGATCGCATCGCAGATGCGATCCGGGTGGGGGAACTCTATCCGCTCGGGCAGCGCGCCGTGCGGCGCCCCCACCCCAGCCCTCCCCCGCAAGCGGGAGAGGGGGCGCACTGCCGTTGTGGCGAGGGCTGGACCTGAACATGCAGCGCTTGGGCGGGCGCGATTGAGCAGCAATCATGCACTCGCCCCCTGCTCCGCCCGCTCGCCACGCAACAACGCCAGGATATGCCGCTTCAACTCATTGAACTGCGGTGACGTGATATCACGCGGCCGCGGCAGATCGATCGGGATGATCTCGACGATGCGCCCCGGCCGTGCGCTCATCACCGCAACATGCGTGCCCAAGGTCAGCGCCTCGTCGATGCCATGGGTGACGAACACGATCGTGCCCTGGTGCTGCTGCCAGATGCGCACCAGCTCGGTCTGCATGTCCATGCGGGTCTGCTCGTCGAGCGCGCCGAACGGCTCGTCCATCAGGATCACCTGCGGATTCATCAGCAGCGCCCGGGCGATGCCGACGCGCTGGTTCATGCCGCCCGACAGCTCGGACGGATAGTGGTTCTCGAAGCCGCTCAGGCCGACCATGTCGATATAGACCTGCGCCCGCGCCCGGCGCTCGGCCTTCTGCCCGCCGCCGAGCAGGAGATGGAAGGCGACGTTCTCCCACACCGGCAGCCACGGCATCAGATTGGCATGCTGGAACACGACGCCGCGATCGGCGCCGGGCGCGGTCACCGACCGGCCGTCGACGGCGATATTGCCGGCGCTCGGCTTCTCGAAGCCGGCAATCATGTTGAGCAATGTCGACTTGCCGCAGCCGGAGGGACCGAGCAGGCAGACGAGTTCGTTGCGGGCAATGGACAGATTGATGTCGGCGAGCGCGGTGACGTCGGCGTTGCGCTTCTTGTCGGTGAAGATTTTGGAGACGCCGGAGATCTCGATCGTGGCCATCGTCATTCTCCGCCACGAAGCGTGGTGTTGCGCTGCCAGTGCAGCACGCGCGCCATCACGAAGCGAATGGCGAGATCGCTGCAGAAGCCGAGCAGGCCGATGCTCGCCATCGCCGCCAGCACCAGATCGTAGCGCAGGAAGTAGTAGGAATCCCACAGCACGTAGCCGAGCCCGCTCTTCACCGCGACCATTTCGGCCGTCACCGTCAGCATCCACGCCGAGCCGATGCCGATGCGAAGCCCTGCAAAGATGCTCGGCATCGCCGCGGGCACGACGATGTAGCGCAGCAGCTTGCGCTCGCTGCCGCCGACCATGGCGCCGGCGCGGATCAGATTGCGATCGCAGGTCTTCACGCCGTGGATGGTGTTGAGCAGGATCGGAAAGAACGCGCCGAGGAACACCAGGAAGATCGCCGGCTTGTTGGCGATGCCGAACCAGATGATGGCGAGCGGGATCCACGACACCGGCGGGATCGGCCGCAGCATCTGAAGCGTCGGCTCGATCACGATCTCTATCTTGCGCGACCACCCGATGGCGACCCCGAGCGAGACGCCGAGCACGGTGGCAATCGCAAAGCCTGCGGCAACGCGCGACAGGCTCGCCAGCATGTCGGCGAGCCAATGGCCGCTGTAGGTCTGGGTGTTGCCGTCGGTGCCGACCAGCCAGTCCGCCCACGCCCACACGACCGTCGACGGCGCCGGCAGCAGCGCTGCCGGCAGCGCGCCGGAGCGCGAGAACGCCTCCCAGCCGGCGAGCACGAGCACCGGCACGACATAGCGGTCGAGCTTCCTGAGCTGGGCGAGCGCCGTCATCTCAGTAGCCGAGCTCGGTCTTCGGCTTGCCCGTGGCCGCTTCCAGGAAGCGGTAGTCGAGGTTCTTCTCGACGGCGGCCGTGACGTCCGAGTTGATGTATTTCAGGTCGCGCATCATCGCGGCGATGGCGAGCGCCGAGGCGCGGTACATCTTCGGGTCGGGATCGAGATTCTCGACCGCGCCGGTCGCGATCGCCTTGTCGAGGCCGGTGATCTTGGAGATGACCTCGATCAGCGCCGGCTTGTCGGCGGCGATGTGCGCATCGACCTTGACGACCGCGCGCACCACGCCCTCCAGCGCCTTCGGGTTCGACGCGATGACGTCGGAGCGGGTCAGGATCAGGTTGGTCAGCTTGCCGGCGGCCTGATCATAGGGGAAACCGAAGAACTTCGCCGCCTTGGCCTGCATGATCTGGGTCGCGAACGGCTCGACGGTGCAGATCAGCTCGACCTCGCCGCGGCGCAGCGCCTGCAGATGGTCGGACGGATTGGGGATGTTGACGAACTGCACGTCCTTGTTGATGTCGATGCCCTGCTTGGCGAAGGCGCCGCGCATGTGGATGTCCTGCGCATTGCCGCGCGAGGCGGCGACGCGGAACGGCTTTCCGTCGGCCTTGTATTTGGCGATGAGCGCCTTCAGCGCGCTCCAATCGCCCGGCGCGACCTCGAGATCGTTGCCGAGCAGGATCGCCGAGCCGCCATTGACCTGGCCGGAGATCGCGACCACGTCGAAGCCTTTGTCGAGCGCGATGGCGTAATGCAGATAGGTCACCTGCGCGACGTCGATGTTCTTCGAGACCAGCGCGGTCAGCGCGTCCGTGCCGGTGTTGAAGCTGACGGCATCGATCGCGACGCCTTCGGCGAACTGCGGCGTCAGCGACATCGGCGTGCAATGCGCGCATTTGGCGTAGCCGAGTTTGATCTTGGCGGCGTCGTCGGCGAAGCTGAGCGAGGGCAGCGCGAGCAGGGCGAGAATGAGCAGCACGAAACGTTTCACATCCATCTCCAGGGCAGGTCGATCCACGGGCTTGTCTCTCATGGCTTGTGCTCTCATCAGCAAGCGACATGCCAACTGGATGCGATATGCAATGTTGCTTTTATACAATAAAATCAGTATTTAATGACTATCAAATCTTGAAGGACCTGCCTGATCCGCGGGCGCATCGCCCGAATTTCAGGCATCTCGCAGCGGAGCAGCCGCGCCCACATGACCCCACCAGCACCCCGGCCCAGACTGAAGACGCGCTTCAAGCCGGCGCGGCTGAAGCTGTCGTCCGACCACTCCAAGCGGCCGCTCGAGCGGCTGTCGCTGCACGATCAGGTCGTCGCCAGGGTGCGCGAGATGATCGTGGACGGCGAGCTCGCCGCCGGCGCTGCCTTGCCCGAGCGCATGCTATGCGAGACTTTCGGCGTGTCACGCACGCCGCTGCGCGAGGCCTTCAAGATCCTCGCCGCCGAGGGCCTCATCGAGCTGCGGCCGCATCGCACGCCCGTGGTGACGCCGATCGACGCCCGCGAGATCGCCGAGATCTTCGACGTGATGGTGTCGCTCGATGCCGCCGCGGGCCGCGCCGCGGCCGCGCGTGCGACGGCGGACGACCTTGCCAGGCTCGACGCCATGCATGCCGAGCTGGTGGCGCTGCATCATGCCGCCGAGCGCGCCGCCTATTTCCGGCTCAACCAGCAGATCCATGCCGAGATCACCAAGCTCGCCGGCAACGCCGTGCTGCTCAGCATGTGGGGCACGCTGCACGCGAGCGTCTTCCGCGCCCGCGCCGTGGCCAATTACGATGCGCGGCGCTGGGACGAGTCGATCCGGGAGCACGAGGCCTTCATGGCGTTGCTGCGGGCCCGAGACGGCGACGGCTTCGCGCAGGCGCTCTCCGAGCACACCCGCAAGACCGGGGATTCGGTGCTGCAGATGCTGGACCAGGCCAGGCGGGATCTGGCGAAGGGCGGATAGACTTTGTTCACGTCGAACCGGGCATGCTGGCATCGCGACAGATGAGAGCTCCACACGCTTGGCCTGATCATGATCCTGCAATCGCTCGCCGGCCTGCCGGCCTTTCTGGTGTACTTCTGTACCGCGCTGTCCGCGGTGACGGCCTACCTGTTCGTCTACACCCGCGTCACGCCCTACAATGAATTCCAGCTGATCCGGGACAATCACCCCTCGGCCGCGATCGCGCTCGGCCTCAGCCTGCTCGGCTTCACCCTGCCGCTGGTCAGCGCCATCGCCCATTCCGCCAACGTGCTGGACTGCCTGATCTGGGCGCTGGTCGCGCTGATCGTCCAGGTGATCGTCTATTACCTCGTCCGCATTCCGGTGCCGGATCTCGCCCAGCGCATCGTCGCCGGCGAGCTCGCTTCGGCGATCTGGCTCGGCCTTGCGTCGCTCTCCGCCGGCGCGCTGAACGCCGCCTCGATGATCATCTGACCATGGCCGAGAAACGCCGCGAATTCGGCAAGCGCCGGCCGATGCCGCCCCCGCCCGCGACGCCGCCGGTGAAGCGCTCCGGCCATGTCGCGCTGCTCTTGATGGGCACGCTCGCCGTCGGCAGCACTGCCTATGCGCTGATGCCGCGGCAGCAGAGCTGCCCGCAGCCAGGCGCCGAGACGCCGACCATCGCCGGCCAGCCGCAGACGGGCGAATGCACGACGCGCCGCTCGAGCGGCGGTGGTGGCGGCGGCAGCGGCTCCGGCCGCTGGGGATTTTCCAGCGGCGACAGCGATTCCAGAAGCAGCGGCTCGAGCCATGTTGCCGAGGCCTCCTCCGCACATGTCTCGCGCGGCGGCTTCGGCTCGTTCGGACACGGCTTCGGAGGCGGCGGCTGATTTTCGTCGCGCCGGCGCCGTGAAAACACCGCGTTCATGCTGTTATCTCGGATTCGGATCTTTGACACAGACTCAAAATCATAAAAAACTGGCCTACCTACTGATCGGAAGCGATCCGATGCAATGTCGGCACCTGATGGTGCCGGCGACGATGAGGGCTGCGGCGACCGCCGCCGCCTCGCAGCAATCTGCTGGCAGGCGATCGCGTGGTCGCCGGCGCGGGATGGCGCCGGGACCGCGCGGACGTGATCATGGCCGCATCATTGATGGCGGCCGCGGTCGTGCTGCGCCCTGTTGCCACGGGCACGGCTTGTTCGCTGCTGCCTTGGGCTGACGCCGATGCAGCGCATCCCCTGTCCCGAACGTGACGACTGGCGCGAGACCGCGGCACGATGCGGATTCGACTTCTACGAACTCGACGGCGAGCGCTATTGGGACGAGCGCGCCTACTACGCATTCACGATCGCCGAGATCGAGCTCGGCATCGAGGAGCCGACGGCCGAGCTCGAGCAGATGTGCCTCGCGCTGGTCGCGCGCGTCGTCGGCGACGAGGCGCTGCTGCGCCGGCTGAAGATCCCGCAAGCGGTCTGGCCGCTGCTGGCGGAGAGCTGGCGCCGGAGGGACGGCAGCCTCTATGGGCGGTTCGACCTCAGCTATCAGGGCGGCCGTACGCCAGCGAAGCTGCTCGAATACAACGCCGACACGCCGACGTCGATCTTCGAGGCCGCCGTCTTCCAATGGACGTGGCTCGAGCAAGCGATCGAGCGCCGCATCCTGCCGGGGCGCGCGGACCAGTACAACTCGATCCATGAGCGCCTGATCGAACGCTGGCGCGCCCTCGGCAAGCGGCGCCGCGTGCATCTGGCCGGGCTGACCGCCAACGCCGAGGACGCCACGACCCTGGCCTATCTGGCCGACACGGCAGCCCAAGCGGGCCTGTCGACAACCATCCTTGACGTCGCCGACATCGGCTGGCGCGAGAGCGGCGGCGGCTTCGTCGATCTCGAGAACGGCGACATCGCGCTCGCCTTCAAGTTGTACCCCTGGGAATGGATGTTTCGCGATGCGTTCGGCGTCAAGCTCGCGCAGGCGCCGACGCAATGGATCGAGCCGCCGTGGAAGGCCATCCTGTCCAACAAGGGCATCCTGCCGCTGCTCTGGCAGATGCACGAAGGCCATCCGAACCTGCTGCCGGCCTATTTCGAGGACGATCCGAAGGCCGCCGGCCTCGGCCCGAGCTTCGTGCGCAAGCCGATCTACTCGCGCGAGGGCGCCAATGTCAGCCTGGTGTCCGACGGCGTCGCCGTCTCTACGCAGGAGGGTCCCTACGGCGCCGAAGGCTTCATCCGCCAGGCGCCGGCGCCGCTGCCGGATTTCGGCGGTGTGTTCCCGGTGATCGGCAGCTGGCTCGTCGACCATCAGCCCTGCGGCCTGTCGATCCGCGAAGACACGAGCCCGATCACGGGCAACCGCTCGCGCTTTTTGCCGCACGCAATCCTGTAGGATATTAACGACCGCCGACGAAAACGCCTCGACACGCCGGTCGAGAGGATTAGATAGACCGAGGGTGAACTCCCTGCGCGATGGGCGCGCATGACCGGGACATGACCGGGACGAGGCATGGCGACGGACAAACCCGAACTCGAAGGCTTGCGTATCCTGGTCGCCGAGGACGAGGGCCTGATCGCGCTCGAGCTGGAAACGGTGTTGCAGGGATTCGGCTGCGAGGTGGTTGGTCCCGTCTCGCGCGTTGGCGACGTGCTGCGCGAGGCCGAGCGAGGCGGCCTGGACGGCGCGCTGCTCGACGTCAACCTGCGCGGCGAGCAGATCTTCGCCGTCCTGCCGCAGCTGATCGCGCGCGAGCTCAAGATCGTCATCACCTCCGGCTATGACGATGCGACGCTGTTTCCGCCGGAGTTCCGCAGCCTGGCCCGGCTCGCCAAGCCGTTCGACGAGCGCGCGCTGCGCGCGATGTGCGAGGCCACGTTCGTTCGGCGTCAACGCAACTCATAACGCTTCGCTCACGCCCGGCGCATCGGGAGGCATCGCGTGTCCATCATCGAAGATACCGCGGCCTACGAGGCCTGGCTTCGCAGCCAATGCAAAGTGGTCGAGGACGACCTTCTCGCCAAGCACCAGCGGATGCGAAAGTCTCCGTTCGCCCTGCTGCGCGCCACCTACTATCGCTGGGCGCGGCGCATCGAGGAGATCTGCCCGGAGCTGGCCGAGGCGCCGGTCGCGCTGTGCGTCGGCGACATTCATCTGGAGAATTTCGGCACGTGGCGTGATGCCGACGGGCGCTGGGTGTGGGGCGTCAACGATTTCGACGAGGCCGCGAGGATGCCCTACGCCTTCGATCTGGTCCGGCTCACGACCAGCATCGAGCTCGCGCCCGACATGGCAATCGACAGCCGCGACGCCGCAGACGCGATCCTCCAAGGCTATCGCGACGGTCTCAAACACCCGCGGCCGGCGCTGCTCGACGAACACGAGATCTGGATCAGGCCCTACGTCAAATGCTCGGATGATTGCCGCCGCGCGTTCTGGGAGGAGATCAACGGCCTCGCGGCCGCCGATGCGATTCCATCCGCGGTGCGGAAGCTGCTCACCGCCAGCCTTCCGGAGCAAGCGAAGAATGCCGCATTCTTCCATCGCTTCGCCGGCGGCGGCAGCCGCGGACGTCCGCGCTACGTCGTCGTCGCGACATGGCGCGGCGGCCGCGTCATCCGCGAGGCCAAGGCGCTGGTCCCTTCGGCCTGGACCTGGGCCAAGAACAGGACGAAGGGCAGGATGCAGCCAAAGCCGGCGCCGCCGCACCGATTCGTCGAGCTGTCGACCGGGACCTATCGCGCGCCCGATCCATTCCTGCACGTTCACAGAACCAATGACGGGGACTACGTGGTCCGACGCCTGTCCGCGGACTCGCGCAAGATCGATCTCGGCAAGGAAGCCGGCGCCGATCTCAAGCTGGAGCTTCTGCGCGGCATGGGCACCGACCTCGCCTCCATCCATGCCGCCGACCGCCGCGCCGGCGCCGGGATCGCGGCGGACCTGAAGCAGCGCGGTTCAGGCTGGCTGCGCCGAGCAGCGCGCGCCGCGCGTGAGGCGACGGAAAGGGATCACGACGTCTGGCGCCGCAAGGCGGCACGCTCCGTTCCGATCGCGCGCTGAGGCGGGCATCCGATCAGTCCGGCTGCACGGCCGATGCCGGCAGATGCTCGGGGGTCGTCTCCGCGGTCAGCGCAAAGGTCAGCGAGCAGCGAATGCCCGCGGGCTCGAAGTCGAGCAGGGCTTCGCCATCGAGATCGAAGCGGACGACGCGGTCGATCAGCGTGGTGCCGAAGCCGCGCCCGCCGCCGCCTTCGATCAGCGGTCCGCCGCGCTCGAGCCAGATCAGCTCCAGCCGGCGGCCATCGTCGCGCAGGCGCCAGGAGATCGTGACCTGGCCGTGGGAGGCGGACAACGCACCATATTTGGAGGCGTTGGTCGCAAGCTCGTGCAGCACCATCGAAAGCGGCAGCACCAGCCGCGCCTCCAGGAGCACCGGAGGGCCGTCGATGGCGATCCGCCCTTCGCCGATGCCATAGGGCGCCAGCACGGTGGTGAGCAGTTCGTTCAGTCCGATGCCGATCCAACGGGTCTGCGTCAGGATGTCATGCGCGATCGAGACCGCCTGGATGCGCCCGGAGAACGCCTTGTTGAAGGCCGGCAGCGACGGTGAGGTCCGCAAGGTCTGCCCCGCCACCGACTGCACGATCGCCAGGATGTTCTTCACCCGGTGATTGAGCTCGGCGACCAGCACGGTCTGCTGCTCTTCCGCGCGCTTGCGTTCGGTGATGTCGGTCAGGGTCACGATCGAGCCGACCGTCTCCTTGAGATCGTTCACCAGGGGCCCGCCGGACAGCAGGAACGACCGCCCCGACGCCTGCGCGTTGCGCAAGGCGACCTCGACGCCATGGAAGGGCTTGGTCGCCAGCGCCTGATCAAGGCTCTCGCGCGAGAAGCGCGTCAACGTGCCTCGCTGGCTGGCGCTCTGCCCATCGAGCGGGAACGCCTCAGAAAACAACTGGCCGACCGGCGGTCGTTCCGCGAGCTGCTCGGCGACCCAGCTCGCATGGGTGATCCGGCCGTCGAGCGCCAGCACCACGACCGCATCGGTCGCCTGCTCCAGGATCGAGCGCGCAAAGCGCTCGGCATTGGCGACCTCCTCGGCGCGCCGCTGAATCGACATGTCGGTCAGCGTCACGAGCGTGGCCACCACGCCGCCCATCGCCATCTGGCGCATCCACACCGACACCGGCAGCTGGCCGCCGTCAGCGCGGCACAGTTGAGCGTCGGTTGCCGCATCGTCGGCGCGCTGCTCGGGCACCGCTCCCTCAAACAGCGAGGCAAAGCTGCGTCCCACCAATTGCTGTACGCCGAGGCCGGTCAGCGCGCACAGCCTGGAATTGACATAGACGATGCAGCCGTCGGCATCGAGCGTCAGCGCGCCGTCGCTCATGCGCTCGACCAGAACATGATAGGGCGCGTCCGCGCCCTGCAGCATGATGACCTGGGGTCCGGCCGGGCCCTGCACCACCACGGCATCGACGTTGCCGCGATGAATGGCCTCGACCGTCTCCTCCGCCTCGTTACGCGGCCGTCCCGCCTGCATCGCCTCTGTTGATGCCACGCGTCCTCCGTTCAGCTCGGTGCGATGTCCAGACCAACCAGCACCTTCTCCGCATTGGAGAGATCGCCGATGATTCGCTTGAGGGGCTCGGGCAGTTGACGGATCAAGGTCGGGATTGCGACGATCTGATCTCGTTGTGCGAGGGCCGGATCCTTCATCAGGTCGATCACCTCGATCGTGTAGCGGCCCGGCAGATGCGTCTCGCACAGCTTCTTGAGGTTGGCGAGCGCCGCCAGCGATTTCGGCGTCTGACCGGCGACATAGAGGCGGAGATTGTAGCCATCCTGTTCCATCGGAGCCGCCGTCATTTGCTGGATGTCAGCGGGTTGGCTGGGGAGCTCGGACGAGGCCCGGACGAGCGGCTCTCGATCTGCGCCAGGCGAGCGGCTGCGCGCTGATCCTCGCGGGCAGCGCCTTCCAGATTGATGAGCTCCATCTCGCTCTCCTCGTTGGCCAGCTGAGCCTTGAGCGTTTCGATCTGAGCCGCGAGGTCGCGGCGGCGACGTTCGATCTCGCGCGTGCGTCGTTCCGTATCCTGCGTGCGCAGCAGGCGCTCGACGCGATCTCTCGCCTCCTGCGCCACCCTGGCCGATCCAGTGAGCACGCCCTCCGGGCCGACATAGACCTCGCGCAGCGAGATGCCGTCGGCACTCATCAGGAATTCGCGGACCTGGTTGGAATGCGCCATGCCGCGCGACTTCAGCAGATAGAGCTGGCGGTTGTGCTCGCCGTTGCTCTCGCGATTGTAGAGCAGCAGCCAGGTGTCGGTGAGCGACGAGATCTGCATCTCCGTGGTCGCCGTCTCCGCGCTGCCGGCGCCGAGATTGGTGAACAGCGCCGTGACGCCGCGCGCCTTCAGGAAATCGATGAGGCGCAACGTCATCGAATGCACGTCGCCGGCAACGCCGGCGCCCATGAGCGCCGAGATGGGATCGACCACGACGGCGGCGGGATCGAACTCCTTGACCTCGCGATGCATGGCGGCGAGATGCGTTTCCAGTCCGTAGAGATTGGGGCGCCGCGCCGAGAACCGCAGCAGGCCGCGATCGACCCATTGCTGCAGGTCGAGACCGACCGATTTCATGTTGCGGATGATCTGCTGCGGGGATTCCTCCAGCGCGAAATAGATGCAGCGTTGCCCACTCTTGCAGATCGAATTGGCAAAGTGTGCCGACACCGTCGACTTGCCCGAGCCGGCCATGCCCGAGATCAGGATGCTCGACCCTTTGTAGTAGCCCTGGCCTTCGAGCATGTCGTCGAGATCGGCAATGCCGGTGGAGACCCGTTCCGTCCACGCATCATGCGCGAGTCCCGACGAGGTGATCGGCATCACCGTGATGCCTTCCTGGTCGATGATGAAGGGGTATTCGTTGGTGCCATGCGCCGTGCCGCGATACTTCACGACGCGCAGCCGGCGGGTCGAGAGCTGATCGTGCACGCGGTTGTCGAGCAGGATGACGCAGTCGGCGACGTATTCCTCGAGGCCGTAGCGCGTCAGCGTACCATCACCGCGCTCGCCGGTGATGATGGCGGTGACGCCCTTGCTCTTCAGCCATTCGAACAGCCGGCGCAACTCGGAGCGCAGCACCGCCTGGTTGTCGAGGCCGCCGAACAGGGTCTCGATCGTATCGATCACGACGCGCTTGGCGCCGATCGAATCGATCGCGAAGCCGATGCGGATGAACAGGCCGTCGAGATCGTAGTCGCCGGCCTCCTCGATCTCGTTGCGATCGAGATGGATGTGGTCGACCACGATCTTCTTCTGCTCGATCAGCCTATCGATGTCGTAGCTGAGCGAGCCGACGTTCTTGATCAGGTCCTCGGGCTGCTCCTCGAACGCGATGAACACGCCCGGCTCGTCGTAGGCGACCGCGCCATTGTAGAGAAACGTCATCGCAAACAACGTCTTGCCGCAACCGGCCGCGCCGCACAGCAGCGTCGGCCGCCCTTGCGGCAGGCCACCGAAGGTGACCTCGTCGAGGCCGTCGATCCCGGTCGGCGATTTGGCGATGACAGGGAGATCCCGCGTCACGATTCGAGGACGCACACTCGTTTTCATCCAATCCCCCGCCACCAATTCAACACGCGTGAGTCCACACCAAGGCGTGAATAGACGCGTCAGGAACCGAAAAGTTCCAGGGGTCGGCGAGATTTGCTTCGGAAGGAGGCCTGCGGGCGCAGAAAGGACCGGCCGCGCGCGCGGGACGGACGCACGCGGGACGGAACGGCCGACCGCCCGACCGGTCGAAGCGCCCCCCGGTCACAGACGGCTCCGGCCGGCGTCAGCGCGCCGCGACCACCTTGAGGCCGGGCAGCAGCGCCGCGCCGCCGCGCGGGCTGCGCACCGGATTGATCTGGTACAGACCCCGCCGCTCCTGGTTGGGCCGGAACGCGTCGGTGATGCCGACGACCGATTCGGCGGCTCCCAGCAACAGCGTGCCGTCCGGCTCCATCACCTTGGCCATTCGCTCGAAGATCGAGGCCTTGGTCTCCTGATCGAAATAGATCAGCACGTTGCGGCAGAAGATGATGTCGAACTTGCCGAGATGCGAGAAGTCCTGCAGCAGATTGAGCTGGCGATGCTGGACCATGCCGCGAATGTCGGCGCTGAGCTGCCAGAGTTCGCCGAGCTGCGTGAAATATTTCACCAGCAGCTGGATCGGCAATCCACGCTGCACCTCGAACTGGCTGTAGAGGCCGGCCTTCGATTTCTCCAGCACCTCCTGCGACAGGTCGGTGGCGATGATCTCGATGCGCCAGCCGGCCAGCGCCGCGCCATGCTCCCGCAGGCACATCGCGATCGAATACGGCTCCTGTCCGGTCGAGCAGGCGGCCGACCAGATGCGCAGGGAACGACGATTGGCGCGCGACTGGATCAGCGCCGGCAGGATGCCCTCACGGAGATGATCGAACGGAATCTTGTCGCGAAAGAAGAACGTCTCGTTGGTGGTCATCGCCTCGACCACCTGCGTCGTGAGCTGCTCCGAGCCGCTCTTGATCTTCTGCACCAGCTCCGTGATTCCCGGCAGGTTGGAGCGGCGGGCCAGCGGCAGCAACCGGCTCTCGACCAGGTACTGCTTATCGGCCGACAGATCGAGGCCGGAGCGATCCTTCAGGACCTTACGCAAGAACTCATAGTCCAGGGGTGTCACGAACGGTCTCCAGCAAACAGACGAACCAGCTTCGGTCCAATCTGATTCAAGGGAAGGACGGCCGCGCAGATGCCGGCATTGGCTGCTGCGCCCGGCATGCCCCAGACCACGCTGGTCGCCTCGTCCTGCGCGATCACGCTGCCGCCGGCGGCGACGATGTCCTTGCCGCCGCGCATGCCGTCGGATCCCATGCCGGTCAGGATCACGGCCAGGGTCGAGCCCTGCCAGACCTCGATCGCCGACATGAACAAGGGATCGACGGCGGGCTTGCAGAAATTGACCGGAGGACCGTTGTCCAGCGCGATCACCACATCGGCGCCATGGCGCGCCACACGCATGTGGCGGCCGCCGGGGGCAAGGTAGATCTGACCCGGCTTCACCACTTCACCGTCGACGGCCTCATGGGCCGGCCTGCGGCTCGAGCGCGCCAGATGCTCGGCGAGGATGGTGGTGAAGGTCGGCGGCATATGCTGGGTGATCAGCACCGGAAAGCGGTCGATCACGGGACCGAGCTCGGTCACCAGCGACATCAGCGCCTGCGGGCCGCCGGTCGACGATCCGATCAGCAGCACCTTCGGCATCTGCGTGCTGAAGGAGCGGCGCGCCAGCTGGGTCGGCGCGGCGGGCGCCACGGGAGCGACCATCGGCCGCGCCGTTGACGCAGGCCGGAGCCCCTGGACTTGCGGGACGATCGGCGAGGCGGCCGGCGCATGCGGAGCGGGAGCGGGAGCGGCGCGGCGCGCCTTGGCGCCGAGATTGCGGATCTTCTGAATCAAATCGTAGTGGAAATTGTCGGCCGCCGAGGCCTCGCGCGTGCTCTCGGGTTTCGGAATGTAGTCGGCCGCGCCGAGCGACAGCGCCTTGAAGCTGATCTCCGCGTTGCGGCGGGTCAGCGTCGACGCCATGATGACGGCGAGGTTCTTCTTCTTGGCAAGCAGCTTCGGCAGGGCGGCGATGCCGTCGAGCTCGGGCATCTCGATGTCGAGCACGGCGACATCGGGATTGACGCGATCGATCTGGTTCACGGCTTCGAGGCCCGTGCGCAGCGACGCCGCCACGACCATGTCGGGCTCAGACGCGATCCAGCGCGAGATCATGCCGCGAATGACCACGGAATCGTCCACGACCATCACGCGGAGAGGTTCCTGCCTGGTCGAACTTGGGATCGAAGAACTGGCCAACGCGACGCTCATAGTTCACCAACAGGACAGAGGCACGGGGTGACGGCAAGCCCGGACGACCACGGGACCGACGCACGCGACAGAGATCAGATCAGCCCGACTTCCTGAAACTTCGCCGTCACGATGTCCTTGTCGAAGGGCTTCATGATGTACTCGTTGGCGCCGGCGTGCAGCGCGCGCGCGATGTGCGCGACATCGTTCTCGGTCGTGCAGAACACCACCTTCGGCGCGTCGCCGCCGGGCATGCGCCGGAGATTGCCGAGGAACTCGTAGCCGTCCATGACGGGCATGTTCCAGTCGAGCAGCACCGCATCCGGGAGGCCCCGCTTGCAGATCTCCAGCGCCTGCTCGCCGTCCTCCGCTTCCACGATCTGGAAATCCAGACCTTCCAGAATCCGTCGCGCCACCTTTCGAATGACGCTGGAATCGTCAACTACCAGACACGTTCTCATATCAGCCTCACGAGATCAGGATCCAATGCAACGACGCATGATGCGCCGCTGCCCGCACGTTGCAGTGTTCAGGCCGCCATCTTGTCGGCGGCGAGCTCGAGCACGCGATCGACGTCGAGAATGACCATCAGCTGGCCGTCGAGGCGGTGCACGCCGCCGGCAAGCTTCGCCATGCGCGGGTCGAGATTGACGGGGTTCTCCTCCCGGCCCTCCTCGGGCAGCCGCAGCACCTCGCCGATCTGGTCGATCAGGAGACC
>NZ_JBNPUW010000019.1:0-112864 GCF_051168375.1 Bradyrhizobium sp. HKCCYLRH1034 | reverse complement strand
CACGGCATCGCTCGCCCCTCTGCTTGACGAATCGAGCCGATTTTGAAGTGTCAACCATCTCCCCGAACACCCGTCAGGGCTGAACAGCAGCGAAGCAATCCAGAGTTCCGCCCACGTCTCTGGATTGCTTCGTCGCTTCGCTCCTCGCAATGACGAAGGAGGGGGCGCAGATTGGTCGCGTTCTGCGCCCTCCTCGAATCAGAATTTGAGGTTGGCAAAGATCCGCACGCCGATGCCGGGCAGCAGCACCTCGTCCTTGGTGTAGGACACGGAATTACGGATCTTCTCGTTGAGCAGATTGTTGCCGACGAGGCCGACCAGCATTTCGCGCGCGCCGAACATGTTCGCATCGAGTTTGGTCCGGTAGCTGACCTCCGCCTTGAGCAGGTTGTAGCCCGGCGTCGGAGTCTCCGCGATCGGCGCGATGTCGTTCTGCGCGAAGGCATGCAGCAGGTTGATGCGGGTCAGCCAGTTGGCATCGCGCCAGAACAGGCCGCCGCCGACGCGCATCGGCGGAATCCGCGGCACGTTGGTGCCGTCCGCGAAGGTGGCGCGGACGACGTCGAACTGGTTCTCGATGCCCCAGATGCCGCTGCCGAGCGGAGCAACATCGAACTGGCTCTGGAACTCGAAGCCGCGGAACAGCGCGTTGCGCTGCGAGTAGACCGCCTGATTCAGCTCGGTGCCGGTGGTGCCGCAGGAGGCAAAATCGTCGCCGCACATCACGCCGGTCAGCCGGCGATAGATGAAGTTGCTGAACTGCGTGTAGTAGGCCGTGGCTTCGAAGCGGAACGGGCCGGTGGCCTTGCGCAGCCCGGCCTCGACGGTCTTGGCGGTCTCGATGGTCAGGTTCGGATTGCCGATGTCGAAGGTTGCGGTCGCATCATGGCCGCCGCGCGAGAAGAGCTCGGCTGGCTTCGGCGCGCGCTCGACATATTGCGCGGTCACGCTCGCCACCAGATCGCCCGGCAGGTTCTGCAACAGGCCGACGCTCGCGCTCTTCGGCGTGTATGACGGATTTCGGGCGATGTTGGCCTGCGGCGTGCCGTCCGGCAGATAGTCGACCGGGAAGTTCGGCGTGGAGCCGTTCAGCGCGATGTGCTCGATCCGGCCGGCGACCTGCGCCTTGGTCGAGGGCGAGAAGGCGAACTCGTTGAAGACATAGCCGGCGACGCGGTTGTTGGTGTTGGGGCCGAACAGGCCGTTGAACACCGAGCCGGGATTGTCGGGGCTCGGCGCATTCAGCTCCTGGTGCCCGGCCTGCACGCCATAGGCGGTCGTCAGGGTGGCGAAGCGCAGATTGACGGGCATCATCTGCATCTCGACGCGCGCTTCCTGCTCGCGATTGGTGAAGGTCTGGCGCACGCCATCGGTGGTCGGGTCCGTGACGGCTGCAAGGCCGAGCTCATTGTGCCGATAGTCTGTCGCGCCGGCCCAGAACCGGATCGCGTCGATTGCCGCGGAGTCCGGGCGATACTCGCCCTTCGCGGTGATCTTGGTCTGGTGCGCATCGATCCGGGTCCGGCTGTCGGCGCCGCCGATGCCGGGGATGTGGTAGAGCGCATCGGTCTGCGTGATCGCGGCGCCGACGAAGCCGCCTGAGAAGAAGTAGCTGCCGCCGATCGAGGCGCCATCGTTCTGCGCGGCGGAGTTCGGTTGCCGGCCGTTCACCGGGCGGGTCTGGTCGAACAGATAGGGATAGCCGGGAATGGAGTAGTCGCCGGTCTTGCGGCCGTAGGCATCGGCATGAAGCGCGAAATTGCCGCCGCCGGCATCGAGCAGCACGCCGCCCTCGACGCCGCGGTCGACCGAGCTGAACGAGGTGCGCGTTTCCGCGGTAACGCAAGGCGCGCTGCCCGCGGCCGGAGCGCTCGCCGGCAGGCCATAGGTCTGGAACGGCGCGGTCGAACAGGTCGGCAGGGCCTGCGGAATGCGGTTGTTGGTGGCGCTGACGACGCCGCCGATCGAGGTCGAGCCGTAGCGTAGCGCCGCGGGGCCGCGGACCACCTCGATCTGGTCGCTGGTGAGCGGATCGATCGGCACGAAATGGTCCTCGCCGAGATCCGAGGCACCGCCGCCGCCGAGGCCGTTCTCGACGATGCCGACGCGGTTGACGTCGAGGCCGCGAATGATCGGCCGGCTCGATGCGCCCGGCGCGAAGCTCGATCCGGTGATGCCGGGTTTCGAATTGAGAAGGTCGCCGAGCGTGGCGGCGCCGGAGCGGCGCAGTTCCTCGTTCGGCACCACGGTGACGGTCGCGAACTGGTCGGTGACGACAGGCAGCACGCCCTGTTGCGGCGGGGGCGGCGCGGTCTGTGCCTCGCGCGCGGGCGCCGGCGTGCGTGGGCCGCTCCGGGCCACGCGCGGGGCGGGATTGGGCCGCGGCACCACCGGCTTGCGGGCACGGATCGGGCTCGGTGCGGTCACTGTGACCTCGGGCAGTTCGGCCGCCGGCTTCGCAGGATCGTCAGCGCGCGCGGGCGCACCCAAAGCGCACAACATGGCTGCGGCACTGCAGCCCGACATCAAGGCTCTCGACAACATCTTTCACTTCCTGATCCTGATCAGGCGTCCCACGTCTTTCGTTGCCGGCGGGATGCGCCTGCCGTCGTCGTGCGACGGACCCATTCCTTCACGCGGCCGCCGTGCGCTCGCGCGCAGGGCAGCGTTTCGAGCGGCTCAGATCAGGCGGTGGGAGGAGCGCGCGGCTGGAAGGCGGTGTCGACGACGACAGCCGCGACGGTGGCGGTGATCGCATCGGGCAGACGGAATGCGACCGCTTCAGGAGGCGTCAGAACTGGCGCCGGTGACAGCAGGATCGACTGCGCCATCGCCATGACGGCGCAGATGGCACAGCCATCCGGCGACGGCTGTTGATCGGGATCTTGGTCAGCGGGAGAGGGACCAGTGTGCCGCTCGGCGATGGAGATGCCACCGCCGTCCCGGGCTTGTCCGGCGAGCCAATGCACATGGCCGAAGGCGAGCGCGAATTGCAGCACCAGCGCCAGCAGCGCGAGCCGCGAGACATCCTTGATGTTCGCGCGAAACCAGCTCATCGCCAGCTCTGGCTCATATGAATAGGCCACCCCGTTCGGCTGAGAGGCTCAGCCTTTGTTACAATATAACATCGCAAGGGAGCTTCACAGCTGTCAATCAGTGCACTGCAAAGGTGGTCGGAATCCCCGTCGCTGTGCCCTTCGCGCCACGTGGCGCGCCGCGGTGGTGCGTGCTTGTGTCTTCGTGTCAGCGTCCCTCGCGCACCCAGGTCGCGGCGAGCGCGCCGAGCAGCAGCAAGAGGCCGATCACGCCGGCGAACATCGGCAGCACGCCGACGCCCTTGACCACGCTGGCATCGCGCATGCGCACGCCCATCCAGCCGTCGCCGCTGAACAAGGTCGATGACCTCACCGGGACGATGCGCGGCATGTCGATGCCTGAGCCGTCGCCGATGCGGCGGGCATCGCCGCCCGTCGCCTGTGCCAGCGGCTTCAGGGTTTCGGTGGTCGAGGTGACCTCGGAGAATTCCTTGGGATTGGTCGGGCCGACATTGATCAGCGCCTTCAAGGTGCCGTCGGTCGCCTGCCACAGGCCGAGCTCGTTGGCGGGAAGGGTCGCGCGCCATTCCCCGGGATCGCCCTGGCTCAGAGTGAGCTCACGCGTCTGGCCCGACGGCGAGGTCACGGTCACCGGCGGGACGCTGTCGCCCATCGTCTGCCGGATGACGGCGAGATCCTTGCCTTGAATCTGCAGCCGCAGCGCTTCCTCGTCGAGATCCGGCTGCTGCATCAGCCAGTGCGACATGCGCCGGAGCAGGTCGAGATGCGGTCCGCCGCCCTCGTAGCCGCGTGCCCACAGCCAGATGTGGTCGGACAGCAGCAGCGCGACGCGGCCGGCGCCGAAGCGCGACAGCAGCAGCAGCGGCTTGCCGTCGGCGCCGGTCATGACCGGCGGACTGACCGCATTGCGCGTCTCCACGGTGCGGAAGAAGCGGCTCCAGCGCGGCGGCTCGGAGCCCGAGCCTTCGAGGCCGCGCGTCACCGGATGGCGTTTTCCGGCGTCAGACAGATGCGCATAGAACGGCTTCTCGGTGACGCCGACCGGCTCGGCGGGCAGCACCGAGTCGAGCGGTGTGCGCCAGATGCTGGTGTTGGAGGCGTAGTCCGGGCCGGCCGAGACCAGCACCGCGCCGCCATTGCGGACGTAGCGCGCGATGTTGTCGAAATAGGCGATCGGCAACACGCCCTGGCGGGCGTAGCGGTCGAAGATGATCAGCTGGAATTCGTTGATCTTCTGCTGGAACAGCTCACGGGTCGGAAACGCGATCAGCGACAGCTCGTTGATCGGGGTGCCGTCCTGCTTCTCCGGCGGCCGCAGGATCGTGAAGTGGACGAGATCGATGCTGGCGTCCGACTTCAAAAGGTTGCGCCAGGTGCGCTCGCCCGAATGCGGCTCGCCCGACACCAGGAGCACGCGCAGCTTGTCGCGGACGCCATCGATCGAGACCACCGCGCGGTTGTTGACGAGGGTCAGCTCGTTGTCGAGCGGCGAGGCTTCGATCTCGACGATGTTCTGGCCTTCGTGCTTGACGTCGACGTCGACATTGGCGGCCTGGCCGCTGGTCAAGGTGCGCTCGCTGATGACCTCGCCGTCGCGGCGGATCACGACCTTCGCGCTGGCGCCGCTGACGCCCTGGTCGTCGAGCCGGAAGCTGATGGTTTGCGGCTGGCCGACGATGCCGAAGCGCGGCGCGGCGGTGATCGCGATGCGGCGGTCGCGCTCGGCCTTCTGGCCCGTGATCAGGGCCTGCAGCGGAGCCTGGAAGCCGAGTGCGGCCACGTTGCCGGGAATGTCGTGAACGCGGCCGTCGGTGATCATGAAGGCGCCCGCGACCCGATCGACGGGGACGTCCGACAGCGCCGAGGTCAGCGCGCTGAACAGATGCGTGCCGTCGGTCTCGCCGTCGGCCTGGCCGGCATCGACGACGCGGACCTCGAGACCCTTGATCTTCTTCAAGCTGTCGACCAGCGACTCCTGGGCCGCCTGGGTCTGCTTGTTGCGGTCACCGAAATTCTGGCTCGGGCTCTTGTCGACCACGACGGCGGCGACCGAGCTCAGCGGCTCGCGGTCCTCGCGCGTGAACTGCGGATTGGCCAGCGCGAGTGCGATCAAGGCCAGCGCGGTGACGCGGATCCAGGCCGAACGCGAGCGGCCGAGCAACAGGAGCGCGGCGATGACGACGATCGCGCCGATCGCAAGCCACAGCACGATCGGCGGAACCAGAGGTGTGAACGCGATGCCGTAGTTCATGAGGCAAACTCGCAGTTGTCGTCATGCCCGGCCTCGTGCCGGGCATCCACGTCGCGCAGCCTGCGTCGCTGCTCGTGGATCGCCGGGTCAAGCCCGGCCATGACAACCATTGTTGTTGCGATATCGAGAGCGACGACGCGCATTGTCACTGCCCGAGCCGTTCGATCAGCGCCGGCGCGTGCACCTGGTCGGCCTTGTAGTTGCCGGTCAGCGTGTACATCACGATGTTGACGCCGGCGCGGAAGGCGAATTCGCGCTGCCGTGGCTCGCCCGGAACCATCGGCAGCATGGCCTGGCCGTCGGGGCGGATGGCCCAGGCGCCGGCGAGATCGTTGGAGGTGATGATGATCGGTGAGACACCGTCGCCGCCACGCGCCGGACGGGAGGCGCTGTCCTCGTCCTCATCTTTCGGCAGCGCCTCGACCCAGGTCTGGCCCGCGGTGAAGCGGCCGGGGAAGTCGCGCAGCAGGTAGAACGTCTTGGTCAGCACGTGCTCGCGCGGCACCGGCTCGAGCTCGGGCACATCGAGCGACGACAGGATCTCGCGCAGCGACTGCATGCTCGGGGTCTGCTGCGCGCCGTTCTCGCCCGGAGGAGCCTCGACGGCGTCGCGGGTATCGAAGATCACCGTGCCGCCCTGCTTCATGTAGGCGTCGATCTTGTTGATCGCGTCCTGCGGCGGCTTCGGCACGCCCGGCACGATCGGCCAGTAGATCAGCGGGAAGAAGGCAAGCTCGTCATGCGCGGGATCGACGCCGACGGGATCGCCGGCTTCAAGCGCGGTCCGCTGCGCCAGGAACAAGGTCAGCCCCATCAGCCCGGCCTTGACGATGGAATCGACGTCGGCATTGCCGGTCACGACATAGGCAAGCCGCGTCTGTGACACTGCGCGCATCGCGAAATCATCGCTGGCGGCGTCGGCGCGTGCGGGCGCCGGCATCGCGACCGCGAGCAGGGCGCCGGTTGCCAGCACCGCAAGCGCGATGGCCGCGGGGGCCGCACGCCGTCGTCTTGCCAACGCGGCCAGCACGCCGCCGAGCAGGGCGACAATGACGGCGTCGATCAGGAACAGCAGCAGTGCGGTCGACAGCAGGATGCCCCGGAGATCGCGCGGCTCGGCGGTGGTGTAGCTGGCGCGGTTGGCGCGCAGCGCTGCCGTGTCGAGCTGCAGAATGCGATCGGCGGGGCTGAGCGTGTTCACTGCGGTAGGTCCCTCGGCTGGGCCATAGAATCCGGGCGGATGATCCAGCGAAGCCCGGTCGTTGAAATCAGCCGGTAGCGGCTTGGCGGTCGAAGGCGGCGGTCCGAAGGCGCCGAAGCCGTCGAGGATGTGCAGCGGCGCCAGCGTGGCCTTGGCGGTCTCACCCGCGGGACCTGGGCCCGGCGTCGAGGTGTAGCCGGACATGTCGACGATGCGGCGGAGCATCTCGACTATGGCGCCGGACATCGGCAGATCGGACCAGCGCATGTCGGCGCTGACGTGGAACAGCGCGATCAGGCCTTTGCCGCGATGCTCACCGGTGACGAGCGGCGTGCCGTCCTCAAGAGACGCCCAGCTCTTGGTCGCCAGCACGGCGTCGGGCTCGGCGAGAACCTGGCGGTTGACGGTGACGTCCTTCGGGACAGTGATGCCGGCGAACGGGCCGTCGGCGGCGAACGCGGCCAGGTGCTGCGGCTTCTCCCATGTCAGGCTGCCGCCCAGGGTGCGGCCGCCGCGGCGCAGCTTCACCGGCACGAGGTCGTCGTCGCCCTGCGCCAGGCGCGGGCCGGCGAAGCGCACCAGCACGCCGCCATTCTCGATCCAGCCGTTGAGACGGTCGCGCAGCTCCGGCGACAGCGTGCCGACGTCGGCCATCACGATCATCGGCACCTTCTGGTCGAGGAACTGGGTGATGACCTGCTGCGGGGCGCCGCGATCGCCGAGCCTGAGATCGGCGAACGGCGACAGCGCGCGGGTGAGATAGAAGGTCGGTGCGAGCAGCGGCTGCGCGGTATCGCTGGTGGCGCCGGAGACGATGCCGACGGCGCGGCGGCGCCAGCGCTTGTCGAGCAACTGCACGGCGCCGGCCGAGCGCTCGCCCGCAATCTCGAGCCGGGTGATGTCGTTGCGCAGCTCGACCGGCAGGTCGAAGCTCGCCTCGGCGTCGTGCGCGCCGGCGGCAAAGCTGAACTGTGCCTCGCCGAGCGGCGAGCCCTTGGCATCGAGCGCCCGCACGATGCCGCCCGGAACGGAGAGATCCGCCCGCAGCACCTTCACCGTCATCTTGGCGGCCGCGTTCTCGGCGCCGGCGAGCGCCAGCGGCGAGGGCGTGCCGCCTTCGAACACGGTCAGGCTGCGGTCGCCGATCGTCTTGGCGAGACCCCCCACGAACTCGCTGCCGCGGCCGGTATCGACGCCGTCGGAGAACCACATGATCTCGGCATCGCCGGTCGCTTTCAGGAAGCGATCGAGCTGCGGCAGCGCGTCGGCGCGCTCGGTCGTGTAGGCCTTGGGCGCGATCTGGCGCAGCGCGACGCGCGCAGCACCGGCCGGCATCAAGGTGAGGTCACGCGCGGGCTCCGACAGCGGCAGCAGCGCGACGCCGCGGCGGTCGGCATCGGCGTTGGCGATGATCTCGTCGGCGGCCCTGATGCGCGTGTCCCAGCTTGCGGCCGCGCTCCAGCTGTCGTCGAGCAGCAG
Organism: Bradyrhizobium sp. HKCCYLRH1034; assembly: GCF_051168375.1. Lineage (NCBI taxonomy): Bacteria > Pseudomonadati > Pseudomonadota > Alphaproteobacteria > Hyphomicrobiales > Nitrobacteraceae > Bradyrhizobium > Bradyrhizobium sp. HKCCYLRH1034. The sequence continues at coordinate 104,877 of NZ_JBNPUW010000019.1, read as the reverse complement.
CACCAGCGGCGCCTTGCTGCCGACGGCTTCGGTGCGCGGATTCCAGATCGGGCCGGCTGCGGCGAAGATCACCAGCGCCGCCGCCACCAGCCGCAGCAGGGTGAGCCACCACGGCGAGCGCGACGGCGTCTCTTCCTTGGGCGTGATGTCGAACAACAGCCGGGTCGGCGGAAACTCGATGCGGCGCGGCCGCGGCGGCATCACCCGCAGCAGCCACCACAGCACCGGCAGGCTGACGAGACCGGTCAGCAGCAGCGGTTCGGCGAACGACAGCGGCAGGCCCATCATGCGCCGAGCCCTCCGGGGCCAGCGCCCACTTTGACGCCGCCGCGCGCGCTACCTTTGGCCGTGGTCATGCCGGCATGCAGGAACAGCAGCAGCTCGGCGGCCGAGCGGCTGGTGGTGTGGGTTGTGAACAGCCAATCGAGCCTGCCGGTCTCGGCGCGGATCTGGTCGCGATGCAGCGCCACGCGAGCGACGTAGTCCTGCGCCCAGCTCTCGGCGCGGCCGGCCGTGATCACCTCGCCGCCTTCCGGCTCGACGAACTCGACGCGGCCCGAATAGGGGAAGGTCTCCTCGGCGGGATCCACCACCTGCACCATCGTGCCGTGTGCACCGGACGCGGACAGGCCCGCCAGCATGGTGCTGATCTCGGAGATCGGCGACCAGAAATCCGACAGCACGACGATCTCGGCGAGCGCCGAGGGGACGAAGGACGGCGGCAGGCTCGGCCTGACAGCTTCGTCATGCAGCATCGCCTGCGCGATTCGGTCGATCACGTTGCGGCTTCCGGTCGGATTGATCAGGCCGGGAATGCCGACGCGTTCGCCGCCGGCGACCAGCAGTTCGGCCAGGGCGAAGGTCACGATCAGGGCGCGCTCGAGCTTGCTGTCGCGCGCGCCCTTCGACGCGAAGGCCATCGACGGCGAGCGGTCCGGCCAGATCCACACCGTGTGCGCGGCCTCCCATTCCTGCTCGCGGACATAGAGATGGTCATCGCGCGCGGAGCGGCGCCAGTCGACGCGCTGCGACGGCTCACCGGACACGAAGCGGCGGTACTGCCAGAAGCTTTCGCCTGAGCCCGCGCGGCGCCTTCCATGCAGGCCATGAATGACGTTGGCGGCAATCTGCCGGGCTTCCAGCACCAGCCGCGGCAGCGACGATGCCAGCGTCCGGCTTTCGCCATCGGCACGCCGTATCGCGAGAATCTCCTTGTCGGCGTGCCCTGTCGCTGCGGCCATCAGCCAATCCGGCTCTTCAATTGCCGGATCACGTCCGGAATGGTGCGTCCCTCGGCGCGCGCCGGGAAGGTCAGCGCCATGCGGTGCTTGAGCACGGGCTCGGCGAGATCGAGCACGTCGTCGATCGAGGGCGCGAGCCGGCCGTCGAGCAGCGCGCGGGCGCGCACCGCGAGCATCAGCGACTGGCTGGCGCGGGGACCGGGGCCCCAGGCGATCAGCTTGCCGGCCTCTCCGGCCTCGGGACCGGGACGCGCCGAGCGCACCAGCGACAGGATCGCCTCGACCACGGAATCGCCGACCGGCAGCCGCCGCACCAGGCGCTGGGCCGCGATCAACGCATCGGCCGTCATCGCGCCCTTGGCGGCACTCTCCTCGGCGCCGGTGGTCTCGAACAGGATGCGGCGCTCGGCATCGCGATCCGGATAGTCGACGTCGATCTCCATCAGGAAGCGGTCGAGCTGAGCCTCGGGAAGCGGATAGGTTCCTTCCTGCTCCAGCGGATTCTGGGTCGCGAGCACGTGGAAGGGCTTCGGCAGGTCATGGCGGGCGCCTGCAACCGTGATGTGCTGCTCCTGCATGGCTTGCAGCAGCGCCGACTGCGTGCGCGGGCTGGCGCGGTTGATCTCGTCGGCCATCAGGAGTTGCGCAAACACCGGGCCGGCGATGAAGCGGAACGAGCGCTTGCCGCCGGCGCTTTCGTCCAGCACCTCAGCGCCCAGAATGTCCGACGGCATCAGGTCCGGCGTGAACTGGATGCGCTTCGCATCGAGGCCGAGCGTCACGCCCAAGGTCTCGACCAGCTTGGTCTTGGCGAGGCCGGGGACGCCGATCAGCAGCGCGTGGCCGCCGGACAGGATGGTCACCAGCGTGTTTTCCACCACCCGGTCCTGGCCGAAGATGACGCCGGAGATCGCATCCTTTGCCGCTCGGATCTGGCCGGAGACCTGTTCGGCCGACCGGACGATCGCATCCTCGAGCTTCTCGGCACTCTCAGCCATTTCCGTCGCTCCTTCTGCCCCGCATCTTGAACTTTCGGACGGACGTTCCGCTCCAGTTTGCCGGGAAGCGGATGCCAACCTATGCGAAGGCGCTGTATTCGTTGAGTTAAACTATCCCCATATTATCGGCATTACGGGGTATTGACGGCATCACGTTATGGCGACCTTACATGACCTGCAGGGCCGCCAGGAACTTTTGCACAGACGACGGCGATGGAATCTTGCACCAATCGTGCCAAGGTGGACGCAAACTCAAGGCAAACCATGGCGAAGCAAGGGCAGACCACCGACAACGGACTCGATCGGCTGACGTCGGCGGCAACGCAGGCTGGCACATCCGCAAAGGGACTGCCGCCGGTGCATTTGTGGAATCCGCCATTCTGCGGCGATCTCGACATGCGAATCGCCGGTGATGGTAGCTGGTACTACATGGGCACGCCAATCGGGCGGCCGGCGCTGGTGCGGCTGTTCTCAACGATCCTCAAGCGCGAGGGTGACCGCTATTTTCTGGTCACGCCGGTGGAGAAGGTCGGCATCCGCGTCGATGATGCCCCCTTCACGGCCGTAGAAATGCGGACGGAGAGCGATGCGCGCGGGCCGCTGCTGCATTTCCGCACCAATGTCGACGACTGGGTCGCGTGCGATGCCGAGCACCGGCTGCGCTTCGAGCCCGGCGAGAGCGGCGGCCTGACGCCCTATCTGCATGTGCGAGCCGATCTCTGGGCCAAGGTGACGCGGGCGCTGTACTACGAGCTTGTTGACATGGGTGAGGAGCGGATGATCGATGGTCGTGTGATGTTCGGCGTGGGGTCGGGCGGCGCGTTCTTCCCCATGGCCGATGCAGCAGAGGTGAGGGCGGCGCTTTGAACCAGCCCATGGTGAGGAACAGGACCGCTGAACTCAGTTCGGCCGATTTCTTCGCGCGGGGCCGCGCGCGGCTGCGCTTCGATGTTCCGCAGGCCCTGCTGGATCCGGACGTCATTCCGGCCAGTGGAGATTCCGGCACCGACCGCATGCTCGAGATCATCTCCCGCGAGCAGCCGATCCGCCCCGCGGCGGTGCTGATCCCGGTGGTCGACCACCCCGAGCCGACCGTTCTCCTGACCCAGCGCTCGCCGAACCTCTCGAGCCATGCCGGACAGATCGCCTTTCCCGGCGGCAAGATCGACGTCACCGATGCCTCTCCGCTCGATGCCGCTCTGCGCGAAGCCGAAGAGGAGATCGGGCTCGACCGCAGCTTCGTCGACCCGATCGGCTATCTCGACGTCTACGGCACCGCCTTCGGCTTCCGCATCCTGCCCACGGTGGCGCGGGTGCGGCCGGGATTCACGCTCAAGATCAACGAGGGCGAGGTCGACGACGCCTTCGAGGTGCCGCTGGCCTTCCTGATGGACCCCGCCAATCACCAGCTGCATTCCAAGGAGTTTCGCGGCATGGAGCGTTCGTATTACGCGATGCCGTTCGCCGAGCGCTACATATGGGGCGCGACAGCGGGCATCCTTCGGGTGTTGTACGAGCGGATCGGTCGGCCATGATCCGTGGCGTATTGACGGAAATCGGAATTTTCCTCATTCCTTTTGCGGTTTATGTGTTGTTCTTGCTCGCGACCAAATCGGGGCTGTTGGTGCCGGCCAACTGGCCCTTTCATCTGACCACAAAATTGACGGTGGCGGCGCTGGTGCTGGTGATTGCAAGTCTGGTCCTGCTCGCCGAGTTCTCCGGCGCGCCGCCGCGTTCGACCTACGTCCCCGCTCATGTCGAGAACGGCAGGCTCGTTCCAGGGGTCGAGAAATGATCGACGCGCGGGTGCTGCACGCGCCCTGGCTCTCGTCCGGTCCCGCCGCGCGCGTGCTCGCGCTGCTCAATTGCGATGGCGAGGAAGCACGGGTGGTCGGCGGCGCCGTGCGCAATGCGCTGCTCGGCATCGCCATCGGCGACATCGACATCGCGACCACGGCGCTGCCGGCGGAGGTGCTCCGGCGTGCCAAGGCGGCGTCGATCAAGAGCGTGCCGACCGGCATCGACCACGGCACCGTGACGCTGGTGCTGGACGGCCATCCGTTCGAGATCACGACCCTGCGCGAGGACACCGAGACCTTCGGCCGCAAGGCCAAGGTCGAGTTCGGCCGCGACTGGGTCGGCGACGCGCACCGGCGCGACTTCACCATCAATGCGCTCTCCGTCGGGCCCGATGGCGTGGTGCATGATCACGTCGGCGGCCTCGCCGACATCGCCCAGCGCCGCGTGCGCTTCATCGGCGACCCCGCCCAGCGCATCGCCGAGGACTATCTGCGCATCCTGCGCTTCTTCCGCATCCATTCGGCGTTCGGTCACGGCGCCCCCGATTGCGAGGGCTATCTGGCCTGCATCGCCGGCCGTGCCGGGCTCGCCACGCTGTCAGCCGAGCGCGTGCGCATGGAGATGCTGAAGCTGCTCGTCACCGACGGCGCTGTCGGCGCGGTCACGGCGATGGCGGATGGCGGGTTGCTGACGGCGATCCTCGGCGGCGTCGCCTATCTCGGTCCGTTCGCCGCGATGATCGGCATCGAGCGCGAGCTGGAGCTTTCGCCGAGCCCGGTCCGCCGTCTCGCGGCGCTCGCGGTCGCCGTGACCGAGGATGCGCGCCGTCTCGGCGTCAGGCTGAAGCTCTCCAACGCCGAGACCAAGGCGCTCGACGGCATGGGCCACCGCTGGTGGCGGTTCGCTTCCGCCGACGAGGCGCGAGTCCGGCGTCTGCTGTATCGTCTCGGCGAGACCGTCTATCGCGACCGCCTGATGCTCGGCTGGGCGCGGGCGCGCGATCGCGACGACCGGCGCTGGCGCGAGCGTGCGCTGTTGCCGCAGCGCTTCACGCCGCCGAAATTGCCGTTGAAGGCGGCCGATTTCATCGCGCGCGGGGTTGCGGAAGGGCCGCTTCTCGGTCATGTGCTCACCCTCGCAGAGGATGCCTGGTTAGCCGCGGACTTCCCGCTCGACGAGGCATCGCTGAATGCGATCGCCGATCAGGCGGCGGCGCGTGTCAACCGCGACGGACGTTCATGAATTTTCTGGCAGGCTTTGCCGACATCTCCCTGCTGCAACTCCTGCTCGTCGCTGCCGTCGCTCTGTTCGCTTCCATCATCGGTGGTCTTGCCGGCTACGGCACCGGCGCTCTCATGCCGCTCGTGCTGGTGCCGATGGTCGGGGCCGAGCCGGTCGTGCCGATCATCGCGATCTCGGCGATCCTCACCAATCTCAGCCGTGTCGTCGCCTATATCAGCCATGCCGACCGTACGCGCGCCGGAATCGTCATCGCGGCAGCCGCGCTCACGACCGCGCTCGGCGCCTACGGCTACACGCGACTGACCAATGCCGGCGCGGCGTTCGTGATCGGCACGATGCTCATCATGAGCGTTCCGCTGCGGCGGATCCTGCGCAAGCGCGAGGTCAGGATCGGCAATGGCGGGCTTGCTGCCGGAGCGGTCGGCTATGGCGTGCTGGTCGGCGGCACCTCCGGCTCCGGCGTGATCCTGCTGTCGCTGCTGATGGCCGCCGGCCTCGAAGGCGCCGCGGTCATCGCCACCGACGCGATGATCTCGGTGGCGACGGGTGTCATCAAGATCTCGGTGTTTGGTTTGGCCGGCGTGGTCACCGTGCAGGTCCTGGCGTTCGCGCTCCTGATCGGCGCGGTCGCGGTGCCCGGCGCGTTCCTCGCCAAGGCCTTCGTCGCCCGCATGCCGGTGCACATCCACGCCGCCATCCTCGACGCCGCCGTCATCACCGGCGGCGGCGTGATGATCGCATCGGCGCTGCGGCATCTGCTGCCGGCGGCGTAGCCTTCCGGCGTCAAGCCACCTGCTGGTCCGTGTCCCGATCGGATGGCGTGATGCCGTCGGTCTCGGCGCGTGCCACGATGGCATCGAGCGCGGCGACGGCCCGGTTCGTCACCTCGTCGAGCGGCGGCATCATGCCGCCGGAGGCGAGCTCGACCCGGTCGCGGCCCTTGTGCTTGGCACGGTACAGCGCGCCGTCGGCGACGCGCAGGATCTCCGTCAGATCGAGGCCGGCCTCGGGATAGGCGGCGACGCCGACCGAGATCGTCACCCGCGGCAGCATGCCCACGCCATAGCTGATGTTGAGCGCCTCGACGCGGGCGCGCAGCTCCTCCGCGCGCATCGACGCGCTGCTCGACCTCGTCGAGAGCCGCCTGATCAAATGGCGTCCCAACGTCGCCGAGCGCCCGGCCTGAGGCACGACGCGGCCATCCACGAAAGGCCGAAGCGCCGGTCCTGACGGGCCGGCGCTTCTGTCATGTCAGCCTGATGTGGCCGCGGCCTGCATCAGCCCCACTTCATCTCGCCCTTCGCCACCTTGGCGCCGATGTCGAGGGCCACGCCCATGCCGAGGCCGGGGAACTTCGCCTCCATTGCGGCCTTCAGGGCTGCGGCGTCCTTGGCCTTGGCGAGCTCCTCCTCGAACGCGATGAGATAGGACTTGGTGTGCCGAACACCCGACAGGTCGGTGGCGGCGTCCGCCACGGCATGGCCGGCGACCACCACCGTCGGAGCGCGTGCAGCGATCTTGTCGAGGGTCGCGATCCAGGCTGCGCGCTGCTCCTTGCTCTGGGTGTCGGCCGTCCAGACATGGACACCCGAGAAGATCATGACGCCGCCGAATACGGCTGCGAGCGAGGGCACCCAGAGATAGCGCCGATTGGCCAGCCCCTCGGCGGCGACGATCTCGATCGTCTCGCCATCGACCGACAGCGACGGGCCATCGAACGGTTCGGGCAGAACGATGTCGGCCATCGTCTGCGGGCCGTTCTCCTTCAGCTGCGGGCCCCAGACGGCGAGCTTCTTCTCGACATTGCCCTTGATCGCCTCGATGGTCGCCGTGGCGGCGATCACCTTCACGCCGGGAAAGGCCTCGCGGATCGGCTTGAGGCTGAAGTAGTAGTCCGGGTCCGACTGGCTGATGTAGATGGCCGTCAGCGTCTTGCCGCTCGCCTTGATTGCGGCCGCCACCGCGCGGCCGTCCGGATAGTTGAAGCCGCCGTCGATCAGCAGTGCTTCGGTGGGGCCCCTCAGCAGCACGGGCGCGCGGAAGAAGCCGTTCGGACCGGCGGGAAAGTGTGTCCAGACCAGCTTGCTGCCAGCGGCACGGCCGCTGTCCGATGCACCGAGAATGGCTGCGGCGGTCCCTGCAATCGCTGTCGTCATGATCTGTCTCCGTGTCGGCATGTCAGTCTCTTTCTTGGAGTGATAAAACGATGAGGCCGGGCAGCAGGCGGCGCTCCGGCCGTGTGCGACGGCTGGGTGGATTGTGCCAGGCATCGAGTACGGAGCGGCTCAGGCTGCTCCGAGTTGTGCGAGCAGGCCGTCGAGCGGTTCGTACAAAGCGTTGCCCGGCAGCGGCCTCTGCCGCTCGCCGTCACCCGCCAGCAGGGCCGGGACACCGGACAAGCCGTAGCGTCGCATCAAGCTATGCGCGGTCTGGAGCCGGCGGCCATAGGCCTCGACCAGCGCGTGATCCCGGGCCAGCATCCGCTCGGCGGCGCTCGCAAGGCCCAGCGCTCGAAGGACTTCGCCGACGCCCGCGACGCTCACGATGTCCTGCCCGTGTACGTAGCGCGCAAGCTGCAGCTCCTTGAGGACCGTGAGCTCACGGCCGGGGTCGGTGACGTGGACCGCCGTCAGGCCGAGCGATGCGGCTGTCGAATCGAAGGCGCCGCCCGCGCCGAGAATGCGGGTGCGGTACGCGTCGGTGAAACGCTGGCCGGTCTGCTTGGCGATGCGCTGGTCGTTGCTCCAGGCATATTCGGAGAATTGCGCATCCATCCTGCCGGCGCCACGGCCGGCGAACAGGCCAGTGGGCAGCAGCTCGAGCGTGATGGCGTCGTGGGCGGCGAGCGTCTCGACCGCCGGGCCGGCGCCGTAGCACCATCCGCAGAGCGGGTCGAACAGATAGGTCAGTCGCATTTCCGGAACCCTGTCTTGGAGCGGCATGGCGCCGAGATAGCGGGTTCTCGTTTGTTCATAAATACAGCATAATGAGACAGACTGTATGCTGTTAATGGACAATAGAAGGAGCCGCCGGCATGGAGGCGATCAATCTCAACCGCCTCGTCTATTTCGCGGCCGTGGTGGACGCAGCGTCCTTTACCCGCGCGGCCGATCGGCTCGGGATCACCAAAGCCGTGGTCAGCCAGCAGGTCGCCCAGCTCGAGCGCGAGCTCAGAACCGACCTGCTGGTGCGGACCACGCGCAGGGTCGAGCCGACGGAAGCCGGTCGCCTGCTGCATGCCCGCTGTGCTGCCATCCTGCGCGAGGCCGAGAGCGCATTGGCCGAGCTGGCGCAGAGCAACGCCGAGCCGATGGGACTGTTGCGCATCGCCGCGCCGAACGACTACGGCACCTGCACGCTCGCCGCGATCGCAACCGAGTTCTCGCGGACCTATCCGGCCTGCCGGGTCGAGCTGATCCTCGCCGACAGCAAGATCGACCTCGTCGCCAGCCAGATCGATCTCTCGATCCGCGTGGGATGGCTCGACGATTCCACCCTGCAGACCCGCCGGGTCGGCAGCTTCCGGCAGCTGCTGGTGGCCGCGCCGAACGTGGTCAGGCGCGTCGCGCATCCGCGCGACCTCGCCGCGTTGCCGTTCATTGCGAATGCCGCGCTGAGGGAGCCGCTCACCTGGCAGTTCATGAAAGGCGACGTCGAGCGCGAGAGCGTCGAGATGAGCCAGACGCTTACCATCAACACCACGCCGGCGGTGCTCGCCGCGACGCTGGCCGGCGGCGGCCTGGCGGTGCTGCCCGATTTCCTGATCAGGGACGATCTCGCGGCCGGCCGCCTCGTGGCCATCCTGCCGTCCTGGACACTGCCGTCCGGAGGCATCCACGCCGTGTTCCCAGCGGCGCGCTTTCGCCCGCCGAAGGTGACGGCCTTCGTGGCGATGCTGATGGAGGCGCACAAGCGCGCAGTCGCCGGAGGTCCGCGGCGCGCGAAGTGACGCCGGCGCCGCGCGGGCCTAGCCCGCCGGCACCAGCTCGGTCAGCGAGCGGATGATGCGGTCGGGCTTGACGTCGGTGCCTTCCGGCAGGCCGTCGCCATGGACGTCGATCCAGATCGAATAGATGCCGAGCCGCTGCGGCGCGACGATCTCCCATTCGAGATTGTCGCCGATCATCCAGGTGTCTTCCGGGCCGACGCCGAGCCGCTCCATCGCGTGCCAATAGGCGCGCTCCTCGGGCTTGCCGAAGCCGTGCTCGCCCTCGATCTGGATGTGGTCGAAGCGGTGCGCCAGCGCGAAGCGCTCGATCTTGGCGCGCTGCTGGCCGGCCTCGCCGTTGGTGACGAGCGCCAGCCTGACGCCGCGCGCCTTGAATGCGTCGATCGCCTCATGCGCCCCGGGGAAGACGAACATCTGCTCGTCGCGATAGCCGGTGAAGCGATCGGCGATGCGGATCGCGAGCTCGGTCGGTAGAGCAGGACCGTGGCCGGCGAGCGCCGCGAAGCCGTCCTTCACCACCTCCTGCCGCGCCTGGATCAGCTTCATCCGCCATTCGGCGCCGGCGACCGACCAGAAGCTGCGTGCCGAGGCCAGGATCGCGGCGGCCACCGCCTGCGGCGTATGCGGCGCGAGTTCGTCGGCAAACTCGGTGGCGACGATATTCCAGGCGATCTCGGGACGGCCATAGGCCGACAGGATGGTGTCGTCCATGTCGATCAGCATGGCGCGGGGCAGGGCGGCGGTCATGATCAATCTACGCGGTTCAACAAATCGAGTTTCAGGGCCATTTCACCTCGGGCGGCATCGAGGACAGAATGCTGTCGACATTGCCGCCGGTTTTAAGCCCAAATGTGGTGCCGCGGTCGTAGAGCAGGTTGAATTCGACGTAGCGGCCGCGGCGGATGAGCTGCTCCTCGCGGTCGGCGGCGGTCCAGGGGCTGCTGAAATTGCTCCGGACAAGCTCGGGATAGACCTTCAGGAAGGCGCGGCCAACATCCTGGGTGAAGGCGAGGTCGGCCTCCCAGTCGCCGGAATCGTGATGGTCGTAGAAGATGCCGCCGATGCCGCGCGGCTCCTTGCGGTGCGGCAGATAGAAGTACTCGTCGCACCAGCGCTTGTACTTGTCGTACGAGGCCACCGCGGCATGCGCGTCGCAGGCGCCCTTCATCGCGGCGTGGAAGGCCAGCGTATCCGCGTCCTCCTGGGTGCGGCGGCGGTCCAGCACCGGCGTCAGGTCGGCGCCGCCGCCGAACCAGGCTTTCGTCGTGACGACGAAGCGCGTGTTCATGTGCACCGCCGGCACGTGCGGCGACCACAGATGCGCGATCAGCGAGATGCCCGAGGCCCAGAACCGCGGGTCTTCGGAGGCGCCGGGAATCTGGCTGCGGAATTCCGGGGCGAACTCGCCATGCACGGTCGAGCAGTGCACGCCGACCTTCTCGAACAGCCGGCCGTGCATCATGCTCATGACGCCGCCGCCGCCCGGGCCGCCGGCATGGTCGGTGCGCTCCCACGGCGTTCGGACGAACCGGCTCGGTGTGCGCGGATAAAGGTCAGCCGGCGCCTCGTCCTCGAGCCGCTCGAACGCCGCGCAGATCTGGTCGCGCAGGCTCTCGAACCAGGCGCGGGCGCGGGCCTTGCGATCCTCGATGGCGGCGGTGGTCATGGACGTTCCCCTGGCACATTGGCGCTCACCCTGCCGTCAAGCGTCCATGACAGCCGGAAGTGACAGCGCTGTTGTCGCTACGGTTCGGTCCTACCACAATCGATCAGCCCTGCGGACCGAAATAGGTGCAGGTCTCGCGGCAGCTGTCGCGGTGGACGCTGACCTTGGTGACATGGCCGATCGAGCGGACGCGCTCATAGATGAAGCGCGACAGGTTCTCGAGCGTCGGCAGCCCGATCGCCTCGATCTTGTTCAGGAACTTGTGGTCGAGCATGGCCTGGATCTCGCTCAGCCGCTGCGTCAGCACGCCGAAATCGACCACCATGCCGGTCTCGGGATGGGTCGCATCGCCGCGCACCGTCACCTCGGCGCGGAAGGAGTGGCCATGGATCTCCTGGCTGGCTTCGCCGAGCGTCGTGATCGGCAGCGTATGCGCGGCCTCGAAGGTGAACGACTTGGTCAATTCCCACATCGTGTCAGTCACAATCCCTACCTGATGCCGATCATCTTGTGCGTCTGCAGACTGAGCCGCCATTGCGGATGATGCTGGCAGTAATCAATGGCGCGCGCCGTGTTCGCGGCCGCTTCGGGCCCGTCCATCGGCTGCAGCGAGAAGCGCTCGAAGGCGAGCCCCGCGAACGTCTCCGGCTCGGCCCCGTGTTGCGGGTAGACCAGCTTCAGCTCGTGGCCCTGCCGCAGCTTCAGCTCGGCGCCGGCCTTCGGGCTGACGCAGATCCAGTCGATCCCGTCGGGCGGAATGAGCGTGCCGTTGGTTTCGACCCCGACCGCGAAGCCGCGGGCGTGGAGCGCCTCGATCAGGTCGGCATCAACCTGCAGCAGCGGCTCCCCGCCGGTAAGGATCGTATAGCGGTCGGCGGCCCCGCCTGTCCATTGCCCGCCGATGGCCTCGGCCAGCGCTGCGGCGGTCTCATAACGGCCGCCCAGCGTGCCGTCGGTGCCGACGAAGTCGGTGTCACAGAACCGGCACGTCGCGGTTGCGCGGTCGGCCTCGCGGCCGCTCCACAGGTTGCAGCCGGCGAAGCGGCAGAACACGGCAGCGCGGCCCGCCTGGGCGCCTTCGCCCTGCAGGGTCATGAAGATTTCCTTCACCGCGTAGCTCACCCTCCGGCTCCTTGTGCGGATTGCAGTTGGACGAATTGTCCGGTCTGGCGCAGCGCCTCGCCGGCGGCCATCGCCGCGGCCATCGCCACGTTCAGCGAGCGCAGCCCCGGCTGCAGCGGAATCCGCAGCCGCGCATCGGCGACCGCCGCCACGCCGTCCGGCACGCCGGCGCTCTCGCGCCCGAGCAGCAGGATATCGTCCGGGCCGTAACTGAAGTCGAGATAGGAGGTTGCGGCCCTGGTCGTCAGCAGCAGCAGGCGATGGCCCTCTGCGGACCGCCAGGACTCGAACGCGCTCCAGGAATCGTGCCGCCGCCAATTCAGTTGGTCCAGATAGTCCATGCCGGCGCGGCGGAACTGCCGGTCGGACACGGGAAAGCCCGCCGGTTCGATGATGTGGGCCGCGAGCCCGAGGCAGGCGCACAGGCGCAGAATCGTTCCGGTGTTCTGCGGAATGTCGGGCTGATAGAGCGCGATCTGCATGCGAATTGGTCTTAGGACTGAGGCGGAAAGTCCGCTTCCGAAGCGGGAATTGGTGCATGGCGTGCTGCAGGGCCGATAGCGGGCTTGCGCTCGTATCGCAAGGGTGCCAATAGAACGATTCTGGACGGCTTGTTCCCCAGGGGCGGTGGAGCGAGCCGTTTTCTGCCGCCGCGGGGGACGCGGGCGCCGGCAGGATCTCCCGGTCACGTGATCTCCAAGGTCGAGATCGTAAGACGTCGAGCGGGGCGGTTCCACCGGCTGCAACGAAGAAAGGGTTGGAATCGTGACAGCGTCTACTGCGGATCATCCGACACGCCGGGATTTTCTTTTCGTCGCCACGGGCGCTACCGCGGCTGTCGGTGCTGTGGCCGCCCTGTGGCCCTTCATCTCCCAGATGAATCCCGATGCCTCGACCATCGCGGCCGGTGCGCCGATCGAGGTCGATCTCGCGCCCGTCGCCGAAGGACAGGACATCAAGGTGTTCTGGCGCGGCAAGCCGATCTACATCTCCCACCGCACCAAGAAGCAGGTCGAGGAGGTCCGTAAGGTTCCGGTGTCGAGCCTGATCGATCCGGCGACCGACCAGTCGCGCACCAAGGACGGCCACGAGCAGTGGCTGGTCGTGATCGGCATCTGCACCCATCTGGGTTGCATCCCGATCGCCCATGAAGGCAACTACGACGGCTTCTTCTGCCCGTGCCACGGCTCCCAGTACGACGCCTCGGGCCGCGTGCGCCAGGGTCCGGCGCCGCTCAATCTGCCCGTCCCGCCCTATCAGTTCGTTTCCGACACCAAGATCCAGATCGGCTGAGCAGACGTTCGTCTTGAGCTCACGCTCGATCGTGCAAGATAATTTCTTCAGGAACGCATCATGAGTGGACCTTCTGACTACCAGCCGAGCCACCCCGCCTTGAAGTGGCTCGAGCAAAGACTTCCGATCATCGGCTTGGTCCACTCGTCCTTCATTGCCTATCCGACGCCGCGGAACCTGAACTATTGGTGGACGTTCGGCGCCATCCTCTCGATCATGCTGGGCGTGCAGATCGTCACCGGCGTCGTCCTGGCGATGCACTACACGCCGCATGCCGACCTCGCCTTCAAGTCGGTCGAACTGATCGTCCGCGACGTGAACTACGGCTGGCTGCTGCGCAACATGCATGCCTGCGGCGCGTCGATGTTCTTCCTCGCCGTCTACATCCACATGTTCCGGGGCCTGTATTACGGGTCATACAAGGCGCCGCGCGAGGTGCTCTGGATCCTCGGTGTCATCATCTACCTCCTGATGATGGCGACGGGCTTCATGGGCTACGTGCTGCCGTGGGGCCAGATGAGCTTCTGGGGCGCGACCGTCATCACCAACCTGTTCTCGGCCGTGCCGTATTTCGGCGAGAGTATCGTGACCCTGCTGTGGGGCGGCTACTCTGTCGGTAATCCCACGCTGAACCGCTTCTTCGCGCTCCATTATTTGCTGCCGTTCCTGATCGCCGGCGTGGTCGTGCTGCACGTCTGGGCGCTGCACGTCACGGGCCAGAACAACCCGGCCGGCGTCGAGCCGAAGACCGAGAAGGACATGGTGCCGTTCACGCCCTACGCGACGATCAAGGACTTCTTCGGCGTCGCCTGCTTCCTGATCTTCTATTCCTGGTTCATCTTCTACATGCCGAACTATCTCGGCGAGGCCGACAACTACATCCCGGCCAACCCGGCGGTGACGCCGGCGCACATCGTGCCCGAATGGTACTACCTGCCATTCTACGCGATCCTGCGCTCGATCCCGAACAAGCTCGCCGGCGTGATCGCGATGTTCGCGGCCATCATCGTGCTGGTGTTCCTGCCCTGGCTCGACTCGGCCAAGACCCGCTCCAACAAGTACCGCCCGCTCGGCAAGCAGTTCTTCTGGATCTTCGTCGTCGTCTGCATCGGCCTCGGCTATCTCGGCGCGCAGCCGCCGGAGGGTGTCTATGTCGTGCTCGGCCGCATCCTGACGGTGCTGTACTTCGCCTACTTCCTGATCGTGCTGCCGCTGCTCGCGCGCATCGAGCGGCCGCGCCCGCTGCCGAACTCGATCGCTGATGACGTGCTGGCCAGGACCGGCCGCAAGGCGGCACCGATGGTCTCGACCGTGATCGCGCTGGTCGCCGCGGTGTCGCTGCTCGCCGGCAGCATGGGCGACGCCCGTGCCAGCGAAGGCCAGGAGAACCCGCCGTCGGCGAAGTGGTCGTTTGCCGGTCCGTTCGGCACCTTCGATCGCGGCGCCGTGCAGCGCGGCCTCAAGGTCTACAAGGAAGTCTGCTCGAACTGCCATTCGCTGCAATATGTGGCGTTCCGCAATCTCGCCGAGCCCGGCGGCCCGGGCTACTCGCCGGCGCAGGCGGCCGCCTTCGCGGCCGAGTACAAGATCAAGGACGGTCCCAACGACGCCGGCGAGATGTTCGAGCGTCCGGGCCGGCCGGCCGACTACTTCCCGTCGCCGTTCCCGAACGAGCAGGCCGCACGGGCCGCCAATGGCGGTGCGGCCCCGCCGGACCTGTCGCTGATGGCCAAGGCGCGCTCCTACAAGCGCGGCTTCCCCTGGTTCCTGATCGACTTCTTCACCCAGTTCCAGGAGCAGGGCCCGAACTACATCAACGCGCTGCTGCAGGGCTATGAAGAAACTCCGCCGCACGGCGTCGCCATTCCGGACGGCTCGTACTACAACAAGTACTTCCCCGGGCATGCGATCAAGATGCCGCCGCCGCTGTCCGACGGCCAGGTGACGTTCGACGACGGCTCGCCGGCCACCGTGAAGCAGTATGCCCACGACGTCGCGACCTTCCTGATGTGGACCGCCGAGCCGCACATGGAAGCGCGCAAGCGCCTCGGCTATCAGGTGTTCATCTTCCTGATCATCTTCGCCGGCCTGATGTACTTCACCAAGAAGCGGGTCTGGGCCGCCGCGCATTGAGCGGTGATCGGAAACGTCTGATGAAAACGAAAAGCCCCTCCGGGGGCTTTTTTGTTGTCCCTGTGTTAGTTGGGCTCGGGCCAGGGGAGGCCTTGTCCGCGGCGCAGCCGGGAAAACGGAGTTCGCCCATGCCGTCACTTCTCGCCTTCGCCGGCGCCGCCGTGCTGGAGATCGGCGGCTGCTTCGCGTTCTGGGCTTGGCTGCGGCTCGGGCAGTCGCCGCTATGGCTGTTGCCCGGCATGGCCGCGCTCGCCGGCTTCGCGACGCTTCTCACCGTGGCCGACAGCCCGCTCGCCGGCCGCGCCTACGCCGCCTATGGCGGCATCTATATCACCGCGGCGCTGCTATGGGGCTGGCTGGTCGAGGGCCATCGCCCCGATCCGTGGGACGCCGCCGGCGCCCTGATCTGCCTCGCCGGCATGGCCGTGATCCTGTTCGCGCCGCGCGCGATGCCGGTCTAGCGCCCGTAGCCCGGATGAGCGCAGCGACATCCTGGATCGCAACAGTGCCGGCGAGGACCCCGGATGTCGCTGCGCTCATCCGGGCTACGAATCCTCTCACGTTGCAGCGAACCCGATCGCCTCCCGTCGCGCCGGACGCGCATTTGCGGTAAACCCCGCTCCTCAGCTTCCAACAAAACCTGCGGAGGAACACATGGGCACACTGATCAGCTTCAAGCGCCCCGATGGCCAGGAGGCCAAGGGCTATCTCGCCAAGGCCGCGCAGGCCGATGCGCCGGGCGTCGTCGTCATCCAGGAATGGTGGGGCCTGCAGGACCAGATCAAGGGGATGTGCGATCGTTTCGCGCTCGCCGGCTTCAACGCGCTGGCGCCCGATCTCTACAAGGGCACGGTGGTGCCCTATCACGATACGGATGCGGCGGGCCGGGAGATGAACTCGCTCGACTTCATGGACGCGACCACGCAGACCGTGCGCGGGGCCGCGCAATATCTGGCGCGCAACGGCGCCAAGGTCGGCCTCACCGGCTTCTGCCTCGGCGGCGCGGTGACGATCATCGGCGCGACCAAGATCGACGAGCTCGCCGCCGGCGTCGTGTTCTACGGCATTCCGCCTGAGCAGGCGGCGAAGCCGGCCGACGTCAAGATCCCGCTGCAGGCCCACTTTGCCAACAAGGATGATTGGTGCACGCCGGCGCTGGTGGACGGCTTCGAGAAGGCGATGAAGGCCGCCGGCAAGTCGCTCGAGCTCTATCGCTACGATGCCGAGCATGCCTTCGTGAACGAGCAGCGCATGACCGTGCACGATCGCAGGGCCGCCGAGCTCGCCTGGGGCCGCGCCACGGCGTTTTTCCACAAGCACCTCGGCTGAGCTGAGGGCCGGCGCGTCGGTTCCAAACCGCGCCGTGCGGACTCAAACCGCGCGGGCGGTCTTGGTTTCGGCCGAGGGCGCTTCGGCCTCACCAAGAGTCGGAGCGTCGTCTGAAGGAGCCAAGGGGTCGGCGCTGGTCACTGCGTCGGCGGAGCGCCGTCGACGCTTCGTCCGCTTTGCCTGCGCTTCGAGGAAGCAATCGAGCAGCGTCGGCTGCTTCGGGAGCGCATGCGACACTGAGGGCTGTTTGCCGCGGGCCATGTTAACCAAGGTAATTCAATATGGTTAACCAATCATTGCCACACTATTGCAGATAGACAACAGTGTTGCCCTCGCGCACAGCCAAGTTATGTAACTTTTTTGGATTGCGACAATCATGGGTCGATCCCGAGGCGGCGTGCACGCGCGCAACATGAGGTTGTGAGGCACCACACAGCCGCCGGCTGCAGCTTTTCGTCGCTTGGCGCCGTCACGTTTCGGCGAATCACCGGGATCCCGCGGAGATCTGAGCATCGATCATGTTCGAAGCGCGTCGCTTCGTTCGATGTTCGAATTCGCCGCGTCTCGCCGTCGGTTGCGTCGCCGAAACAATCTGAGGTAGCGTTCTCCGGTCCCTCTGCTGATGGAGAAAGCCGTGCGAGTGGCCTTTGCGCTGGCCGGGCTGGGCGGCTTGAACGCCCATGGCGCCGGCTTCCTCGACACTGCCCGCGCCTGGGGCGTGACGCCGGATCTCGTCACCGCGACGTCCGGCCAGATCCTGGTGCTGTCGGCGTGGCTTCAGGGTCTCGATCTGCGCAACGAGCTGATGTCCTCCGACCGCCACCGGGATCCGGCGTCGCAGTTGCGCACGGTGATGTTCGGCTATCCCGGGGTGTTTCGTCCCGCCTATGCCGAGGCGCTGGCGCGCTTCGTCTCCTGGCCGGATTGGCGTGACGGCCCGTTCAACGCCCTCGCCGACCGGCTGTGGCCGGCGCAGCAATATGTCCCGGTGCGGAGCGAGGCCGACTTCGCGCACGCGGCGGAGACGCTCAACGCCACGTCGGTCGGCGTCGTGTTCAACACCTATGATCCCGAGACCGGCACCGGCTATCTCTACGGCAACGAGGCGGCGCGGGCGCTGCTGCCGGCGGAGAAGTCGGTTCCCAACGCCCATGCCGTCAAGGCGCGGCAATCGGCGGCCAAGCGCGACCTGCGCTACGCCTCCGAGGTGCTGGCCGAGCGCGCCATCCGCCCGATCACGCCGGAGGCGGTCAAGGCCGCGCTGTGGCTGTCGCTCTACGGCTTCACCAAGCTGCCCCAGGGACAGATGGACGGCGCTTATCACCGCGCCAGCATCATCTCCGAGCTGCACGGTTTCGACCGCGTCTTTGCCGTCCGCCCGCTCGCCGAGGGGTGGCAGGGCCAGGCGCCGGCCAACTGGTTCGAGGTGCAGGACTGGACCACGGAGATGTGGTTCTCGGTCGGCTACAAGGCCGAGGTCGACGCGCTCAAGCGCATCAACGACCTGATCGCGAGCGGCGTGATCACCGATCCGAAATACAAGACCGTGGAGCTGGTCGAGATCCAGCCGGAGACGCCGGCCGGCTACTTCAACTACTTCGTCGAGCGCGGCGAGGTGTATGAGAACGCGGTGGTGGCGACGGAGATGAAGTTCGCCGAGCTGGGGCTGGTGAAGCCGGGGACGTGAGCGGTCGGCATTCATCACGGCCGCCGCCGCCCAATGCGGTAGCGGCCGTGATGACCGTGGTCAGCCTGCGGTGATGGCCCCCACGAGCGCGTCGTTGGTCATCGGCCTGCCGTCGAGATTCCAGGTGCCGTCGACGGCGTGGACGCCGTTGGACCAGATCCGGTCCCTGGCAAGCGCCCCGCCGGAGAGGTCATGCAGAATGTCGGTGGCTTCGCCGAAGAACGCCGTCTGGACCTCGTGACTGGCGAGCGCGAATGACGGCGTCTTGGTCTCGATCCAGGCGCCATCGACCGGCGTGCCGCCGGCGAAGGTATGGCCCTTCGGCAGGATGTTCAGATGGGCCGTGACGTTCGCCCCCATGATCCTGTTGCCCGCCAGACCATGGTGTCTCAGGAACGATTCCGTGATCCGCGCAACGGCGATCGGCGCCTGGTCGGCAGCGATGACGCCTTCGGTGAGTGTGAGACTGATCGGCATGACTCCTCCTGTGCTCGCCCTAGGGCGGTTGTCCCGGGGAACGGCGGTCATTATATAACGACCGTGATCCACCAATAGAATAACGATCGTTATCAGTCAAGCATGAAATAACGATCGCTATGGAAGGCGCCAGATGCGGTACCACGCCGAGCATAAGCAGGAAGCAAAGACGAAGTTGTTGGAGGCCGCGGGGCGCGGCTTTCGCCGGCTTGGCTATGGCGGCATCGGCGTCGACGGCCTCGCCAAGGAAGCCGGGGTCACGTCCGGCGCGTTCTACGGTCACTTCAAGTCGAAGGACGCCGCGTTCGAAGCCGCCGCGTTGGCCGGGCTGGACGATCTCAGGACGGGCATTGCGAGTCTTCAGCAGCAGATGGGAGCGCGCTGGGCCGAGGCGTTCATCGCATTCTATCTCGGAGAACGTCTCCATTGCATCCTGGACTCGAGCTGCGGACTGCAGAGCCTGACGCCGGACGTGACGCGCGCCAGCGAGGAAACGAAGGCCGCCTATGGCACCGCGCTCGAAAGGGTCGCGCAGCAGATCGCAAAGGGGTTGCAGGGGAGCACCGATGAAGCTCGGCTGCAAAAGGCCTGGTCGCTGATGGCGATCCTCTCGGGAGGGGTGACGATGGCGCGCAGCGTCGGCTCACGCGAAGCCCGCGATGCCATCGCCGCCCACCTCAAACAAGCCGCGCTGGCGCTGCTGTAGAGCCGCTGCCGCGCGAGCGCTCGGCTTCGCAAGTTGTGAGGTGCCGCTCGCCCCAACGCCAGTGAGCTCCCCTGTCCGCAAGGGGGAGGGGAGCGCACCGCCAGTTTGGCGGCATGTCGAATCCAACGACGTTTCGATATCTGCTAGCATGGCCTATCAGATGATCCTGGATCCCGCATGAGCACCGAGCCGATCACGTTCGTCGACAAGTCGTCCGGCGACGACGCATGCGTGCTGGTTCGCGTCGTCGGCAGCAGCGTTGGATTGTCGCTGTCGTTGAGGACGGACGGCGACATCGAGGTCTTCATGGCGGCCGAAGAGCTCGATCGAGTCATCGGTGCGCTTCAGCAAGCTCGCGCGGCGATGGGGCGCGAGGGAAGCGTCATCGTGACTCGCCCCACGCGAACGCACGTCTGGCAAGGGAGATAACAATTCCCCACGCGATCCTTCATGTCGTCTTCAACATGTCCGCTGCAGGCACGTTGCGCGCTGCGCTCCAGCAGGCTGGGCGCAGCGACCGCGTGATTGGCTTTGCCGACAGCCTGAGCTTTGGTCCGATCAATCCACCCGACCCGGAGCTGCGAACCGCCTGGATGGACCAGGAATTGCAAGTGTCAGGCTGGGAAGAGGTGGGCGGCCAGGCAACATCGTTCTGGGACGAGGCACTCTCGAGCAACAACCGACGGATCGCCTGGTTCACGCGGCGATCGACCCAGGAATATGCCGGCTTCCTCGAACTCCTGTGGCGGCTCGGCGATGAGCCGATCGAGATCGTCGATCTCACCGACACAGTCGTGCGGGCAGGGGAGACAGGGCCGAAGGCGCCACGGCTGGCCGTCAGCCTGGGTTTAGTGTCGCCGGAGACAATTCGCGACAATGCACTGTGGGATCTGCGGACCGTTCTGTCGCCAAGCCGGCGTGATGCCTGCCGAGAACGTTGGGCGCGCCTCAAAGCGGAGAACGCGCCGTTGCGCGTCATTCGCGACGGCGAATTGCTGTCAGCGCCGATCTCGTTCTTCGATTCGGTGCTGCTGTCATTTGCCACGGCCGACTGGCAGAAGGCGGCGAGCATTATCGGGGAGGCGCTTTGCGAAACCGGGACGATTGTGCTGCAGACGGGCGATATCGAGTTGTTCGCGCGCGCCCGTGCGCTCGTAGCAGCAGGTTGCCTCGAGTCTCGTGGCGACCTGTTCGATATGCATCGCAGTGAGTTGCGGTTAGCGGGCGGCTGCGCATGACGCGTCAGGAATAGCCGGGTTGGCCGGACCCAGCGCCGCGTCCGCATCAGCCGCGGACCCGTCTAACGTTCCGGGGCCGGCATTGCAGCCCCGCGGCTCTTCTTCAGCTCGCGAACCGCATCCCGGTTGCCTTGAGCCTCGGAGAAATCCGGCGCCAGGGCGATGGCCGCGTCGAAGTCGGCGATCGCGCGATCGTGGTCTGCCTTCTCCTTGTAGGCGAGGCCGCGATTGTTGTAGGCATCGGCATAGCTCGGATCGAGCCTGATGGCCTGATCGAAGTCGACGATGGCCCGGTCGTGATCCCCTTTGTCGTCGTAGGCGATACCGCGACGGTTGAAGGCCTCTGCAAGCTTGCCATTAAGCCTCAGAGCCTCGTCAAAATCGGCGATGGCGCGGTCATGATCGCCTTTCTTGTCGTAGGCCGCGCCGCGGTTCATGTATGCTTTCGCGTGTTGCGGCTCGAGCTTGATCGCCACGCCGAAATCTATGATGGCACGGTCGTGATCGCCCTTATCGTCATATGCTATGCCGCGATTGACATGGGCAAGAACGTGACCCGGATCGCGCCTGATCGTTTCGTCGAAATCGGCGATGGCGTGATCGATGTCACCTGTTTCGAAATACGCGATCCCTCGGTTGAAATGGGCGTTAAGGGCTTTCGCGGGCGTCAGGCCGAATTTGATTGCAGCGCTGTAGTCGGCGATGGCGCGGTCGAACTGCTTCTTGTGTTTATGCACGGCGGCGCGAAGGGTGTATGCGGTGGCGTCAGTCGGGTCGCGTCGGATCGCCTCGTCTATATCTGCGAGACCGCGATCGAAGTCGTTCCTCAGAACATGGACTGCGCCGCGATCAACGTAGGGCTTGGCTTGCTCGGGGTCCAGCGCCAACGTTCGATTGAAGTCCGTGAGCGCCCGATCATAATTTTCTTTCGAGAAGTAGGCCAAGCCGCGATTGTAGTAGTAGAGCGGCTTCTTCGAATCGAGCTTGATCGCCTCGTCATAATCTGCAATCGCCCGATCGTAGTCGCCTTTGCCTGCGTAGGCGAACCCACGATTGTTGCGGGCCGCCGGGTAGGAGGGATCGAGCCTGATCGCTTCGGTGAAATCGGCTATGGCGCGGTCGTACTCCTGTTTCTCATAGTACGCATTGCCACGATTGAAATAGCCGTGGATCTGATCTTGTCCGGACCATCGATCGGACTGCAATGCGAAGGTGCAGCTCTCGATCCGCTGGTCGGCCGGGAAACGGCGGTCCAGGCACCAGGCCAGTGGCGGCTCGCCCTGCGCAACAACGTCGGGCGCCGTCGCCGCGGCAAAGAGGAGCATGGCGGGCAAGGCCAGGGGATGGCGTCGCAAAGGACGAATGCCTTCAGCAAGGGAGACGATGCAGCATAGACCGGGCACTGCATGCCCGGCAATTCGGATATTCGCTCTGCCGATGATCTCCGTGCCGGGCTGGTCGATCATGCGCCGCCCCGCGAAATTCATCAGCCGCCTCAAGCTGATTTGCCCTGTCCAGTCCTTCGCCAAAAAACATTCTTGTTTCTATTTTTCGGAATTCGTGCTCTGATATCTCCGTCCCACCCCGGCACGAGGGGCGTATCGCGATCGTCACGACACGCGGGGTGGAGATGCGGTGGGCGTGTCACGTCGCAGCATGGCGGACGTCGTGCGGACGAACGGCGGGCGCGCACGGTGAAGTCGCATGGTCCTGGCCTCCCGACGCTGAGGCCGCGCCGGTGGTGATGATGATCCGCCGGTCACGGGGGCAAGACAGCCCGGTCCCCGGGGAGAGTGCGTATAAGCCGTCAGACCATCGCGCAGGGAAGGCCGGTCGTCCGGCTGACCTGTGGTGACTGCCGCCTGCTTTTTTTGCTGCAGGCGGGCCACGGGCATCAGCCGATGCCCGGCCTTTCCTGCGCCCTCGACTTGGAGGGCGGAATTGATGATCATCACTCGGGCATCATGTGTCGCGAGAATGCTGCTGCATGTTCCTTTGTCATTCTCGTCGGCGCCAGTGCCTTCGGCTCGCCGGTGCGTATTATTGCGCCCTCGCCCCTTACGGGAGAGGGCATGTAGGACAGAGCGGCATGCTCGGTTGGGTGAGGGGTATGCCTCTGCAAGCGCCGCTGCGGAGAGAGACCCCTCACCCAACCGCGTTAGCGGATGGGCCGCACATGCCCTCTCCCACAAGGGGACCCACAAGGGGCGAGGGCGCTGTATCGGGCAGCCGGCCCGCGGCGCCTCTGTTGATCGGCTGAGGCATCACCCCCATTTGTGGCCCCGCCGCCCTTGACCCCGGCTGCCCGCCGTGGTCAGTTCCGCCCCATGAGCACCCTTGTCCGCCCAGCCCGTCTCTGGTGGCGCACCTTGTAAAAGGTGGCCGGTGCGATTTGTTTGACATGAGATCGCAGAGGGGCCGCCACGCAGCGGCGGCTTCCGGTTGGTCCTGTGTGGCGTTTCCTCGGCAAATTCCGTAAGAGGACGCCCAAGAGGACCCCATGAACAGGACCGTTTTCGCCCTTCCGGCCCGCAGCGAGTACCGCACCTCCAGCGGGCTCGCGATCACGCGCGCCGTCGAGCAGTTTTCCGGTGGCGCCAGCCGGCTCGATGACCTGATCAACCTGCTCGACCGCCGCCGTGGCGTGGTGCTGTCCTCGGGCACGACCGTGCCCGGCCGCTACGAGAGTTTCGACCTCGGCTTCGCCGATCCGCCGCTGGTGCTGGAGACCAAGGGCACTGACTTCACCCTGCAGGCGCTGAACCGCCGCGGCGAGGTGCTGATCGCGTTCCTGAAGGACACGCTGCGCGAGCCCTGTGTGGTCATCACCGAAGCTTCGCCGGCGCGGCTCGCTGGACACATCGTCCGCGGCCCGGCCCCGGTCGAGGAGGACCAGCGCACGCGGCGCGCCAGCGTGATGTCGCTGGTGCGGGCGATGATCGCGGCGCTCTCGGCCAATGACGACCCGCTGCTCGGCCTGTTCGGCGCCTTCGCCTACGACCTCGTGTTCCAGATCGAGGACCTCCAGCAGAAGCGGCCGCGCGAGAAGGACCAGCGCGACATCGTGCTCTACGTGCCGGATCGCCTCTTGGCCTACGACCGCGCCACCGGCCGCGGCGTCGTGCTGTCTTATGATTTTTCCTGGAACGGACAGTCGACGGAAGGCCTGTCGCGCGACACCGACGCCAGCATCTATCTCAAGGAGCCGCGCCAGGGGTTTGCCGATCACGCGCCCGGCGAGTACCAGGCGACGGTCGAGAAGGCCCGCGCCGCGTTTGCCCGCGGCGACCTGTTCGAGGCGGTGCCCGGCCAACTCTTTGCCGAGCCGTGCGAGCGCTCGCCGGCGGAAGTGTTCCAGCGGCTCTGCCGGATCAATCCGTCGCCCTATGGCGCGCTGATGAATCTCGGCGACGGCGAGTTCCTGGTCTCGGCCTCACCCGAGATGTTCGTCCGCTCCGACGGCCGTCGCGTCGAGACCTGTCCGATCTCCGGCACCATCGCCCGCGGCCGCGACGCCATCGGCGATGCCGAGCAGATCCGCCAGCTCCTGAACTCGGAGAAGGACGAGTTCGAGCTCAACATGTGCACCGACGTCGACCGCAACGACAAGGCGCGCATCTGCGTGCCCGGCACCATCAAGGTGCTGGCGCGCCGGCAGATCGAGACCTACTCGAAACTGTTCCACACGGTGGATCACGTCGAGGGCATGCTGCGGCCGGGCTTCGACGCGCTCGATGCCTTCCTGACCCACGCCTGGGCCGTGACCGTGACCGGCGCGCCAAAACTGTGGGCGATGCAGTTCGTCGAGGACAATGAGCGCTCGCCGCGGCGCTGGTATGCCGGCGCCATCGGCGCGGTGAATTTCGACGGCTCGATCAACACCGGCCTGACGATCCGCACCATCCGCATGAAGGACGGGCTCGCCGAGGTCCGTGTCGGCGCCACCTGTTTGTTCGATTCCGATCCCGCGGCCGAGGATCGTGAGTGCCAGGTCAAGGCGGCGGCGCTGTTCCAGGCGCTGCGCGGCGATCCGCCGAAGCCGCTGTCGTCGACCGCGCCGGATGCCACCGGCTCCGGCAAGAACGTGCTGCTGATCGATCACGACGACAGCTTCGTTCACATGCTGGCCGACTATTTCCGCCAGGTCGGCGCCAACGTCACCGTGGTGCGTTATGTCCACGCGCTGAAGATGCTCGCCGAACGAAGCTGGGATCTGATCGTGCTGTCGCCGGGGCCAGGCCGCCCCGAGGACTTCAAGATCTCGACGACGATCGACGCTGCGCTCGCGAAGAAGCTGCCGATCTTCGGCGTGTGCCTCGGCGTGCAGGCGATGGGCGAGTATTTCGGCGGCCAGCTCGGCCAGCTTGCCCAGCCGGCGCATGGAAGGCCCTCGCGGGTCCAGGTGCGCGGCGGCCGCCTGATGCAGGGCCTGCCGAACGAGATCGTCATCGGCCGCTATCATTCGCTGTTCGTCGAGCGCGACAGCATGCCGGAGGTGCTGACCGTCACGGCGGCAACCGAGGACGGCGTGGCGATGGCGATCGAGCACAAGACGCTGCCGGTCGGCGGCGTGCAGTTCCATCCGGAATCGCTGATGTCACTCGGCGATGCCGTGGGTTTGAGGATCGTGGAGAATGCGTTCCGGCTCAATCAGCCGGGGTGAGAGGTGGTTGCCGTCATCGCGAGGAGCGTGAGCGACGAAGCGATCCAGAGTTGTTTTCGCGGCCCTGGATTGCTTCGCTTCGCTCGCAATGATGAATTCCTCGCGGTCACGGCCAAACGAGGCAATGAGAGCACGATGACGTTCGATCTGGACATCAAGAACACCGTCCGCACCATTCCGGACTATCCGAAGCCGGGCATCCTGTTCCGGGACATTACGACCCTGCTGGCGGACGCGCGCGCGTTCCGCCGCGCGGTCGACGAATTGGTGCATCCCTGGGCCGGCTCCAAGATCGACAAGGTCGCGGGCATCGAGGCCCGCGGCTTCATCCTCGGAGGCGCAGTGGCGCATCAGGTGTCGGCCGGGTTCGTGCCGATCCGCAAGAAAGGCAAGCTGCCGCACAAGACGGTCAGCATGTCCTATGCGCTGGAGTACGGCACCGACGAGATGGAGATGCATGTCGACGCGGTGCAGCCCGGCGAGCGCGTGATCCTGGTCGACGACCTCATCGCCACCGGCGGCACGGCCGAGGGCGCGGTGAAGCTGTTGCGCCAGATCGGCGCGACCGTGGTGGCGGCCTGCTTCATCATCGACCTGCCGGATCTCGGCGGCGCCGCCAAGCTGCGCGCGCTCGACGTGCCCGTGCGCACGCTGATCTCCTTCGAAGGGCACTGAGAAGCGCGCGGCGGCGTCAGGACCGCTGCATCAGAAGCTCGTTCTCGATCTCGCGCAGCGCATAGTAGTTGCGCCGGATCCATTGATAGAGCTCGGTGGAGGGGTCCTTCTCCTGGCGCAGGTAGCCGGTGAAGGAGAACGAAAAACGTTCGATATAGGTTCTGAGGAACGCGGGCAGGGCGGCAATGTGCAGATGCTTGCTGCGGCTGTAGAGGTCGGGGAGCTCCTCGCGCAGGACGTGGTCGTTTTCGACCACGATCAGCTGGGGCTTCGGGATCTGGCGCCGCAGGGCATCGTAGGCGCGCATCGAGACCCGGTCGCCTTCGGCGCAGAACAGAATGATCGGGACCACGTTCCGCCGCGCGGCCTCCTTCAAAAAGCCGATCTGTTCGGACATCTTGAAGAACTCGTCGAACGAGTAGTAGCCGAGGTCGATCACCTTGGGGATGCCGTCGTTGAGGATCACCCGGTCCATCAGCTGGATCTTGCCGTAGGTGTCCTCGATCGTCGCGGTCTCCGTGATCTGCGGCAGGAAGTCGAGCAGCGACGGCTCGCGCAAGGTGACGTCGAAGGCGAGCACTTGGCCGTTCTTCAGCAGTAGGAACTCGCTCAGCACCCGCGCAAGCAGCGTCTTCCCGGATTGCGGCCGGGGCGAGCAGACGATGTAGACAGGCGTCGCGGGCATCCGACCTATATCAGGTCAAATGCGGTTGCGATAAAGTCCCATCCTTCACGGAGCTGCTATTTTTCCCCGGCCGGCCGCGGCGCCGCCGCCTTGGTCGAGCCGACGATGTCGGTCAGCTTGATGCGGTCGTACTCGCTCCAGACGTTGGCGAGCCAATGCCGGACATAGCCGCGCAGCACGAAGGAGTAGTTGGCGGCCTCGTCGCGGGGACCCTTGTTGGCGACGAATTTGAGGAACGGCACCGAGGCGACCTCGACCTGCTCGAACGCCATTTCGTTGAGCTTCGGGATGGTCAGCTCGGTCGCGTCCTTGATGCGGTGGAAGTAGGAATTGTAGGTCGACTGGTCCCACTCGAAGAAGCTGGTGTTGTTGATGAAGTTCTTCACCAGGAAATATTTCGCGCCGATCATGTAGCTCGCCGTCTCGGCGATCTCGTCGAGCGAGGCGATCGACGAGCCCAGGATGTGGAACACCGCGAAGGTGATCTGGCCGGAGCGGGCGGCGTCGAGGAATCCGATGTCGCGCAGCGCGGCGAGCGTCGGCGACATCAGGCCGGCGCGGACGTCGATCACGGTCACCGACGGCGCCACCGCGCTCAGGGTGTCGAAGATCTTCATCTGGTCCGGCGTCGAATTCATGTCGACGATCTCGGTGATCTCCGGGTGGAAGCGCTTCAAGGTGCCGCGCGGATGCTCGGTGTCGAACGCCCGGGTGGGGACGTTGTTGGCGCTGAAATAATCGAGCAACGTCCGCGACACCGTGGTCTTGCCGACCCCGCCCTTGTCCGCACCCACCACAACCACTGCCGGTTTCGCCATGGAAAGTCCTTCAGCCCTGAGGCCGGCCAGGGGGCCGGCGCATTGCATTCTGCTTTGGGCGCGAACATGGCAGAAACGCTGGAGAATTCAAATTCATTGCAGCACGGGACCGGGGAAATTTGCGCCTTCGCCGCAACAGGCTGGAGCAATCGGAGGCATTCCGGCCCGCGCGTTCGAGCCGGCGAGGAAGCACTTGCAAGCGAATGGCAGGACAATTGCCCGTCGCACGGGATTGGCGGCTGAATTCCGCGGCGAAGGCGGCGACTAGTGCCGGCCCCAGGGACCGGTCGCGGGGGTGGTCCACGGTCCCTGGGGAGCGGCTTGACCCTGGCCAGATGGCGGGGCCGGGCCATCGGCCTGGCCCCAGGGACCACCGGACGGCAACGGTGGCGGAGCGTCGCCGTCTGGAGCATCGGCTCCGGTATCGTCGGGCTGTGCCTCGTCCGTGGGCAGCGCCAGCGGGCCCGGATCATGGCCGCCGGCGAACCTGATCAGCGCCTGGACCCGGGCATCGATCGAGGGATGGGTGGCGAACAGGTCGGCAAAGCCCTCGCGCGGATTGTCGACGCACAATTCCATGACGGCGGAGGTGGCGCCGGGCAGTTCGCCGCGCCCTTCGATCTTGCGCAGGGCGGTGATCATGGCGTCCGGATTCTTGGTCAGCTCGACCGACCCGGCATCGGCAAGGTATTCACGGGTGCGCGACAGGGCCAGCTTGACCACCTGGGACAGCAGCCAGGCCACCACGATCAGCACCACCGCGATGATCACGACGATGATGGCCCCGCCGCCGGAGCCCTTGCGGTCGGAGTCGGACGAGGAGGACGACGACGACGAGCGACCCCAGCCGCCGCCCCAGCTCATGTTGGTGAACAGGCGGAAGAACAGTTCACCGAAGAAGCCGACCACGCCGGCGATGATGACGGCCACGACCATCAGCTGGACGTCGCCGTTGCGGATATGGGTCAGCTCGTGGCCGAGCACCGCCTCGATCTCCTGGTCATCGAGCGCGTCGAGCAGGCCGGTCGTGACGGTGACCGCGTATTGCCGCGGGTTCAGGCCTGTCGCGAAGGCATTCAGCGCCGGGCTGTCCATGATCTTCAGCTGCGGCATGGTGATGCCGCGCGAGATGCAGAGATTTTCGAGCAGATTGTACAGCCGCGGCTGCTCCTGACGCGTCACCGCGGTCCCGCCGGTGACCGCGTCGATCATCTTCTGGTGGAAGAAATAGGCGATCACGATCCAGGCCGCCGCGCCCAGCGTGGCCCAGGGCAGCGCCCTGATCAGGTCGCGGGTGGCCGCGTTCATGTAATAGGCGACGCTGCCATTGCCGTTGATCATGACCTCCGCGATCAGCGCGCCGGCGAACACCAGCACGTAGATCAGCAGGAACAGGCCGCCGAGCAGCAGTACCGAACGGGTCTTGTTCGATGCGATGTGGGTGTAGAGACCGTAGGCGGCCATGGCGTCGGACCCTTCAGCGCGGAGGGCGCGGGATCAGAACTTGACGCTCGGCGCGGCCTCGACTTCGGTCCGGCTGGCGCCGAGATCGAAGAACTCCTTGCGCGTGAAGCCGAAGGTCCCGGCGAACAGTGCGGCGGGCATCTGCTGGATGCCGGTATTATACTCTTGGACCGCGTTGTTGAAGAAGCGGCGGCTGGCGGCGATCTTGTTCTCGATGTCGGAGAGCTCGCCGGCGAGCTGCTGGAAGTTGGCGTTGGCCTTGAGGTCCGGATAGGCCTCGGACAGCGCGATCAGGCGACCGAGTGCGCCGGAAAGTTGGCCTTCGGCGGCCGAGACCTGGGCCGGGCCCTGCGCCGACATCGCCGCATTGCGAGCCTTAATGACCTCGTCGAGGGTGCCGCGCTCATGCCCAGCGTAGCCCTTCACGGTCTCGACCAGATTCGGAATCAGGTCGTGGCGCAGCTTGAGCTGGACGTCGATGTCGGCAAAGGCCTGGCCGACCCGCTGGCTGAGGGCGACCAGCCGGTTGTAGGCGCCAAGGGCGAACAGCACGAGAATGACGATGATGCCGAGGACGATCCAGCCGGACATGACGGGCTCCGAGGGAGAGGGCGGGAGAACGAGGCGGCCGACACGCGACGGCGCCGCCGGTCCGCAGGTGGACCGGCGTGCATTGGTCGCATCAGGGGGGGTGCCCGTTCAAGTCGCTTGAGCCTGGCCGGTCCGTTCGATGGACGCCCAGGCGACCGAATTGGCGTCGGAGGCAACGATGCGCAGGGCTCAATAGGGACGGGCGACCCGCCATTGCTGCGTGGGGTCGTTGCCCTTGATATCGCCGGGGGCGCTGTCGAGCTGCGAGGTGTAGAGCGGCCGGTAGCGGTAGGCCCACATCTTCTTGCCGTCGCTGCGGGTGATGACGGTGAAGTCGCCGCTGGCGGTCGCGTTGTCAGGTGCCATCAGCGGCGGCCGCTTCTCGGCACAGGCACCGTCGCAGGTCGACTTGTTCCCGGTGTTGTCGCGTTCGGTATAGTAGAGCGTCATTCCTTTTGGGTCGACCAGGACGGGACCGTTCTTGCCGACGATGGCCTTGGCCGGCGGGCCCTCCTGTTTCGGTGGGGGCGGTGCCGAGGATCCACCACCGTGGCCGTTTGCCAGGGCCGTTCCTGCCGAAGCCAGCAGCGCGGCGGTGATCATCATCGTCCTGAACATCGAAACGCGTTCCCGTGTGAGCAGCGCATCCAGCGCCTGTTGCAGCTCACCGTAGCAAGCATCGATTTCTCTCGGGTTTCGCGAAATCGCGAAAATGAGAGACAAACACGACCTGTCGTTAACCATCTGCGGCCGCGACGGTATCTACGGCCGTGGCGGCGGCTCCACGCCGTCGCCCCAGTCCCAGCGGCGGGCGGCGGCAAAGGCGGGCTTGTCGCGGCGGGGGATATTGACCGTGGCAGCGGTCCCATCGGCTTGGCACAGCTTGGCGGTTGTCGCGACCTTGGTGACCGACGGCGGCGCGAGCACGCGTGCGGCGGGCCGATGCGTTGCTGGCTTGCGGGTGAGGGCAACGAAGCTGAACTTCTCGTCCTCGAACGGGACGTCAGCCCCTTTCAGTTCGCGATGTGCCCGCGATCGCGCCAGCCGCTGCGCGAAGTGGCACCAGTCCGGTGCCACGAGGGGGCACGGCGCTGCGTGCGGGCAGGGCGCCGCGACATGAGCGCCTGCTGCGATCAGGCGGTCACGGGCCGCGATGATGCGCTGATAGCCGGGGGGCGTGCCGGGTTCGACGATCAGCAGCGTATCGCCGGTCCGGGCCCACAGCGCATCGACGGTCGCAGAGCGCTCGGCATCCGTCAGCTCGCCGATCATGTAGCTGGCGATGACGAGATCGGCACTTCCGGCACGTTCGAGCAGCGCTCGCGCCGGTCCCAGCGCATAAGAGAGGTCGCGCAGGCGCATCGTCTCGTCAGCGAGCGTCAGCGCCAGCCCGCGCAGCGCTGGATTGGAATCGACGGCGTTGAACGAGGTCAGCAGCGGAAACGCTTCCGCCGCAGCGAAGCTCGCGGTCGCTGGTCCGGCACCGACATCCAGCAGCGAGGCCGGGGCGAAGTCCGGGCTCGCCTGCATCACGGCATTGAGGCTGGCAACGACCGCCGCGTAGGTCGCCGGCATTCGCACCGTGGCATAGGCAATGGCGTCGGCGTCGCTCGTGATCGTTCCGGAATTGCCGCCGCTGCGGTAGGCGGCCGAGATGCGGGCCGCCCGGGCGGCTGCATCCTGCCGCGACTGCCCGTGCAGCATGGCTTCGAGGGACGCCTTCAGCGCGGCGGGCAGATCAGGAGAGATCATCGGTCCTCTCCACGCGTCAGTCCGGGCGCCGCGCAGGCGGCGATCCGGAATGACGGAGCAAGATCACGCCACCTGCTGGTCGAGGATCTTCACGGCCTCGTCGAGCGCGACCGAGACGAGCTGCGACACGCCGCGCTCGGCCATGGTGACGCCGAACAGCCGGTTCATGCGCGCCATGGTGATCGGGTTGTGGGTGATGATGATGAAGCGGGTCTCCGTCGAGCCCTTCATCTCGTGCAGCAGGTTGCAGAAGCGTTCGACGTTGTGGTCGTCGAGCGGCGCGTCGACCTCGTCCAGCACGCAGATCGGCGAGGGGTTGGTAAGGAACACCGCGAAGATCAGCGCCATCGCCGTCAGCGCCTGCTCGCCGCCCGACAACAGCGACAGCGTCTGCGGCTTCTTGCCCGGCGGCTTGGCGATGATCTCGAGGCCCGCCTCGAGCGGATCGTCGCTCTCGATCAGGTGCAGCGCCGCTTCGCCGCCGCCGAACAGCTCGGTGAACAGCCGCTTGAAGTGGTCGTTGACGGTCTCGAACGAGGATTGCAGACGCTCGCGCGCCTCCTTGTTGAGGCTCTGGATGCCCTGGCGCAGCCGCTTGATGGCCTCGACGAGGTCGTCGCGCTCGGTGGTCAGCGCGGTATGCGAGCCCTCGACCTCGGTGAGTTCTTCCTCGGCGCGCAGGTTGACGGCGCCGAGCCGCTCCCGGTCGCGGCGCAGCTTCTCCAAGGTCTCTTCGATCTCGTGCAGCGGCGGCAGTTGCGTGTCCGGACCGATCTCGGCCATCGCCGCGACCGCGTTCGGCTCGCATTCGAGCATGTCGTGGATCTCGCGCTCGACGTCGCCGACGCGGCGCTTGGCGCTCTCCAGCCGCTCCTCGGCACGGGCGGCCGCTTCACGCGACTTCGACAGCGCTTCCAGCGACGCTTTCGCAGCGCGGTCGGTGTCGCCCATCGCAGTCTCGGCCTCGGCCAGCGCGTCGGCCGCGACCTGGCGCTCCTCCTCGGCGATGGCGAGCTCGTCGATCAGCGCGCTGCGCTTCTCGGCGAAGATCTCCGGCGCGTTGTCGAGCTCGGCGCGCTCGTCCTTCACCTCGGCGATGCGCGCCTCGATGGTCGCGATCTGCGAGCCGGCGCCGCGGATGCGGTTGAACCAGTCGTTGCGCTCGTTGATGATCGCCTGCACGCGGCGATCGGCGAGCTCGGCCTCGCGGGCGAGGGCTTGCGCTTCGGCGCGCACCTGCGCGGCGGCGCGGCGCTTGGTCTCGATCTCGGCGCGCACGGCCGCCAATCGGCCATCGGCCTCGGTGGTCGCCGGCAGCTCCTCGATCGCCTCCAGCGCATTCTGGTGCAGCTCGGCGATCTCGGCCCGGTCATGGGCCAGACGCGTGGACGCCTCGACCAGCGCGGACTTGCGCGCCGAATGGCGGTTGATCTCGCGCTCGGCATTGGCATGGCGCTCGCGCGCCGAGTTCACCTCACGCTGCGCGGCGCGCCAGGCTTCGCGCGCGGCGCTCTCGGCGGCGGTCGCGGCCTTCACCTCGGCCTCGGCGCTCTCCAGCGTCTGGCGCTTGTGAGCCGCATCGATGCGCGCCTGCTCCAGCTCGGCCTCGATGTCGATCAGGCGGGCGCGCTCGGCGAGACGCCGCGCGGCGCCGGTCGGCGCATGCGCCGCGGCGATGAAGCCGTCCCAGCGCCAGACGTCGCCTTCCGGCGACACCAGCCGCTGCCCGGTCTTGAGCTGCGACACCAGCTGGCCACCACGGTCGCGCGACACCACGCCGATCTGGGCGAGGCGACGCGACAGCTCCGGCGGCGCCTGCACATACGCCGCGAGCGGCTCGACGCCATCAGGCAGCGCGGGATCAGTGATCTCGGCGCCGGCGACCGTCCAGTGCATCGGCGCGGACGCATCGACCGGCGCATCGAGGTCGTCGCCGAGCACGGCGCCGAGCGCCTTCTCATAACCCTTGGCGACGGTGACGCCGTCGATGATCGGCGGCCACAGGTTCTTGGTCTCGCTGTTGACCATCTTGGCGATGGTGCGCGCCTCGGTCTCCAGCCGCTGCGCCCGCTTCTCAGCCTCGGCAAGTGGGGCGCGCGAGGCTTCGAGCTTCTGCCGCGCGCTGGCCTGCGCGGACTCGTTGGTCTGCACCGCGGCTTCGGCCTGCGCCTCGGCCTCTTCAGCAGCTTCGAGCGTGGCCGCAAGCGTGTCGAGATCGCCGAGATGAGCGGTCTCCTGCGCCAGCCGCTCCTCGTCGGCGCGGACATTGGCGATGTCCTGGTCGAGGCGAGCGAGCCGATCGCGATGGCTGCGGACGTTTGATTCGAGCTGGTTGCGGCGCGCGGTGAGATCGGCGAGCTGCGTGGTCAGCTCGGTGAACTGGCGCTCGGTCTCGGCCAGATCAGCCTCGGCCTCGGCGACGCGCTCGTCGACGCCGCTGCGCATCTCGACGCGCGCCTTGATCTCTTCCTTCAGCTCCGCGTCTTCGGTCTCCAGGCGCTGCAGTGCAACCTGCGCGTCCTGGTTCTGCTGCTGCTCGCGGGCGACATCGGCCGTAAGCTGCATCAGGCGGCGGTCGAGCTCGCCGGCACGCTCCTTGGCGCGCACCTCCTCGCGGTCGAGCAGGTCGCGGGCATTCTTCAGCCGCTGCATCGTCGCGGCGGCGCGGGCCTCGGCCTCGCGCAGCGCCGGCAGATGCGAGGAGCGGATCGCCTGGATGCGGGCCGATTCGGCCTGCTCGCGGGTCCGCTCGGCCATCTCGCGCACGGCGACGTCGTGCACATGCGCGGCGTCGTTGAGGTCGGCATGCGCCCCCATCCAACGCAGGTGATAGAGCGTGGCTTCGGCCTTGCGGACCTTGGCTGCGACCTCGCGGTAGCGGATCGCCTGGCGCGCCTGCTTGCGCAGCCCTTCCATCTGGCCGGAGAGCTGGCCGATGACGTCCTCGACACGCAACAGATTGCTCTCGGCCGCCTTCAGGCGCAGCTCGGCCTCGTGGCGGCGCGCATGCAGGCCGGCGACGCCGGCGGCATCTTCCAGCACGCGGCGGCGCTGCTCGGGTTTTGCTTGAATGATTTCGCCGATCTTGCCCTGGTGGACCAGCGCCGGCGAGCGCGCGCCGGTGGCCGCGTCTGCAAACAGGATCTGCACGTCGCGCGCGCGCACGTCGCGACCGTTGATGCGATAGACGGAGCCTGCCTCGCGCTCGATGCGGCGCGAGATTTCGAGAATGTCGCGGTCGTTCACGGCAGCCGGTGCGGTGCGATCGCTGTTGTCGATCGTCATCACCACTTCGGCGTGGTTGCGCGACGGACGGGTGTTCGAGCCGGAGAAGATCACCGCATCCATGTCGGCGGCGCGCAGCGATTTGTGCGACGTCTCACCCATCGCCCAGCGCAAGGCCTCAACCAGATTCGACTTGCCACAGCCGTTCGGACCGACCACGCCGGTGAGGCCCGGTTCGATCACGAAGTCAGTGGGTTCGACGAACGTCTTGAAACCGTGGAGACGAAGGCGCGTGAGTTTCATGCACAGATTCTCTGTTGGCGGGAGACGAATCTCCCAGCCCCGACAATACCATGGATGGCAATGTCAATGTGGACTTGAGTCACCGAAGCGCCCCATTCTGAGGGCGGGACAATGGCGATGGCCAGTCCTCAGGGCAACCCGCCGGCCCTGCTTTTCCAAGGCTTTCTGGTGTTGAAGGGGCCCGCGAATCAGAAGCGGCCCCATCAAGGGGCCGCGCTGTGTCCTGGCGGACTCACTGATTCGAATCAGCTCTTCAGAAGCGGGTTGATCTTCTTCTGAAACTCCTCGATCGACGCCTCGCCCTTGATCTTGTCGCCGTTGATGAAGAAGGTCGGCGTCGAATCGACTTTAAGAACGTCGCTCGCATATTTCTGGTCGGCGGCGATCTTGTCGAGCAACGCCTGGTCCTTGAGGCAGGCCTCGACCTGCTGCTGGCTGAGACCGGCCTGCTTGCCGATCCGCGTCAGCGTCTCCGTCGTGTTCTTCACCACCCAGTCGTTCTGCGAGCGGAACAGCATGTCGGTGACCGCGAAATACTTCTGCGCGTCGTCCTTGGCGATGCAGCGCGTCAGCATCGAGCCCGCGGCGGCTTTGATGTCGAGCGGGAACTCGCGGAAGATGTAGCGGATCTTGCCGGTATCGATGTATTCGGCCTTCAGCTTCGGGAACACGGTGGCGTTGAACGCCGCGCAGTGCGGGCAGGTCATGGAGGCATATTCGGTGATGGTCACCGCAGCGTCCGCCGGTCCGATCGCCATGTCGGGCAACGACTGAGGCTTGGCGACATCGGCGGCGCTCTGCGCCATCGCGTCCGAGATCAGCCGCAGCGGGGAGAAGCCGGCCAGCGCGGCGAGGCCGGTCAGCGACAGGGCAGCGGTGAAGGCGCGGCGGGTGATGATCAAGGCTCTGCTCCGAAATGGGCGCATCTCGCGCCTGAAACGCTCGTAACTCGGCTTTTCGCTAGCTTGAAACCCACCCGGAGGCAATGCCGGGCCGCAAATGGGGATCAAAGCGTCAGCGTCAATTTCGCTTGATGGCGGCGCCCAGGCGGGCCAGCGCGTCGCGCAGGGCGTCGTCCTCGATCGCGGTCAGGGTCTGCGCGACCTTCGCGACCGTCTTCGGATCGGGCGGCACCGGGCGGCGCTTCACCGGGGGGCGCAACAGCGGCCCCTGTCGCAGCGCCAGCTTGCCCACCGCGTGCCAGCCGAAGAAGCGGTTGACCCGCTCCAGGATCACGTCCGACGAATGCTGGATCTCCAGCGCCATCGGCCCCTCGACGCGCAGGATCAAGGTCGCCGGCTCCTGCGGCTGGCCCTCGACCGGCCGCGGCCATTGCATCTTCAGCGGCTGGGCGTGCTCGGCGATCTCGCGCCCCGCGATCTCCGGCCAGCGCGTCACCAGCTCGCGCGCGGCAAAGCCCTGCTTGGCATAGGCGGCCGTCAGCACGTCGCCCATCATGAGCGACAGCGGTTTTGCGGTGAGGCGGCCGGGCTTTGCCATCGATGCAGGCTTCTCGTGGTCTGCCGCCCGTCCGAGCCGCCGGGGCTCGAAGAAAGCCGTGGATGCCGCAGACGAGACGGCGGTCCAGCGGGCGACGATGGCTCCTGACGTACTAGATTAAGCCAATGGTGTCATCAGCCCTTCCTTCCAAGCGCAAGAGCCGACCAGAGAATCGCGGCTCCGCCGAGCGCCCCGCACAACTGCTCGCCTGGTACGACCGCCACCGCCGGCGGCTGCCGTGGCGCGCGCCGGCCGGGCAGCGCTCCGATCCCTATCGCGTCTGGCTGTCGGAGATCATGCTGCAGCAGACCACGGTGAAGGCGGTCGGGCCGTATTTCGAGAAGTTTTTGGCGCGCTGGCCGGATGTCTCCGCGCTCGGCAGCGCCGAGCTCGACGACGTGCTCCGGATGTGGGCCGGCCTCGGCTATTATTCGCGGGCGCGCAACCTGCATGCCTGTGCCGTCACCGTGCTGCGCGAGCATGGCGGCGTGTTCCCGGACACCGAGGAGGGGCTGCGCGCGCTGCCCGGCATCGGTCCGTACACCGCGGCGGCCATTGCCGCGATCGCGTTCGATCGGCTGACCATGCCGGTCGACGGCAATATCGAGCGCGTCGTCTCGCGGCTGTTCGTGGTGGAGGAGGCGTTGCCGCAGGCCAAGCCGCAGATCCAGGCGCTGGCAGCGACGCTGCTCGGGCCGTCGCGCGCCGGCGACAGCGCGCAGGCGCTGATGGATCTCGGCGCCACCATCTGCACGCCGAAGAAGCCGGCCTGCGCGCTGTGTCCCTTGAGCGAGGACTGCGCCGCACGCGAGCGCGGCGACCAGGAGACGTTCCCGCGCAAGGCCGCCAAGAAGACCGGCACGCTCAGGCGCGGCGCCGCCTTCGTCGTCATCCGAGGCGACGAGCTGCTGGTGCGCTCCCGCCCCGCAAAGGGCCTGCTCGGCGGCATGACCGAGGTTCCCGGCTCGGAATGGCTCGCTGGCCAGGACGATGCCGACGCGCTCGCCCAAGCGCCGGAGCTGGCCGGCGTGAAACGCTGGCACCGCAGGCTCGGCGTCGTCACCCACGTCTTCACGCATTTCCCGCTGGAGCTCGTGGTCTATACCGCGCGGGTCCCGGCGCGGACACGCGCCCCGGAGGGCATGCGCTGGGTCCCGATCGCGACGCTGGACGGCGAGGCGCTGCCCAACGTGATGCGCAAGGTCGTCGCGCACGGGCTTGGGGATTGAAGCTACGCGTGTGATGGAGGCTGAAGGCCCTCCGTGAGCTGTGTGGCGTAAGGCGGGCAAAGGCGCGCCCTACGCCACACAGCTCATGCAGAGCTGTCGTGCGGGCCCCCTAGCCTCCACACCCTAGCCTCCAATTTCCTCACGATCGTAAAGCTCGAAATGCGATCTTTCCTGATAGCCCACTTTCAAAAGCGCGAAGAGGCCCGAAGAGCCTATCGGCTCGATCGAAAAAAGCGCCTACCGCGTCCGCCGACCGCGTTGTTGTGGTGATGCGTGTGCGACTTCGAAGATGGATTTCGGACCACCTTTGGAAAGCGTCTATCGCGGCGCCAACGACCGATTGCCGTTCGAGACCGCGATACCGATTTCCTGGGCTTGGTGCGAGAGCAACGCGACGTTGGCGCCTCCGGGCTTGAACGCGGGCCCGAATGTGATCAGAAGATCATGGGTCCGCGTACGGTTCAGAGATCCGAGCGTGGACCCGTCGCCGGCGGAAAACCGGACGAGTTTCCAGACCGGGTTGATCGTGCCGGAAGAGATCACCACGAACTTGACGTGATAGGACAGCACGTCTTGCTTGAACGTGTCGCCGGCGTCCTTGGGCAATGCCGAGGACGGGAGCGCTAGTTCGGATTGCAGCCGGTCGCGCAGCCATTCCGAGATGCCCAATTGGCTCTCGAGGAGGAAGGACGAACCGTGAAATGATGGACGGTCTTGAGCGCACGTGCCGCCGGGAAAATTCCGAAGCTTGTCGAGATTCCAGTAGTTTCCAAATTTGTCTTCGCGCGTACCTTGGGAAGAGAGCGTACCGCCGAGGCCGAGCGAACGTGATTGACTGTCCGCGAGAGGTTCGATGAAGGAAATTCCGGGGTTCAGGGCGCCGGTCTCGTCCACCTGAAGATCCACCGTTGTCTGCACACCCCATCGACTAGGCAGCAGTGAATCGTTGTCGTGCACTGCTTGAACGATATCGCAGTAGATTTTCTCGCGAATTTTAAATTCAAGATCGCCGCCTGCGGTAAGCACGGGCGTACGCGAAGTTTCCCAAGCCTCCTGCATTTGCGGTATGTAAGTTCCGCAGCCGGCCAAGCTCATGGACAATGCTGCCGCCACCACAGCGGTCATGCTCGTTCGCTTCATGATGTCTGCTCCGCGTCACTGCTGTTGCTGCGACTTCTTCAGTGCATCAAGGAGCGATTGAAGAGGGACACCGTTGATACTGAAATTATCGAAGCGCGCAGCGCAAGTCCAAAGACACGACGTACGGCCGTTGTCGGAGTTTTTGGCGACATTGCAGAATGACCGTTCGCAGTTCATCTCTTGAGCGGGAAGAATGTCTTGGCAGGTCGGCTCCTTTTGCCGGGGACAGAGGATCGTGTCGCTACGAGCCGAATTTGAAAGGCTACACATCAGAACGGCAGTAATGACTAAGGAACGAAACATTTTAGACCCCCATCTAAAAATACAATTGAAAATTGCCGCACATCGGCGTAACAATCAAGCTGCCAATAGTCGCGATCAGCGCCGAAATTTTTCTCTGCGCTCGTCGGCGGCCAATCGATTCCTGTCGGACGCCGCGATGGCGTCTTCGTTCGACGAAAACTCCCAAACATTCCTTAGCGGAGGGAAGCCGGTCCAAACGTCCGTCTATCGGATGTTTCCCGGGTCGAAATCGGTCGTAACGGGTACGGATGAGGACGGAGATGTTGCGGATTTGAACAAGTCCATGACGTCGCTGTTCGTGCAAAATGCTCCCAACGACCCGCGACGCAATTATCGGCTCGTGGGCGCGATCTGGATGGATAAGCCCAAGCTCCTGACTGCGAACATGCCGATTGCAAATCCGGCTGGTATGGATACGGACGATCCCGCCGCAATCGTCGCGGGCGAAGACGGGCTCTCCAGCATGGCCATGGAGTCGTTCACGCAGAATAGCTTCGTCAACTGCTTTAGCTGTCACGATACGTAGGCGGTGACGGATGCCGCCGACAATGTCGTTCTGCGACCAAAGAAGCTGAACCTCAGCCACATATTTTCGAAGTTTGTCATCGATTCGAAATGACGAAAGGAGGCAAAAATGGGCTTTGAACAAGTCAAAGACATTCTTGAGCAAGGCATGGCGACCTGGGTGCAGGCCAAAGGCAGACCGGCCCATCTGAAGGGCCACGGCGCGACCTTCAAATGGGACACCAAGGCGAACCTTCTCGCGGCATCGGGTCACGGAAAGCATCTCATTCAACCGGAAGTCATCGGTCAAAACGGAGCCGCCGCGAATCTGGTGGTCGACCTCCGGACAGGCATCGACAGTCCTGCGTTACGCATGCCGAAAGGAGGCCCTTTCATACCGGATGATCAGATCCAGATCATCGAGGATTGGATCACTCAAGGGGGCCCCGACTGACTTTCCCAACTCCAGGATTACGCAGTATTACGGTGACCGTGCATAAAATCTTCGGTAGCGAGCAGCACCGACGAGAGGCTGCGTCGTGCAGGTCGGTGCTGATCGCATCAACGCGCAGAATGTGCTGACCTTGCCCGCCATTCCCGATGCCGTTTCGTCCCGTCCCAAGGCTCGACTTCCGTTTTTCAGAATATTTCTTGACTCCACCCCCAAATCAGGTGTCTTATCCATGCCGTTCCGTCCCGGCAGGAGGGGCGTACGCGTCGTCACGACACGCGGGGCGGGATGCGGTGGCTGCGACGGCGTCGTCAGGACGAGCGACGTCGACCGGCCTCGTGCAGAGCTGCGGCGGCTTGCCGTCGTGGTTCGGGTGCGGGGCCTTTCGCGGACGTTGAAATCGTGTGGTCCTGGCATCCCGATGCTGATGCCAAGCGGGCGGTGATGATGATCCGCCGGTGACGGGGGCAAGACAGCCGGTCCCCGGGGAGATCACGTATAAAACGGAAGCCCATCGCGCAGGGAATGCCGGATGACCGGCTGGACCTGTGGTGACTGCCGCCTGCTTATCTTTCTGCAGGCGGGCCATGGGTTGCGGCCAGCGCCCGGCATTCCCTGCGCCCTCCTCATTTGCGAGGGTCCTTCTCGGCAACACCTCGGGCGCGGCGCGCCGCGAGAGGGTGAGCTCATGTCCTTCATCGGGATGTCCGTCGTCGCATCGCCATCGATCGGCATGGGTCGTGTCCGGATCCGTGCGGGTCGAGCACGCGGCCCGCAGAATGCAGATCGCCCATGACGGCGCACGCGGGCGGCCAGGGGTGGACGGTCCGGACCGGTGCAGATAGGGTCGGATATCATCTGTCAGGGATCACCATGCTCAAGCTCTATGTCGCGCCGGGCACCTGCGCGCTCGCTTCACACATCGCGCTGGCCGAGACCGGCGCCGACTACGTCGCCGAGAAGCTCAGCTTCAAGACCAACCAGCAGAACAGCCCGGACTATCTCGCGATCAATCCCAAGGGGCGCGTTCCGGCGCTGGTGACGGAGCAGGGCGTTCTGACCGAGACGCCGGCGATGCTCGCCTATATCGCGCAGCGCTTTCCGGAAGCGCGGCTTGCGCCGCTCGACGACGTCTTCGCCTTTGCCGAGGTGCAGTCGTTCAACAGCTATCTCTGCTCGACGGTCCACATCGCCCACGCGCACAAGATGCGGGGCTATCGCTGGGCCACCGAAGAGTCCTCCTTCGCCGACATGAAGAAGAAGGTGCCGGAGACGATGGGCGCCTGCTTCGCGCTGATCGAGCAGAAGATGCTGCGCGGCCCGTGGGTGATGGGCGAGCAGTACACGATCTGCGATCCCTATCTGTTCACGATCGCGCAATGGCTCGAAGGCGACGGCGTCGACATCAACGCCTTCCCGAAGGTCGCCGACCATTTTGACCGCATGTCCGGGCGGCCGGCCGTCAAGAAGGCGCTGGCCGAGCTGGCGGGCTGACGGCCATCCTCGAGGCCATGGCGTCGGAACAGCGCCCGCCAGCATGGCGCATCGGGAGAGCGGAAAAAATAGCCGCGCGAAGCCGGAACCCAGCTCCGGCCATCGACGTTTCAGGAGGCCGTGGCGCGCCTGCGACCGATCTCCTTTTCTGGGACCCCTTGATGTTGCCGGCTGCCGTTTCAGATGACCGTTTGCGCGCGACCGGCACCGAGGGCATCCGCGAGAGACTGAAGGCGGCAACGGCCTCGGCGCACCGCGTGCTGGATGAGGGGCTCGTTCATTTCGATCTCACCACGACGGCTCATTATCGCCGGTTCCTGCAGGCCAGCGCAGCCGCGCTGCTACCGCTGGAGGCGGCGCTCGACTAGGCCGGGGTGGATGATCTGATCCAGGACTGGCCGCAGCGTCGGCGGGCACAGGCGATCGCCGGCGACCTCGCGGATTTCGGTGCCGCGCCGGTTCCGATGGACCTTCCCGCGCCCTCGCTCGACCGTGCGGGCGTATTCGGCACGCTCTACGTACTCGAGGGATCTCGGCTCGGCGCAGCCTATCTGCTGCGCATGGTCGCGGCCTCCGCCGATCCGCGGGTGAGACGCGCGACGCGCTATCTCGGCCATGGCGCGCGGCAGGGCTTGTGGAGCAGCTTCCTGTCGCAACTCGCGCAGGCGCGGACGACGGCCGACGAGGAAGTCAGGATGATCGTGAGTGCACGCGAAGCGTTCGCGATGTTTGCGAAGGCGATGGCAGCAGCATGAACGAGCCGGTCAACCTCACCAATTGCGATCGCGAGCCGATCCATGTTCCCGGGACGGTTCAGCCGTTTGGCTTCCTGCTGGCGCTGGTGTCGGACTTCACCATATGCATGGCCTCGGAGAACGCGCCGGATTTTCTCGGCGGCGATATCGGCTGGCTGCTGCAGCGGCCGCTCGACGCCGTGCTCTCGGAGGCGGCCGCGGCCGCGATCCGCGCCAGGGTCGACTATCTCAGCGGCCCCGATGCGGTCGAGCGCGTGTTCGGCGTCGATCTGCAGGGCCGTGGCAAGCTTTTCGATCTCGCCATCCACTTTTCCGGTGCGTATCTCGTCGTCGAGGCCGAGCCCAGTCTGACCGAGCCCGGCGTCAATTCCGGCGAGCTGGTGCGGTTGATGCTCGGCCGCATCCGCAAGACGACGGGGATGATGGACCTGGCGCAGGAGGCGGCGCGCCAGCTCAAGCTGCTGACCGGCTTCGACCGGGTGATGGTGTATCGGTTTCATCCCGACGGCTCGGGTGAGGTGATCGCCGAGGTCGCGGGCTCCGGCCTGGAGCCGTTCCTCGGGCTGCATTATCCGGCCTCGGACATTCCCAAGCAGGCGCGGCAGCTCTATCAGCGCAACTGGCTGCGGATCATCGCCGACATCAACGCCGCGCCGGCGCCGCTGCTGTCGACGCCGACGCACAATGCCGGACTGCTCGACCTGTCGATGAGCGTGCTGCGCGCGGTCTCCCCCATTCACATCGAGTATCTCCGCAACATGGGCGTCGCCGCGTCGATGTCGGTCTCGATTCTGCGCGAAGGCAAGCTGTGGGGCCTGTTCGCCTGCCATCATTATGCGCCGCATCACCTGTCGTTCGAGAAGCGCACTGCGGCCGAGCTGTTCGGTCAGATGTACTCCTGGCTGCTCGAGGCGCGCGAGCGCGAGACCGACATCGCCTACGAGACGCGCGCGCATCAGATCCAGGAGCGGCTGATCGAGCGCGCGGCCGCGCAGGCCCACAGCAAGCGCGCGATCCTGGAGTTCGTCGCCGACTATCGCCAGATGATCGAGTGCGACGGCATCGCCGTGTGGTCCGATGACGAGATCACGCTCGACGGCGAGACGCCGACCGAAGAGGAGGTGCAGGACCTCATCGGCTTCATCAACCGGACCTCCCCCGGCCGCATCTGCGCCAGCGCCGAGATTGCCAAGGTGTACGCGGCGGGCGAGGCATTTCGCGATCGCGCCGCCGGCTTCCTCGCCATTCCGATCTCGCGCACGCCGCGCGACTGCCTGATCTTCTTCCGCCGCGAGGTGCTGCGCGCGGTCAACTGGGCGGGCGATCCGAACAAGAGCTATGCCGAGGGCCCGAACGGTTCCCGCCTGACGCCGCGCAAGAGCTTCGAGCTGTGGCAGCAGACGGTGGCCGGCCAGTCGAAGCCGTGGACGGCGGCGGATTTGCGCATCGCCGAGAGCCTGCGCGTCACGCTGCTCGAAGTGATCCTGCAACTCTCCGAGCTCGCCGCGCGCGAGCGCCGCGGCGCGCAGGAGCGGCAGGAGCTGATGATCGCCGAGCTCAATCATCGCGTCCGCAACATCCTCAGTCTCGTGCGCGGCCTCGTCGCGCAGAGCAAGGACACGGCGACCTCGGTGGAGGAGTTCGCGTCCGTGCTCGGCGGCCGCATCCAGGCGTTGGCGCGGGCGCACGACCAGATCACCAACCTGAATTGGGCCCCCGTCGCGCTCCGCCATCTGCTCGAATCGGAGGCTGGCGCCTATCTCGGCTCAAGGGCCGGACGGGTGCGCATGGAAGGTCCAGAGGTCGCGCTCGACCCCAAGGCGTTCGCAACGCTCGCGCTCGTCGTGCACGAGATGATGACCAACTCAGCGAAATACGGCGCGCTCGCCGACTCCACAGGACAGGTGCAGGTGATCTGGCGGCTCGATCCCGGGGCGAGCCTGGTCATCGACTGGAAGGAGAGCGGCGGGCCGCCGGTGCAGCCGCCGTCGCGGCGCGGCTTCGGCACCACCATCATCGAGCGTTCGGTGCCGTTCGACCTCAAGGGCGACGCCGAGATCCGCTTCGACCTGCTCGGCGTGCAGGCGCGCTTCGTGATCCCTGCCAATTTCGTCCAGATGGTGCCGGCGATGACGGGGGCACCCTCCAGGCACCAGCGCAAGGAAGAGGACACGCCGCGCCTGTCCGGTACGGTGCTGATCGTCGAGGACAATCTGATCATCGCGATGGGCGCCGAAGTGATTCTGCTCGAGCTGGGAGCGCGGCACATCGACACCGCGGCGTCGGTCAGTCAGGCGCTGAAGTCGATCGAGCGCGCGGTGCCGAGCTTCGCACTGCTCGACATCAACCTCGGCGCGGAAAGCAGCCTGCCTGTCGGGCACCGGCTGAAGGAACTCGGTGTGCCCTTCATGTTCGC
Organism: Bradyrhizobium sp. HKCCYLRH1034; assembly: GCF_051168375.1. Taxonomy (NCBI): domain Bacteria; kingdom Pseudomonadati; phylum Pseudomonadota; class Alphaproteobacteria; order Hyphomicrobiales; family Nitrobacteraceae; genus Bradyrhizobium; species Bradyrhizobium sp. HKCCYLRH1034. The sequence goes on along the minus strand of NZ_JBNPUW010000019.1, from coordinate 60,028 downwards.
GACCGGCTATGGCGAGCGTGCGCCGATTCCGGCGGATCTGTCCGACATGCCGGTGATTCAGAAGCCGTACACGCGCGAAGTCGTCGAGAAGGCATTGACGAAGATCAAATGAGTCGCACGCGCATCAAGGTCGGCTTTGCGCGTCGCGGTGATTGGCATTCATGATTGCAGTCTTGGGTTTTCTCACATCCGCGTGTTGCACATGAGCGCGACAACGCACGACGGGAGACAGATCATCGACTATTCCCACTGTTGCTGCGACAAAACAGCCCGAAAATATTAGAACGCATCCAAAGGACACCGCTGTTCTAACATTGTTTCGACAAATGGAACCTCCGCAGCCTTATTCCGAACGAAGTCATCGCCGAAACGGCGCAGCGGGGGCGCGTTGAATCGTCGGAGGTCTGATGACGAATCGAACGACGAGTTTGTTGCCGTGCGTTGCTGTCGCCGTGCTGGCGGGAGCGGCTGCGACGACAATCGAGTTTACACCGGCATCGGCTGCAGACGAATGCCTTGCAAAGCCTGCGGGGACGCCGGCGGGGAAGCACTGGTTCTATCGCATCGATCGCGCGACCAAGAAGCAGTGCTGGTATCTGCGCGACGACGATCGCGAAGCGAAGGGCGCGTCGCTGGTCACGCGCAAGCTCGCCTCGCAGAAGGAACGGGCTCAGCTCTCGTCGACCGCGGCAAATGCACGTGCCGAGATCCAATCGTCGTCCAAGGACGCCGCCGATGAGGTGAAGGTCGTGTCCTCGACACCGACCGTGGCGGCGTCTGCCTTTCCGTCGGCTGCTGCATTTCCGGCCGCGCCTGCGCCGGTCGTCGCGCCGGCGCCCGTGGTGTCAGCGCCGGCGGCGGCTGCGCCCGACCCGGTCGGCGCGGCTGTGAACGAATCTGCTGTTGCGACGCGTTGGCCCGACCAGTCCGGCACGCTGCAGGCCGCGGCGCAGCCCGCTGCGCCCCGCGCGTCATCCTACACGCTCGCGGCCGCCAGCGACACCAACGCCGCGGAAGCGGCTGCTCCCGCGACGCCGGCGCTGGCCGCTGCGGATGCGTCGCCGGCCGTGACGATCGGCATGTCCGGGGATGATGCGTCCAAGACGCGGATGTTTGCTTTCCTGGGCGCAGTCGCGATCGCGGGCTTCTCGATCAGCGTGCTGTTTGCGCGCGCCCGGAGCAGGCGGCAGCTTCGCATCGAGCCGGTGGCCGCCCGGCGCGTCACGCGTTGGCCGGCGGAGCCCGAGCTCGATCGCATGCACCTGCCGCCGGTGGACAGCTACTATCCGGCGCTGGCGGGACGCCGGGGTAAATCGTCGCAGTCGACAGCGCAGGTCTCGGTCGTGCCGCGCGACGACGCTCGCTACGATGAGCAGTACGAGGTCGAAGACCTGCTGGCGCGCTATTCCGGACAGGAACGCCGGAATTCCTGAGCGTCAGGCGGCGGACATCTCGGAGCGGATCTCGGCGCGCAATTCGTCGATCAGCCTGAGGCCGCCCTTGGTCTCGACATGCCAGAAGGTCCAGCCGTTACAGGCCGGCAGGCCTTGCGCCACCGCGCCGATGCGGTGGATCGAGCCGACCTTGTCACCCAGCATGATGGCCCCATCGGCGCGCACCAGCGCGCCGTGGCGGCGCTTGGAGTCGACGAGCTTGGTGCCGGGCGCGATCATGCCGCGTTCGATCAGCTCCGAGAAGGCGACGCGCGGCGCTTCGCGCGCCGTCATGAACGGTGCGAGCGTTGCCTCCGGCAGCGGCTCGACCGCGGCGATGCGCCGCTCTGCCGCCTTCGCATAGACCTTGTCGCGCTCGAAGCCGATGTAGCGGCGGCCGAGGCGTTTTGCCACGGCTCCGGTCGTGCCGGTGCCGTTGAACGGATCGATCACCAGATCGCCGGGTTTCGAGGATGACAGCAGCACCCGCGCCAGCAGGCCTTCCGGCTTCTGCGTCGGATGGATCTTCTTGCCGTCGCCGTCCTTCAGCCGTTCCTCGCCCGTGCACAGCGGAATCAGCCAGTCCGAGCGCGCCTGGACGTCCTCGTTGGCGGCCTTCAGCACTTCGTAGTTGAACGTGTAGCCCTTCGCCTTCTCGTCCCGCGCGGCCCAGATCATGGTCTCGTGCGCGTTGGTGAAGCGGCGGCCGCGGAAGTTCGGCATCGGGTTGGACTTGCGCCAGACGATGTCGTTGAGGATCCAGAAGCCGAGATCCTGCATGATCGCGCCGACGCGGAAGATGTTGTGATAGGAGCCGATCACCCAGATCGTCGCGCTCGGCTTCATCAGGCGGCGCGCGGCGAGCAGCCAGGCGCGCGTGAAGTCGTCATAGGCGGAGAACGAGGAGAACTTGTCCCAATCGTCGTCGACCGCATCGACCTGCGATTCGTCGGGACGCTTGAGCTCACCCTTGAGCTGCAGATTGTACGGAGGATCTGCAAACACCAGGTCGACCGATGCGCCTGGCAGTTTCGACATCTCGGCGACGCAGTCGCCGACGATGATTCGTTGCTCTTCGAGGGTCTGAAATTTAGTGCGGGGCGCCCTTGCAGACGCCCCGCGACGCGACTCTACCATGACTCAAGAACTCTGACTCAGGCGACGCTGTCGGCGACGCGGGACCTAACAACCGACTGCCCACACATTGACCCGGCAAAGTAAAAATGGACTTAACCCGGAAAATTATTCGCATCGATGCGCACGCATTCATCACGCGCACCGGCGACGAATTCCGTTCGTCGATACACGATGGTCTCTGCGCAAGACGCCGATTGCGATGGGTTTTTCGCGCCGGTCGCGCGCGAGCGCAGCCGATCGAGGCTCGGCGCGGGCCAGTTTTTTGGGCGGCGCTAGGCAAAATTTGCCGGCCGGGTTATTGATTAACACAGTGGAAATTTTACCTGTTTGCCGCGTTAGGCATTTCGCGCAGAGCCGCGCAAGAATCGTGAGGAAAGGCCGCCCATGCGTTACGATGATTTCCGTCGCAGCGACGACATCGACGACCGTCGCGACGAAGGCGGCGGGATGGGCGGCGGTATGGGTCTGCCGATCGGCGGCGGCGGGCTGGGCATCGGCACCATCATCGTGCTCGGCCTGATCGGCTACGCCTTCGGCATCGATCCGCGCATCCTGATCGGCGGCGCTGAGATGCTCAGCCACGGCGGCGCACCGACCCAGCAGGCCGATCGGCGCTCGCCCGGCAAAACCGGCGCGCCGAAGGACGAGATGGGCGACATGATCGCCGGCGTGCTCGGCGAGATCGACGACCGCTGGAGCGAGATCTTCCAGGCCAGCGGCCAGAATTACACCGGGCCCAAGATCGTGCTGTTTCGCAACAGCACCAATGGCGGCCGCTGCGGCATGGCGCAGTCGGCGATGGGGCCGTTCTACTGTCCGCCGGACCGGCAGATCTTCCTCGACACCAACTTCTTCCGCGAGGTCGAGACGCGCTTCCGGGGCTGCTCGGGCAGCGCCTGCAAGTTCACCGCGGCCTACATCATTGCGCACGAGGCCGGGCACCACATCCAGAACCTGCTCGGCATCCTGCCGCGCGTGACGCGGATGCAGCAGCAGTCGGACAACAAGGCCGAAGCCAACGCGCTGCAGGTCAAGGTCGAACTGCAGGCCGACTGCCTGTCCGGGGTCTGGGTCAATCGCGAGGCCAAGAAGCGTCCGGGCTTCCTCGAGGAGGGCGACATCGACGCCGCGCTGACGACGGCCTCGGCGATCGGCGACGACACCTTGCAGCGGAAGGCGACCGGACGCGTGGTGCCGGATTCGTTCACCCATGGCTCCGCCGCGCAGCGCAAACGCTGGTTCATGATCGGCTACCAGCAGGGCACGGTGCAGGCCTGCAATACGTTCAGCGCCAGTTCGCTGTAGGGAGACGCGATGATGGCGATCGACGAGAGCAAGAGCTTCATTCCCCTCAACATCGCCGTGCTGACGGTGTCCGACACGCGTTCGCTTGCCGACGACAAGTCCGGTACCACCCTGAGTGACCGCCTGACCGCTGCCGGCCATAGGCTCGCGGCGCGCGAGATCGTCACCGACGACGTCGAGAAGATTCGCGCGGTGGTGAAGTCGTGGATCGCCGATCCCGGCGTCGACGTCGTCATCACCACCGGCGGCACCGGCTTCACCGGCCGTGACGTCACGCCGGAAGCGATCGAGCCGCTGTTCGAGAAGCGCATGGACGGCTTCTCGATCGCCTTCCACATGCTGAGCCACGCCAAGATCGGGACGTCGACGATCCAGAGCCGGGCCACGGCCGGCGTCGCCGGCGCGACATACATCTTCTGCCTGCCGGGATCACCGGGGGCCTGCCGTGACGGCTGGGACGGCATCCTCGCCGCCCAGCTCGACTACCGCACGCGACCCTGCAACTTCGTCGAGATCATGCCGCGGCTCGACGAGCATCTGCGCCGGCCCAAGGCGCAGGGCGCGACGGCATAGGGCCACGGGACGACGACGCGGCGCGCGTCCATTGCGCGTCTCACTTCGTGGGTACGATCTCGAAAGCGCCGCCGCCTTCGATGGCCGCGCCAATGAGGCCGCCCATCATGCTGGCCGCGAAATTCTGGCCGCGCGGTCCCACGACCATCCGGTAGGTCTTGCCAGGCACGGCGGTGAAACGAATGTTCGACGAGCCCGGCGAGGACCATGTCGACACTGTGATCGTGGTGGCGCCGGGCGCAATCGAGCCGCTGTAGCTCTCGCCGCGGCCAAGGCTCGCCACCTTGGCGCCGTTGATCTCGATCGCCGCTGGAGCCGCCAGATAGAGGAAGTCCGTCGTGCGCGTAATCGCGACCGTTGCGCGCCCTTTGGGCGCGGCGCGAGCCGCCGTCCCGGCCTCGACCCCAAACAGGCCCGCGAGCGCGACAAGCGCCGCAAGCTTCGATCGCACCATCGATTCCATCACTGCTCCCGCCCTGTTTGGCGGGATAGTACCGGCGCGCGGGAACTTCGCAATCGGCATGCGCAGCCTGTTGTGGAGGTGATCTCGGCCTACCGGCGGTTGCTGCACGAGCCGCCCGGCTACAACTCGAGCCGCCATGTCTCGCCGGTCAGCGGGACGCCGAACATGGCGTGCGGCTCCTCGGCGATCTTGCGAAACCCGGCGCGGGCATAGATGTCGCGCGCGGCGGTGAGAATGCTTTGCGTCCACAGCTCGATCGTCCTGTAGTTCTTCTCGCGCGCGAAGCGGATGCATTGTTCGGTCAGGGCCCGGCCGACGCCGAGACCGCGGGCCTTCTTCTCGACCAGCAGCAGCCGCAGCTTGGCGACCTCGTCGCTGCCCTTGACCAGGAAGATCGAGCCGACCGGCTCGCCCGCAAGCTCGGCGATCCAGCAGTGCTCGCGCGCCGGGTCGTAGCTCCTGATGAACTGTGCGCCGATCTCGGCGACCAACGCCTCGAACGAGACGTCCCAACCATATTCCTCGGCGTAGACGGCGCCGTGCCGTGAAACCACCCAGCCGATGTCGCCCGGGCGATGGCTGCGCAGCAGCACTGGGGAGCGGCCCGGCTGCTGCGGCTCCAGGGCGGTCTCGATCGTCGTCATTGCACCGACCAGCCGGTCGCGCACGGATGGCGCCAGCGGCGCCAGCATGGCCGCGATCTCCTTCTGCGAGCTGCGGTCGAGCTTGGCATAGGCCTGCCGGCCTCTTGCGGTCAGGCCGAGCTGCTGCTGCCTGCGATCGGTTGGCAAAGGCGTGCGGGTGATCAGCCCCTGCTCGTCGAAGCTCTGGACGATGCGGCTGAGATAGCCGGCATCGAGGCCGAGCGAGAGACCGATCTCCTTGGCCGAGATGGCGTCGTACTGTGCGAGTTCATAGAGCACACGCGCCTCGGCCAGAGAAAACGGACTGTCGAGCAGATGCTGGTCCAGCGCGCCGAGCTTCCTCGTGTAGAAACGGTTGAACGCGCGGATGGCGGCGACCTGGCCGTCGGCTGGGGCGGAATTCATGGGGCACCTCCAATATTTGCCATTGTCAACCAATTGATTGACTTTGGCAAGTATTGTCGTGCCGCTACACCATCACGATCCGGCTGCGCAGCATCGTCCGCGAGGAACGGCCGAGCTGACGCAGCAGCCGCGTTTCGGCGCGCTTGTGGTCGGGCTTGTATCCGCCGAGCTGCCGGTAGTGATCCCTGGCGATCAGGAGACCCTGGTCGCCGAGCGGCCCGACCAGGACCCGCGCAACCGCGCGCAGCCGGTCGCGCAGGCTGATTGCGGCATAGGGAGATCGGGCATAGCGGAAGACGCCAGCGCGCGGCCGGCCGGTGGTGGCGACGCTCTGGACGAACTGCATGGTTTCATCGATCCAGCCGGGATCGAGCATCGCGCCGGCGGGCAGAAACATCAGCCAGGGCGCACGCGCGCTGGCGGCCCCTGCAGCCAGGGCCGCGGCCTGGGAGCCCTCGAACTTCATGAAGTGGCAGCCGGCGACGTCCGCGACCCGCTCGATCACGCTGGAATCGGGCGAGCGATCGACCAGCAGCACCTCGGTGACGACACCGGCCGCGGCGCCCGGCACCAGCGCGGACAGGGTGGCCACGGCGGTCTGCTCGACACCTTCGGTCGGAATGATCACGCTCAGCATGAAACTGGCATCGCTATCTGTCGCGCCTCCGGCATGACTGTTATCATCTTGTCATAGCCAAATCAGCCCGCTGCGCTGCGGAATTTTGCAGCACGCACCTGGCCGCGCCGTTCGGGGCTGCGCCCGAACGGTGCTATTTCAAGGTGCCGTGTTGCTGAAGCTCGCGCTTGACTGGCTCAGTCGCCTGCCTGCGTCGGCGTGGTGCCGCCGGCGCTGTTCGGCCACACCCAGTCGCGGATCGCCGGCATGTCCTCGCCATGCGCGCGGATGTAGCGGGCATGCTCGATCAGCGCATCGCGGAATTTCTGCTTCACATGGGCCGCCGACACGCTGAGGCCGGGCACGCGTTCGATCGCCTCGATGGCGAGGTGGAAACGGTCGAGCTCGTTGAGCACGACCATGTCGAACGGAGTCGTCGTGGTGCCTTCCTCGATGAAGCCGCGCACATGCATGCCGGCATGGTTGGTGCGGCTGTAGGTGAGGCGATGGATCAGATACGGATAGCCGTGATAGGCGAAGATCACCGGCTTGTTGGTGGTGAACAGGCTGTCGAAGTCGCGGTCGCTGAGGCCGTGCGGATGGTCCTGCTTCGGCTGCAGGGTCATGAGATCGACGACGTTGACCACGCGGATCTTCAGGTCGGGCAATTCCTTGCGCAGCAGGTCGACGGCTGCGAGCGTCTCCAGGGTCGGGACATCTCCGGCGCAGGCCATCACCACGTCGGGCTCCTCGTCGGCGGGCTCGGTGCCGGCCCAAGACCAGATGCCGATGCCGGCGTCGCAATGCGTCGCCGCCTCCTGCATCGACAGCCATTGCGGCGCCGGCTGCTTGCCGGCAACGATGACGTTGATGCGGTCGTAGGTGCGCAGGCAGTGGTCCGCGATCCACAACAGCGTGTTGGCATCCGGCGGGAAGTAGATGCGGACGATGTCCGCCTTCTTGTTGGCGACGAGGTCGACGAAGCCGGGGTCCTGATGGCTGAAGCCGTTATGGTCCTGCCGCCAGACATGCGAGGTCAGGAGATAGTTCAGCGACGCGATCGGGCGCCGCCACGGCAGCTCGCGTGACACCTTCAGCCATTTGGCGTGCTGGTTGAACATCGAATCGACGATGTGGATGAAAGCCTCGTAGCAGGAGAACAGGCCGTGGCGGCCGGTGAGCAGATAGCCCTCCAGCCAGCCCTGGCAGAGATGCTCGCTCAGTACCTCCATCACGCGGCCGTCATGGGCGAGGTGGACATCGTAGGGCTCGATGCCTTCCATCCACACCCGCTCGGTGACCTCGAATACGGCATCGAGCCGGTTCGAGGCGGTCTCGTCCGGGCCCATGATGCGGAAGTTGCGTGTCTCTGCATTCAGCGTGATCACGTCGCGCAGGAACTTGCCGAGCTCGCGCGTGGCTTCAGCCATGGTCTGGCCCGGAGAGGACACCTCGACCGCAAAATGCTGGTAGTCTGGGAGCCTGAGCTCGCGCTTGAGCAGACCGCCATTGGCATGCAGGTTGGCGCCCATGCAACGCGTGCCCTTCGGCGCCAGTGCCTGCAGCTCCGGCACGAGCCGGCCGTGGGCGTCGAACAGCGTTTCCGGCTCGTAGCTTTTCATCCACGCTTCGAGCAGCGCGAGATGCTCGGGCTTGCCGCGCGGATTGGTGATCGGCACCTGATGGGCGCGCCAGAAGCCTTCGACCTTGAGGCCGTCGACCTCCTTCGGCCCGGTCCAGCCCTTCGGGCTGCGCAGCACGATCATCGGCCAGCGCGGCCGTTGGATCGTTGCATCCGGCTGACGCGCATTCTGCTGGATCGAGCGGATGCTCGCGAGCGCGACATCGAGCGCGTCCGCCATCTGGCGATGCATCGCCTTCGGCTCCGCGCCTTCGACGAACAGCGGCTCGTAGCCGTAACCTTCGAACAGGCATTTGATCTCGGCATCGCCCATGCGGCCGAGCACGGTCGGATTGGCGATCTTGTAGCCGTTGAGATGCAAAATCGGCAGCACCGCGCCGTCATGGGCCGGGTTCAGGAACTTGTTCGAATGCCAGGATGCGGCGAGGGGCCCGGTCTCGGCTTCGCCGTCGCCGACCACGCAGGCCACGATCAGATCGGGGTTGTCGAACGCCGCACCATAGGCGTGGACCAGGGCGTAGCCGAGCTCGCCGCCTTCATGGATCGAGCCCGGCGTCTCGGGCGCGGCATGGCTCGGAATGCCGCCGGGGAAGGAGAACTGCCGGAACAGCTTGCGCAGGCCATCGGCATCGCGCGTGATGTCCGGATAGATCTCGCTGTAGCTGCCTTCGAGATAGGTGTTGGCGACCATGCCGGGGCCGCCATGGCCGGGACCGCACACGTAGATGACGTCGAGATCCTGCGCCTGGATGGCGCGATTGAGATGGGCGTAGATGAAATTCAGTCCGGGCGTCGTCCCCCAGTGGCCGAGCAGGCGCGGCTTGACGTGCTCCGCTTTCAACGGCTCGCGCAGCAGCGGGTTGTCCAGCAGATAGATCTGCCCGACCGAGAGATAGTTCGCCGCGCGCCAATAGCGATCGAGCAGGTCGAGATCGTCGGCCGTTTTGGTCTGATGGGAAGACGTGATGTTCATGGAACCTCGCTTGCCGTCCGCTTCGCGCTTGCGGGAAGTGCATTAGAGTAACGCCGCACCATTCCGTTCCAGTGCGCTGCGAAGGATAGAACGGGAATGTGATGGTTGGCCTTGCGTGGCTCCAGAACCGTTCCGAGACATTGTTCTTTTTTGTTCTTGTATTGTTCTTTTTGTGTGCTATGTCTTGGCCATGAGCCGAGCATCTTCACATGCCCTCAAGCGCCCGCCGGTCCCGGTGCCCTCCGAGCCGGTGGGCGCGCCTTCATCTGGCCCGGAAAACGACTTCCCCGAACTCGCGGTCGCCATCGAACGGGGCCGGCGCCGCGGCCGGGGTGCACAATCCAATGCGAGCGGCCGCTACGAAGCGGAGGCTCGCGTCGTCTTCGACGATGGCTGGCAGAGTCTCGAGGATTTGCCGCCATTCAAGACCACGGTCGCGACCGATACCTCGCGCAAGGTCATCACCCGCAACGACTCGCCGGACATCGGTTTCGATCGCTCGATCAACCCGTATCGCGGCTGCGAGCACGGCTGTGTCTACTGCTTCGCGCGGCCGACCCATGCGTTTCTCGGGCTGTCGCCTGGTCTTGATTTTGAATCCAAGCTGTTCGTGAAGCCGGATGCGCCCGCGCTCCTGGAAAAGGAGCTCGCGGCCAGCGGCTACGAGCCGCGGATGATCGCGATCGGAACCAACACCGATCCCTATCAGCCGATCGAGCGCGAGCGGAAGATCATGCGCGGCATCCTCGAGGTGCTGGAAAAGGTTGGCCATCCCGTCGGGATCGTGACCAAGTCGGCGCTGGTGATGCGTGATGCCGACATCCTGGCGCGGATGGCCAAGAGGAACCTGGCGAAGGTCGCGATCTCCGTGACCACGCTGGATCCGAAGCTGGCGCGCACCATGGAGCCGCGGGCCTCGACGCCGTCGAAACGGCTGGAGGCGCTGCAGGCGCTGTCCAGGGCCGGCATTCCGACCACGGTGATGGTGGCGCCGGTGATCCCGGCGCTGAACGACAGCGAGATCGAGCGCATCCTCGATGCCGCCGCCCATGCCGGCGTCAAGGAGGCGGCCTATGTGCTGCTGCGCCTTCCGCTGGAGGTGCGCGACCTGTTCCGCGAATGGCTGCTCGAGCATTATCCCGACCGCTACCGCCACGTCTTCACCCTGATCCGCGACATGCGCGGCGGCCGCGATTACGACTCGCAATGGGGCACGCGAATGAAGGGGACAGGCCCGATGGCCTGGATGATCGGCCGCCGCTTCGAGATCGCCTGCGAAAAGCTCGGCCTGAACAAGCGCCGGACCAAGTTGACGACCGATCATTTCGTCCGGCCGAAGGGCGGCGGGCAGCAACTCAGCCTGTTCTGAAGCGTGCGGAGAGCAGTTGATGAGCGCACAAGCGAGCGTTCCGCGGTTCACCGTCATCACACTCGGTGTATCCGAGATGCGGCGGAGCATCGCCTTCTATACGTCGCTCGGCTTCGCCCGAAAATTCCGCGCGACCGGAGAGGCCGTGGCATTCTTCGAGACCGGCGGGACGGTGCTGGCGCTGTACCCGTGGGGCGCGCTCGCCGATGATGCGGGCGTGCCGGACGCACCGCGCCCCCAGGCGTTCCGCGGCGTGACGCTGGCATGGAACTGCCGCTCGGAGGCCGAGGTCGATGCGGCGCTCGCGTCGGCGGTGGAGAAAGGCGCGATGCTGCTGAAGCCGGCGCAACGAACCGACTATGGCGGTTACAGCGGCTATTTCTCCGATCCGGACGGTCATGTCTGGGAAGTGGTGATCGCGCCGGGGATTGATGTCGGCAAGGATGATCGAGTGCACCTGCCGGCGTAGTCGGTCGCCGGCAAGGGGCGAATAGCGGGGAATGAGGTCCGTTCGGGGTTGCGCCGCCGCGGGCCGTTTCGCACCATGCCGGCCATGATTCGCGATCAGTCAAAGAAGCCGGGCAGGGCGAAGGCGACGAGCGGCGCCGTGGCGAAGAGCGCACCTGCAAAGGCCGCAACCAAGCCTGTTGCCACGAATGCTGCCGGCAGGTCGGCCGCCAAGCTCGGCAAGGGCGTCATCGCGGTGGCGCCGCCGAGCTTCCGGCGGGAGCGCGCGCTGCTCAAGCAGGGCATCTGGCCGGTCGCCGGTTGCGACGAGGCGGGACGGGGGCCGCTGGCCGGTCCGGTGGTCGCCGCGGCCGTGATTCTCGATCCCGCGCGCATCCCGAAAGGCCTCGATGACTCCAAGCGGCTGAGCGCGGAGCAGCGCGAGGCGCTGTTCGACAAGATCTGCAAGACGTCGGCGTTCGCGGTGGCTGTCGCCTCGCCGGCGCGAATCGATCGCGACAACATCCTGCGGGCCTCGCTGTGGGCGCTGTCGCGCGCCGTGAGGGCGTTGCCCGAGGCGCCGAAGCACGTCTTCGTCGACGGCCGCGACCGCATCGACGTCGATTGCGGCTGCGAGGCGGTGATCGGCGGCGATGGCCTGGTGATGTCGATTGCGGCCGCCTCGATCGTCGCCAAGGTCACGCGCGATCGGCTGATGTGCGCGCTGGCGCAGGATTGCCCCGGCTACGGCTTCGAGCAGCACAAGGGGTATGCCGTGCCCGAGCACCTCGCTGCGCTGGACCGGCTCGGACCGTCGGTGCATCACCGCAGCCTGTTCGCACCCGTCGTGGCCGCCCGGCGCAAGCATCAGCCGTGGACCGACGTCCCGGAGCCGGATTTGTTTGCCGAGGTAACCGTGGTGACATCCACTGAAATCTCGGTCGGGGTCTGATGCAGGTTGCCTCGCGGTCGCCGCGGTCTTAATAGTTTTGGTCAGCCAGCCAGCACGAAGTGTCACTCCTCGCAGCAGGGGCGGTGTTGTGCGCCCCGATCGTACGGTATCGATTGCGGGCGTCGGACAGCGAGGCTGCTGCGGATGAGCGACGGTCCTGCCGGCCTCCTCGACGTCCTCAGCGATTCAGCCAAGCGATCCAGCCGTTCATGCGTTTCACGTCCCTGGTTGTCGAACTGATCCGCGCAAGGCCGCGGCTGGTCGTCGTCATCGTGGTGCTGTGCCAGGCCCTGATGTGGCTCGGCGTGGCCATGCTGTTCTATCGCAGCCCGCCCGGCCAGCTTGCCACCACCATCGCGTTCGGACGCGAGTACCAGGTCGGCACCGATCTCGGGCCGCCGCTGTCGTTCTGGCTGTCGGACGTCGCCTATCGCCTTGCCGGCAATCATCTGCTCGGCGTCTACGTGCTGGCCGTGCTGTGCTCGGCGCTCAGTCTGTGGGTGATGTATCTCCTGGCGGCGGCGATCGTCGGCGGCCAGCAGGCGGTGCTTGCCGTGCTGCTGACCATGACCATCACCGCGTTCGGTGCGCCCACGCTGGAATTCGGTCCGGAGGTGCTGGCGCGTCCGCTCTGGGCGCTGCTGCTGCTCCATAGCTGGCGGATTCTCGGCGAGGGCCGGCGCAACGCCTGGTTTGCCTGGTCGATCGAGGCCGGCCTGCTGCTGCTGACCACGCCGGCCGCCACCGGCCTGCTGCTGCTGATCGCGGGCTTCGTGGTCTCGACCGCGCAGGGCCGCCGCGTGCTGCGCTCGTTCGATCCGCTGTTCGCGCTGCTCGTGGTGGTGGCGCTGGCGCTGCCTTATCTCATTTTCGTGCTGCGCTCCGACAGTGTCGGCTTACCAGCGCTGCCCATTCTCGCCGAGCTCTCGGTGCGCGCCTGGCATTGGCTCGCGCTGGCGGGGGGGCTGCTGCTGGCGATCTCGGCCGTGCTGCTGCTGGTGCTGCTCGACGCCGGCTGGATCAATCGCGGCGAGACCGATGCGCCGATCATCTATCGCCGCTCGGTGCCGCCGCTCGCGCGCGACTTCGTCTATTGCTTCGCGATTGCACCGGCGCTGGCCGGCAGTCTGATCGCCGGCCTGTTCGGCCTCTCGACCGTGTTCGGCGGCACTGCCGTGACCCTGACCATGGTCGGCCTTGCCCTGGTGGTCGCGTCGGGTGATCTGATCTATCTGCGGCGGCAGCGGCTGCTGCGCCTGGTCTGGGCGGTTGCGATCGCCGCGCCCGCCATCCTCGCGGCGGGCAGCGCTGTGGTGCTGCCGTTGCTCGGCGACCGCGAGGTCGCGACGGCGATGCCGGCCCGCGACATCTCCCGTTTCTTCGTCGAGAGTTTTGAGCGCCGTACCAACCAGCCGCTCCAGGCGGTCGCCGGCGATCCGCAGCTCGCCAGCCTGGTCGCGCTCGGCCGCCGCCGCGCGCATCTGTTCCTCGATGCCACCCCGCAGCGGACGCCCTGGGTCACGCTGGCCAAATTCGCCGAGAGTGGCGGCGTCGTGGTATGGCGCGCCTCCGACACGGTCGGCACCCCACCGCCGGAGATCGCCCAGCGCTTTCCTGGGCTGGTGCCGGAGGTGCCGCGCAGCTTCGACTGGCTGATCAATGGCCGCCAGCCGGTGCTGCGCATCGGCTGGGCCATCGTGCGGCCGAAGGGACCGTAGCGCTTTCCATAAGCCGTCATTGCGAGGAGCGAAGCGACGAAGCAATCCAGAGGCTTGGGCGGGATTCTGGATTGCTTCGCTTCGCTCGCAATGACGCGGAGGGAGTTCGGCTCAGACCGCCATCACCTTCGCGATCGCGCGCAAATCCTGCCATGACAGCCGCTTGTAGGACGGCGAGCGCAACAGATAGGCCGGATGGAAGGTGGCGATCGCGCGGATGGTGCGCTTGCCGGTGTCGTAGTCGCGCCATTTGCCGCGCGTGCGCATGATGCCCTCGGTGGTGCCGAGCAGCGCCTGCGTCGACGGGTTGCCGAGCGTCACCAGCACGTCGGGATCGACCAGCTCGATCTGGCGGCGGATGAACGGCAGGCAGATCTGCGTCTCCTGCGGCGTCGGCGTCCGGTTGCCGGGCGGGCGCCAGGGAATGACGTTGGCGATGTAGACCTTGCTGCGGTCGAGCCCGATCGCGCCGATCATGCGGTCGAGCAGCTTGCCGGAGCGGCCGACGAATGGCAGGCCCTCGATGTCCTCGTCGCGGCCGGGCGCCTCGCCGACCAGCATGATGCGCGCCTGCGGATTGCCGTCGGCGAACACCAGTCGCGACGCCGTCTGCTTCAGTGCGCAACCGTCGAAAGTCTCCAGGAGCTCGCGCAGCGCCTCCAGGGTCGGCGCTGTCAGCGCCGCCTCGCGGGCCGAGGCGACGGCCGCTTCCGGCGGAGGCGGCGGTTCGCCGCGCGGCGCAATGATCGCCGGCGCGGATAGCCGGCCGGCTTGCGGCGCCGCCGCCGGACGGGCGGCAGGAGCGGCAGGGGATGCGGCCTCAGGCTCCACCAGCCGGTTGATCGGCTCGTCGGCCAAGGCGCAATCGACCCCGGCCTCCAGATAGAAGGCGAGCAGTTGGCGGACGTCGGGGAGGGGCTCGGGGGTCATCATGATCGATCGTGGCAACAATGTACGCCGCCTCGGCGCATGGCGGAATGCATTTCGGTGGTTGTCCTGCCCCGAAAAATCGGAAACAAGAGCTTGGAATAACCCAAAAAAGGGACGGAACGCCCTAGTGTTCCGGCGCCAGCGTTCGCTCCCCCTCAGGACCAGCCCATCAGCGAACCGCCGGCGCCTCCAGGAACTCTAGTTAAGTCATTGTTGCTGTTGCAGCTCCGGGTTTGACCTTTGCACGCGCCAGGGGGATGCAAAGGTCAAATCCACTGCACCGGCCGGGCCTGAGATTGAGAGACATGAGCACCGAAGAGTTACCTCCGCGCGAATCCATGGAGTTCGACGTCGTCATCGTGGGCGCCGGCCCCTCGGGCCTGACTGCCGCGATCCGGCTGAAGCAGCTCAATGCCGACCTCAACATCGTCGTGGTCGAGAAGGGCTCCGAGGTCGGCGCGCACATTTTGTCTGGTGCGGTGATCGATCCGGCGGCGCTGGACAAGCTCATCCCCGACTGGCGGTCGGACGAGGATTGCCCGCTGAAGACCCAGGTCAAGGTCGACAAGTTCTTCTGGATGACCGAGAGCAGCGCGATCTCGCTGCCGGGCTTCGCGATGCCGCCCTTGATGGACAACCATCATTGCTACATCGGCTCGCTCGGAAATGTCTGCCGCTGGCTGTCGCGCAAGGCCGAGGCGCTCGGCGTCGAGATCTATCCGGGCTTCGCGGCCACCGAGGTGCTGTATGACGAGCAGGGCGCGGTGCGCGGCATCGCCACCGGCGACATGGGCATCGGCAAGGACGGCAAGCCGAAAGCCTCGTTCACGCGCGGCATGGAGCTGCTCGGCAAGTACACGCTGTTCGCCGAGGGCGCGCGCGGCAGCCTGTCCAAGCAGCTGATTTCGAAGTTCGCATTGGACGCCAAGAGCGAGCCGGCGAAGTTCGGCATCGGCCTCAAGGAAGTCTGGCAGATCGATCCGGCCAAGCACCAGAAGGGCCTGATCCAGCACTCGTTCGGCTGGCCGCTCGACATGAAGACCGGCGGCGGCTCGTTCCTGTATCACTACGACGACAACCTCGTTGCGGTCGGCTTCGTCGTCCACCTGAACTACGATGATCCTTATCTGTCGCCGTTCGAGGAATTCCAGCGCTTCAAGACCCATCCCTCGATCCGCGGCGTGTTAGAGGGTGGCAAGCGGCTAGCCTACGGCGCGCGCGCGATCACCGAGGGCGGCTACCAGTCGGTGCCGCGGCTGTCGTTCGCCGGCGGCGCGCTGATCGGCTGCGCCGCGGGCTTCGTCAACGTGCCGCGCATCAAGGGCGTGCACAACGCGATGGGCAGCGCGATGCTCGCGGCCGAGCACGTCAATGCCGCGCTCGCATCCGGCCGTGCCAATGACGAGCTGGTCAGTTACGAGAACGCCTGGCGCGGCTCGCCAGTCGGCGAGGATCTGTTCAAGGTTCGCAACGTCAAGCCGCTATGGTCGAAGTTCGGCACGGTGCTCGGCGTCGCGCTCGGCGGCTTCGACATGTGGTGCAACACGCTCGGTTTCTCGTTGTTTGGCACCCAGTCGCACGTCAAGCCCGATCGCGCCACGCTCGATCCCGCCAAGGCGCACCAGCCGAAGCCGGCGATGAAGCCGGACGGTAAGTTGACCTTCGACCGGCTGTCCTCGGTATTCCTGTCGAACACCAATCACGAGGAAGACCAGCCGGTGCATCTGAAGGTCGCCGACATGGCGCTGCAGAAGAGCTCCGAGCACGACGTCTATGCCGGGCCGTCCAACCGCTATTGCCCGGCGGGCGTCTACGAATGGGTCGAGGAGGGCACCAGCCCGCGCTTCGTGATCAACGCGCAGAACTGCGTCCACTGCAAGACCTGCGACGTCAAGGATCCCAACGGCAACATCACCTGGGTTCCTCCGGAAGGCGGCGGTGGGCCGAACTACGAGGCGATGTAGCCTCGTATAACGCACGATTGCGTGAGTCGGCTGCTCCGGGGAGGGCAGCCGGCCACGATACGGCCATACTGGCGCGGTTTGACGCAGGTCACCTTCGCCAAAGGGGCTCCCGGCTGACCCGAATATCCTGCAGATCCTTGCGGTTGGCCGCCAAACGCGGCATTGTCGGCGCCTTGAAGAGCTGCCGATCGGGTTCGTGTCCGTACCGATCCGTCATTTCCAACAACCAGAGCGCACCGTGATGTTGTCAATTCGCAATCGCTGGACCGCAATTGCCGTTTCTGCCTTGCTGATCCCCGGTGCCGTCCTGGCCCAGACGCCGGATCATCCTGCGGATAACGCCGCAAAATTTCCGACCGGCGTCGATCTGAAGTCGCTCACCACGTCGGGCAGCTATCTGGCGGCCCGCCACGCCAGCGTCGAGCGCGACGCGGCCTCGGCGGCGGCGTTCTACCGCTCGGCGCTACGCAGCGACCCGAAGAACAACGAGCTGCTCGATCGTGCCTTCATCTCCTCGGTCGCCGATGGCGACATCGACGAGGCCGTGAAGCTGGCCGAGCGCGTGCTCACTATCGACAAGTCCAACCGCATCGCGCGTCTCGTGGTCGGCGTGCAGGACATCAAGCAGAAGAAATACGCTGCCGCCCAGACCAACATCAACCAGTCGGTGCGCGGGCCGATCACCGATCTCGTCGCCACCTTGCTGTCGGCGTGGGCCGCGGCGGGCGCGGGCGATTCGAAGGCCGCCGTCGCCAATATCGACAAGCTGACCGGTCCCGAATGGTATCCGCTGTTCAAGGATCTTCATGCCGGCATGATCCTGGAGCTGGCCGGCAAGGAGAAGGACGCCGGCACGCGGTTCGAGCGCGCCTACAAGCTCGACGATTCGATGCTGCGCATCACCGAGGCCTATGCGCATTGGCTGTCGCGCAACAAGGATGCGGCGGCGGCGACCGCGATCTATGAAGCCTTCGACAAGAAGCTCGCGCGCCATCCGCTGGTGCAGGAGGGCCTGCGCGAGACCAAGGCCGGCAGGAAGCTGCCGCCGCTGGTCGATTCGGCCCAGGCCGGCGCCGCCGAGGCGCTGTACGGCATCGGCGCCACGTTGAGTCGCCGCGGCGGCGAGGATCTGGCGCTGGTCTATCTGCAGCTCGCGCTGCACCTGCAGCCGAATCATCCGCTGGCGCTGCTGTCACTCGCCGATCTCTACGAGACGGTGAAGAAGCCGCAGATGGCGATCAAGGTCTATGAGCGGGTGCCGGCGAGCTCGCCGCTGAAGCGCAATGCGCAGATCCAGCTGGCGACCGATCTCGACAGCGCCGACCGCAGCGACGAGGCGATCAAGATACTCAAGGACGTGATTGCCCAGGATCCGAAGGACCTGGAGGCGATCATGGCGCTCGGCAACATCGAGCGCGGCCGCAAGAAGTTCGCCGATTGCGCCAAGACCTATTCGCTCGGCGTCGATTCGCTGCCCGCCAACAACGACAAGGCCAACAGCGTCTATTACTATTATCGCGGCATCTGTCTGGAGCGCTCCAAGCAGTGGCCGAAGGCCGAGGCCGACATGCGCAAGGCGCTCGAGCTGCAGCCCGACCAGCCGCACGTGCTGAACTATCTCGGCTATTCGTGGATCGACCAGGGCGTCAATCTCGACGAAGGCATGAAGATGATCAAGCGCGCGGTCGAGCAGCGGCCGGACGACGGCTACATCGTCGATTCGCTCGGCTGGGCCTATTTCCGCATCGGCAACTACGAAGAGGCGGTGAAGAACCTCGAGCGCGCGATCGACCTCAAGCCAGAGGATCCGACCATCAACGACCATCTCGGCGACGCCTATTGGAAGATCGGCCGCAAGCTGGAAGCCAAGTTCCAGTGGGCTCATGCCCGCGACCTGAAGCCCGAGGCCGAGGAGCTGCCGAAGATCGAGGCGAAGATCCAGAACGGCCTGACCGACGATCCGGCGCCGGCCGCGGCGAGCAACGACAGCAAGGACACGCCGTCCGACGCCAAGAAGGACGACGGCAAGGGCGGCTAGGTCGCCCTGATCACGAGGTGAGAGCCATCACGGGCTCCTCGGCTTGCCGGGGAGCCCGGATGATTTTGATGAAGCGTGTGGCGGTGCCGGCCACGTTCGTTTCGGC
Source organism: Bradyrhizobium sp. HKCCYLRH1034 (assembly GCF_051168375.1). Lineage (NCBI taxonomy): Bacteria > Pseudomonadati > Pseudomonadota > Alphaproteobacteria > Hyphomicrobiales > Nitrobacteraceae > Bradyrhizobium > Bradyrhizobium sp. HKCCYLRH1034. Next base: position 41,313 of record NZ_JBNPUW010000019.1, on the reverse strand, counting down.
CGCTGGCCGAGCGCGATACCGGATCCGCCACCGAACATGCTGGGGGCATTGCGCCGATGTTGGCGTCCACGGTCACCGGTGCGCTGCAGGAGCAGGGGCGCGCCAAGGTCAATCTGACCCTGCGGGTCGTCGGCCGCAGGGTCGACGGCTACCATGATCTCGAAAGCGTCGTTGCTTTCGCCGACTGCGCGGACCAGCTTACGCTGGTGCCGGGCCCGGAGCTGAGGCTGACGACAACCGGGCCGCTCGCGGAGGCCTGCGGCGAGACCACGGACAATCTGGTGCTGAAGGCGGCGCGGCTGCTTGCGGAGGCCGTTCCGGGCCTGAAGCTTGGCGCCTTCACGCTGGAGAAGGTGCTGCCGGTCGCCGCCGGCATCGGCGGCGGCTCGGCCGATGCCGCAGCGGTGCTGCGGCTGCTGGCGAAGCTGAATGGCCTGTCGCTGGACGACCCGCGCCTCACTGCGGTAGCCTTGAAGACCGGCGCCGACGTGCCGGTTTGCGTGCCCTCGCGCGCCTGCACCATGACCGGCGTCGGCGAGAACCTGCAGCCGCTCGCGCTTCCCGTCCTGCCCTGCGTGATGATCAATCCGCGCGTGCCGGTGGCGACCAAGGACGTGTTCCAGGCGCTCGGCCTCAAGCCGGGCGATCTGCTGGTCGGCGTGACGGATGTTCTCACGGCGCCGTCCTGGCCGAAGGCCGGTGCCACCATCGCCCATTGGGGCGCCGCGCTCGACCAGGTGAAGAACGATCTCGAGCCGCCAGCCTTGAAGGTGCAGCCGATCATCGGCACCGTGCTCGACGCTCTCCGTGCGAGCTCAGGCGTGCTGCTGGCACGCATGTCCGGCTCTGGCGCCACATGCTTTGCGATCTACGGCAGCGAGGTCGAGGCGAAGGCCGCCGGCGCAGAGATCGCCGTCGCGCACCCCGAATGGTGGGTGCATGCGGGGACGTTGAGTTAGTCGTAATTACTTACTAGCGGCGAGCGGCTTCCCGATACAGCGCCCTCTTCCCTTGTGGGAGAGGGCATCGCCGGCTCATCCACGTACTGGGTTGGGTGAGGGGCATCTGTCCGCGGACGCCGCGCTTGCTGAGGCATACCCCTCACCCAAGCGAGCTTGTTGCTCTGTCCTGCATGCCCTCTCCCACAAGGGGCGAGGGCGCATTAACGCACACCGCCTGCGCCGGGGCATGACATCACGAAGGGCAGGCCCAGGTTCGCCAACTAATGCGACCTGGCCAAACAGAACGCCACCACCTGCTCGAGCGCGGTCTTCATCGGTGACGCCGGAAACAGCGCCAGCGCGTCGACGGCCATGGCGCCGTAGTGATGCGCGCGGCTGATCGTGTCCTCCAAGGCGCGATGCTTGTTCATCAGCCCGATCGCATGGTCGAGATCGTGATCGCTGATCTCGCCGCGCTCCAGCGCCTTGATCCAGAAGGCACGCTCGCTGTCGCTGCCGCGGCGGAACGCCAGCACCACCGGCAGCGTGATCTTGCCCTCGCGGAAATCGTCGCCGACATTCTTTCCGAGCTTGGCGGCCTTGCCGCCATAGTCGAGCACGTCGTCGACGAGCTGGAAGGCGATGCCGAGATTCATGCCGAAGGACCGCGAGGCGGTCTGCTCGGCCTTGGGCCGATCGGCGAGCACCGGCCCGACCTCGCAGGCCGCGGCGAACAGCTCGGCGGTCTTGCCGCGGATCACGGCGAGATATTCGTCCTCGGTGGTTGCAGTGTTCTTGGCGGCGGCAAGCTGCATCACCTCGCCCTCGGCAATCGTGGCGGCGGCGGCCGAGAGAATGTCGAGCGCACGCAGCGAGCCGACCTCGACCATCATGCGGAACGCCTGGCCGAGCAGGAAGTCACCGACCAGCACGCTGGCCTCGTTGCCCCACAGCATGCGCGCCGACAATTTGCCGCGGCGCATTTCGCTCTCGTCAACCACGTCGTCATGGAGCAGCGTCGCCGTGTGCATGAACTCGACGGCCGCGGCCAGCTTGACGTGACCGTCGCCGGTGTAGTCGGTGAGATGCGCCATCGCCAGCGTCAGCATCGGCCGCAACCGCTTGCCGCCGGAGGAGATCAGGTGGTTTGCGACCTCCGGGATCATCGTGACGTCCGAGCCGGTGCGCGACAAAATCGTAGCGTTGACCCGTTCCATGTCGGCTGCGACCAGCGCGACCAGCCCATCGATGGAGGCTCCCGATGGACTCTCGAAAGGTACGATAACCGCCACTCTGGTCTCCGATTTTGCTATGCTCGAAACGACAATAGAAACTGCGGCCGCAGGCGGCAAGGGCAGACACGGAACCTTGACCCAAGCCTGGTTGACCGAAGCCCTTCTTGACCCAAGCCCTTCTTGACCCAAGCCCGCATGGAGACATAACGATTGAAGGAATTGGTTCGGACCAATGATATCGTGCTGGTTTCGGCGATCGGGGCGCTGCTCGATGGCGCCGACATCCATCACCTCGTCCTCGATCAGAACATGAGCATCATCGAGGGCTCGCTCGGCATCCTGCCGCGCCGGATCCTCGTGCATGAGGACGACAATCTCCAGGCCCGGCGGCTTCTCACCGACGCCGGGCTGGCGCATGAGCTGCGCCCTGATGAGTGACGCTGTCGACATCTCCGAGGACGCCGTGCTCGGCGGCCAATTGCGGCTGCGGCAGCCCACGACGGGCCATCGCGCCGGCCACGACGCAATCCTGCTGGCGGCGGCGACGGCCGCGCGTTCGGGCGAGCGGGTGGTCGATCTCGGTGCCGGCGTGGGGACGGCCGGGCTGGCCTTGGCCCGGCGCGTGGGCGGTCTCGGCTTGACGCTGGTCGAGCGCGAGCCGGATCTGGCGCGCCTCGCGCGCGACAACGCACGCGCCAATGCCTTGCCCGCGGAGGTCGTGGTGCTGGACGTCGCCGCGGACGCGGCTGCTTTCGCGGCCGCAGGGCTCGGGCCCGACAGTGTCGACGTCGTGCTGATGAATCCGCCGTTCCACGATGCCGCGCGTCACCGTGCCTCGCCCGACGCCGCGCGCGCGACCGCGCACATGGCAACGGCGACGACGTTGGAGATCTGGACGCATGCCGCGCGGCGGATGCTGAAATCCGGTGGCGTGCTGACCTTGATCTGGCGGGCCGATGGTTTGAGCGGGGTTGTCGCGGCGCTGGCGCGCGGCTTCGGCAGTCTTGCCGTTCAACCGGTTCACGGCCAAGCGGGCAAGCCGGCGATCCGTATCCTGGTCAGGGCCGTTAAGGGAGGGCGGGCGCCGACCCAGCTTCTCGCCGGAGTGGTGCTGAATGAGGCGGCAGGCGTGCCGAATGACGAGGCCGTGCGGGTGCTGTCGGGGCAGGGGGCGCTGGCCTTGAGCACCCCCTGAACGGTTGGTCGTGGTCGGGCGTTATTGCGTCTGAGCTTCGGACTGGCGTTCGGTTACCGTCGTGAACCGGATCGCAGTCAATAGAGTACCGATCAGCAGCATCAACAGGTAGACCTTCATGGATTCCTCCGCCGCACTCTGCACCTTGGCTCGCCGTGCGATTGCCCAGGAGATTGCAAGGCTCGTTCCAGCCCTTTGAATGGCAGCGGCGCGATAAAAAGTGGTTAATCCGAGGTAACAGGATGGTGGACAATTTGACACAACCCAGCGATGCAGCCGGGCTCTTCGATCGGCTGAAGGCGCTGCTTCCGGCGCGGCTGCGCGGCGTACCGGTGGTACCGGTCGTCCGCCTGTCCGGCGTGATCGGCGCGGTGACGCCGCTGCGGCCGGGCCTGACGCTTGCGGGCGTCGCCAAGGTGCTGGAGCGCGCCTTCTCCATGCGCAACGCCAAGGCGGTGGCGCTGGTGATCAATTCGCCCGGCGGCTCGCCGGTGCAGTCGCGCCAGATCTACTTGCGCATCCGTCAGCTCGCGGCGGAGAAGAAGCTGCCGGTGCTCGTGTTCGTCGAGGATGTCGCGGCCTCCGGCGGCTACATGATCGCCTGCGCCGGCGACGAGATCTTCTGCGATCCGTCCTCGATCCTCGGTTCGATCGGCGTGGTCGGCGGCTCGTTCGGGCTGCAGGACCTGATCAAGAAGATCGGCATCGAGCGCCGGCTGTATACGGCCGGCGAGCACAAGGCGATGCTCGATCCGTTCCTGCCGGAGAATCCCGACGACGTGGCGCGGCTGAAGAAGATCCAGCGCGAGATCCACGCGCTGTTCATCTCGCTGGTCAAGGAGAGCCGCGCGACCCGGCTGAAGGGCGCCGACGATGTGCTGTTCACCGGCGAGTACTGGGCCGGCGACAGCGCCGTCACGCTGGGGCTGGCGGACGCCATCGGCGACCTCCGCGCCGTCCTGCGCACCCGCTTCGGCGACAAGGTTGCAACGCCTGTCGTGGCGCCGGCGTCCGGCCTGTTGTCGGGTCTGCTCGGCCGCCGCGCCGCGGGCGCCGGCAGCCTGGGATTCGGCTGGACGGGGTTGGCCGAGGAGGTGATCTCCGCGGCCGAAACCCGGGCGATCTGGGCCCGCTTTGGGTTCTAGACTGGGGGCGCGCCATTTCGCCCCTCGCAATCCGGATTGCGGGGGGAACCGGGATCGGCGACAATGGGATTCGGGGTGGCTCTGTTCATGAACGAGGATCGACCAATGCCGCCGTTCGTTGCTTTCGCGGGTATGCTGGGCGGGCTTGCCGTGGTTCGCTGGGCCTACAAGGCTGCGCAGAAGATCAACCGCGAGCTCGAAGAGGCGCGGCTGTCGCGCGTCGCCGAGGCCGCACAGGCCGCCGAGATCAAGACTCTGCGCCGCGATCCCGTCACCGGCGCCTACCGGCCGGGCTGACGCGAGCCGCTGATCTTCGAACGACGGCACGTCGCCGCCGTTCGGAGATCCTATTGCCTTGATTCCTGATGTCCCCGCCGATACGGTCCGCGCGCTTTTCCGACGCCTGCGAAAGACCGATACCGACGATGGACTCGCTGCCTCCGCACATGCGCCCCGAACGTTCGTTCCAGGGCTTCATCCTGGCCCTGCAACGGTTCTGGGCCGAGCAGGGCTGCGTGATCCTGCAGCCCTACGACATGGAGATGGGGGCAGGCACCTTCCACCCGGCGACGACCTTGCGCGCGCTCGGGCCGAAACCGTGGAATGCCGCCTACGTGCAGCCGTCGCGGCGGCCGAAGGACGGCCGCTACGGCGAGAACCCCAACCGGATGCAGCACTACTACCAGTTCCAGGTGATCATGAAGCCATCGCCGCCGAACCTTCAGGAGCTGTACCTGAAGTCGCTCGGCGCGATCGGCATCGACGCCGCCGTGCACGACATCCGTTTCGTCGAGGACGACTGGGAGAGCCCGACGCTGGGCGCGTGGGGGCTCGGCTGGGAGTGCTGGTGCGACGGCATGGAGGTGTCGCAGTTCACGTATTTCCAGCAGGTCGCGGGCTTCGAATGCGCGCCGGTCGCGGGCGAGCTCACCTACGGCCTCGAGCGCCTGGCGATGTACGTCCAGGGCGTCGACCGCGTCTATGACCTCAACTTCAACGGCCGCGACGGCGACGCCAAGGTCACCTATGGCGACGTCTTCCTGCAGGCCGAGCAGGAATATTCGCGGCACAATTTCGAGCATGCCGACACCGACATGCTGTTCGAGCAGTTCAAGATGGCCGAGGGCGCCTGCCGCAAATATCTCGCCGCCGGCTGGCAAGAAAATGCAAAGCTGGGCAATCGCCGGGAACATCAGATGGCGCTGCCGGCCTACGACCAGTGCATCAAGGCCAGCCACGTCTTCAACCTGCTCGACGCGCGCGGCGTCATCTCGGTCACCGAGCGCCAGAGCTACATCCTGCGCGTCCGCGAGCTCGCCAAGGCCTGCGGCGAGGCCTGGCTGCATACGGAAGCGGGCGGGGCGGGAGTTTGAGTCAATATCGACGCGGGAAGTGACTCTTCACCCTCCCCTGGAGGGGGAGGGTCGGCACGCGATCGAGCGAAGCGAGATGCGTGCCGGGGTGGGGTGATCTCTCGGCTCGGGCACTGTTGATGATGGATAGACTGTCACCCCACCCCGATTGCTCATGCATTCGCATGAGCAATCGACCCTCCCCCTCCAGGGGAGGGTGGCACTGCGCTGGTGGGTGGAAGATGTGATCAACCCTCACTTGGTGGAGGATTGATCGCAGGCGAGCGGAGTGGGGTGAAGGTGCCAGATGGGCAAACGGCCGATCAGCGACTTCAAACGCCGAACCGCGAAACGGCTGCGCGAAAACATGACGGCGGCCGAAGACATTCTGTGGCGTCACCTGCGGCGCCTCGAGATCGAAGGGACCCATTTCAGACGACAGGTCGTCATCGGTCCCTACGTTGCAGATTTTGCCTGCCTGGCCCGTCGCCTCATCATCGAGGTGGACGGCTCGCAGCACGGAGAGGATGCGAACATCCAGCGCGACCAGGCCCGGACGCGCTGGCTCAACTCGGAAGGCTATCGCGTTTTGCGATTTTGGAACAACGACGTTATGACCAGGACTGAGGCGGTGCTCGAAGCCATTCACACGGAGATCGCGGTCACCCCACCCCGCCTGCCCTTGGCAGGCGACCCTCCCCCTCCAGGGGAGGGTGGTTCTTCGTGCAGAGAGACTTGAGATATGCCTGATCTTCTCCTCGAACTGTTCTCCGAAGAAATCCCCGCGCGCATGCAGGCCAAGGCGGCCGACGATCTGCGCCGCATGGTGACCGACAAGCTCGTCGCCGAGGGCCTCGTCTATGAGGGGGCCAAGGCGTTCGCGACGCCGCGGCGGCTGGCGCTGACCGTGCACGGCATCCCGGCGCGGCAGGCTGATCTCAAGGAGGAGCGCAAGGGCCCGCGCGTCGGCGGCGCCGATGCCGCGATCCAAGGCTTCCTCAAGGCCACCGGCCTGTCCTCGATCGAGGAGGCCACGATCCAGCGCGATCCGAAGAAGGGCGACTACTACGTCGCGCTGATCGAGAAGCCCGGCCGCGCCACGCTCGACGTGCTCGCCGAGATGCTGCCGGTGATCGTCAGGACCTTCCCCTGGCCGAAATCGATGCGCTGGGGCAAGCGCTCGGAAAAGCCGGGCGCGCTGAACTGGGTGCGCCCGCTGCACGCGATCACGGCGACCTTCGGCCTGGAAACCGAGGAGCCCGATGTCGTCAGCTTCGCCGTCGACGGTATCGAGGCGGGCCAGACAACATTCGGCCACCGCTTCATGTCGCCGTCGCCGATTTCGGTGCGCCGCTTCGAGGACTATGAGGCCAAGCTGCTCGATGCCAAGGTCGTGCTCGATCCTGACCGGCGCAAGGACACCATCGTTACCGACGCCAAGCAGCTTGCGTTTGCGCAAGGCTATGAGCTGGTCGAGGACCCCGTGCTGCTCGACGAGGTAGCAGGCCTGGTCGAATGGCCGGTCGTGCTGATGGGCTCGTTCGATCCGGACTACCTCAAGGTGCCCGGCGAGGTGATCCGCGCCACCATCCGCAACAACCAGAAATGCTTCGTGGTGCGCGATCCCAAGACGGGCGGGCTGGCGCCGAAATTCATCCTGACCGCCAACATCGAGGCCACTGACGGCGGCAAGACGATCATTGCCGGCAACGAGCGCGTCATCCGCGCGCGGCTGTCGGACGCGAAGTTCTTCTACGAGACGGACCTGAAGACGAAGCTCGAGGACCGGCTGCCGAAGTTCGAGCAGATCGTGTTCCACGAGAAGCTCGGCACCCAGGCAGAGCGCATCGAACGCATCGAGAAGCTCGCCGCCGAGATCGCGCCGCTGGTCGGCGCCGATGCTGCGAAGACTGCGCGCGCCGCCAAGCTCGCCAAGGCCGACCTGCTCACCGAGGTCGTCGGTGAGTTCCCGGAAGTGCAGGGCCTGATGGGCAAGTACTACGCGCTGGCCCAGGGCGAGGATGCGTCCGTCGCGGCGGCGTGCGAGGAGCACTACAAGCCGCAGGGGCCGGGTGATCGCGTGCCGACCGACCCGGTATCGGTGGCCGTGGCGCTCGCCGACAAGCTCGACACCCTGGTCGGGTTCTGGGCGATCAAAGAAAAGCCGACGGGATCGAAGGATCCGTATGCGCTGCGTCGCGCGGCTTTAGGTGTGATCCGGATCATCTTGGAAAATAATCTCCGACTTCACCTCGCTAGTATCTGCGGGCCTTGGTTTTTCCAACTGGCTACGGCAATTCGCGCGCGCGAAGTGGGGAACGAAGTGAAGCAGGTGGAGAGTAGTGAGAAGCCTGGGTTCACTACGTTTGTTGTGCGGGTGGATGCGCAAACGTTTGGTAGACGCAGCGTCCCAGTGGCAGTTGTCGATCTCATCTCATTCTTCGCCGACCGTCTGAAAGTGCAACTTCGTGAGCAAGGCGCCCGGCACGATCTTGTCGATGCCGTTTTCGCGACATCACCTTCCCCTTGGTGGCGGTCGGATGCCGTGAGAAGTGGTGCAGCCAAACTCGATCTCATCGAAGCAGCCGGCAGCCAGGAGGCCCTGGATCGTGAGCCTCCGCCGGAAGAGGAGATGAAGGATGACCTGCTGATGGTCGTGCGCCGCGTCGAGGCGCTCGGAAAATTCCTCGAGACGGACGACGGCAAGAACCTGCTCGCCGGCACCAAGCGCGCGTCCAACATCCTCGCCATCGAGGAGAAGAAGGACAAGCGCAAGTTCGACGGAGCGCCCGATGCCGCGCTCTACAAGCTCGACGAGGAGAAGGCGCTGGCGAAGGCGATCGGCGAGGTCGCTGCGGAAGCGGGTGCAGCCGTCGCCAAGGAGGATTTCGCCGCAGCGATGCGCGCGATGGCGAAGCTGCGGCCGGCGGTCGATGCGTTCTTCGACAAGGTCAAGGTCAATGACGACGACGCCAAGAGCCGCGAAAACCGGCTGAAGCTCCTGAACGAAATCCGCAGCGCCACGCGCGCCGTTGCCGACTTCTCCAAGATCGAGGGCTGAGGATGGATCGTGTGACGCTCGCCGCCTATGATCATGGGGCGGCGGCGTTTGCCGCCGACTGGCACGCGCAGCCGGCACCGGCCGATCTGCACGACATCATCCTCCGCTTCTTCATCGCCGGTGGCCGCACCGCGGACATCGGTTGCGGCAGCGGCCGCGAGGTCGGCTGGCTGAATGCCAACGGGTATCCTGCGGAAGGTTTCGACGCGTCGGAGGGACTGTTGGCTGAAGCGCGCACGCGCTATCCGAACGCGTCGTTCACGCGTGCCGAACTGCCCGCTCTCGCCAACATCGCAGATGCAAGCTTCGACAACGTGCTGTGCGAGACCGTGCTGATGCATCTCGATCGCAGCGACGTGGTGCCGTCGGTGCGGCGGATGCGCGCGATCACGAAGCCCGGTGGCGTCCTGTATCTGAGCTGGCGGGTGACGGAGCAGGCCGATCAGCGTGATGCCCACGGCCGGCTCTATGCGGTGGTCGACATCGCAACCATCCGCGCACTCTTTGAAGCTGATACGAGCCTGCTCGACGAGGATGTGGTCAGCGCCTCCTCGGGCAAGGTCATCCATCGCCTGGTGGTGAAGACGGCTGCCTGAACGTCACCGCGCCCTGGCTCACAGCAGGCGTCGTCGGTCGCCTTGGATCGCGTCGCTTGCGATGACGGCGAAAAAAGTAAGCCCCACCCGGCGGGGGGAACCGGGCAGGGCCTTTTACATCTGGCCGCTTGCGGGGGCGTTGGCGACCAAATGCAGCTCTATAACTACTCAACAACCTGAATGATCCGCCGGGATCGCGGTTCGACCAGAACAGTTTCGCCGTTGACTACGGTGTAACGGTAAGGGGTCGCACCGAAGCGCTGCGGGACGTCGTAATATGTAACACCGGACTCTGGCAGCACGGTGCCAACAACGACGCGATCGGGGATCACATAGTTGGGAACACGCTCGCGGACGACATATTCGCGAAACTCCGGCCGTCGCTCGACCGTGATCACTGGAGCGTCCTCCTCAACCACGACGCTGCGGCCGACGCCCGTGGTGTAGGATTGCGCCTGTGCGGCCGCCGGAATCACGAGTGCGGCCACGAGGGCAGCAAGGGTGAGATGGGTTCGCATGGACGGGACTCCTGAGCTGTTGATCGCTGAGAGAGACCGGCGCGCGCCGGCATCTGCTCCCAATGCCGGCAACAGGTCATCGTTCCGCGCAACGCCATGTGGAACCGGCGGCATTTTTGCGGCAGATCCAGCGGTGGGGGAACCGGAACTCGTGCCGTGCGTCTCCTATTCCGCCACGATGGGCCAGGATAAAGTCCGGCCAAATCGAATCGCCCCAGCCTCGTCCTTCAATCATTCAGAGCTCGTCGATGACCCTGACCGTTGCCCATATCTCGCCGATCATGTCCGTGATCGCCGGCGTCCTGATCCTGATCATGCCGCGCCTCTTGAACCTGATCGTCGCGATCTTCCTCATCCTGAACGGCCTGATCGGCATGGGCCTGCTGAAGTGGCTCCACTTCTAGTCCCAGGTTCTAGTCCCAAGGTCGGGAACCCCCGAGCTTGCGCCGCAGCGCCCAAAGTGGTGTAAGGCGCGCGATTTCTCCTCCCATTTGCGGATCGAAGCACCTCATGGCCAAAGCGGTAGCGAAGTCTAAGAAAGTTACAGCGAAATCAAAGCCTTCCAAGCCCGGCAAGGCCAAGACCGCAGCACTCGCTCCACCGCGCAAGGCGCTCAAGACGGCGTCGAAGCCCGTGGCCAAGGCCCCGGCCAAGGTCGCGCCCAGGTCTGCACCGAAAGCGCCAGTGAAAACCGCTCCGAAGAAGCCGGCCAAAACGGCTGCCAAGCCGGTCGCCAAGGCCGCGAAGGCGTCGGCCGCCAAGGCCCCGGCCAAGAGCGCGGTCACCGCGATCAAGCCGAACAAGTGGGTCTACACCTTCGGTGACGGCAAGGCCGAAGGTAAGGCCGGCCTGCGCGACCTGCTCGGCGGCAAGGGCGCCAATCTGGCCGAGATGGCCAATCTCGGCCTGCCGGTGCCTCCGGGCTTCACCATCCCGACCTCGGTCTGCACCTACTTCTACGCCAACGACAAGACCTACCCGAAGGAGCTGCAGTCGCAGGTCGACAAGGCGCTCGACTACATCGGCAAATTGACCGGCAAGAAATTCGGCGATCCGGAGAACCCGCTGCTGGTCTCGGTGCGCTCCGGCGCCCGCGCCTCGATGCCGGGCATGATGGACACCGTGCTCAATCTCGGCCTCAACGACCAGACGGTGGAAGCGCTGGCACAGCTGTCCGGCGACCGCCGCTTCGCCTTCGACAGCTATCGCCGTTTCATCACGATGTATTCGGATGTCGTGCTCGGCTTCGAGCACCATCATTTCGAGGACATCCTCGACAGCTTCAAGGACACCCAGGGCTATCAGCTCGACACCGACCTCTCCTCCGAGGATTGGGAGATGCTGGTCGGCAAGTACAAGGACGCCGTCGCCCACGAGACCGGCAAGGACTTCCCGCAGGACCCGCACGACCAGCTGTGGGGTGCCATCGGCGCGGTGTTCTCATCCTGGATGAACGCGCGCGCGGTGACCTATCGCAAGCTGCACGACATCCCGGAATCCTGGGGCACCGCCGTCAACGTCCAGGCCATGGTGTTCGGCAACATGGGCGACACCTCGGCCACCGGCGTCGCCTTCACCCGCAATCCCTCGACCGGCGAGAGCAAGCTCTACGGCGAGTTCCTGATCAACGCGCAGGGCGAGGACGTCGTCGCCGGCATCCGCACCCCGCAGGACATCACCGAGGACGCCCGCGTCGAGTCCGGCTCCGACAAGCCGTCGATGGAAGTCGCGATGCCCGACGCGTTCAAGGAGCTGACGCGGATCTACACGCTGCTCGAGAAGCACTACCGTGACATGCAGGACATGGAGTTCACGGTCGAGCGCGGCAAGCTGTGGATGCTGCAGACCCGCAGCGGCAAGCGCACCGCCAAGGCGGCGCTGCGCATCGCGGTCGAACTCGCCAATGAGGGCCTGATTTCGGAGAACGACGCCGTGCTTCGCGTCGACCCGGCCTCGCTCGATCAGCTCCTGCACCCGACCATCGATCCCGCCGCCAAGCGCGACGTGGTCGCGACCGGCCTGCCGGCCTCGCCCGGTGCGGCATCGGGCGAGATCGTGTTCTCCTCGGACGAGGCCACCAAGCTGCAGGCCGACGGTCGCAAGGTCATCCTGGTCCGTATCGAGACTTCGCCGGAGGACATCCACGGCATGCATGCTGCCGAGGGCATCCTGACCACGCGCGGCGGCATGACCTCGCACGCCGCCGTCGTCGCGCGCGGCATGGGCAAGCCCTGCGTCTCCGGCTGCGGCACCATCCGCGTCGACTACGGCCGCGGCACGATGAGCATCGGCGGGCGCACCTTCAAGACCGGCGACGTGATCACCATCGACGGCTCGGTCGGCCAGGTGCTCGCGGGCCGCATGCCGATGATCGAGCCGGAGCTGTCCGGCGAGTTCGGCACCCTGATGGGCTGGGCGGACGCCGTGCGTGAGACCGGCGTGCGCGTCAACGCCGACACGCCGGAGGATGCGCGCACCGCCATCAAGTTCGGCGCCGAGGGCATCGGCCTGTGCCGCACCGAGCACATGTTCTTCGAGGAGACCCGCATCCGCACTGTGCGCGAGATGATTCTCTCCGAGGATGAGCAGGAGCGTCGCGCCGCGCTCGCCAAGCTCTTGCCGATGCAGCGCGCCGACTTCGTCGAGCTGTTCGAGATCATGAAGGGGCTTCCCGTCACGATCCGTCTGCTCGATCCGCCGCTGCACGAGTTCCTGCCGCACACCCAGGCCGAGGTCGAGGAAGTCGCGCGCGCGATGAACACCGATCCGCGCCGCCTGGCCGATCGCGCCCGCGAGCTGTCGGAGTTCAACCCGATGCTCGGCTTCCGCGGCTGCCGTCTGGCGATCGCCTATCCGGAGATCGCCGAGATGCAGGCGCGCGCGATCTTCGAGGCCGCGGTCGAGGCCGAGAAGCGCACCGGCGAGGCCGTCGGCCTCGAGGTGATGGTGCCGCTGATCGCGACCAAGGCCGAGTTCGACCTGGTCAAGGCGCGCATCGACGCGATGGCGCAGGCCGTGATCCGCGAGACCGGCGCCAAGCTGGAGTATCAGGTCGGCACCATGATCGAGCTGCCGCGCGCAGCCCTGATGGCCGGCCAGATCGCCGAGGCCGCCGAGTTCTTCTCGTTCGGCACCAACGACCTGACGCAGACGACCTACGGCATCAGCCGCGACGACGCCGGCAGCTTCCTCGGCGCCTACGTCGCCAAGGGCATCCTCGAGATCGATCCGTTCATCTCGATCGACCGCGAGGGCGTCGGCGAGCTGGTCAAGATCGGCGTCGAGCGCGGCCGCGCCACGCGACCCAACCTCAAGGTCGGCATCTGCGGCGAGCATGGCGGCGATCCCGCCTCGGTGGCGTTCTGCCACAAGGTCGGCATGAACTACGTGTCGTGCTCGCCCTACCGCGTGCCGATCGCCCGCCTGGCCGCTGCGCAGTCCGCGCTCGGCAAGGAGATCGCGAGCCAGGCCTGATCCTGCTGCGATCGATCTGATCTGACGAAGGCCGGCACATGTTGCCGGCCTTTTTCATTGGTGAGGGTTCGTCGCGATGCTGCGCGCACGTGACGCAAGGTGCACTTCTTCTCCACCACTGCCGCCATGCCGGGGGCGCTCCGGAATGACGAGTGGAGAGAGCGAACGTCGCAGGCCGATGGAACACTCCGCCTCATGATGTGCAGATGATTTTCATTCACCGCATCTGTTGACTGAATGTTCACCCGTTCTCGTCGGTGCGCCGTTTACCAAGCATCTCGATCGCTCGGCGCTCTGCAACTTCCCCGCTTGCCTGTTTCACAATTGCAACGCGGATTAACTCCTCGGCAACCTAAACCCGATACGAAGAGAGAAGATCGAATTGCACGGAAGCACTGTCGTTCGGTCGATCCAGTAAGCGTTGCGTTGAGCGTATCGATGTTAGTTCTGCGTCCCGATCCGAAGGGCGCGCGATTTGCGTCCTTCGGACTCGGTCTCTGCGTCTTCGCTCTGATGCCGACAGAGACCGGGTATCAAGACATCGCTTCTCTGCTCGCCCGCCAGCCGGGCGTCGCCGAACGCTGGCAGAAGCGTGTGTTCTCGGCTGCGGCCTCCATTCAGCTCGCCACCTATAGTTTCGGTCGTCCGATCGGAACCTCGGCGCCGCAGGCGGTGAGCATCCGCCTCGCAAGCCTCGATGGGCGCGATCTCGACATCACCGGATCGACGCCGCGCAATCCGGCGCTGCAGGTTCCGCCGCGCTATCAGGCCTCCGACTTTCCCAAGGTCGATCGCACGCTGAAGGGCGATCGTCTCGTCGTGCGTCCCCCGACGCCGTCGGCGCAGCCGACCGAATCGGCCGCGCCCGTCGAGCCCGCGCCCTCCGAGCCCGCACCCACGCCATCGACACAACCGGATTCGAATTCCTCGGTGTTCGGCGCCAAGACGACGGAAGCGCCGGCGCAGGCGCCACTCCCGCAGCGTTCTGCACTCGATCCCGAATTGCAGGAGGCGCTGAGCGCGCCGCCGCTCGTGCAGTACGACGCGGCGAAGTCCGAGATCCAGCCATCGGGCGAACTGAAGCCTGCAGCCGACCAAATTCTGGCAGATGGCGCCGTCAGCTATGACGGCCTCAACATCAAGACGTCCAACCTCTATTTCGGCACGTCGTCGCTGGGCGGTGCCGCCGGCACCATGGAGACATGGCTGCCGGGCGAGGCGCCGCTGATCGTGATGCCGGATCCGGACCTCAAGCCGATGGCGGTGCTGTCATCGCCGGCGGACGATGCGGCCAAGGCCGGCAATGGCGGCGAGAGCATCGCGCCGAAAGGCGAGGTCAACGCCGACAATCAGCGCGACAGGACTCCGGCCGAACGGTTGGGGCTCACGGACGAGAAGGCGCGCTTCAAGTCCGAGAAGTGCCTTGCCGAAGCGATCTATTTCGAATCCCGCGGCGAGGCGGTGCGCGGCCAGATGGCCGTGGCGCAGGTCGTGCTGAACCGAGCGTTCTCCGGCTATTATCCGACGACGGTGTGCGGCGTCGTCTACCAGAACAAATACCGCCACTTCGCCTGCCAGTTCACCTTCGCCTGCGACAACAATCCGGATGTGATCCGCGAGCCCGAGATGTGGGATCGTGCCAGGAAGATCGCGAAGGCCATGCTGGACGGGCTGATCTGGCTGCCGGAAGTCGGCAAGTCGACCCACTATCATGCCTATTGGGTGCGGCCGTCCTGGGTCGCCGAGATGAAGCGCATGTACAAGTTCGGCGTTCACACCTTCTATCGGCCGAAGAAGTGGGGCGACGGCAGCGACGCGCCGAGCTGGGGCACGCCGCAGCAGACCGCGGCCATTTCGGCCGAGCTCACCGAGGCCGCCAAGAGCGAGGCCGAGAGCAATCCGAACTGGACGCGGCGCTAATCATCTAGCGACGCGTCGCATTCCACTCGAGAAAGCGGCGATACAACTCGGTCTGGCGCGCCTGGTCCGGCGGCGTTGCGGCCGCCGGCTTTGCCGTGACAGGAATGCGCGGGGACGGTGCGGCGGCCGCGACCGGCTTCGACGGTTTAACGGTGGCCGTAGTGGCGGCCGGAATCCGTGTCGTCCCATCGAGCCATTCCTGCGCGGCCCGGAACCTGGTCCAGCCGGCGACCGGCGCGCGCGGCGCCATCTCCTGCCATTTCGGATGGAAGGGAGGCCGCTGCAGCTGCGACATGCGCGAGAACAGCGACTCGACCAGCAGCGACAGCCGGCGATCGCGGTCGCTTCCCGGCTGCCAATTATACGACGCCAGGATTGCCTCTGCTGCGATCGTTTCCACCGACTCGGAATTGGAGATCAGGTTGGGGTAGTCGTCCGCGGTGAGCTTGGATGGAAGGTAATCCTCGCGCAAGGTCTTGTCGTAGCCGACCGGGACGAGATGCAGATTGGCATCCGTGATCTGGCTGAGCCAGGGCACCGGCTTGCCGTCGACCGCAATCATCGCGTCGATCTCCCCCTTGCGCAACATTTCGAGCGCGATGCGCGGCTCGATATAGAGCAGATGCGGCTTGATCGCGAGCCGCTCGAACACGTTGATCGCGGTCACGAAGGTGCTGCCGTCCGGCAGGTCGACCGCAACGGTCTTGCCGTCGAGCTCCCGCATGGTGCGGATCGATCGCGGTGCCAGAACATGCATTTCCTCGTTGAACATCTTGGTGACGTAGACGAGCTGATTGCGGATGTTGCTCGCGAAGTCCTTGCGTTCGAGATAGGACAGCGTGTCCTTGCGCACGATTCCCACGTCGACGCCCTTGAGCATGAGGATGTCGGCCACCGCCTGAACCGAGCCGCTGCCGAGGACCGGCATGACCCGCAGGTTGATGCCGTCATTGAGGACCGAGGCGACGTCGGCGCCCATCTGGGAATAGGTGCTGCCATACGAGCCCGTCATCAGGCTCACCGTATTGGCGTTGAGCTGGCTCGCGAGGTCCCGCTTGGCCGACGCATAGCGGAAGATCGCCTTGAAGGAATCGCTGACCGCACCCGGGTCGATTCCGCTGCGCACCGGCCCGAACCGTTCCCAATGGCCATCGACGAAACGCTTCATCTGCATCTGCTCGATCGGCGCGTGGTCGCTGGCGCTGGTATTGGCGACGATCCCGGGAATCAACATGGGAATTGGCGTCCCCTTCAAGGAACGCGCCTGCCTCATGATGTTGTCGCGGGAGAAGTCGTCGCCGCAATTGCGCAGGACCGCAACCATCAGGTTGGCAAGAGCGTAGCCCACGATTCCCAAGCTGTTGTTCTTGCTGATTGCAGGCGCGTAGCGATCCATGAACGCGGACCACTCGGCGAAGCCGGGATCGCCGCCCTGCACACCGCCCTCGTACAGGATGGTGGCGGAAAGCAGTCCTTCCGCGTTCTGCAGGCCTGCAGGCTGCAGCACGGTGGCAACCGAATCCGAAACCGTGGGGATGATGTGCTCGGGTCTCCAGCCGAGCTCGGCGAGGCGGCGGATCGCGAGCACCGTGAATTTCGGGGTGCTGACGTCGACCAGGATGTTGGCTCCGGCGGTCTTCAGCTTCGCGATCTGCTGATTGATGTCGGCATCGGTGACCGCGTAAGCCGCTTCCGCGACGATCGGCAGCTTGCCGCCGAGCCCGTCCTTCAAACCCTTCAGATAGTCCTTGCCGAACTCGTCGTCTTGATAAAGCACACCGATGCGCGCGCCACCGGCATGTTGCTCGAGCAGATATTGCGCGTGAATATGAGCTTCAATCTGGTAGCTGGGTTGCGCTCCCATGGTCCAAGGATAGTCGCGAGGCTGATCCCAGATCGAGGCGCCGGAGCCGACGAACAATTGCGGTATCCTGTTCGCGTTGAGATAAGGCCGCACCGCCGCGCTGGTCGCTGTTCCAACGCTCGCAAAGATGACGTCGACCTTGTCTTCCTCCACCAGCCGTCGTGTCAGCTCCATCGTCTTCTGCGGATTATAGCCGTCGTCATAGGAGATGTAGGTGATCTTGCGGCCCCTGATCCCGCCCTCGTCATTCACCTTCTGGAAATAGGCGGAGATGACCTTGCTCACGCTGCCGTAGGCGGCCGCCGGCCCGCTGTAGGGCGTCGTATTGCCGATCCGGATCTCGCCCTCGGCAGCACGCGCCAGGCCTGGCACGGCGGCAAGCACGAGGAGCAACGCCACGGTCGGAGAACCCGGCGCGCCAAGCAGCCAAGGACCACGGGGCGCCGACGACAAGGCCGATTGCAACAGACGATCAAACATTCCCATCATGGACCTCATCACGCAACACAACACTTTGCGGGGACGCGCGTCGCCCGCACGACACCATCGACCAGGATCCGGCGGTCCGCGCCCCGCCGCAATTCCTGCGCAGCGACCGGCGTGAGACCGCGCTGGATCACCCGGTTTCGAAGCCCGGGTCACTCGAGCCGCCGTCGAGCCTCGAGTGACCCGAGTTCGGCGGCTCTCGCGTACCAGGCGCGGGCCTTGGCCGGATCGGGCGCGACGCCAACGGCTTTCAGGTTGGACAAGATCGCGGGGTCATAGGTGCCGGCCAGCGTCAGTGATGCTTCGGCGTCCGCTTCCGCGACATGCGCCAGGATCAGGCGGGCACTCGCAACGTCGCCCGCGCCGATGAGATCGCGTCCGCGCTTCAGCATTTCGCTGATCTCGTTCTTGGTCAGCGCAGACGCGGCCGCCGGTGCAGGGCTCCTGGTCGCGATGGTCCGAGATGCTTTCGGCGGAATTGACTGCGGGGTCTCGCCTCCGCCCGGAGCCGGCTTGACGATCGGGACCGACGCCAAGATCGAATCGGCCCGTCCGATCGTGTGCGCCGCGGCGTCCAGCGATGCTTGGCCGTCATCGGATTTCGATTTCCCCGCTGTCCCGAGGTTTCGGGGAGACGATGAAGCGGTCGCTTCAGACTTCGTAACTGTTTCAATGTCCGGAGCCTGCATGATGCGCACCGCAAAGAACGCGAGGCACGCAAGCGCGGCCGCTGCGGCACCGAACCGGAAAACAGAATCGAATTCGAGCCGTTCGGGCGGAGGTGGAGGCATCACGACGGGATCGAGTGAAGGGATCTGCCAGGATCGGTCCGCTTCTGCTGGCGCCATTGGCATCGGCGCATCGTCAACCGCTGAAGCGGTTTGCCACCACGGCCGGGAGAGATCGGTGGCCGCATCCTCATCAGGCTCAGACGTCGCATGCGCGAGGCTGTTGGACAAAGCGGCAGGCTTTGCCGGGCGCCAACGTTCGCTCTGCGCATCACCCACGGTGATCCGCGATCCGCTACTCCGCAATAAGGAACTCATCCTCAACTACTCCTGCGGACACGCGCCATCGCGTCGCCCCGCAACACTCCCTGGACCGTTTGGCGCCTTTCTGCTCGGCGTCTCGGCTTCCAAACCGGCGGCGAGACCGATGACCGAATCTATGGCCATGCCAAGCGGTGAATCGGCGATCTGGCAGCCGTGAATTCCCATTTCCTCGTCAGCAGGACGGACAAAACGCGCGCTACTACTTGAGCACCGCTAAATTTCGACCATCTCTTTTTCTTATTTGTACAGGTTCCGCGGTTCTTTTGCCGAAATCATGGCGAACCTGTCCAGCCATTTAGTTGGTGCTGGTAAATGCCGTCGGCGCCGGGGCGCACGAGATAGTGCGGCGGCGTCTGGCCGAGAACGATCTGAAGCCATGGCGCAGGAGCATGTGGCGTATCCCCACAGATCGATGCGAATTAGTCGCGCGCGTAGAGGATGTGCTCGATCCGTGCGGCGAGTCGCAGCTGCATCGACGAAAGGCCTCGTCCAACTCATTGGCGAGGGCCGCTCAGATCGTGCGCGTGATGACTACGAGCACCAGCGCAACGGTACGGCCGATTTGTTCGTCCAGCGCCCGCGGATCAATGGATGCACGCGGCCGACACGGCACGCACTAATTACATCGTGCCTGCCCCCAAATACCGGCGAGGCAGCAAATAAAACGAGTCGTAATATCTGTATTGGGCGACGATGGCTGCTTCGTCATGAGCACCGTCATTCCGGGACAAGGCCGCAGGCCCTGAACCCGGAATGACGGTGGTCACGAATGACGGTGAAAACGCGACTGCCGAGCTCCGTCGTGACGCAGTCGGATCAGCTCTTGCTACGCGCTCAACGGCCGCGACTGCCGCGCCGTCGGCCGTGCCGCGAGCTCGTCGGCGATCTCGCGGGCAGCGGCCAATGTGGTCATCGTCCGCTGCGCGAAACTCGGATTCTCCGCGGGGCAGTCGGCGCGGCAATGCGCGCCGCGGCTCTCGCGCCGGCTCCAGGCCGCGGTGGCGATCAGCAGCGCGGCGCTCGCCATGTTGCGCAGCCTCGGGCTGCCGGCGTCGCGCTCCATCCTGGCAATCGCGGCGATGGCCTCGGCGAGCCGCTCCTCGTCGCGGATGACACCGAGCTGGCTCGTCATCATCTCGCGCAGCGACACCTGCGCTGCGCCCGCGCAGGATCCGGCCGGATCGGCGAATGCAACGTGCTGCAGGGTGGAGGACGCGGTCAACGTCCGGCCGGAGATGTCGTCGGCAATCCGCCGGGCGAACACCAGCGCCGCGAGCAGCGCGTTGCCGGCGATGTGGTTGGCACCATCCGTTGCCGTCGCGGCGACTTCACCTGCCGCCCAAAGCCCCTCGATCGAGCTGCGGCCCTGCGCGTCGACCGCGATCCCGCCCATGTGGAAATGCGCCGCCGGCGCCACTGGAATCGGCTGGCGGGTCGGATCGAGCCCCGCGGCGACGCAGGCCCGGTGCAGCATCGGATAGCGCTCGGCGACGTCGTCATCGAGCACGTCGCGCGCATCGAGAAAAGCGCCGCGTCCAGCGATGATCTCGGCCATGACGCCGCGGGCCACCGTGTCGCGCGGGGCAAGATCGACCAGCGGATGGCGCGGCAGCATGAAACGCTGGCCGCGCCGGTTGATCAGGATCGCGCCGGCGCCGCGCAGACTCTCGCTCACAACCGGCGCCGGATCGTGACCGGCCATCATCGCGGTCGGATGAAACTGCACGAACTCCGGATCGGCAATCACCGCGCCAGCGCGGGCGGCGATGGCGAGGCCGATGCCGGTGGCGTGCGGCGGATTCGTGGTCGCCGCGAACAGCCGGCCGATGCCGCCGGTGGCCAGCACGATTGCCGGCGCCGCGATCAGCATCGGCGCGGCTGCGTCGTCATCGGTCGGCCGCAGTTGCAGGCCACGCACCGCGCCGTCTTCCGTCAGCAGCGCGTCGGCGACATGGCCCTCGATGATGCGGATCGAGGGCGTCGCGCGCACGGCTTGCGACAGCGCGGTGATGATCGCCTGTCCGGTGAAGTCCCCGCGAACGCTGAGAATCCGTCGCGCGGCGTGCGCAGCCGCACGAGACGTCGCGAGCCTGCCGCCGTGATCACGATCGAATGCCACGCCGAGACGGACCAGGTCCTCGATTGCAGCCGAGGCATCGCGCGCGAGCGCCAGCGCCGCCGTCGCGTCGACCAGGCCGCCACCCGCAGCGATCATGTCGGCGGCATGGGTATCGGGGCTGTCGCCGGATGACACCGCTGCGGCGATGTCGGCCTGCATCGTCGTGCCGAACGAGGCCTCACCCAATGAGGTCGCGGAGATCAACGTGACCGGCTGCGGGGCGAGCTTCAGCGCGCAGAACAGTCCGGCAACTCCGGCACCGACGATCACGACGTGGCCGGATGTCTCGATCTGATCGTGGTCCATGTGCTGTCCAAATTCCACATTCCGTGCGCATGTGTACCGCGGTACCTGTTAGTTCTTCTTCAGAGACTTCCTTCGCTGTTTATCGGTGTTTGGCGACAAATAGCGGCCGTTCTGAAGGTCGCTCCCGCACAGGATGAATCGTCGTTTGCGACTCGCGCATCAGGACGTTTTCGCGCGGGGACAAAGACGCATGAGCGAGTTCCGCTGCCGGAACTCGCTTCGGATGACACCTGCTCATGGCTGGCCGCCGCATCGAAATTTTTCATGACTGGGTTCCGCTTTTGAGCTTGGGAGTTCAATGCAAATGCATTAACCGGAGAGGCGCGGCGGACAGCGACCGCGGCAGGGGAGGACACTGATGTCGGTACAGGCAGGCGATCTCGGTACGGTGTCCCGCAATCAGGGCTGGCGCACACCGGTGGTCATCATCGTGTGCGGCTGCGCCATTGCGCTGCTGAGCTTCGGTCCGCGCTCCAGCCTCGGCTTCTTCGTGCAGCCGATGAGCCGTGAATTCGCCTGGGGACGCGACGTGTTCGCCCTCGCGGTGGCGGTGCAGAACCTGTTGTGGGGACTCGGTCAGCCGCTCGCCGGCGCGATCGCCGATCGTTTCGGCGTGATGCGCGTCATCTGTGTCGGCGCGCTGCTCTATGCCGGCGGCCTGCTGATGATGCGCTATTCCAGCTCGCCGCTGTCGCTGAACATCGGCGCCGGCGTGCTGGTCGGCTTCGGCCTGTCGGGCTGCTCGTTCAATCTCATCCTGTCGGCTTTCAGCAAGCTGCTGCCGCCGGAGCGCCGGGGCGTCGCGCTCGGCGCCGGCACCGCGGCCGGCTCGCTCGGCCAGTTCCTGTTCGCTCCGTTCGGCGTCGCGCTGATCGACCAGTTCGGCTGGCAGAGCGCGCTGATGGTGTTCGCAACGCTGATGCTGTTCATCGTGCCGCTGTCGCTCGCCGTGGCGACGCCGCCGGCAGCCGAGGCCAAGCCGTCGGAGGCCGAGCAGCAGTCGTTCACGACCGCGCTGATGGAGGCGTTCGGCCACCGCTCCTACGTGCTGCTGGTGCTCGGATTCTTCACCTGCGGCTTCCAGCTCGCTTTCATCACCGTGCACCTGCCGGCGTTCCTGGTCGATCGCGGCCTGTCGGCGCAGGTTGGCGGCTGGGTGATCGCGGCGATCGGCCTGTTCAACATCATCGGCTCGCTCAGTGTCGGCTGGCTGCAGAGCCGGCTGCCGAAGCGCTACATCCTGTCCTTCATCTATTTCACCCGTGCGCTGGCGACGCTCGCCTTCATCTCGTTCCCGGTCACGGCGGCTTCCGCGATCGCCTTCGGCGCGGTTTCCGGGCTCGCCTGGCTCTCCACGGTGCCGCCGACCTCGTCGCTGGTCGCGATCATGTTCGGCACCCGCTGGCTCGCCACGCTCTATGGCTTCGCCTTCGTCAGCCACCAGGTGGGTGGCTTCCTCGGCGTCTGGCTCGGCGGCCTCGTGTTCGAGCGCTATGGCTCATATACCCCGATCTGGTGGCTCTCCATCCTGTTCGGCGTGCTGTCGGCGCTGATCAACCTGCCGATCGTCGAGAAGCCGGTGGCGCGGGCCGTGCCCGCGACCTGAGTTGCGCCGCCGATCCGATCGGCTAAACATGGCGCGAGACGAAGAAAGCGCAGGGAGTGCGGCTGTGGGAACGTTCAAGGCGATCCGGATCGACAAGGCGGACAAGGGAACGACCGCGACGCTGACGCAGTTCGATGAAGCCGAACTGATGGACGGCGACGTCACCGTGAAGGTCGAGTGGTCGGCGCTGAATTACAAGGATGGGCTGGCGCTGACCGGCAAGGCGCCGGTGGTGCGCCGCTTCCCGATGATCGCGGGGATCGATTTCGCCGGCACGGTCGAGCAGTCCAGCCATCCCGACTGGAAGCCCGGAGATGCCGTGATCTGCACCGGCTGGGGCATGGGCGAGACCCATCTCGGCGCCTATGCCGAGAGGGCGCGGGTCAAGGGCGACTGGCTGGTCGGCCTGCCGCAGGGGCTGTCAGCCCGGGACGCGATGGCGATCGGCACCGCCGGCTTCACCGCGATGCTTGCGGTGCTCGCCCTGGAGAAGCACGGGCTGACGCCGGCGAGCGGGCCGGTGGTGGTGACGGGCGCGGCCGGCGGCGTCGGCTCGGTGGCGACGGCTGTGCTCGCCAAGCTCGGCTACCATGTGATCGCCTCGACCGGCCGCTTGGCCGAGGCCGACTATCTCAAGTCGCTCGGTGCCGCCGAGATCATCGACCGCAACGAGCTGTCCGGGCCGGCCAAGCCGCTGGCGAAGGAGCGCTGGGCGGGCGGCATCGACAGCGTCGGCTCCAATACGCTCGCCAACCTGCTGGCGATGACCAAATATGGTGGCGCCATCGCCGCCTGCGGCCTCGCTGCCGGCATGGATTTGCCAACGTCGGTGGCGCCGTTCATTTTGCGCGGCGTGTGCCTCCTCGGCGTCGATTCGGTGATGTGCCCGCTGCCGGCGCGCAAGGCGGCCTGGCAGCGCCTCGCGACCGATCTGGATCGTGCAAAACTAGCTGAAATCACTCACGAAATCGCCTTAGACCAGGTGGCGTCGCTGGGGCCGCAGATCCTCGCGGGCCAGGTCCGCGGCCGTACGGTGGTAAGAATATCCTGAGGACGTTCAGACTTTTCAAACCATGCTGCTCCATTGTTGCCATGGTTGGTATGGTAAGCATGGGGTAAAGATACCGCCTTACCCGCTGCGTGGGGTTAAGTGGGAGTTTGATGCATGCTCGCGCGTATATTGCTGGGGACCGTGACTGCCGGTGCCGTGATTGCTCCTGCGATGGCGGGTTCGATGACAGCCGACGAGGCCCGCAAATTCGTCGCCGGAAAGGTGTTCGCCTTCACCTGCGTCGACGGCACCCGTGGCGCGGGCCGCATCCTCGACGACATGGGCGCGGCCGGTGCGGTGCAGTTCTCCGGCTCGGGGCCGGTGCGTCACATCCGCCTGCCGGGCAATACCCTGCAGATTCGCGGCCAGAATGTCTGCGCTGCCATCAAGGGCATGCCGTTCGAACCGTGCTTCAACCTCGACAAGAAGGACGATCGCAGCTTCCGCGGTTCGGTCTCCGGGCTCGGCGCCTTCGCCTATTGCGACTTCCAGCACCAGGGCGGAGCCACCATGCTGATGGCGCGCGCCGTGGCGCGGCCGCGCGCCGCACGCGCTGCTGGACCCGCGGCTGACGGCTCCCACACCGAAGTAGCGGCACGGGTCGAGACCCCGCGGGTGGAACGCAGCAAGGTGGAACCCTTGAAGGCAGATGCTGCGAAGGCCGCCAAGGCGGAAAGTTCCAAGACGGAGAACATGAAGGCCGAAAACGCGAAGACTGAAATTACCAAATCCGATAACGCGAAGTCGGATGCGGCGCCGGAGCTGCGTCGCTCGACCGATTAGTTGTTAGTTCACCGATCATTGAAAAACCGGTTCCCTATTATCATAGAGTAATATTTTAAGCTGACCGCACGTTAGTGGTCATTGCGCCGTAGTCGTACGGAATCTCAAATTCATGCCTCGGTAGCGACTCGTGTGCAGTTTGCAACCAGGGGGGTGGCCCACGAGAAAGGGTCGTTATGTCGCTTTATTTCTTCCGGATCAGCCAGGGCCGCTATTCTGGCGCGGCTGATCAGCCTTATGAATTCGCCAACCGGGAAACCGCCTGGAACGAGCTGACGGCTGTCTGCTCCGACCTGATCGGCGGGATCTCGAGGTCGTTGCAGCAGGGGGCCGAGTGGCAGATGGAGCTGCTCGACGAAGCCAAGCAGCCGGTGTTCCGGATTCGCCTGGTGTCCGAAGCGGTCGGCTGAGGTCGAGCTGTCCGGGGTGATTGCGCCGCTGGCCGTCGGATTCGAGTCCGGTTTGCCGTGGCGGCAATCTCCTGCGCGCAGGCGCCTTTTGATGAAGTCCGCGTCCACCTCGGCGCGTCAGTCGGAATTGATGGAGTTCGGCCTAGGCTCCGCGTCGTGCCCCGGCGCCGCCGATCTCCGTCACGCTTCTCGTGCTCAGTCGCTTGTGATGCTGCCGAACGTCGGCCCTGGCCCGGCCACCTCATCTCCGGATTCATCCGCACGGTGATCAGCGTCTTCCGGTGGCTGCCGCCTGCCGGCGCAGGTCGTGGCGGCAATCGTCCTTTGCCCCGTCCGCGCTTCAAAGGTCTTGCTTCGACGCGATCCTTCAGCGGTATCGGGAGACCAGGTGTAGCGGCGGCCGGTTTCAGGGCACCGCGTCGCCCCTGAGCGCCCATCATTTTATGGGCATTGTCAGTAATCTTACGGTTCCAGCATTAACCTCTGATAAGCCTGTTTCGCGCCCAATGAGGTCGGCAGAGACGACATGCGGGTTCGGAATTTCGGAGCCCTCTGATCCTCTGACCTCGACCGCGCAGCGCAGCGCAGACCTGGATGTTCGGGCCGTCTTTGGCGCTGGCAGAACGCGGCCGAACCACGCAGTCAGCTGGGGTCCTCCGTGTCAAAGATGTCCATCCGTACGAAGATCATATCGGTCATCGCCTTCATGCTCGTCACCATGTGCGGGCTCGGCGTGCTCGCCGTCACCAGCATGCAGTCGATCAATGCCAACACGGTCGACATCGCCACCAATTGGCTGCCAAGCGTGCGCGCGATCGGCGAGCTGCGCGCCGACATCAATCTGCTGCGCATCGCCTTGCGCGCGCATGTGATGTCGGAGACGGCCGAGGCCAAGCAGGGCGCGGAGAAGCGCGTCAACGGAATCCTCGAGACGATCAACAAGGACCGCAAGACCTACGAGCCGATGATCACCTCGGCCGAGGAACGGGCGATCTACAACAACTGGGTGCAGTCCTGGGAGAAGTACGTCGTCGCGGTCAAGCAGGTGATGGACGAATCCAACAAGAGCGTCGGAAAGATGCCGCGCGAAGCCACCGAAATGCTGGAAAAATCGGCCGCGGCGATCGCGCGCGACGCCGACAAGTATTTCATCCAGGACATCGAGTTCAACAACAAGGGTGCCGACAACGCGACGCGGCAGGCCGCGGAGAGCTTCACGCGTGCGATCTGGCTGGTGATGTCGATCATTGCCGCGGCCGTCATTGCCGGCGTCGCCGTCGGTTTCTATCTCGTGCAGAACGTCTCGTCCGGCATTGCGTCGATCATCAAGCCGATGCAGGAGCTCGCCAAGGGCGATCTCGGCGCGGAGGTGACGCATCGCGGCGAGCCGACGGAGATCGGCGCCATGGCCGATACGCTGCAGGTGTTCAAGGAGGCGCTGATCGCCAAGAAGGAGGCCGACGAGCTCGCGGCCCACGATGCCGAGGTCAAGATCGAACGCGGCCGGCGCGTCGACAATATCACCCGCCAGTTCGAGGCGACGATCGGCGAGATCGTGCAGACGGTGTCGTCGGCCTCGACCGAGCTCGAGCATTCCGCCGGCGCGCTGTCATCCACCGCGACGCGCTCGCAGGAGATCTCGACCGCGGTTGCGGCTGCTTCGGAGGAGGCTTCGACCAACGTACAGTCGGTCGCGTCCGCGACGGAGGAGCTATCGTCGTCGATCACCGAGATCAGCCGCCAGGTGCAGGAATCCGCCCGCATGGCCACCGAGGCCGTCGACCAGGCGCGCATGACCAATGATCGCGTGAGCGAGCTGAGCAAGGCGGCGGCGCGCATCGGCGACGTGGTCGAGCTGATCAACACGATCGCTGGCCAGACCAACCTGCTGGCGCTGAATGCGACCATCGAGGCGGCGCGCGCCGGCGAAGCCGGTCGCGGCTTCGCGGTCGTCGCCTCCGAGGTGAAGGCGCTGGCCGAGCAGACCGCCAAGGCGACCGACGAGATCGGCCAGCAGGTGTCCGGCATCCAGGCCGCGACGCAGGAATCGGTCGGCGCCATCCGGGCGATCTCCACGACCATCGAGCGGCTGTCGGAAATCTCGTCGGCGATCGCGGCGGCCGTGGAGGAGCAGGGCGCCGCCACGCAGGAGATCTCGCGCAACGTCCAGCAGGCATCGGAGGGCACGCAGCAGGTTTCGGTGAACGTCGTCGACGTGCAGCGCGGCGCGACCGAGACTGGTACGGCTTCCACGCACGTGCTGGCCGCGGCGCAGTCGCTGGCCTCGGACAGCGACCGGCTGAAGCGTGAGGTGGCGTCGTTCCTGGAGTCGGTGCGCGCGGCCTAATCCGACATGGCGCTACGCTGCCGGCTGAGCCGGCGGCGCCTGCTGCTGCCGTCGGAACAGCACCTTCTGGTACAGCCAGCCGATCGCGACCAGCACCAGCCCGAGCCCGATGAACGACAGCGCGCGCCACACGCCGGTCAGCGCCGACATGTCGATCAGGAAGGCCTTCAGGATCGTCAGCGCGATCACGATGGCGGACGCCAGACGGGCGCGTTGCGACTGCACGATGATTCCGATCCCGAGCAGCACCACGCCGAAGGCGAGCCAGGCGATCGAATAGGTGTACTGCTCGGCGGCGCTGGTCGGTCCTGCCGTCAGATCGGGGCCGTGATAGATCCGGCGGATCTCGAGGCTGACATAGGACAGCGCCAGGATCAGTGCGCCCGCGGCCAGCGTATTGCCATAGGCTGGCGGACGGCGGCCTGCGACCGCGTAGGACAACAGCAGCATCAGTACCGCCGGGAACGCATAGGCCAGGATCAGGATGTTGAGCAGGCCGCCCTTGATCGCGACGTCCGAGATCATCGGGTTTTCGAACAGCAGCAGGCCGAGCACGGTGGCGCCGCCGGCGAATCCGGTGAGGATCACCGCGCTGATGTTGTGCACGATGCTGCCGCTGCGCTCCCGCAGCCGCTCCAGCCCGATCGCCAGCGCCAGGGCCACGCAGACGTCGAGTCCCACTTCGGCGAGCGACGGCACCGCCAGCATGTCGCCGTCGTTGACGGCGTGGCGGATCTCCAGGAAGGCGAGCAGGGTCGTGAACAGGATCGCGGCGGCCTCCACCGCGCGCAGCGGCGCGTCGTCGCCATGGCGGCGCATCAGATAGCTCGCGCCCCAGAACGACGCCGCCGGCACGCCATAGCCCCACAGCAGCCAGTTGAAGATCGGCGTGGTGCCGACATCGGCGCCGACGATGCGCGGATCATGGCCGATGCGCAGCACCACGAGCCCGGCAAAGACGGCCGCGAGCGTGCGCAGGAACGGGATCGGCCGGCTCTCGAAGATCCAGGCGGTGCCGAGCGACATCAGCGCCAGCGCGATCGTCAGCCAGCCCTTCTCAAGCGCGAAGGTCAGGGCCAGCGCCAGCGCGGCCAGCGTGCCGGTCGCGAACAGCGCGATTGAGGCACTGAGGCCGGGACGTTCCTCGCGCCGCGTCAGCGCCTCGGTGGCGACGGCAAGGCCGGCGGCGAGCACGACGGCGAGGATCGCGAACGGGATCGAGCGGTCGAGATGGGCGATGCGCGCATAGAGCGCGACCAGCAGTGCCAGCGGCGTGAACACGCCGGCCGCCGACCACACCACCGGCACGACGGCGTTGTGCGCGCGCCCCTGCGCCAGGAAGCCGGCGCCGCCGAAGCCCAGCGCGAAGATCGCGGCCGTCACCAGATGCGACGTGACCGACGCGCCGAGCGGGTTCGGCCCCATCCCGGGCAGCGCGCCGCCGGGCAGCACCAGCAGGTCCGGATTGTCGCGCAGCGCCCATTCGGCGAACACGAGGAACACGGTCGCAGCGGCGGCGGCCACCGCGCCGACGGCGCTCGGCGCGCGCCAGGCGACCGCCAGCGTCGCCGCGACCAGCACCGTGAAGCCGATCAGCGCCAGGCCGTCATGGAAGCTCGCCAGCACGACCAGCATGGCGCCGAGCAGATAAACCGCTAGGCCGACGGATGAGATCGGCTCGACCTCGTCGTTCTCGGCGGCGGGTCCGAACATGAAGCCGCAGACCACGATCAGCGCGGCCAGCGCGAAACCAACCGCGACGTGGAAAACATGCGGCGCCACCGTCTCGACGCCCGCGTCGAGTCCGGGCAAGGTCCACAGGAACGACAGCCCGATCGTGGTCATCGCGAGCCAGCGCCACAGCCGCACGCGTGCCAGCGCGAACGCGGCGGCGGTGACGATGGCGAGGTAGATGTACAGCGCCCAGTAGTTCGGCTCGCCGGTCGACACCAGCACCGGCGTCGTGAACGCCGCGACGATGCCGAGCCCGGCGAGCGCCGGGCCATGCAGCAGCGCCGCCGCCAGCGTGCCCAGCGCGACCACGCCGAGCAGCACGAAGGCGATCGCGGGCGGCAGGAAGTCGTACAGCGCGTAGGCCGCATAGATGGTGGCGAAGGCGACCGCCGTGCCGGCCGCGGTGAGCATCGCCGGAATGTTGGCGATCGGCAGCGCCGCGATCTGCGAGATGCTCTCCTTGCGCCGTGTCCATTCGCCGGCCGCGAGCAGCGCGGCGGCGAACAGCGCGCCGAGCGCGACGCGCACCTCGGGGCCGACGAGGCCGGCCTCGATCGAGTAGCGCACCATGAAGAAGCCGCCGAGCGCCAGGGTCAGCCCGCCGATCCACACCACCCAGCGGGTGCCGATGCGCTCCTCGAAGCCGGCCGCGGGTTGCGGCACGGGTGGCGGGGACACGAGCGGCGGCTGTTCGGCCGCTGCATCGCTCGCCATCGCCGCCGGCTGCAGGGTAGCCTCGGTCGGCTCCGGCAATGGGGGCGGCATTGGCGGGGCTTCAGCGGGCTCCTGAAGCGGGCTGAGCGGCGGCGCGACCACCGGCGCGGCCGCGATCGGCCGGGCCCCCTCGAGCTTGGCCAGCCGTGCCTGCACCTCGGCCAATCGGTCGGAGGTCCGGCGCGCGAAGGCGAGCGCCGCGAACGCCACCAGCAGGGCGATCCAATCGAGGGGCCAATCGAACATCACGCGGGAATCCTGAAATCGATGCCGCCGGGAGGCGTCACGGGTGGAGGGAAGCTGCGAGCCCTTGCGGACCCCGGCGAATCGGCCAACCGCTCCGGCGGGCCGCACGATGGCCGTCGTTCCCTCTGTGTCAAACCGTGGAACATAAGTTCAAAGCGCACCGGTACGCGGCTACGCAGCGCCGCAACTCAGTCCAGATCAATCCGGAATGGCGCGCTGTCGACCATCATGGCGCCGGGCCCGATCGCGTCCAGCGCGCGCACCATGCGCCCCTGGCGGCCCAGTGCCCTGTCGGCCAGGCTGACGATCAGCCGGTTCGGCGAGGCGATCGGCGAGGCCTGGCGGATCGCCCAGGCGATATCGAGCTCGTCGCGATTGGGGTTGAGCGCGCAGGCCGCGGCGAAGGCGCTCGCGGTGGAGCGGCTGATGCCGGCATAGCAGTGGATCACCAGTGGCGCCGCACGATCCCAGCCGCGCACGAACTGCAGCACCTGGGCGACGTGATCCTCGCTCGGCGCCATGAAGCCAGGAAGCTGCTCGGTGATGTCGTCGACCGAGACCCGCAGATGGTTCTCGGGGCGGATCGTCTCCGGTCGCCGCACCTGCTCGACATTGGCCATGATGGTCAGCACGTGGCTGGCGCCGGTCAGGCGCACGGTCTCGGGCAGGGCGGCGAGTGAGCAGACGTGGATCATGGCGAGCCTTTGAACGCCCGATTATACGAATGGGGGCACAAGGGCAAAAGCGCGTTTTGGATGTCAGCCGTCGGGCTGGCGCATGTGTGCGCCGACGGCCCTCAGCGCGTGTTCTTGAGCTGCCGCAACTCCTGGCGGACCAGATGGGCCTTGCCCTCGATCTCCGCGTTGAGCCGCTCGAGATGATCGAGCACCCGCTCACGGTTCTGGGGGGCGATCTCGACCGGTTTCTCGGACCAGGGACGGCGCACGAACAGGGCCACGATGGCGACGGCCAAGGCGGTCAGGAGCGGAAAGCTCAGGGCAACGAACTGGTGCGTGGTCATCGAAGACCTCCCAGGATCCACTGACCGAGCAAATGTATGAGCACTCCGGTGATAATGCAAACGACCCCCGACCCGTAGATCAGGCCCGCGGGGGTGCTGGGCGGCAGCACCCCATAGACGAACTGGGCAAGCGGCACGAACGTCCCGGCAGTGACGATGGCCGTCGCCAGCGTGTTGACCCAGTTGGCGGCCAGCTTCAGCCGTTCGTTGCGGCGCTCGTCCGGCGTCAGCGGCATCTCAGCACGCCCCCAGCACCGCGTTGAAGCGGGTCAGGAACTGCTTCTCGGCCTTGGCCGCACTCCAGGGCGTCAGATAATCCGTCACGGTGGCGTCCGGCAGGCCGGGGTCGCGACCGAACAGCTTCTTCGCCTCGCTCTCCGAGAAGCCGGCCAGCCGGGTCGCCTCCAGAAAAGCGGCGCCGCGGTCGGCCGCCTTGATCTGGCGCTCGATCTCCGGAGCAATCTCCGCCGGCAGCCCGAAGCGGATGTGGATCGCCCCGAGCAGCCGCTTCTCGACTGATTTGTAGCCGTCGCCGAGCACTGCCTTGAACGGCGAGATCATGTCGCCGATGACGTATTCCGGTGCATCGTGCAGCAGCGCGGCGAGCCGCAGCTTCGCATCGATGTTCGGCTTGCGCGCGCGCATCACCGTCTCGACCAGCAGCGTGTGCTGCGCGACCGAGAAGATGTGCGCGCCGGTGGTCTGGCCATTCCAGCGCGCGACACGCGCGAGCCCATGGGCGATGTCGGCGATCTCGACATCGAGCGGCGAGGGATCGATGAGGTTGAGCCGCCGGCCGGACAGCATGCGCTGCCAGACGCGGTCGTGCCCGCTCGGGGCCTTGTCAGTCGTCATTTGGGAGGCTTGAGGCGCGGGGCGCGGCGCTTGCCGCTGCAGGTCTCGTGGCAGAAGCAGGTGACGAGATGGTCGTTGACCATGCCGGTCGCCTGCATGAAGGCGTAGACGATCGTGGGACCGACGAACTTGAAGCCGCGCGAGGCCAGCTCTTTCGAGATCTTGATCGACAGCGGCGTCGAGGCCGGCACGCTCGCGGTGGTCTTGAACTGGTTGACCTTGGGCGCGCCGTCCATGAAGTCCCACAGCAGCTTGGAGAAGCCGGGACCCTTGTCCTGGATGTCGAGCCAGGATTTCGCGCTGAGAATCGTCCCTTCGATCTTGGCGCGGTTGCGCACGATGCCGGCATCGTTCATCAGCGCGTGGATCTTCTTGTCGGAATAGCGCGCGATCTTCTCCGGCTGGAAATCATCGAAGGCGCGGCGGAAATTGTCACGCTTGCGCAGGATCGTGATCCACGACAGCCCGGCCTGGAAGCCGTCGAGGATCAGCTTCTCGAACAGCGCGCGGTCGTCATATTCCGGCACGCCCCACTCGGTGTCGTGATAGGCGACATAGAGCGGATCGCTGCCCGGCCAGGGGCAGCGCGTCAGGCCATCGGGATGGACGACAGCAGCGCGACCCATGAGACCGGCTCAGGCGACCGTCTGCTTCGGCGCGCCCTGCAGCGCGTCGGGATCAGCGATGCGCAGAACGAGGCCGCCGGCGGTGAGCGGCGTTCCCGCCTCCAACGCCTCCGCGGCGCGGTCGATGCGCAGCAGCGCCATGCCCTTCTGCGCGGCGGCCGAGCCCATGGTGCCGACCGACTTGTCGCCGGCCAGAATCGGCGTGCCCGGCTCGGGACTCGGCCCGTCGAGCAGCACCTTCGCCGCGCGCGTGCGCGTGGTGCCGCGATGATGCATGCGGCTCACGACCTCCTGGCCGACATAGCAGCCCTTGCCGACGTCGACGCCGTGCAGCCGGTCCATGTTGGTCTCGTGCGGGAAGGCGTCGCCATACATGAAGTCGAGCCCGCCGCGCGGCACGCTGCAGTCGATACGATGCGCCTCATAGGCGTCGGAATCGACGATCTCGGCGCCGAGCCGTGCGGCGATCTCCGCGAGCGCCTCCTGCGGCGCAATGACGCGCGCGCCGAGGCGCTCATGACGCGGATCGACGAAGCTCGGCTCCGGCGTGGCGCCGATGGCACCATCCCAGACCGCGATCACGCCGAGCTCTCCGGAGCGATTGCTGACCGCGACCTTGGCCCTGAGCTTGTAGAGGTTGAGCTTGTCGGTGAGCGCCTGCGCCAGCGCGCGCGGACAGTCGAGCAGCAAGCGCTCGCCGGCGTCCGTCGCCGGCACCTGCGCCACCAGGAAATCAACGATGATCTTGCCTTGCGGCGTCAGCAGCGCGCCGAACCGGGCCTCGCCAGGCGTGAGCTTGGTGACGTCGGTGGTGAAGAGACCGTTGAGGAACTTGCGTGCATCGTCGCCGCTGACCTGGACCACGCCCCGGTCGTCGAGAAACGTCGCCTTCATCCGAAAAACCTCTTGCGACAGGCCGCACTGAAACGTAAGCCGCCCTGGCATAAACCACAAGGCTGAAACGCCGCCGCGCGGTGGCTTCATTCTAAAGATCGAGACTCGCGTGCCACCGGAGGCCAGCAAATGGGCAGGCGCGCAGCATGATCGATCTGTCTTGGGGCGGTCAGGAGAATGAAATCCTATGAGGGCTTCATGAGCGCGCGCTTCGACGTCATTCTGAAATCCGGCACCGTGGTCAATCAGGACGGCGAGGGCGTCCGCGACATCGGCATGTCAGGCGGACGCATTGTCGAGATCGGCGATCTCGGCACGGCCTCGGCCGCCGAGATCATCGACTGCAAGGGACTGCACGTGCTGCCCGGCGTGATCGACACCCAGGTGCATTTCCGCGAGCCTGGTCTCACTCACAAGGAGGACCTCGAAACCGGCTCGCGCAGCGCCGTGATGGGCGGCGTCACCGCCGTGTTCGAGATGCCCAACACCAATCCGCTGACGGTGACCGAGGAGGCGTTCACCGCCAAGGTCGCTGCCGGCCGCCATCGCATGCATTGCGATTTCGCCTTCTTCATCGGCGGCACCCGCGAGAATGTCGAGCAGCTCCCGGTGTTGGAGCGCGCCGAGGGCTGCGCCGGCGTCAAGGTGTTCGTCGGCTCGTCCACCGGCTCGCTGCTGGTCGAGGACGACGACAGCCTGCGCCGCATCTTCCAGGGGATCCGCCGCCGTGCCGCGTTCCACGCCGAGGACGAGTACCGCCTCAACGAGCGCAAGGACCTGCGCGTCGAGAACGATCCGCGCTCACACCCGGTGTGGCGCGACGAGGAGGCTGCGCTGCGCGCCACGCAACGTCTCGTGACCCTCGCGCACGAGACCGGCAAGCGCATCCACGTGCTGCACATCTCCACCAAGGAGGAGATCGTGTATCTGCGCGACCACAAGGACGTCGCCACCGTCGAGGCGACGCCGCATCATCTCACCTTGGCGGCGCCGGAGTGCTACGAGCGGCTCGGCACCTACGCGCAGATGAATCCGCCGGTGCGATCGGCCGATCATCGCGACGTCATCTGGTGGGGCGTCCACCAGGGCATCGTCGACATCTTAGGCTCCGACCACGCGCCGCACACCGCGGAGGAGAAGTCCAAGACCTATCCGGCCTCGCCCTCCGGCATGACCGGCGTGCAGACGCTGGTGCCGATCATGCTCGACCACGTCAATGCCGGCCGGCTGTCGCTGCAACGTTTCGTCGACCTCACCAGCGCCGGCCCCGCCCGCATCTACAACATCGCCCGCAAGGGCCGCATCGCCGCCGGCTACGACGCCGACCTCACCATCGTGGACCTCAAGCGCAGCGAGACCATCACCAACGAATGGGTCGCTTCGAAAGCCGGCTGGACGCCCTATGATGGCCTACGCGTCACCGGCTGGCCGGTCGGCACGTTCGTCCGCGGCCAGCGCGTGATGTGGCAGGGCGAGCTGCTGACGCCAGCGACCGGCGAGCCGGTGCGGTTCATGGAGACGCTGCGGCCGTAACGGCGCTGCGCGTGAGTTTGCTCCGTCATTGCGAGCGCAGCGACGCAGTCCAGAGTCCTTAGCGCGGCCCTGGATTGCTTCGTCGCTCTGCTCCTCGCAATGACGCGGAGCGGGCATCACGCCTGGCCGTCGTTCACGCGAACAGTTTGTCGATGTCGTCCTGGGAAATCGCCACGCCCGGCCGCTTCGGGCCCTCCATCAAGTCCGGGGCGCTTGGGGCAGCAAGCTCGGTGGCCAGCCGCGCCAGCTCCTCTTTTCCCCAGATGCGGACGAGCTTGTTGATGTGGTCCTCCATGAACTGCAGCGACTTGACCACGCGCGTGATCCGCTGCCCTGTGAGGTCCTGAAACGCGCACGCCTCGAACACCTTGTTCGTGCTGTCGACGATCTCGTCGCAGACCGTTGCGGCAGTCGGGTCTTTGACTTTCTGCAACTTCGCGACGCTGGCGCCGATCGCCTCCATGCTTTCGAGGATCGCGTTCCCGGCCGTCTCCGTATTCTCGACGATCGCGTCGAGGGTGTCGGTCATCGTCGCGAAACTGCCCTTGCCGTCGCCTTGAAGAGCGGCGAGTTCGCGCCGCATGCTGCTGATCTGGCCGAACATCTCGACCAGGTACGTCTTCAGCAATCTCTCTTCTTCCGGCGCAATCATCAGAAATCCCCGAATTTTCCTTAACGTTTCCTTACCAATGCTTCACGCGGCAGTTGCAAACCCCGGCCTGCTCTTCTGTGAAGGCATTTCGGATTTCGCTTCGGCGGTGACCGGCTCGCGACGCGGCTATCGAGATTTCACGTACGCTCGAAACGGTACTGTGGTCAGGTAGGTGAAGATCAGCGACCTATTTTTGCCCGTTTTCGTTAAGGGCGCATGTTCATTCACGTCAAAGCCTTCAAATTGCTTCGTGAAGAGTTTCCGAGCGACATGGCTGCCGGGGGAGGCCATTGGGCAGAGCTCGGTCTGCTGTCGGTTTCCGCGACGCGGGGACAGCGCTTGGAGCCTGGATGAGCGCGCGGGCGTCACGACAGGAGGCAGGCGGCGTCGGCCGGCCAAAATGAATGCGAATGTCCGCTGCCAGGGACGACGCGGACGTGGGGGAGGAATTCCAGTACGCCGCCTCTTGACCCAGAGCTCTCTACCTGACCGCCATCAGTCGATCGACTTGCGTTTTGCCGAGCAACATTCTTGCCGGCACCCGATGGTTCCGCTCTCGGGGACGACCTGACCTCTGCAATCCCAGGAATCGATGGGCCGCCTGTGACCCCGATCATCGTTCGGTTCACGGCCAGGCGCACGGCATCGGCGCGGCGCTGACGAAGCCGGATATTTCGACTATCCTGCCATGTGGACCATCAAGGCGGGGCAGGATGGGTCCAGGAGGGGACATCGATGAGCACAGTAAGAAGCGCGCTGGCGCAGAAGAGTGGCGCCGTGATCCATGTTCGTTCCGACGACATGGTCGTCGAAGCCTTGCGCCAGATGCGCGACAACCGGGTCCGGTCGGTGCTCGTCATCGACGACGGCGCGCTGGTCGGCATCGTGACGCAGGGGGACTGCGCCATCAAGGTGCTGCTGCCCGGGCTCGATGCGAAGCAGACGCCGGTGAGCCAGGTGATGACGGCCAACCCGGTGACGGTCAAGCCGGACCACAAGCTGGACAGCTGCATGGCGATGATGTCGCAGCGCGGCTTTCGCCATCTGCCGGTGCTGGACGCGGGCAAGGTCGTAGGCGTGATCTCGATCGGCGACGTCGTCAAGAACATCATCCGGGATCTGGAGCACGACGTGGACGACCTGATGGGCTACATCATGAAGGACGGCCCCGGAGGCTGACGGACGAACGTGGTGCCGTCGCCCTCCGCCTATGTCTGCTTTTGTGAAGGGTTTCGGATGCCGGCCGCATGATTGACGGCGCGGCATATTCGGGCGGCCGGCGTCCGAAAGCCTCCAAGGGAGGAAACCGCGCTTGGTGGGCAGGACTGGTACGGCAGGCTCTATGGGGATTTGATGGACGGCAGGTGCGGCAGCACGTCTGCGAGGCTACCGCTACGCAGTACCAGAGCGGCATCGACTTCCATTTCGACTGGGGCGTATCGCAATTCCTGTCGAAGCAGGTCTTTGTCGGCTTCGTCGGCTACGCCTACCAGCAGACTACCGATGATTTCAGTCAGCCCGCCGTGCTCGGCGGTTTCCGTTCGCGCGTGCTCGGCTAAACAAAAGCGGCCCACTCCGGTTGGAAGTGGGCCTTTGTCTATCGGCGAAAAAGGAAGTCCTATTGAACCGTCGCGTTCATGGTGATCACCGACGTTCCGGAGGCAGTCGGTCCCTTGCCAGTTGCCGTCACGGCGAAGCTGTCGGGGCCCTTGTAGCCTGCTTTCGCCGTGTACTGGAATGTCGAAATATTTAGCTTCTTCAGGGTGCCGTGAGCCGGCTTCTGTGAAATGCTCGAGCTTTTCATCACGCCCGCTATCCGAATTGGAAACAGGCAGCTTCCACCAGAAGCGACGTTGAAGTAGCCGGTCGAATTGATACCCCAGTCCGATAAGCTTCCGGAAGCTGGACACTCCGAAGCTGCGCGCGCTGGCGAGAGCGACGCCGAGATGGGCGCGGCGGCAACGAGGGCTAAAAGAACTGCTGTCGAACATCGCATGAAAGCCTCCCTTGTTTTTGAGTAACAATAGGATCGCGCTCCCAGCGTTTCCAATATTGACCAGGATCAACATACACCGCCCACTTGGCTGAAATGCGTGCCAAGGTGTGACCCTTGGCGAAAATTCGCAACTCCTGTGGCACCCAAGACTGCTCAGACAGCTAGATGTCTGCTCCAAAGCGGTCATTAGACCGGAGACTTGATTCCTCGCCGGAGCCGTCGGTGTATTTGAGCTACGCAGAGTCTCACAAGTATGCGAGGTACGAACTTATCCAGACGAGAATCGACGTGATCATTCCGATTGGGCCGGCGTTCGCGGCGATGGCCCATGCGCTGCCGGGCATCCCGAGGCGCAGCCCCGTCTTGTCAAAATTATCCGGCAACGAGATCGTCGCCGGGTAGCCCTGAGCGCCACCGATCGAACCGACGCGTGCTAATTGGCCGGAAACCGCGATCTGGCCCTGACCGATGCCGCGAGGGATTTCGAGTATTCGCGCCCCAAATATCTCGCCGGGATTATCGTCGAAGACCAGCTTTACGGTTGCTCCGGGCT
The DNA here is from genome assembly GCF_051168375.1 of Bradyrhizobium sp. HKCCYLRH1034. Taxonomy (NCBI): domain Bacteria; kingdom Pseudomonadati; phylum Pseudomonadota; class Alphaproteobacteria; order Hyphomicrobiales; family Nitrobacteraceae; genus Bradyrhizobium; species Bradyrhizobium sp. HKCCYLRH1034. Next base: position 3,028 of record NZ_JBNPUW010000019.1, on the reverse strand, counting down.
TCACTGTTTGGAAGGCGTTCGGCTTGAACGTCGCGAGAATGGTGATGTCGTTGGTGAGGATGAATGACATCTCGGAACGCGTCTGCAATGCCCGAGCGCCAACCGCCAGTGCCAGGCTGCTGACGTAGCCGTCGCCCGTTGCCCGAATGGTGGTCTGATCCAGCTCCCACCGGGCGTTTTCGAGCTGAGCCTGGAGTTGTGCAACGTTGGTATTCTCGCCTCCGATCTCGGATTCCATTGCGAGCCGGGCGTTCTCTACTGCGGCTTCCGCTGCGAGCAATTGGTATTGCACGGTGTCGTACTGCACCTGCGTGTCCTGCAGACGAAACTCAGCCTGAGAGCCGGTTGCGACGAGCTTCCGAATGTCGGCCAACCTTTGGGTCTGGTAGACGAGCTGTTGCTTCAAGGCATCGGCGTTCGCCTTGGCTTGATCATAGCTGGCCTTGAGTTGTTTGACTTGCTGCTGCGCCTGAGCGAGCGAGGCCTCCAATTGGCTGACCTTGTATTTGTAAGGTGCCGGATCGATCTGGAACAAGATGGCGCCGGCCTTCACCGGGGCGTTGACTTGGACGGGGATGCTTACGACCTGGCCCGAGACGTTGGGTGTGACCTCGACCACCCTAGAGATCACGACAAAGCGGCCGGCGGGCGTGAGCGAGTTGAACAGGCCAAGGAAGACCATCAAGATGAAAGCGCCGATGACAACGGTGATGGTGCCGGCCCCCCATCCCCACTTCACAAGCTTCAGCTTCGAGAACAGGAGCCAGACCATGACGATGTAGAGTACCATCACGAGGACCATGGCGCTTCGCTCCTTCGTATGCCGCGAGACAGCCGAAAATTGAGCCGGCCGCATTACGGCGGTTTGCCAAGGACGATTCGGCTTCTCGCAAACAGCATCTGCAACATTCTCATCCAAATTATTCTGAGTTGGCCTGTTGATCTGGATCAACGCGAAGATCGTTTCTAATGAAACTATTCGTCTTTGGCGGAGGAGGCGAAAATGAAGCTCTCAATCGCAATAGCGACTACGCTGCTGATAACCGGGTTCGTAGCCGCGAGCACTGAGAAAGCCAGCGCTGTGGTGTACTGCACATACGTTGGCTATCCAGCCAATTGCGTCGTACGGCCGGGCGTAGTTCTGAGGCCGCGACCCGTTGCACGACAGGCGGTGGTGGGTGCTGGGACGGTAAATCGCGGTGGCCCGGTCAATCGCGCTGGCAGACGTTGATTGGTCATTCTGCGAGCTGCGAGATTTGTAGCCCTGCACGAAGTCCCGATAATCATGGGACTTACGAAGAGATGCTTTATGAATTCAACATCTGACAAGAAGGGCCGTATCATGAAATTAGCGGCATCAGTAGTTTCTGCGTTGTCTCTTGTGGCGCTCTCGGCAATTCCGCTCAACGCTCAGCAATACAAAATGCAAACGCCGATACCGCCGGGCGTTGCAATCCCGGACAAGGTAGAGACCCGCCTTGGGACGCTGAACTTCTTCGACGGCTTTCCCGACGATGCGACCGTTGAAAGGCTCTACGACAATCTGGACTTTCAACACGCCGTCCAAGCTTACCTGTTGGCCTTAGCTCCAGTGAACCAATTGGCAAATCGAAAGGGAATGGCGGAGCTGGGTCCATTCAATCTGACGGTGCCGATCTTCGAGGATAGGATGGACTCGAAGTCGCTTTTTCTCACCCCGAACAACAACACGCCGTACACTTGGTTTTGGCTCGACCTGCGTGACGGGCCTCTGGTGCTCGAAGTGCCACCCAATGTGCTCGGCCTCATCAACGACATGTGGTATAATTTTGTCACTGATGTTGGACTCGTCGGTCCGGACAAGGGTCAGGGCGGCAAGTACCTGATCTTGCCGCCCGGCTACAACGGCGAGGTGCCGACCGGCTTCTTTGTCGTGAAGCCGGCGACGTTCAGCGTCTGGGTTCCGTGGCGCTCGTTCTTGGTCAATGGCGATCCGAAGCCCGGCGTCGACGTGGTCGAAGAGCACACGAAAATCTATCACCTGAAAGATGCTGCGAATCCGCCGAAACTCAATTTCGTGCATGTTTCCGGCAAAGCATTTAGCACGCTGGCTCCGGGAGATTATCCCTTCTGGGAGTATCTGAATCAGGTTGTGCAGGAGGAGCCGACCGATACAGTCGACCCGGTCACACTCGGCCTCTACGCATCGGTCGGCATCCGCAAGGGTAAGCCCTTCGCGCCCGATACACGGATGAAAAAAATTCTGACCGAAGCCGCCCTGGTAGGCGATGCGACCGCCCGTGCGATCAATGGCCGGTTGCGGATCAAGGAAAGCTACTATTACCCCAACAGCGCGTGGCGAACGGGCTTCTTCGGCGGCTACAAGTTCGAGGAAAACGGCGCGCGTATTCTCGATGCCTACTCGGCATTCTTCTTCTACGCGACCGGCGTGACACCAGCGATGGATTCCAAGTCGGTTGGCGAGGGATCGCAGTACATGGCCGCGTTCGTCGACAGCCAAAACAAGCCATTCGACGGCGGAAAGAACTACAAGCTGCACTTGCCGCCCAATATTCCAGTCAAGCAGTTCTGGTCGGTCATCCTCTACGACAATCAGACCCGCTCCATGCTGCAGACCGACCAGCGTTGGCCAGCCGCAACCAGCCAGAACCCGAAACTCATGGTCAACGCGGACGGGTCAGTGGACGTCTATTTCGGGCCCAAGGCTCCGGCTGGGAAGGAGAACAACTGGGTGCAGACCATCCCCGGCAAAGGATGGAACACGCTCCTGCGCCTCTACGGCCCGCTTCAGCCGTGGTTCGACAAAACTTGGCGTCCCGGCGAGATTGAGCCGATATAGCAAGAAGGAGGTCCGAGCTTCGACTCGCCTCTTCATTTCCGCTCCTGGCCGATTCCGTTGAAAAAGTCGCCAGTTGCGGCGCAGAGATATCGGTGATTCAGTCTGTCTAGTTGGCAGGACTGAAGGTCATGATGGGGCATCGGCAAGTCGAACAGGCTGCGTTGTTCTATGAGTTCTCGCTGGAAAGGC
>NZ_JBNPUW010000018.1:0-154961 GCF_051168375.1 Bradyrhizobium sp. HKCCYLRH1034 | reverse complement strand
AGCGCCAAGGACCCAACGGCTTCCCGCCCACCATCATCATGGCAGACTTTCCAGACACAGGGACCCATAACCCCAGGCCATATTCGAGGCACGCGCATTGATGCATCCGGGCTCGCCACGTCCTGTGGTCTCGGTCCTGGGTCGCGCGAACGCGACGATGCCTGCACATCGTCCGGCTTCGCTTGTTCGGCACGACAGCGGGTCGGAGTGCAGACCGGCTTTTCGTTGGGCCCTCTGTCGCGCGTCGCCTGGGATTCGTTGTGCCGCAGCGAGGTTGATTTGGCCGACGAGCAGGCTTGCTTCCCCATCGATACCTTCCGGCGCAGGTCGGGCGTCCGCAGCGGCGCGCGCAAAGACGAAATTCGCTCGCGCGATCAAGCTGATTTGGGCTGTCCAGATGCGGAGCGAAAAATATTCGACTTTGCATTTTCAGAAATCCATGGTCTCTTCTCCGCATCCCGCTTCACTGACGAGGGGCGCTTCGCGAACGTCACGATGCGTTGGGGTGGGATGCGGTGGCCGCGATGGGGCGCAGCATGCTTTGGGCATGCCGACGTACGCCACGTCGCGGACGGTGAAGTCGCAGGGTCCTGGCCTCCCGACGCTGAGGTCCGCGCAACGCGTGAAACGCGTTGTCGCCACGGTGGCAAACAAGCCGGTCACCGAGGAGACTGCGTATAAATCGTAAAGCCATCGCGCAGGGAAGGCCGGGTCTATCCGGCCGAACCTGTGGTTCTGCCGCGTGCTTTTTTGCTGCACGCGGACCGCAGGCCTCGGTCGAGGCCTGGCCTTCCCTGCACCCTCCGTGAGTTGGAGGGGAACGACACCAGCAAGACTCGGACGCAGATGCGCCGCGAGGCAGCAATGTCATGTCTGCAATGGGGGCAACGCATCCAGTGTTGTTTGGATACAGCGGATCGCGTGGCGAGTATCGCGCCACACAAAGGCTGTCGTCCCGGCGAACGCCGGGACCCATGATCATAAGACGACGGTCGAGGCACGCGGGTCGCTACGTCAGCGCTTACGACGCTGCCCTGTGGTTATGGATCCCGGGTCGCGCTTCACTTGCCCGGGACGACAGCGGAGCGCGGCGGCTACGGGCGAGAGCTTCCATCGGCATTGCAAAGCCGCGAGTCTGGATTGCCGTCGTTGCGAGCGGAGCGAAGCAATCCAGGGCCTCATCCGCGGCCCTGGATTGCTTCGGCGCAAGAGCGCCTCGCAATGACGGTGGCGATCGAGGGAGCTGATGATGCCGCTACCCCACCATCCGCCCGCGGCCCTCCCAGAACCGTGCGCGCAGCACCTTCTTGTCGACCTTGCCGACGCCGGTCATCGGCAGCTCCTTGACGAACGAGATGCTCTTGGGCGCATGGGCCGAGCCCTTGCGCGCCTTCACGAGCTCGATCAGCTCGGCAGCGTCGATCTGCGCGCCGGCGCGCGGCACCACGATCGCGGTGACCGCCTCGCCCCATTTGTCGTCGGGCACGCCGACCACCGCGCACATCGCCACGTCGGCATGTTGCGTCAGCACGTCCTCGATCTCGCGCGGGAAGATGTTGAAGCCGCCGGAGACGATCATGTCCTTCTTGCGGTCGAGGATGTACATGTAGCCGCGCTCGTCGCGGCGGGCGATGTCGCCGGTGTGCAGCCAGCCGTTCTTCAAGGTCTCGGCGGTGATGTCCGGCCGCTGCCAATACTCCGCCATCAGATGCGGCGCGCGCACGCAGATCTCGCCGGCCTCGCCCAGCGCGACCTCCTGATCATGGTCATCGAGAATCTTGACCTCGCAGGCCGCGATCGGGAAGCCGCAGGACAGGAACAGCTCCGGCTGCTTCGGATCATGATCGGCCTTCCGCAGCACCGAGACGGGATAGCATTCGGTCTGGCCATAGAGCTGCGAGAACACCGGGCCGATGCGCTCGATGCCTTCGACCAGCCGCGTCGGCGACATCGCCGAGGCGCCGTACAGCACGAGCTCGAGCGAGGAGAGATCTGTCTTAGCTAACGCGGGATGATCGAGCAGCACGTAGATCATCGTCGGCACGAACAGCGTGAAGTTGATGCGCTCGCGCGCGATGGTCGCGAGCACGGCCTCAGGATCAAATCCCTTCAGCATGTGCACGGTGCCGCCCCGCATCAGGGTCGGCAGCACCTTGGTGCCGGCGACATGGCTGATCGGGGCGACCGTCAGATAGCGGGCGCGCTCCGGGATCTCGAAATCGGCGAGGATCGCGGTGGCGAAGCCGCCATATTCCCGGTGATGGCGCAGCGCGCCCTTCGACTTTCCGGTGGTGCCGCCGGTGTAGTTCAAGGTCGCGATGTCCTCGGGCGTGGCGAAGTTGCGCGCGCTGGCGTGGCCTGACTGCTCGATCGCGGCGAGGAGGTCGACGCCATAGCCGGCTGCGCCCAGCGTCAACACGTGGCGCAGGCCGCCCGAGCGCGCGGCCAGTTCGCCGCCGCGGTCGTGGAACGCGGCGGCATCGATCACCAGCACCTGCGATTCGGAATCGGCGAGCTGGAACAGCTGATCGTCGAGCGAGCCCAGCGGATGCAGCCAGGTGATGGCGAGCCGCGACAGCTGCGCCGCCGTGCCGGCGCACCAGGCATCGGCGCGGTTCGCGCTGAGGAACGCGACGCGTGTTCCCGGCGGCAGGCCGAGCCGCATGAACACGTTCTGCATGCGGCCGATCAGGTCGATCGCGCCCTGATAGGTCAGCGATCCGTCCGGCCAGCTGAAGGCGGTGCGCGACGGATGACGCGACAGCGTGAGCAGGGTCTGCTCGCAGACGACCGGAAACGAATGAAGCTGTAGGCTCATGGACGATCCTCCCGAGATGCCGCGATCGTTATGGCGTCGCGGGGCTTGTTGCCGACGCTATCAGAAAGCCCATCGCGCTCAAGGCGCGCTTGTCGTCCTCGGAACATCGCTGCGCGCGCCGCGTTGCCCGGCCGAACAATAGCGGAGCAAGGCCATGCGCACCTCGACAGCTTTTTTTGCGGGAGCCGGAACGGTCGCCATCGCCGTCGCGGCCGGTCTCGGCGGCGGGCTCATGATCGCGGAGGGCATGCATCCGAGTTCGCAGGCGTTCGAGCAGGCCAAGCTCGCGCGTTCCGTGCCGGAGACGCCGTCGCCAAGTCCGACGACCACCTCGTATCTTGCGGCAACGCAGGCGGCCGCGACCACGCCGATCAAGGTGGCGCCCGCAGCAGCGGAGACGGGGCCGGCGACGCCGGTATCGCCCAATCCCTCGCCCCCGCCGCAGGCTGCTGTGCCGGACGCGACGGCTGTGCCCGCCGCCTCTTCGGCGCCGGCCAGCACGCAGGCCGGTACCGCCGAGGACGTTCAGGAGAAGGGACAGGACAAGGCCGAGGACGCGGATCTCAAGGCGCGCGGGGCGGAGCGCAAGCGCGTCGCGGAGCAGCGCCGCGCCGAGCGGCACCGGCAATATGTCGAGCGCCGGCGCCAGCGCCGCGAGCAGGATCTGCGCGCGGTCGAGCAGGCCGTGCGTGAGGATACGACGCCGCGCGCCTATGCGGCGCAGCCGGTCGGCATGGAGGGGCCGCGCTTCAGCTTCTTCGGCGACGATTGATCGCACGCGGCGGCGCCGTTATCCCTGAGCCAACAAGGATCGGGGAGGAACGCGCCGTGCAGGACACTCGATGGGACGGGCTGCGGGCGCGGCTGCGCCTGCCGCTGATCGCAGCGCCGATGTTCCTGGTGTCGGGAATCGAGCTGGTGAGCACGGCCTGCACCAACGGCGTGATCGGCGCGTTCCCGACGGTCAATTGTCGAACCCCCGACGAGCTCGACGCCTGGCTGCTCCAGATTGCCGATCGGCTTGCGCGCAGCAGCGATGCGAGCGGCGCTGCGGCTGCGCCGGTCTGCCCGAATCTGATCGTGCATCAATCAAACGCGCGGCTGCAGGACGATCTCGCGGTGCTGTTGCGGCGCCGCCCGGAGATCGTGATTACCTCGGTCGGCTCGCCGGCAAAGGTTGTTGCGCCCTTGCATGATGCGGGTGCGCTGGTGTTCGCTGACGTCGCCTCGATCCGTCATGCAGAGCGCGCGGTCGAGGCCGGCGCAGATGGCCTGGTGCTGCTCACGGCCGGGGCGGGCGGCCAGACCGGCTGGCTCAATCCATTCGCCTTCGTGCGCGCGGTCAGGGCGTTCTTCGCCGGGCCGATCGTGCTCGCCGGCGGCATCAGCGACGGCGTGGCGTTGCGGGCGGCCGAGGTGCTCGGCTGCGATCTCGCTTACATGGGCACGAAGTTCATCGCCACGCGCGAAAGCCTGGCCGATGACCGGTACAAGTCGATGCTGGTCGCGAGTTCGGCCGACGACGTGCTGCTCACCTCGGCCTTCACCGGCCTGCCGACCAGCATGCTCCGGCCGTCGATCGTCGCGGCCGGGCTCGATCCCGAAGCCTTGCCGGCGCGTGGCGCGATCGAGATCGGCAGTGACATCGACATCGCTGCGCGCGAGGCGCGGCCGAAACGCTGGCGCGACATCTGGAGCGCCGGGCACGCGACCTCGGGGGTCACCGACATCCCGTCGGTCGCCGTGCTGGTGGCGCGCACGGCTGATGAGTACGGCGGCGCGGGTGGCCTCCGGCCATGAGAAAACGTGATGTGTGTCCTTAAGGCACCATTAACCATCGGGTCCCACAATCCGCGGAGCTTGAACTTGGCGGAATCGTGCGATGGGCATCGGGCTACGGCAGGACAAAGAGCGGGTGACGCTCGAGGAGATCCGGATCCGCGTCGGGCATGCTCTGCAGCGGCATCCGCTATGCCGCAACGTCCAGTTCGACATCATGAGCGTTCCCCGCACCGCCCGCGGCGGGAACTGGACCATCAGCTTGCATTCGGTGGAACCGGCCGCGCTTTGGGAAGCCTCCGACATCGTTGCCGACATCCAGGCCGCGTACGATCTGCTGATGCCGGCCGAGCTGTCTTCGGCGGCGTGAAAAAAAATGTCCGTCATGTTCACAGGGCAGAATGGTGGCCTCTGTGTTTCTGTGGCATCGTAAAGCCTTAATTAACTCCCACTTTTCGGCAAAGTGCGGCTTTCCGCCGGGATACGGAGAATTGCGTGACGAAGTCGATCGCTTTTGTCGCTTTGCTGGGCGTGCTGATTGCAGGCGCGGCCGTGACGAGCGTCCTGATGCAGGACAGCGTGCCTTCGGCCGGTGCGATGATGCCGCCGGTGGTGGCGAAGAGCCCGCTCTCCAATCGTGAAGCCAAGGGCGACCGTCTGGCGATGGTCACACTTGCGACCCCCGAGGTGCAGCAGCCGAGTGCCCCGTCGAAGGCGACGCTGCGTCAGGCCTATGCCTATGCGCCGTCCGAGCCGGAGATGGCAAAGGCGTCGGCTGCCGCGGTCGTCGCTGCCGAGCCGATGGTGCCGAAGTCCAAGATTCTCGCCAGGAGCGAGCCGGCCCCGGCGCCGCTGAAGCCGGAGGTGCAAAAGGCCTATTCGTTGCTGTCGGACGGCCAGATCGCAGGCATCAAGGAACGGCTGCGGCTCTCGTCGAGCCAGGAATATTATTGGCCGGCGGTCGAGACGGCGCTGCGCGCCGTCGCCCGCAAGATCCACGCCGGACGCCAGGGCGCGGCGAAGCCGGGCGCGGTGGCGCTCGATCCGGATTCGGATGAGGTGCAACAGCTGAAGTCGGCCGCGATGCCGCTGCTGTGGCAGTTGCGCGAGGATCAGAAGGACGAAGTGCGGCGGCTTGCGCGCACCATCGGCCTCGACAAGGTCGCAGCCGCGATCTGATCGGGGGGGATCCTCCCGGCGTGAACATCAAACTTGGAGTGAACATCAAGAAGGCCGCGCATTGCGCGGCCTTCTTGCTTTCGAGAGGCGCTTTTTCACCTCGCCGGGGGATTGGCCTCCGGATGCCCGCCGCTCTCGGGGCCGGCTCCCGTCGACGACGACGCGGGCGCGGTACGCAGGTCCGGGCCGGGCCGTGCCGGCTGGGTCATGGTCGGGGCTTCCGGCGGGGTGATCGCGGCGCCGGCGCCGACCGTGGTGCCGCGGTCGGTGTTGGTCGGCGCTGACGGCACTGGCGTCGGCTTGTCGCCGCCGGCGAAGCGCGTCGCGCCGCCGCTCTGATAGCCGGCAACCAGCAGGCCGGCGACCACCAGCGCGAGCACGAACAGGCCGCCGAGCTCGGGCAGGGCACCTGACGGGACCACGCCGCGGCCCCGGCCGTCTCCCTCGAGCGCCACCGCCGCGATCTCTCGGTTGTGCCGCGAGCGCAGGAAGGCCAGGAACGCGCCGGCGGCGATGATGATCGCGGCCGCGAGCGTGAAGAACATCAGCCAGCTGATGGGTTGATCGCCTTGCATGTCGAACATCCTTTGATCCGTGAGGGCTGCGCGACGTACAGTCGCGTCAAACCCGCATGACAATCTCTGTTCGTTGCAATCGTCAGTGGCGTGAAAGGTTTCCCGCCCGGCGGCGGAAATCTCGCGTCAGCGCCCTTCGCCGGCGGCCCATAGCGCCTCGAGCCCGGCGCGATAGGTCGGGTAGGCGAAGCCGACGCCGAGCTCCTGCCTGGCGCGGATATTCCGGATGCGCCGGTTGCTGGCATAGAAGCTGCGCGCCATCGGCGACAGCTCGGCGCGGTCGAACGGCAGTTCCGGCGGCGGGGCGATGCCCATCAACGCAGCGGCATAGGCGATGACGTCCTGCGGCGGCGCAGGCTCGTCGTCGACGATGTTCCAGGCGCCGCCTGACCCGCGCTGGATCGCGCCCATGATCGCGCTGGCCGCGTCATCGACATGGATACGGTTGAACACCTGTCCCGGCTTGACGATGCGCCGCGCCCGCCCGGCCCGCAGCTCGACCAGCGCGTTGCGGCCCGGCCCGTAGATGCCGCCGAGCCGGAGCACCGCGAGCCGGTCACCGATCCGCGCGCGCCAGTCCTGCTCGACGCGGACCCGGGCCTGCACCCGGTCGTGCTCGGGCGCCAGCGGCGTGTCCTCATCGATCCAGCCGCCCTGATGGTCGCCATAGACGCCGACGGTCGAGAGGTAGACCACGTGCCGCGCGCGCCCCGCCGTGATGGCGTCGCCGAATGCGGCCAGCGCCGGGTCGCCGCCTCCTCCAGGCGGCACCGAGATCAGCACGACGTCGGCCTGCGCCGCCTTCGCCAGCGTCGCGGCCGCGGGGGCCGTGCCGTCGAACAGGTCGATGTCATCATGCGCCAGTCGCGCGCGCTTGTCGGCGCTGCGGACCGTGCCGCCGATGCGGGCGAACGCGCCACGGTGCAGCTCGACGAAGCGCTGGGCGGTGTAGCCGAAGCCGATGATGAAGAGGTTCATGGATGCCGTTCACCTGGACTTGCGCGAAGGAGCGAGCCTTCGAGTTACCCGGCACCGGGTGGCCCGCGCAATTCAAATGACGCGCGCGGAGTCACCCTGCGGACTGGGCGGTGCTGACCTGCCGCGCTTGTTATGGCTCCCGTCATGGTCCATGTCGTATGATCAGGCGACAGGAGATGGACTGCCACGATGAATTTCCATTCGATCTACCGCCACGGCTTTGCCCGCGTCGCTGCCTGCGTCACCGCCTCGAGCGTCGCCAACCCGACCGCCAATGCGGCGGCGATCCTGGCCGCGGCGCGCGCCTGCCATGACCAGGGCGCGGCGGTCGCGGTGTTTCCAGAGCTCTGTCTGTCCGGCTACGCGATCGAGGACCTCGTCAAGCAGGACCCGCTGCTCGACGCCGTCCAGCGCGGGCTGCTCACCCTCGTCGAAGCCTCGCACGACCTGATGCCCGTCCTGATCGTCGGTGCGCCGTTGCGCTTTGCGCATCGTGTCTACAATTGCGCCGTCGTGATCCACCGCGGCGAGGTGCTCGGCGTTATTCCCAAGAGCTACCTGCCGACCTATCGCGAATTCTACGAAGGCCGCCACTTCGCCTCCGGCGCCGGCATCCGCGGCGAGATGATCGAGGTCGCCGAGACCATGGCGCCGTTCGGCACCGACCTTCTGTTCGCCGCCGCGGATGTCGCCGGCCTCGTCATCGGCGTCGAGATCTGCGAGGACATGTGGATCCCGGTGACGCCGGCGTCCGAGCTCGCGCTCGCCGGCGCCACCGTGCTCGCCAATCTCTCGGGCAGCCCGATCACGGTCGGCCGCGCCGAGTCCCGCTCACTGTTGTGCCGCTCGACCTCGGCGCGCTGCCTCGCGGCCTATGTCTATGCGGCGGCGGGCGTCGGCGAATCCACCACGGATCTCGCCTGGGACGGCCAGACCTCGATCTTCGAGAATGGCGTGCTGCTCGCCGAGAGCGAGCGCTTCCGCCAGACCGGACAGACCATCTTCGCCGACGTCGATCTCGATCTGCTGCGCCAGGAGCGGGCGCTGATGGGCACGTTCGACGACAATGCGCGCGCGCAAGGCGCCGGCATGCACTGGCGCCGCATCGGCTTCGAGCTGCAGCCGGCCGAGGGCGACATCGGCTTCATGCGCAGCATCGAGCGCTTTCCGTTCGTGCCGAGCGATGCCGCGCGGCTCGATCAGGACTGCTACGAGGCCTACAACATCCAGGTCGCCGGCCTGACGCAGCGGCTGCGCGCCACCGGCACCAAGCGCATCGTGATCGGCGTCTCCGGCGGGCTCGATTCCACGCATGCGCTGATCGTCGCGGCGAAGGCGATCGACCTGCTCGGCCTTCCCCGCACCAACATCCTGGCCTATACGATGCCCGGCTTCGCCACGGGCGCGCAGAGCAAGTCCTACGCGCATGCGCTGATGTCGTCGCTTCAAGTCAGCGCCGCCGAACTCGACATCCGCCCCGCGGCGACGCAGATGCTGAAGGACATCGGCCATCCCTTCGGCCGCGGCGAACAGGTCTACGACGTCACCTTCGAGAACGTGCAGGCCGGGCTGCGCACCGACTATCTGTTCCGCCTCGCCAACGACCGCGGCGGCCTCGTGCTCGGCACCGGCGATCTCTCCGAGCTGGCGCTGGGCTGGTGCACCTATGGCGTCGGCGATCAGATGGCGCACTACAACGTCAATGCCGGCGTGCCGAAGACCCTGATCCAGCATCTCATCCGCTGGGTCATCGCCTCGCATCAGTTCTCGGCCGATGTCGACCGCACGCTCGAGGCAGTGCTGTCGGCCGAGATCTCGCCGGAGCTGGTCCCGGTGAAGGAGGGCGAGACGCCGCAGAGCACCCAGGCCACGATCGGCCCCTATGAGCTGCAGGACTTCAATTTGTTCTACACGCTGCGCTACGGCATGCGCCCGTCGAAGATCGCCTTCATGGCGCATCACGCCTGGAAGAATGTCGGCGACGGCGCCTGGCCGCCGCATTTCCCTGCCGACAAGCGCCACGCCTATACGCTTCCCGAGATCAGGAAGTGGCTGGAGGTGTTCCTCAAGCGCTTCTTCGCCTTCAGCCAGTTCAAGCGCTCGGCGATGCCGAACGGCCCGAAGGTGGTGGCCGGCGGCGCCCTGTCGCCGCGCGGCGACTGGCGCGCCCCGTCCGACGGCAACGCCACCGCGTGGCTGGAGGACCTGGAGCGCAACGTGCCGAAGTGACGACCATCTTGCTCCGCCGCCGCGCTTGCCATATCCGAGACGTGCGCGTCCGCCTTTGCGGCGCCGTCATCGACATCGTTGAACGGAGCAAATCATGAGCGTGACCGCCGCCGGCATTTCCTCGATGGCGACGAGGCAGATCCTCGCTGAGCTCGCCGCCGCCTATGAGGAGGCGACCGGCGAGGTGATCACGATCGAATCCGTCGGCGGCGTCGATGCCGCCAAGCGCATCCGCGCCGGCGAAGCGTTCGACTTCGCCGTGCTCGCCTCCGATGCGCTGCAGAAGCTTGAAAGCGACGGTCATCTCGTTCCCGGCAGCATCATCGAAATCGCGGAATCGCCGATGGCGATGGCGGTGCGCGCCGGCAGCCCCAAGCCCGATCCGCTCGACGAGGCCGCCGTGCGCAGGGCGATGGAGAACGCCAGGGCGATCGGCATCTCCACCGGCCCGAGCGGCACGTATGTGCAGAAGCTCGCCCGCGACTGGGGCCTGGAGAGCGAGGGCACTTCGCGCCTGGTCCAGGCCAAGCCCGGCATTCCCGTCGCCAGGCTGCTCGCCGACGGCGAGGTCGAGGTCGGCTTCCAGCAGCTCAGCGAAATGCTCGGCGCGCCCGGCATCGACATCGTCGGCCTGCTGCCGGACGCGCTGCAGCCGGGCACGGTGTTCGCTGCCGCCTTGTGCAAGGCCGGCGCGCACGCCGAGGCCGCGCGCGCCTTCATCGAATATCTGGTCTCGGAGGAGACCGCCGAAACCAAGCGCCAGCACGGCATGACGCCGGTGTGAGGCGCCGGCCCCACAGCCCGCGAAAAAATCCGATCGCCGCGTGTCGTCTCGGCCTTGTCCCGATCGTCTTCCAACCGAACAATCGGGAAGGAGACGGCGGATGAGCACATCGTACTATCGCTGGGTGATCGTGGCGGCCGGGGGCGTGCTCGGCTGCGTCGCCGTCGGCGGCCTGTTCTCGCTGCCGGTGTTCCTCAAGCCGATGGCCGCCGAGACCGGATGGTCGGTCGCGGGGATCTCCACCGCGATGACGATCGGCTTCCTGGCGATGGCCGTCACCAGCATGGGCTGGGGCACGCTGTCCGACCGCATCGGCCCGCGTCCCGTGCTGCTGATCGGATCGATCCTGCTCGCCGTCAGCCTGCTGCTGGCAAGCCTGACATCCTCGCTGTTGGCGTTCCAACTGCTGTTCGGCCTGATCGCAGGCATCGCGACGGCGGCGATCTTCCCGCCGGTCATGGCGACCGTCACCGGCTGGTTCGACACCCATCGCAGCCTCGCGGTGTCGCTGGTCTCGGCCGGCATGGGCGTGGCGCCGATGACGATGTCGCCGCTCGCGGCCTGGCTCGTCTCCAGCTACGACTGGCGGACCGCGATGCAGTGCATCGCCGCGATCGTGGCCGCCATCATGATTCCCACGTCGCTGCTCGTGGGCCGTCCGCCATCGTCCGCGCCCGGCGACGCCGTCGCGTCGGGTCCCGCCGCCGGGCCGGCCGAGATGACGCGATCGGCGGCGCTGCGCTCGCCGCAGTTCCTGATCCTGCTCGCCACCAACTTCTTCTGCTGCGCCACGCATTCCGGCCCCATCATCCACACCGTGAGCTATGCCGTCACCTGCGGCATCCCGCTGATGGCGGCGGTGACGATCTACAGCATCGAGGGGCTCGCCGGGCTCGGCGGCCGCATCGCCTTCGGCCTGCTCGGCGACCGCTTCGGCGCCAAGCGCGTGCTCGTTCTCGGCCTGCTCGCGCAGGCGTTCGGCGCGCTCTCCTACGTGGTCGTGCGCGACCTCGCCGCGTTCTATGCGGTTGCGGCCACCTTCGGCTTCCTCTATGCCGGCACCATGCCGCTCTACGCCGCGATCGCGCGTGACAATTTTCCGCAAGGCATCATGGGCACGGTGATCGGCGGCACGGCGATGGCCGGCAGCCTCGGCATGGCGACCGGCCCGCTGGCCGGCGGCCTGATCTACGACAGCTTTGCGAGCTACACTTGGCTCTATGTCGGCTCGTGGGTGATGGGCCTCGGCGCTGTCATGATGATGATGACCTTCCGGCCGTTTCCCAAGCCTGTGTCGCAGCCTGGCGCCGTGCCCATGCAAGCGCCGGCCTGACGCTGCTGCATCGCACCTTCACGCGCGCCGTCGGAATCGAACAACAACGCTTGATCCCCCGGCAGGAACTGTGATGTCGCAGCCGGGTTGGGCGGCGTGGAGTTCAACCGGATGGAGATCGGATCCATGAAGAAGACCCAGCTTGCCATTGCCACCCTCGTCGCCGCCACCCTCGCCGCCGTCCCGCTCGCCGCGCAAGCGAAGCACCACAAGAAGCACAACGCCGCGACGTCGACCACCTCGTCGCAGACCACCGGCAGCAACATGAAGTCCGGCCGCGATTCCACCTCGTCGAGCCAGGGCAATGTCGGCCCGGGCACGAACCAGGCGGGAAGCATGGGGAAGTAGGACGGATTCGTCCGTCGGATTCAGCGTCGGAGTGCCCGGTGCCCGGGCTTTCCGACGCGCGATGGCGCTCCGCGCAGCGATGCAAGACGACGCGCTCCACGTGGCGGGACGCACGAAACCACGGGAGCGAACAAGCCTTGCGACCACCAATCGGCCTCGCCAATCGGGCGATGGATCCCGATCAGCAAAACCCGATCACTTCGAGGCTTCCTTGATCTTGTGATCCAAATGCCCGGTGCCGTGGTCCCGGCGCAACTGGCTCAGCGACGTCTCGTTGAGCTGCAGCAGCACGTCACTGAGCTTCGTCGAATCCGGATAGCCGGCCGCAAACGACTTCCCGTAGATCTTGCGCAACGTGGCGACCAACGTATTGCCGTGCTTCCTGCTGATCTCGCCATCCTTGTCCCGATGGCGGCCGTCGAGTCCCGGTTCCTTCATGCGTCTCTCCCCATGATGCGACTTGCGCGGTTGGGGAGGAGCCTGCGCTCAATTCGCCCGATTGGCAACGCTGCGGCGCGAAACGGACAAGTCAGCAGCACCCCAGTAATGTATGGAATATGATGCCAGCACTGTCGCCGTAATCCCGGCCGCGGCTCCATCTGGTCAAGCCGGGGCAATGTTGGCCTGGGCACGAACTAAGCAGGGAGGATATGGAAGTAGGAATTCTGCTTGATGCGGCGTCAGGGAAGCTAAACGGCTCTCTTAAAGCGCAAATTTGTTCTCACCAAGCCGGACTGATCCGGCAGTCGAAGATGGATTTGTCTGCAACATCTCCAGAGTAGGTGCAGATCACTGGATCAGAGCCAGCTCCGCCGGCCGGCCGCAAACTTATTGGGCCTATGCTCTTTCCCAGCGGATTGATACCCTCAATCCACGCAGCGACGGCTGAACGTTCAATTTCGATCCGCTTTACCTCGCTTGGTAGACCTTCGAGCTGAATCGTCGCCAATTCGACCTTTTGCTTCGAGACCTTAATCTTCTTTGCTGCAATCAGATAATGAGCTGGAGGGCCATCGTTATCAGCATAGCACTGAACGATCGTGTGGTCGCCCGTGGATTGACAATGCTGGCCGGTGACAAAGGGGCATGCATCTTTGTCGCCTGCCTTTTCGCAGTGATCGTGAAGCGTGCTCGGGTCGTGCGGGTCATCACTCGCCCAGCGCCAACCATCGCCGGCCAACTGCGGTCCGCTTGGAGTCGTGGCTTTATGCTTCGCGTTGTTCATATCCGGGAGTTGCAGCAGAAACTGAACCCACTGCTCTTGATCCGTGGCCTGCAACTCTTCGCCTTGCTGAATCACCTTCAGTTTAGTAGGTCCAGATGGAAACAATGTGAAGTCGTAGCGCGCGGAAAACGATTTACTATTCTTGCAGCCGGCCCACCGACACCACCAAGCTCCAGCATCTTCGATCGTGGAGGTTATCAACAGGGGAACGTGAGAATATTCGTTCGGCGCCCAAGCGTTTCCAAAGTCATCAGATCTCAAGTTTAGGGATATTCCCCAGTCTTTCAGCAAAATTCGATCCCTAGGAATAGGGTGGCCCCCGATCGTCACTTGCGTATCGAAATGCTTTCCGGAATAGTCAGTCCCAAAGCCGATTCCGAAAATTTGAATCGGAGCGGCTGAGAGGCTCTTCTTTTCCACAACGGTCGGGCCCACGCGTACTATTAAGAACTCGACGTCTTTCCCAATGAATGCAATTTGGGCAATGAGCTTGTGAGCGTCGACAATTCCTTTGGCTAATTCGTCCCCGCTGCCAGTCTGGAGCTTATCTGCTAGTTGATATAAGTCCCAGATCATCAGCTTGCGTTGGTCGGAGAGTTGTTGGAACGTCTTCTCTCGTTCATCGTCCAGAAGTGCCTTCTGTTGCTGCATTAGCTCATGCGCCTGGATGGCTGCGTTTCCAAGGAGCTCGTTGCCGGCGGCCGTAGCCGCTTTGGACGCTTGATCGATAGACTGTGCGATACGATCAAAGATTTTACCGATGGTGATATTGCCGATCGCTCCGGCGGCAACGCTTAGGCCTCCAGTGATTACGGCCGTAGTAACGGGCTCTTGGCTGTGAGCCATCCGCAGCGGCGCCGAAGTGGACGCGGCGATTATAAGAAAGGTAACCAGCCTTAACGTTGGAGTCATCTAGCGTTCCTCGGATCTGTCGCTGGAGGCTGCGGCGGTCTGCAGAATGAGCGAAACACAGTATGGGTAGCCCCCCCCCAGCCTCTTATAATCGGACCGAAGATAGTTGGCATCGAAGTTAGCACTACAAGCTTGAATCGGCCAGACAACGTCATCGATTACCCACTGACAACTTGCTGCGCGCCAGAGGCCGATTGTGCCGAGTTATGGTGACATTGCAACAAATGCCCCTCCAGTAATGCGGTGGCGGTGCACAAAGTCCATCGATGGAATGCAGCCTCGCTTGCTTCAAGGGCAGTGAAGAGGCAAGTTACTGTACTGGATCGAATTTCTCGTTATCCTGACTATATGGATGGCTACCAGCCTCTGGCTGCCGTGCATGACGTCAGCAAGCGAAGCTCCAGCGATCGCAAAGAGGCCCATTCGTCGCTTATCGTTCTCTCCAATGATGTAAGATCAGGCCGGCTTCCGTCTATTCATTGTTTGAAGTGCCGTGCCGCATCATCTAGGCATTCGGTCACCAACTAACGCGCCTTACATCCATCGTCCGGGAGCTAGGTCGGCCGAATGACGGGCGTGGGCGTCGAGGAAAAGGTCTCGACACTCGGTCCTGCCGGGCTATTCTCGCGGAAGAGATCTTGCGCCGAAGCCGATATTTCAGCTGGTTTTTCAGTCGCTTCCTGTCGTTTAAGATACTGTGTCGAAATATCCGTATTCCATTTTTCCGAAAATCATGCTTTACTCCGTTCATCCCGCCTCATGCAGAGGGCGTACGCATCGTCACGATACGTGGAGGTGGGCTGCGATGGACGTGGATGCTGCGCCAGACGAGCGCTTGCGTCGCGGACGGCGAAGTCGTGTGGTCCCGGCCTCCCGATGCTGAGGTCAGGCCTGCTGTTGATGCGCAAGCGTCACGCGGGCGATGGGGGCAAGAAAGCCCGGTCCCCAAGGAGAGCACGAAGGACACCGTTAAAACTGATCGCGCAGGGAGGGCCGGGTCGTCCGGCTGGACCTGTGGTACCTGCCGCCTGCATTTTTTTCGCAGGCGGGCCACGGGCCTCAGTCGAGGTCCGGCTCTCCCTGCGCCTCTCGTGTTTCGAGACGCGCGCGACCAACGCATTCCTCGGACTCATCGAGCCGCGAGACCGCGCGCGCACGCCTGAACCGACCGCAAGTGGCTGTTTGACATCTGAGTGACGTGACGATGCCTGTCGGCGCCCGTGACAACGCCGAGCAGCGTCGGGCCGAACCCATGGATAGGAGACGCGGTCAGTCGCAGTGCGTCTCAAGAGGCGTGACGCGGTCAGAAACCGGGTCACGCATCGGTCTCGTACCCCGCGGGGACAGCGACGAACCCAGCGCCTTCCAATCGCTTCTCATCGGAAACCACGGAGCGTTCGTGTTCATCTGTGAACGATGACAACGAGATGCTCTACGCCGCCGGCATATGCAGCAGAATTGGCCCCAGTGATGGAGAGCTCCACTCGGCAAACGACGATTGCAGAAGGATATCGAAAGAGTATCACGTTGAGGTTGTATTGAGAAGGCTTGGGTGTACAATCTCGTGATGCCAGATTTCCGATGGGAACGACGGGCTTCCCAATAGTTCTGCTGGCTGAGAGAGGGTTGTGCCGGCATGCCTCTCATCGTCTATCCGCATTGCGACATGCACGTCGCGCTGAAGAAGCCCGCGACCAAGGTGCTGCCGTTCCGCGTGTTCGACCAGGATCTGCCGAACGGCTCGACGACCTACACGCTGACCGACGTCACCGCGGACTGCAATTTTCGAATCCTGGCGCCGTACAACCCGGTCGGGTCCCGGCTGACCAGCTTCGTGACGATCGATCCTGCGGCGCGCACCATCACCGGCGACGACGTCGGCACCAACCTCGTGGTGATCGAATACGGCCCCGGCTACATCGTCGCGCGTATCCAGGTGCACGACGATGTGCTCGGCTGGTGGTTCGGCAACTCCTCGATCACCACGGCGCTGCATCCGACGGTCGCCCACAGCCAGCCGACGCTGTGCGCGCTGTTCAGCGACGATCCGACCGGGACCGATCTCGTCGGCGACATCACCGGGCACGGCTTCGTCACGCTCAACTCGGCAAGTCCCGGCACCTTCGTGGTGGCAAATACGAACAATGAGGGACGGTTGAGGGGCGTGAGCGAGGGGGCAGCCCAGCTCGACGGCAGCTTCCTCGGTGTCAACCAGAGCCTGCCGGTGAAGGTGGTCGACTACGCCAAGATCCGCGACAACATCTCAACGGTGCGCGCCGGCGACCTCGCCAATGCCGCCGAGATGCACAACATCCTGTTCCTCGCCGAAGGCTTTCGCGCGTCCGAGAAGGACAAGTTCGACAAGATCGTGCAGGAAGCGGCGGACGGTCTGTTCTCGCAGAAGCGCCACGAGCCCTACGGCACGCTCGCCGGCAGTTTCAACGTATTCAAGGCGTTCCAGGCGTCGGAAGAGCAGGCGGTGACCTGCGGCTGGCGCGTCAACGACGAGGAGACCTCGGAGCTTAGCAGGGGCGGACCGATTCCGTGGAATTACAGCGTTTCGGACGACAAGAGCATCTACGAGGTCGACGAGCTCGTGGCCCGCGTCGGCCTGCCGCTCCGCAACGAGACTGCGACGCCGGCGCAATTGAAGGCGCGCTGGGCGGGCCAGTCGCTGCCCAACTACGATGCGGCGAAGGTCAACGACACCCTGATCGAAGCGTGGAGGAAGCAGAAATCGCTCGGCATCCTGGAGGCACGTGACACTTTCTACGGCCTGATGCTCGGCTCCCGCTGGGGCGACCGGTCGGCGAAGTCCGGGGCCGCTTTGACGATGCCGGCGGCGGATGCGGCGGGCGATGCCAACCTCGCGCCACTGATCGCCCGCGCCTATCAGTTCTTCAAGCCGGCCAGCGCCACCCGGCACCTTGCCCCGGATCCGCGCCGGCATCCGCCGGAGCTCGCTCGGAACGGCCGCGCGAACGTTGCGGCGCCGATCATGGCCTACCTGTCCGGACTGCGGCTCGGGTCGTCGCCGCATACCGCGCTCGGCGCCGAGTGGATACCGGACGGCACCTTCAAGCGCAGCCGCGGCCTGATCGCCATGATCACCAACGAGGACATGATCGGCGGCACCAATTTCAACCAGTCGACCGTGACCGCCAATTCGTTGCAGAGCCTGAAGACGCTCGACTTCGAATATCCTGCGACCAACACGGCGACGAAGAAGGTGATGCGGCGCAAGCCTGCCAGCGACATCGACGCCGACCTCACCGATATCATCGACACGGTTGCGCACGAATTCGGCCATTCCTTCAATCTCGGCGACGAATACGAAACCAGCGCCGAAGACAATGCGACCGCTTCGAGCGAGTACGATAACATCGTCGCGCTCGCCGACATCTTTCAGGATCCGAGCTACGCCGCCAACCACTCCCGTCTGGTCGATCCGTCCAAGGTGAAATGGTTCGAACTTCTCAGGGTCCAGCTTTCGGCCAAGCTGACCCAGGCTTCGACCCAGCAGGGTGGCTCGATCGAGGTCAGGATCGACCCGCGCCAGATCCCGCGCTGGGTGCAGGCGAAGGCGGCCGGCCGCCAGGCGTTTCTCCGCCGCATCCAGATCACGGCGATCGGCCAGCAACTGCCGCTCACGTTCACCGATTCCGATTACCTCATCAGACTCGACATCGGCGACATCGACCAGAACCTCGGCTCGATCCGGCTCGGCGGGCTGGAATTGCCGCCGGCGCCGTTTCCCGTGTTTCCGAAAGGCTCGCTGCTGTTCGTGCCGCGCCGCGACGATGCGGACGCGCTGGTCTATGTGGTGGAAAAGAAGGTGCGCGACTTCATCACAGGCAACCATCTGCCGCTCAACAAGGATACCGACACCGCTCATGTGAACGACGAGGCCGACGACCCGAAGGACATCCCGAATTTCAAGCCGCCATGCAAGGCGCAGCGGCTGGTCGGCCTGTACGAAGGCGCAAACAACTTCACCGGGCTGGTCTATCGTCCGGCCGGCGACTGCAAGATGCGGAACAGCAGCGGCACCTTTTGCCATGTCTGCAAATGGCTGATCACCAACCGCATCGATCCCGCACTGCACGACGTCGTCGACCGCGAATTCTATCCGGAGGCCAAGAAGAATGGCTGAACCGGGCGCCCTCGAAACGATCGTCGCCGAGATCGGCAAGCTGCTGCTGCCGCTGCGGGCGGCGGTGGAGTCGCCGGCCGCGTTCCAGGGCCTGCTGCTCAAGCTGGGCTGGGATTCCGACGTAATTCCGAAGCCGATCGCCGATCTCGCGGTCGACTTGCAGCTGCTGTTCGATCGGCTCCAGGCGCTGGTCGGCGGCGGGCTGTCGCTCGACGGCGAAGTGGCGTCCGACGGCGAGGCGACGGTCGTGTCCGGCTCGCTCGAAGACGCCTTCAAGACCATCGAGGCGATCGCCGGCGTCGTGCAGGCGATCGACGACCTCGTCTCGGCGCCCGGCGGTGCATTTTCGGCGACGCTGAACGCCGATAATTTCAAGGGCGAGTTTCCGGGGCAGCTCGTCGGCTATCTCTTCATCACCTATCTGCGCAACCATCATCCGGGCATCGGTTTCGCGCTGCAGGCGCTCGGCGTCATCCGCACCCGCTATACCGCGCCCGCCGGTAACCGCCCGGACTACATCGACTACAGGTTCAGCTTCCCGGACCTGCCGAAGATCGTCTCCGACCCGGTGACACTGTTCGAGAACGCCTTCGGCTGGGGCACCGACAGCTTCGACTTCTCCAGCTTCGCGCGGCAGATCGACAGCCTCGCGGCCGGGCTCGGGCTCGACGTCCGGATGGTGGAGGTGCCGGATCGGGTCGCGCGCGCGCTCGAAGGCGGCCCTCCGATCGGGCGTGCCGCCGTGCGCAAGCGGCTCCGCTTGGTGTTCTTCGAGCGGGCGCGCGACGCGGGACGGCTATCGGCCGAGCTCGGACTGTTCCCGCTGCCAAAGTCCGGGAGCAAGAAGCCGGGCTTCGCGCTGCTGCCGTCGTTCAGCGGGCTGCTGTCGGTGCGGATGCAGCTCGGTCCGACGATCGCGGTGACGATCTCGAGCGACCTCGATCTCACCGGCGGTGTCGGCCTGATGGTGCGGCCGGGCAGCGGCATCGACATGGTGATCGGCTTCGCAGGCAGCGGCGCGCCGACGTCGGCCAAGGGCACCGCGCGCGTCGAAGTGGAATACTCCGCCATCTCCGGCAGCCCGACCATCGTTCTTGGCACCGGCGAGGGCACGCGGATCGAATACCAATCGGTGAGCGGTGCCGGCGGTTTCACACTGGTGGCGGGCAAGGACGTCGAGGTGTTCGCCGAGGCGGACCTCAAGGGCCTCGCTTTCGTCCTCGACGCGTCCGGCTCGGACGGCTTCATCTCGACCATCCTGTCGGGCATCTCGACGCGGTTCGAGTTCGATCTCGGCCTCGGCGTCGCCTATCCGCGCGGCGTGTATTTCCGCGGCACCTCGCATCTCGAGATCCAGATCCCAGCGCATATCGACCTCGGTCCGATCCAGGTGCAGGGACTGACGCTCGCGGTGACACCGTCGGCTGACGGCCTCCCGATCGATATCGGCGCGACGCTGAAGGCGGCGCTCGGTCCGCTGGTCGCGGTGGTGGAAAACATCGGGCTGCGGACCGATCTCGCTTTTCCGGGGAGCGGCGGCAACCTCGGCCCGATCGATCTATCCTTCGGCTTCAAGCCACCGAACGGCGTCGGGCTGTCGATCGATGCCGGGGCGGTGAAGGGCGGCGGCTATCTCTTCATCGATCCGGACCGCGGCGAATATGCCGGCGCGCTGGAACTGAAGATCCTCGACTTCCTCTCGGTGACGGCAATCGGCGTCATCACCACCAAGATGCCGGACGGGTCAAAGGGCTTTTCCTTCATCGCCATCATCGCGGTCGAGTTCAATCCCGGATTGCAGCTCGGTTTCGGCTTCACCCTGCTGGGAGTCGGCGGACTGGTCGGGCTCAACCGCTCGATGGACCTCGACGCGCTAGTCAACGGCGTGCGCGCCGGCTCGCTGGACTCGGTGCTGTTCCCGCACGACGTCGTCGCCAACGCGCACCGGATCATCTCCGACCTCCGTACATTCTTCCCGCCAGAGCAGGGGGCCTTCCTAATCGGCCCGATGGCGAAGTTGGGCTGGGGCACGCCGACGCTGATCAGCCTGTCGCTCGGGATCATCATCGAGATTCCCGGCAACATAGCCATCATCGGCAAGTTGACGGTGGCGATCCCGGACGAGCGGCTGCCGCTCATCATCATCCAGGTCGCCTTCATGGGCGCGATCGAGTTCGACAAGAAGCGCGGCTGGTTCTTCGCCATCCTGTACGAATCCCGCGTGATCTTCATGCCGCTCGACGGCGGCATGGGCGTGCTCGCGTCGTTCGGCGGCGACGCCACTTTCATCGTCTCCGTCGGCGGCTTCCACCCGGCCTACAATCCACCGGCGCTGCCGTTCCCGCCGATCCCCCGGATCGCGATCAACATTCTCAACACGCCGGTGGCCCGCATCCGGGTCGACGCCTATTTCGCGGTGACGTCGAACACCGTGCAGTTCGGCGCACATGCGGAGCTGTATTTCGGCGTCTCGATCGCCAACATCGAGGGCCATCTCGCCTTCGACGCGCTGTTCCAGTTCTCGCCGTTCTATTTCATCATCACGATCTCTGCCTCGCTGTCGGTGAAGCTGTTCGGCGCGGGGCTGTTCAGTATCCGCTTCCGCGGCTCGCTCGAAGGCACATCGCCCTGGCACGTCGAGGGCACCGGGAGCATCTCGCTGCTGTTCTGGGACGTCGACGTCGACTTCTCCCACACCTGGGGCGACAAGGAGGACACCAGCCTGCCGCCGGTCTCCGTGCTGCCCCTGCTGGTGGCGGAATACTCGAAGGCGGAGAATTGGACTGCCGCGCTGCAGAACAGCAGCAGGCTGTTGGTGACGCTCAAGACCGTGGACGCGGGCTCCGATCTTGTCCTGCATCCGGTCGGTTCGCTCAAGATCACCCAGCGTGCGATCCCGCTCGGCATCACCCTCGACAAGATCGGCGCGCAGCGCCCGGACGACGCCAATTACTTCTCGGTTGCGACCGCGACGTCGGGCATCGAGAAGCGCGCCACCATCCGGGAGTCGTTCGCGATCGCCCAGTTCAAGGACCTCAAGGACGGCGAGAAGCTCAGCGCGTCCGACTACGAGGCCGAGGAGGCGGGGCTGGAGCTGTCGGTCACTGGCAACCAGGCAAAGACCAGCTATGTCACCAAGCGCATCGCCCGCTACGAAGAGATCATCGTCGACAACAATTTCAAGCGGGCACGCCGGCGCTTCGTCACGCTCATCTCCGGGCTGTTCACGCACTTCCTGGCCAACAACGCCGTGGCGCGGTCCGAGATCTCGGCGAAGTCGCGCGATCTGAAGCACGTATTCGACGACAAGATCGCGGTCGATCAGACGTCCTATGTGGTGGTGAGCCTGGCCGACAATTCGCCGATCGCCGGCGCGCCTGCGTCGTTCCAATCGCGCGCCAGCGCCGGTGAATTCATGGCGGCGGAGGCGCGACGCAATCCGAACTTCACCAGCGAGGCCCATATCGTGCGCCCGCACGAGATGAAGCGCGCGGCGTAGCGGAGGCACGATGATGGCGGGCGATCCGGCGAGGCGGCGGGGAGGAGCGGGATGAGCGACACGATCGGCACCTATTCCTTCCTGCCCTGGCTGCGGCTCGGCGTGGCGAACAGCATCACGGCGTCCGACAACGACAACTCGGTGGCGCTGCGCGCGACGATCAGGGTCGACTTGTCGCTGGCCGGGCGGCCGGTCCAGGGCGACACGGATCTGACGGCGACGATTTCGCGCGATGTCGCGCTCTATGGTCCCGGGGACATCGTCGGCATCGATCCGATGGCGGTGGTGAAGGTGGAGCCGCGCGACTGGATCACCAATTTCGAGCCGAACTACCTGCCCTTCGTTGAGTTCTACGACGAGGATTTTCCGTGGCGCTACACGCCAGCGGCGCCGGACGAGTCGCGCCACCGGCTGCGCCCGTGGCTCGCACTCCTGGTGCTCGAGGTGGAGGAGTTCAAGGAAGTCGCGGTGTCGTCGGCGCGGCCGCTGCCGGCGATCGAGGTGACGGGCGATCCGGCCTCGGTATTTCCGCCCGCCGACCAGCTTTGGGCCTGGGCGCACGTCCACGTCAACCGCGACCTGATCCAGCAGGACGGCGTGGTGGAATCGACCAATGCGGACCAGGCGAGGGCGCGACTGGAGAGCCTGCTGGCCAGCAATCCGGACTACGCCTATTCGCGCGTCCTGTCGCCACGTCAGTTGAAGCCGAATACGTCCTACCATGCGTTCGTGGTGCCGACCTTCGAGAGCGGCCGTCTCGCCGGCCTCGGAATCGCGCCGGCGGCGAATCCCGCACTCTTCGCCACCCTGTCGGCCTGGGCGGACTATACCGACCGGCCGTTCCCGACGCTGCATCCGGTGTACAAGCGGTGGTACTTCAAGACTGGGACGGTGGGCGATTTCGAGTACCTCGTCCGCCTGTTGAAGCCGCGTCCGCCGGACTCGCGGCTCGGCCGCCGCGACATGGACACGCAGACGCCCGGCTCCGGGATGCCGCCCATCGCGGTCGCCGGGCTCCACGGGGTGCTGCGGCTCGGCGGCGCGCTCAAGGTGCCGGACGAGGCGCTGACCGGCGCGCAGGAGGCGGAAGCCGCGGCCTACGAGGGCTGGGACGAACCCTACGCGCACGAATTCGAGAAGGCGCTGGCGGGCTTCGTCAACCTGACCGACGACTATGCCCGCGAAGGCGCGCCCGACCCGGTGATCACGCCGCCGCTGTACGGCCGCTGGCACGCGCTCACCGAACGGCTGCTTGAGGAGGCGGACGGCAGCGACGCGCCGCAGCCGCGCAACTGGGTGCACGAGCTCAATCTGGACCCGCGGTTTCGCGTTCCCGCCGCGTTCGGCACGGCGGTCGTGCAGAAGAATCAGGAGGCCTATATGGACGCCGCCTGGGACCAGGTCGGCGACATCCTTGCGGCGAACCGGCGGATCAGGCTGGCGCAATTCGCCAAGGCCGCGGCCGCGATCTGGCATGCGCGCCATCTCGGGCCGCTGAAGGATCTCAGTGCGGAACGCGGGCTGACAATGATGGCGCCGGTGCAGCGCCGGGTGATCGCCGACGGCTTCACGCTGCGCCATCGGCTCAAGGAAAGCACGGTGCCCCGCGCGGCGCTGTCCGCGCCGTTCCGGCGCGCGGTCCGGCCGCGCGACCAGCTCGCGGCGACGCTCGGCTTCGACTCGCCGAAAGGCGCCGAAGAGCTGCTGGAGAAGATCAATCGCGGCGAGGTCAGCGCGGCGCCGCCGCGGGTCACCCCGGAAGCCTTGCCGGTGGTGGAGGATGTCGCCGCGCAGCTTCAGCCGAAGTCGCTGCCCGCGGAGCTGACCAACTGGCTCACCAAGCACCGCTGGGCGAAGTGGGTCCTACTGGTCGTTCTGCTGCTGCTCGCCGTGCTGCTGCTGGCCGTCGCCGTCCCGCTCGCGATCGTGGTCGCGGCAGCGGCGCTGGCGCTGTTCCGATGGCTGGTGCGGCTGGAGAAGCAGGCCGGCATCGCGACCGGCGTGTTGCCGCAAGGGGCTTCGCCCGAGATCATCGACGCGCTGCCGGGCTTTCCGTCGTTCACCATCCGCGATCCCGATCCCGCCGCGCCTGAGCCTGTCGGCGGCGCTTCGTCCGCCGACAGCCCGGAGGCGGCGCGCTTCAAACTGGCCCTCAAGGATCTCAACCGGCTGCTCACGGTCAGCGCCGATCTCGGCAAGCCGCCGTTGCGCAAGCCGATCGACATCGCCGCGCTCGGAGCGTCGACCTTCGCTGCGATTGATCCCGACAAGACGGTGCCCGCCTTCACCTTCTCCTCGATCACCATTCCGCCGCGAGTGCTGGCCATCAACGGGATCGCGACGCTGCTGCAGCCGGAAGTGTTCAAGCCTGTGATGGCATATCCGGAAATCGACCTGCCGATGTACAAGCCGCTTCTCGGTCTGTCCGACGAGCACTTCCTGCCGAACATCGACAAGATTCCGCAGAACACGATCACGCTGCTCGAGACCAATCAGCGTTTCATCGAGGCCTACATGGTCGGCCTCAACCATGAATTCGCCCGCGAGCTGCTGTGGCGCGAATATCCCACCGACCAGCGCGGCAGCTGCTTCCGCCAGTTCTGGGACCCGAGCGGCGTGATCGACCGGGAGGGCCTGTCGAAGGACGAACTGCGCGAAAAGCTCCGCGATATTCCGCCGCTCCACACCTGGTCGCTGTTCTCCAAGCTCGGCGATCACGACCATCGCGAGAAGCCGGGCGAGAACGAGGAGGAAGTCGTCCTCGTCATCCGCGGCGAGCTGCTGAAGAAATATCCCACCGCGGTGATCTACGCCCAGAAGGCGCGCTGGCAGCGCGACGACGGCGGCGCGATCAATCCCCGCGTCGAGCGGGTGCTGGAGACCGACGGTCCGGTGGAAGACCGCCTGCGCACACCGCTCTACGAAGCCAAGGTCGATCCCGACATCACCTTCATTGGCTTCGACCTGACCTCGAAGGAGGCAAAGGGAGGCACCGGCCGCGGCAATTCGACGGCGCCGGGCTGGTTCTTCGTCATCAAGGAGCGGCCCGGCGAGCCGCGCTTCGGCCTCGATATTTCTCGCGACGGGCCGCTCAACGTCTGGAACGACCTCGCCTGGCCTGACGTGCTGTCCGACGCCGACAAGGGCTTTCTGCAGATCAGGCCGGGCGGGCCGACCCTCACCCTGGACGATCCGGTGGCGCCGGAGCTGCAGGAGAAGAAACAACAGTACGACGAGGACAAGGCGCTACGCTGGCATCCGGACAGCAACTCCGCGGAGCTCGCCTACATCCTCTACCAGGTTCCCGTGCTGGTCGCGGTGCACGGCAGCGAGATGCTGCCGAACTGATCGCGCAGCGGACACGACAGGGGGCGGCGGAGGCGAAATGTCCGAGTTCGATGATATCCGCAAGGAGCTGGAAGCGTCGCGCGCCGCGGCCGATGCGACGTCGCGCGAGATCGGCCGGCTTCGCCACACCCGCGCGCGGCTGATCCGCGACCGCGCACGGGCCGCGCGCGTCAGCAAGGGCGCCGATGATCCGGCGCTGGCGGCGATCGACAAGGAGACCAAGGCGGCGGCCTCCGAGATCGAGCGGCTGGGCGGCGCGCTGAAGGCGGCGAAGGACGAAGTGGTCCGCAATAGCGGGCTGTTCGCGAACTTCAGCGACCCACGCCGCAACATCGGCCTGCTGTCCGATCAGACGCCGATCCTGCTGATGCCGCTGCGGATCGAAACGCGCTTCAAGCAGGCGGCGGAATTCGGCGGCGACCGCGACGAGCTGTGGGTCCGGGTTTATCCGGACGACATCGCCGTCGACAGCTTCGAGGAGGCGTTGTCGGAAGACGAGGTGAAGCGCGCCCAGGCCTATTGGGCCGACGTCTGGCGGGCGAACCACGACCCCGCCGGGGAGCGGGCCGCCTGGCGAACGCTCGTGAGCGGACAGGGCTCGGGGCGGTCCTACTACGTGACCCAGACTCATCGTCCGCTCAACGAGGCGGCGCGACCGGCCAGGGTGGAAGGCGTGCCGACCGTGATCCTGACGGTGGTGACCAGCGCGCCGCTGGCCGATTCCGAGCGAGGTGCGGTCAGCGCATTCTGGATCGCGCTGTGGCTCGCCGGCACGGACGTGGCCGCGCAGACGGACGCGATCGCCGCGCTCGACAACGCGCTCGGCGCCGAGCGCGCCGCGGCGGTCCGTGAGGCGTACCGGCCGCGGAATCTCGCCGACGCGCCGCCCGAGGGCGCGGACCGCGCGACCACCACGGTCATCGCCGCGTATCTGGAGTTTCCCGCCGCGGACGCCACGCCGATGCGGGAGACCGGCTGGTCGCAGCCGGCGACCGCCCGGATCGTGCCTGATCGCCTCGTCCTGCTCGGTTACAACGGCGGAACGCTCGAACTCGAGCAACTCGGAAAACCGATTCCGTCGCCGCTACCGGTCACGCCGTCGCCGACCGGAACGGACGACGCGTCGGTCGCGCACGACGGCGACGACATCACGTTCGGTCCGGAGCTCGAATGGGTGCGCAACTTCGACCGCGCCGTCGAGATCGGCATGGGATTCCGGGTGCCGCTAACGCCGCCCGCCTTCCGCCGTGGCTTCGATCAGTTGATGGTGCTCGGTGTGCGGCTCGGGGCCGATGCAGACGCCGGCCGGGTCGCGCTGGAGCAGTTGTTCGCCCATCATCATCAGTCGAAGGCGGGGTTCTCGATCCTGCCGCAGGGCCAGCCGACCAACAACGTCGAGGGCGAGGGCGCCGCCTACAGCTGGCGCGAGGAGTCCGACGTCAGCTTCGATCACTACTTCGGCACTCCGCCCCTGGACCCCGACGGATGGTTCGAGCGGACAGACGGACGCTGCCTCGCCGCGACGCTCGGTCTCGATCCGGCCGCGCTGGCGGCGATCCCCTTCTACCATCGCCACGACGTCAACGACGCCCGCGCCATGAACACGGCACTGTGGCCGGCCACGCTCGGTTACTTCATGGAGAGCATGCTCCATCCGGTCTTCGACGATTCGACGGTGGAGCGGACCCGCGACTTCTTCGTCCGGCACGTGTCGGCACGCGGGCCGATGCCCACGATCCGCGTCGGTCGTCAGCCCTACGGCATCCTGCCGGCGACGCCGCGCTCGCGCATCCAGTGGATCTTCGCGGGGTCGAACGTCGCAGTCGGGGCCGCGCACGCGCCGGACGATCCGGAATTGCGGTTCCTGACGCGGTTGTATCAGTTGCTGCGCAAGGTCGAGGCCGATCTCGAGCCGCTGATGTCGCGGGTGTCCTACATCGGCAAGCCGGGCGGCGACCGTCATCAGATACTGCTCGATGTCCTCGGCCTGCACGCCGGATCGGTGGAATTCCAGCAACGCTTCGCCGAAAGCTTCAAGGAACTGTACAACCGCCTCGCGATGCAGGGGGCGGGCGGCGCCTTGGTCGCGCTCCTGCTCGCCGCGGGCTATGTCGGAAGCGGGCTCGATCTGCTGAAGCAGCTCGGCTACACGCCGCCCGAGGGGATCGAGGTGCCGGACATCCTCGAGAAACTCTTTCTCAATGCGCCCAACCAGCTCAAGGGCCCGCTGATCGACGACCGTCCGTTGTCGGAGACCGAGCAGATCCGCGCCTACACCGCCGGCGGCGACAACTACATCGGCTGGCTGATCAAGGCTGCGGCGACCTCCCACGATGCGCTGCGGCTGCAGCAGGGCTTCACCCAGCGCCCGAACGCGCTGCTGTATCTCATGCTGCATCACGCGCTCGACCTGAGCTTCGTCGAGACCAGCATCCGCCTGTTCTTCAATGCCGGGCTGATCGGCGAGACCGAGTTGAAGGCGGCGCGGCGCGAGCCGAAGTTCTTTCAGGTCGAGGAGGCGAGCCTCGCCGTGCCGGCTGCGGCCGGCGGCAGCCGCTGGCGCTACCTCCACCGCAGCGACGCCGCGGTCACCGGAACGGGACTGAGGACGGTCGGCGAGTTCATCCCGACGGTGCTGACCTCGATGGTCGCCACCGCGTATCTCAAGCGCCAGCTCGATGCGCTCGAACGGCTGAAGAGGTCCCCGACAGCGGTTCTGGAACGGGTGTTCGCCGAGCATCTCGACCTCTGCACCTACCGGTTCGACGCCTGGTACGGCGGCATCATGAGCCGCCAATTGGAACGGATGCGCTATCCGCACGGTGCCGGCCGGGGGACCGCCCAGCCGGGCGCACCGGCCGGCGAGGCGAAGACCGGGATCTATCTCGGCGCCTATGGCTGGCTCGAGAACGTCAAGCCGGAGTTCAAGAAGCTGACGGCGGTCGAACTGCCGGCAAACCTCGCGGCGATCTTCGCCGATCCGGATGCGCCGCCGCTGATGCGCGACCGCAGCAACCAGGGCTACATCCACGCGCCGTCGCTGAACCAAGCGGTGACCGCCGCGGTGCTGCGCAACGGCTATCTGTCCAACGCCACGCCCGACAATCCCGGCAGCCTCGCCGTCAATCTCAGCTCGGAACGAGTCCGCATCGCGCTGTCGATCATCGAGGGAATGAAGGGCGAGCAGAGCCTCGGCGCGCTGCTCGGCTACCAGTTCGAGCGCGGCCTGCACGACCGCCACGACGTCGAAGTGGACGGGTTCATCTACGACCTCCGCAAGGTGTTCCCGCTGGTCGGCGACCGGCTGACTCCGACGCGTACCGGCCGGCTCGACGCGTTCGGTCGGCGACTGCGGATCAACCGGGTGGAGGCGCGCAACGTCATCGACGGCCTTGCTTTGGTCGAGCACATCAAGACCAGCGGCGTGAGCAGCTACCCGTTCGGCCACGATGCCGACCTGCCGGCGGCGAGCCCGCAGCAGGCCGCGGCGATCACCGCCGAGGCCGCGCGGATTGCCGACATCGCCGACGCGGTCGCCGACCTCGCGATGGCAGAGAGCGTGCATCAGGTGGTGCAGGGCAATTACGACCGCGCCGGCGCCGTGCTCGACACCTACTCCAAGGGAAAATTCCCGGCGACCCCCGACGTGGTGCGCACGCCGCGGTCGGGGGTGACGCTGACCCATCGGGTGACGCTGCATCTCAAGGCCGGGCTCGACCCGAACGACGGCGCGCTGACATCGCCGCGGGCGAAGGCGGAGCCCGCGCTCAACGCCTGGCTCGCGGGCATTCTGCCGCCGCCGGCAGCGGTCGCCTGCTCGGTGACGGTCACCGACCCGCTCGATCTCTCCTCCGTCACCTACAACGTGACGCAGGCCGATCTCGGCCTGCTGCCGATCGACCTGCTGTATCTGCTCGATCCGGACAACGATCCAGCCGCCAAGGCGCTCGACGATCTGATCGAAGCGCATGTGATCGCCGTCCATGCACCGCGCCCGGACGCAATGCTGACGATCGCCTACCGCGAGAGGATTGCGGCGATCGCCGGGCATGTGCCGCTGTTCGAACTGTCGGCGTTGGTGCGGCATCTCAGAAGCCTGCTACTGCGTTCACGTCCGCTCAAGGCGAGCGACATGGCGATGGCCGGCGAGGCGAACGAGGCGGTCGATCTCGACGCGGCGCTCGCGCGCGAGCGGGCAACGCTGCCGCGCGATCTGCTCGCCGCGCGGCTTGCGGATCTCGACGCCTTCCGTACGGCGCTGCAGGCCCGCCTCGACGCCAAGCAGGAGGCCCAGATCGCCACGGAGATCGAGCAGACGATCACCGGCTTCGTATCGGTGATGCAGGGTCTCGGTCCATTCGCGGCGTTGCAGACCGGTACCGGTGCCGTCTACGCCGACCGGCGGTGGATCTTCTCCCAGTTGCACGCCGTACTCGCCGGCTACATCGCTCGATGGACCAGGCAACTCGCCGAGTTCGACGCACGCATACTCGCCTACGACGCTGATTCCGGCGCGCCGGACGCGGCGAAGTTCCTGGCGCTGCGGGTGGCCGAAAAGCTGATCGCGACCACGGCGACCGACCCTCTGCCGGCGCAGCCGGACGATTTCCGCGACGATCTCATGAGCGGCAAGCGCGCCGCCTTCGTTGGACAGCGCGCCGTTCTGATCACGCTCTACGACAATGCGTCCGATCTCGCCGCCTTGCATGACGGCATCGAGGCGTCGAAGGCTGCGAACGCCGCGTTCGACGCGGCGGCGATCGACATCGCGGCACAGCGCACGGCGATCGTCGCACTCGCAGAGGACATGGCGAAGCGCACCGCCGCGCTCGCGCTCGAACTGACGACGCGTCTGCCGGCGATCCAGGCCCGGCTCGATCAATACGATGCCGCGGCGGAGGCGAAGAACAAGATCGAGGCGTTGACCGCGGCGGCGAAGCTGCTGTTCGGCGACGATTTCAAGATCGTTCCGGATTTCGGTCTGCCAGCGGCGCAGGCCGGTGAATGGAGCAACGCCTGGGGCCCGGGCGCGCAGGCGGACGAGACCATTCTCGGGTTCCTCAAGACGACGATCGGACGCCGCTTTCCGCTCGACGACTGGTTCACGGGTGTCGCGCGGGTGCGGTCGAAGCTGCACGATCTGGAAGCTTCGCAGCATCTCGCCGACGCGTTCACGGGGGCGGGCGTCGCGCTGCAGGCGCTGCAATTTCCGCATCGCCCCGAGTTGCCGTGGCTCGGACTCGAATTCCCGGAGACCGATGCCGACGGAAAGCCGTTCGTGATCGACGAAGACAAGCTGCTCTATACCGCGCATTTCGCCGAAAGCTTCGATCCGGCGCGGCGGCAACTCGGGCTGTTGCTCGACGAGTGGACCGAAGTGATCCCGCGCCCGACCGAGGATACCGGTCTGGCGTTCCACTTCGACCGGCCAAACGCCGAACCGCCGCAGACTCTGCTGCTGGCGCTGCCGCCGAAATTTGTCGGCTCGTGGCAGTGGCAGGATCTCGTCGACACGGTACGCGAGACGATGGACCTCGCCAAGAAGCGCGCGATCGAGCCCGACCACGTCGACACGACCGCCTATGCCCGCTTCCTGCCGGCGCTGGTGTCCGCCGTGGCCTTCCATCCGATCACGGCCTCGCTCAACTTCGCTTTCAACAACAACCTCGCCGCGGTGCTCGCCGAGACGGAGACGGGCAATGGCTGACTATGTCGCGGTTCAGAACATCTCCGCCGTGTTCTCCGGCAAGGTGAAGCTGCCCACCATCACGTTGTGGAACAGGCTCGAGGGCCGTCCACGCACGCACGATTTCGACCGCGCGCTCAAGGCCGAGGTCCGTGATCCGCTGTGGCTGCTGACGAAGCAGTGGCAGATGGGCGAGTTTCAGGGCGACGACGCCGGCTCGCCCGTCGTCGCCAAGGTGCACATCGAGACCACCGAACTGACGAAATACCGCGCGGCCGGCAATCCGCCGGAAGCGTTCGCCGACGACGTGCCGCTCGAAGCCAAGGTCGAGCGGCGGCCGATCCCGTTCCGTCTCGCCGGCCAGAAGATCGCGTTCGATCTCCGCATCGCCCTGGGCCGGCGCTGGCTGAAGCTCGTCGCCGGCATCGAGCCGGGGCTTGCCCAGCAATTCATCGCGGCGCTGCCGGTCGCCATGCCAGATCCGGCGCTCAAGGCCGATGCGCCGGTCGCCGCCCATCGCGAAGCCTGGCAGACGATGGCGGCGCTGGCCGGACGGTCGATGGACGGCTACGACCTCGTCGAGCATCTGACGGCCGCGCCCGGCAATCACGCGCACGACCTCGTCGTGCTCGGCAATCCGGCCAGCGCCGCTGCGATCGAGACGGCGGAGGCGGAATTCCTTGGCTGGTACCGGGAGGCGTTCTACCAGCCCGCCGCGGGTGCCGCCGATGCCTGGCTGCCCGATCGCCTCGAATACGCCTTTGCAGCGTCGGCGCCCAAGGCGGGCGGCGAGAAGCTCGTGGTCGCCGACGAATACTTCCAGGGGCATCTCGACTGGTACAACTTCGACGTCGACGCCTCCGGCGCAGGACTCGGTGACCTCGCGGACGCGCCGCCGCCGGCCGCCGTCGAGACGACCTTTACGGCGTCGTTCATCCCGGCGCCGATCCAGTTCGACGGGATGCCGAACACACGCTGGTGGACCTTTGAGGAGGGACGAACGAATTTCGGCGACATCGATCCGGAGACGACGGACGTCAACAAGCTGCTGCTGATCGAATTCGGCCTCGTCTACGCCAACGATTGGTTCCTGATGCCGTTCACCGTGCCGGCCGGGGCGATCACCCGGGTCGCCGGCATGAGCGTGACCAACGTCTTCGGCGAGCGGATCTGGGTTGAAGCCGCGGGCAAGGGCACGGACGCCGATTGGCAACGCTGGTCGATGTTTACACTGGCGACGAAGGGGAGCGACGACATTCCCGCCGATCTCAGCCTGTTCATCGTGCCCAGCGTGCCGAAGATCCAGGAGAGCGAGCCGCTGGAGTCGGTGGAACTGTTCCGCGACGAGATGGCCAACATGGTGTGGGGTGTCGAGTCGCGGGTGATGTTGGCTTCGGGCGACAGCAAGAGCGGGCGCAGCGCTGCGCTCGACACCCGCCGCTATTTCCGTCGCCTGGTGGAGGAGAGCCTGCCGCCGGACCCACCACCTGCGCCGCCGATCGAGAACGACGCCGCGATCCGCTATCGGCTGATGAGCGAGATGCCGGAGAACTGGATCCCATTCATCCCGGTGCACATCGACAACGACAGCCGCGAGATCCAGCTGCGTCGCGCCGCAATGCTGCGGGTCATCGACCGTGACCCGGATCCGCCGGTGCGCGTCGAACCTCGCACCGATCTGCTGCGCCACGGTCTCGACCTCCCGCAGCAGCAGGGCTACAATCTCCATGAGGAGGAGGTGCCGCGCGCGGGCATTCGTGTCACCCAGAGCTTCCAGCGCACGCGCTGGTACAACGGCCGCACTTTCGTCTGGCTCGGCATCCGCAAGGAGACCGATCGCGGCGAGCGGTCGAGCAAGCTTGCTTTCGACGCGATCCTTCCGAAGCGGAAGGCATGAACGCATGAAACGTCACCGTCGATATGGCGTGGCGCGGCCGCCGGCGGTGGAGGGGTGAACGGGCGCGCGTCATTCCCAAGTCGGCAATTTCTCACGCGACGGCAGACGCCCGGCACCCCAAGATTACGTAGCGGCCAGCAAGTGTGAATATCCGAAGACCCGTTCTCAACCTCAGCGCTTCCTTCATGACATAGGCGCAACGGAGAGCGAGCACGAGGAACGGCGTTCAAGATTGAGCGCGGAGAAGTTCGCCTTGATTGTGCCGAATCGAGGGTTACTGCGTTATTGTACGTTGCGGCTTCAGCAGCTTCGGCAGAAGCCCTTAGCCATAAGGGCAGAGATCACGCGGGATCGCTTATAGCATGGGCAACCGCAGGCTCTGCTCAAACCTGGTGATGGGTAGTCCCACCGCAGGCCGTCTCAGCCGGGCTCGTGAATTCTGTGCAGCCCAGTCACCAAGGCGGTAATCACGCTTATCACGGCGCTCGTACCATGGTCATTCAAGAACGAATCTCTGCGTCATGGTTGTCATGGCACCCCAGTCTGCCACGTGGAGCGCGACGATGGTGCTGGTTGGTGACACCGTCGCACTTAAGGGGAGAACGGTGATCGACACTCCGAAGTTTGGATCCCTTGAATCCGTCGAATCCGCTAAAGCTCGACAAAGATTCGCAGGCTTGCCTCGCATTCGTCAATTCAGCACGAGAATTCAGTGACCACTGCTCTTCGTACGCCCCGTGGCTCAACGCCGCGCAAGAACACATCAGCAAAGCGCTCCGCGTCACCAAAGGCCGCCCCGCGGAAGAAGACATCTGTTGCGGCAACAACGAAGGCTCCGATCCGGACTGGCATTTCCTCCTCGTCGCCGCTGGGCATGTTGGCGCTGTATCTTACGGCGCAATGGCGCGCTTCGGGCCGGGGCGGACTTGTGTTTCTCGCCGAAAATGAGAGCCGAGCCGAGCTGTTGGGTTCGATCATCCCAGTTATCGAGCCGGCCTGTGATGTGCTCGTCTATCCCCGTTTGAACACGCTTCCGTTCGATCAGCTTGAGCCTTCACGTGATATCGCGGGCCGGCGGAGCTCCGTCTTGAGACGCCTTGCCAGGGCAAAGAAGCCGATCCTGCTGATCGCGACGGCGGAGGCCATAAT
The DNA here is from genome assembly GCF_051168375.1 of Bradyrhizobium sp. HKCCYLRH1034. Lineage (NCBI taxonomy): Bacteria > Pseudomonadati > Pseudomonadota > Alphaproteobacteria > Hyphomicrobiales > Nitrobacteraceae > Bradyrhizobium > Bradyrhizobium sp. HKCCYLRH1034. Next base: position 121,069 of record NZ_JBNPUW010000018.1, on the reverse strand, counting down.
GGAGCTCCTGCCGTTGCCTGCGAACTGGTCTCGTATCGGATTTCTCCTTCGGACCGGGACCGTCTTTTCCGAGGAAGACCTCGAGGCCCGTCTGAAAGCTCTCGGGTACGACCTGGACGACAGTCCGGATTATCCCGGTGGAGTTTTGTTTCACGGCAACACCTTCGAGATCTTCCCGGCCGGCGCGTTCGGACCTTTTAGGATAGAGCATTCCGGAGGGAGAATCCGGCGTATTGCAGCGATCAATCCGATAGACCAGGAGGTGATTTCCGAAACGAAGGAACTCCTGATTGACCCGATGTCCGAGCGGCTGGCGTTCACGGGCCGGGCTCGAAGAAGGTCCAGCCTATTGGACTATTGTGCGCGCGCCAAATGGATCGCCGACAGCACCGTGCCCAGGCACGCCGACACCTGGTTGAGCACGATCGAGGATGCGGCCGCCCGCAGTGAGCGTGACCGTGCCTATCTCAGCCGACGCGAATGGGAGCTGGCGGCCAGGAAGATCACTGTGTTGCCGCCAACCACTCCGTATCGTGCGACGCCAGAGTTCTACAAGGCAGCCTCTCCGCGGAAGGCGCTCCGTGCATTTATCGAGGAAGCCCAGCGCGGAAGCGCACGTGTGCTTTTCGTCGCTGCGGTCGAAGCTGATTTGCGTGTGATGGCCCGGATGAGCGCTATCAAGGCCGAATGCGTGCCCGATTGGACGCACGCGACCGCAAGGGGCAGGCAGCAGGCCGCATTGTTGGCAGGCTTCGATGCGGGCTTTGTCGTTCCTGGAAAGAAGCCGCTCGTGGTCATCACTGCTGCCGACGTGCTCGGCAGCAGGGCACACCAACCGCAACCGATGAACTGGGCATGGACGCCCGGCTTCGATTCGGGAGATCTCCCCGAACTCGGATCCGTGGTCGTTCATCTGCAACGTGGACTCGCACGCCTTGGCGGCCTGAGATCCATGGGCACGGGAGATCTTTCGGCGCGCGAGATGGTCAGGTTGGTATTTGCCGGAAACGACGCCGTTCTCGTTCCTCTCGCAGAATTGGCGCTGATCTGGCCGTACGCCGCTGAGCTCGGAGACACCTCGCTGGACAAGGCCGACGGCAGCTCGTGGCGGCCGCGGCGAGCCGCTGCCGAGACGGAGATTCACGTGGTCGCAAAGGAGCTGGCCAAGCAGATGAGTCAGCGCCGGCGGCGCCCGGCTCCGAAGCTCGTGCCGCGCCCTGCTGTCTATGAGAAGTTCGTCGCGCGGTTTCCCTATTTCACCACCTCCGATCAGGCGAAGGCCATCCGCGACGTTCTGGATGATCTTGCATCGGGGCACCCGATGGACCGGATCGTCTGTGGAGACGTCGGCTTTGGCAAAACCGAGGTGGCGCTGCGCGCAGCGGCAGCCGCCGTGCTGGCCGGAAAGCAGGTCGCTATCGTCGTGCCGACGACAGTGCTGGCACGACAGCATGTCGAAACCTTCCGCAAGCGCTTTGCGCCTCTTGGCATCGATGTTGGAAACCTGTCGCGGGTTGCCTCGACCGCCGAAGCGCGGGAGGTAAGGGAGCGCCTCAAGAGCGGAGAACTCAGGGTCGTCGTCGGGACCCTCGCGCTCGCATCCAAGGAAGTGAGATTTGCCGAACTTGGCCTGATCATCATTGACGAGGAGCAGCATTTCGGCGCTGCCGAGAAAGCCATGCTGTCGGGCCTCAATAAGAACGGCCACCGGCTCTGGATGAGTGCGACGCCGATCCCCCGCACACTTGCGGCCGGCTTGACGGGCTTGAGGGATCTCAGCGTGATCGCAACCCCGCCGGTCCATCGTGTTCCGGTTGCCACCAAGGTGGCACCGCTTTCGGACATCGCTATCGCCGCTGCGCTGGTTCGTGAGCACAGACGTAACGGTCAGAGTTTTGTCGTTTGTCCGCGGATCCAGGATCTCGATCCCATGCTCGCCAGGATCCATGCGCTGGCGCCGGAACTACGTATCATTGCCATTCACGGCAAGATGCCAACGGACGAGATTGACGAGAGGTTGATGGGGTTCGTCGAAGGCCGTGCCGATGTACTACTTGCGACCAACATCGTGGAAAGTGGCCTCGATATCCCACGTGCGAACACCATCGTTGTGTGCTGGCCCGAAAAATTCGGCCTGGCACAATTGCATCAGCTCAGGGGGCGAGTAGGACGGGGCGGCATCCGGGCGTTTGCACATTTCCTGACGGAAGGTGGCTCCGAACGCTCGGAAAAGCGGCTTTCCGTTCTCGAGGAATTGAGCCGTCCGGGCGCTGGCTTCGCGATCAGCGCTCGCGACCTCGATCTCCGCGGCGGCGGCGACCTGCGCTCCGATCGACAATCCGGCCACATGCAGGTGTTCGGACCGACGCTCTACGGCCACCTTCTTACGCTTGCCCTGGAGGGAGACCGCGATGGAATGTCCGCCCTCTGGATCCCCGAGTTGAATCTTCCCATTCCTGAGCTGCTTCCCTCGAGCCATGTGCAATCGGAGGCGGTCAGGCTGGAGATCTACGCTCGAGCCGCTCGGTGCCGGAGTGATGACGAGCTGGAGGAGCTCGAGGATGAAACGCACCGCCGATTCGGCAAGCTGCCATCCGAGGCCAGCAATTTCTTTGCTGTCGCCAAGCTCAGGATAAGTTGCAGGCAACGGGGGATCATGCGTCTCGATGTCGGCCCGGATGCGATTGCTGCAACGATGCTCGCAGGGAGGATCGGTAAATTACGCTCGCGGTCACTGCAGCGCGAGGGCGATCGCGTCGTCTATCCCGGGCGCAGCGATGAACCTGCTTTACGACGGGTCGAACAGTTCTTGGATCTGCTGGACGAATGACGAGGGATGCGCCACTCAACTTGAAGCGGTCTTGTGTGACCTCCTCGGGCCCCGAAATGAAAGCGAGGCGCTTGAAACGAGGCTATTTGGGTTTTGATCCAATCAGCCCCATCTGAGCGGATGTCGCCGGCTCATCTGTTCGAGTCCCTGTTGCTGAACGGGTGCACGCGTCGACTCGCGCCTTAGCGCGTCCGCGGCGAAACCGGAGCCGTGCGCCGGGCGGATAGGCTCGCGCCAACTGATTGTGCTCGATCCGGTGTTGCATCATGTCCCGTCGGGTCTGGCGCTCGTCGAGCATCAGGACCAGATCCGAGCAGGGCTTGGTCGAACACAGCAGCAGAAAGCCGGCTTCAGCGTCCTGAGGGTAAACCGTCAGCGCATCGGAGCGGTCGACGTTGCCCGACACCAAGCGCGCGGCGCATGCGAGGCACCAGCCCTGCTCGCAGATGTAGGGCGTCTCGATGCCGGCGTCGATCATGCTGTACAGCAGATATTCGTCAGATATGGCGTCGAATGTGAACGTCCCCTCCGGACGTTCCAGCCGTATGCGAAACCGCCTGATGTCGCCTTCATTGGTCATGGCCGAGAGCTCCGTCATCGCTCACCACCGGCTGTCGGGCAATGCGACGTCGCCGATGCGGCCGCTCGCGTAGCAGTGCGCGGCCGCGATGATCCGCGCAGCAACCGCCAGCTCGCTTTGATCGCGCGGCGCGTAGACCACGAGGCTCTGCGGCGGCACGGCGCCGGCCATGTAGCGTGCGAACGGATGCACCGTGCCCCAGCCCTTGGCCGCCACCTTCTGCGCCCATTCCGGCCGCAAGGTCAGGTGCAGCGACCCGTCGGGGCGAACGATGAGCCACACCGGCGCGAACACGAAGGCCTCCGGCTGGCCCATGGCATGGATGTCATCGAGCGCGAAGGCGCGGCCTGCGGCGTTCATCGGCGCCGGCACCTCTTCGACGCCAGCCAGCGCGCAGGCGCAGGACACGAGCTGTGCGGCGTATCCGGCGGGCGAGGTGTCGCCGAGCTGGTGGCAAGGCCATGTCGGTGCGAGCCGCGGCGCACCGCCGGGACGTGTGGCGAGACGGCGCAGCCCCGGCGCCATCGTCCAGATGGGTGCAGCACCGCGCACGCCTGCTCTAGCCGAAGCTGTCATAATGAACCTGCGTGATCGGAACATCGGCGGCGCGCAGCAGCGATCTGACCGCGTTCACCATGACCGGCGGGCCGGCGACGTAGAACTCGGCCGCCGCGGGATCCAGGACTGCGCCCTGGAGGACATCGGTGACGAAGCCGGTCGCATGCGGCCAGCCGGACGGCGCGTGCTCGACCACGGGCAGGTAGCGCCCCTGGGGAATGCGCGCGATCGTCGTCTCGAGCATGTCATCAGCGGCGAGATCCGCCGATGTACGGGCGCCGTAGATGACGTCCGCGGGCGATCCGAAATCGAGGCGCGCATCCGCGGCCTCGCGCAGCATCGCCAGGATCGGCGCGATGCCGGTGCCCCCTGCCACGAACACCTTGCGGCCCGGCTGTCGACGCAGCGTGCAGACGCCGAACGGCGCCTCGATGGTGATGCGCGTCCCCGGAGCCAACGCCGCGAGCGCGTTGCTGCCTGTGCCGCCATCGTAGCGCTTCGCAATGAACTGCAGGATGGTGCTGCCCGGCAGGTTGCACATCGAGTAGCAGCGCCGCAGCCCGTTGCCGAGATGCAGTATCGCATACTGCCCCGGCCGGAAGTCGATCGGCTCGGCCGTCTCGAAGCTGAATTGGCGGATCTCCGGCGCGAGATCGTCGATGCCGCGCAGGATCGCCTGTTGCTCGACGCATCGCGGCGTCGGCGCGGACCAGTCGCCGGGACCGCGGGCGATCGTGACGTCCGAGATCGCGCGGGACTGACAGGCCAGGATGCGGTTGCGTCGTGCGTCGCGCGGATTGACCGCCGGCGCGCCGGGAAAGATCAGATCGACCTGCCCATCGATGAGCGTCACCTTGCAGGCACCGCAACTGCCCCAGCCGCATTCGTAAGGCAGCGCGATGCCCCCGCGTCGCGCTGCCTGAAGGATGGTGTCATGGCCGGCCGCGTCGATCGCGACACCGTCGGGCTCGATGCGGAGTTGCCGGGTCATCCACGCCATCCTTTCGGCTTGGGCGGTCGGCGCAGCACGCCGACCGCGTCTGCCAGACTACAAGCCGCAATCCGCGATCAGCCTCGCCTGGGCCGTCATGGTCCGCTCCAGGATCGCCCGTGCATCGTCGGCGCCGGGCGCGGTCGAAAGTGCCTCGCTGAGGCCGCGCGCGGCGCGTTCGCCGAGCGGCATCCACTTCGCGACCCACTCCCGCAGCAGAACCGCGTGCTCCGGGACCTTGCCGGTGGCGTAGCGCACCAGGGTCTTGGTGGTCTCGACCGCATAGGCTTCGTCGTAGTTGCGGAAGTCGTCGTGCAGCAGCGCCAGCAGGTCGTCGTCGTTCGTGCGCGCCAGATCGGCGATCTCGCGGTTGAAGGCGTGATCGAAGATCGGCCGCAGCACCAGATTGCGGGAGACGAACGCTTCGCCCCAATCGTAGGCGATCAGCTGCTTCTCGATCAGCTCGCGCAGGCCCTGCCATTGCGGCGCCTGCGTCCAGACGGTACGGGCAATGTTGCTGTCGGCGAGCTCCGGGCGGCCGGTGTCGAGCGCGAGCGCCTTGGCCAGATAGGCCTGGCGCTGCACCCGCCGCATCTCGTTGCCCATCTGGAAGTAGAGGGTGTTGGTCACGAACGCCGACGGCGCCATCTGCGCGACATAGGCCGCGCTCATCTGCATCGCGTGTCCCGGGAAACGCACCGGCAGATAGGCCTGGCCGAGGAAGTCGAGCCACGGCGCAGACAGCTTGCGATAGCTGTCCTGGCGCTCGAACTCGTCGATCAGGTTGTCGCAATAGACCTCGCGATCCTTCTGGTCAGTGACATAGCGGCGATAGGTGTAGGTGAGGGGATCGCGATAGCCCTCCCAATCGTCCAGCGTGAGCCTCGAGCCTTCGCGATTCCTGAGATAGAACTGGTTGATCGACCAGTTCTCGGACAGCTCGAACGGTGCCGGCGCGCGGCGGAAGTGGCTGTGGAACTTGTAGGTGACGGCCTCGTATTCCGACGGCAGCCGGCGCTCGGTCCACAGGCTCCAGGTCTTCTTCTGCTTGCGCGCAGCCGACTTCGCGGTCATCGCGGTCATGACGTATCCTCCCGGAATTTGTTATGTGTGGATGGTCCAGACCCATTCGTCGTCCATCGACTCGAGCCGTCCGCCGAACGACACCAGGCTCGGCTCGATCTCGGCGAGCCGGAATGGCCGCCCCAGCGCCGCCTGCATGCTCTTCTGCGTCAGGCGGAAATTCCGGTCGGCCTGGACGCGGACATAGCCGCCGCGGTCCTCGATTACGATCTCGACGTCCGGATTGTCCTGCTCGCTCGCCGCGATCACGGCGTCGATGATGTCCTCGTCGACGCCCCTGATGACGGGGCCGACCAGTTTCGGTGCTGCTGTCGTGGTCATGGGCTTGTCCTATGCGTCCTGCTCGGTCTTGTGGCGGAGGCGGCGCAGCCGTCCGTCGTTGGGCACGCCGACCAGAATCGCTTCGCCGTCCTTCTTCACCGCGTAGCGGAAGAGGCGGCAGTCGCGCGGGTTGAGGCCGCGGCCGTCATCCATGCTGAACTCCCACTCATGGGCCGAGCAGGTGATGGTGCCGGCTTCGAAATCGACCTTGCCGTCCGCCAGCAGGATCTCCTGGTGCGGGCACATGCCCTGGAAGCAACGCAACTCGCCGCCAGGAAGGTGCATCACGATCACTTCCTCGCCGTCGACCTCGACGCCGATGAAATCACCTTCCCAAAGGTCGTCCAAGGTCGCGACCTGCCTCCACGTCACGTCGGCATCGTCAGACATAGGCCACCTCGATCCAATCCATCGGCTGGATTCCGGACTGCGCCACCGTCATCGCGGACGGCAGCTCGCGGCCGTTGTAGTAGACGCATTTCGACGCGTTCTTCTCGGCGACGCGCAGTCCGACCGCGTGCTGGGCGACCTTGTCGGCCACGATGCTCATGCTATCGCCGTCGTCGACGGGGATCAGCAGGACGACGAAGTCGCCGCGGAAGTTGGCTTGGAGCGGGAACAGGGCCACGCTTACCTCCCAGATTTGTTGTTATATCTGTGATCGTGTCGGGTGGGGGCGTCGCTCGTAAGCGGCGCCTGTCAATTCATGCTGGGCGGATCATTCGGCCGCGAGGCGAGACGCGCCATTCCAGGCGTAGCTCTGCGCGTCATTGCCGGCGACATCGGGCGTGATGCCCATATATTGCAGCGCGCCTTCGAGGGTCGGCGGCTGGATGTGTCCGGCCAGGAATCGGTCGACGATCGAGAGATGGGTGTCGTAGCGCTCGGGCTGGCTCTTCCACACCCATTCGCAGACTTCGCAGCAGAAGTTCAGCTTGCGACCATTGTGCGTGGTGATCCGCGGCGCCTTGCCGATGCTCGGGCTGCAGATCGGAATGTGGCAGCAGTTGCAGACGACGGGCAGCGTCGCCGGATAGGTCTTCTCGATCTGGCCGGTGCGGACATTGTCGCCGATCACGTCCCACAGCTTGCCGAAGCGATCGTTCCAGCCGGGATATTTCTGCTCGAGCCAGTCGCGCTCGGCCGCGGACACGCCCGCGTCGGGATTCCACCACACCGTCGGCCGCCAGAACCAGACGCCCATGTGATAGGCGTGATGGACCCAGTCGAGCTCGGGCAGGAAGTGCTTTTCCCAGTACCATGGCACGTTCATGCCGAGGTCCTTGAACTGGTCCATGAACTGCCGGCAGATCCAGTCCTGCATGAACTCCTTGAACGACATCGTCCGGCTTTCCAGTGGCGTGTAGTAGTCCATGGAGATGCCGGTCAGCAGCGCGAACAGCTTCCACGACCGCCAGAACATCTGGTCGACCATGTTCTGTGCCTCGGCCTTCTTGCCGTTGTTGATCATGATCTTCAAGGTCGGCTCGCCCTGCTGCGAATGCCGCGCCTCGTCGGTCTGGATCGAGGAAATCAGCGCACCGAACTCGATGTCGCCGACATGCAGCGCATCCGAGGCCATGCCGAGGAACTGCAGGTTGGTGAAGCCGGTCTCGAAGGTGAAGGTCAGCTGGATCGCCGTCGACACCGCATCATTGGCGGTGAACATGTCGTCGAACAGGCTGCGCGCCGCGATCACGCCCCACTCGTTGGTGTGCATCGCCTTGTGGGCCCAGTCGAATTGCGGGTCCTTTCCGAGCAGGCAATAGGGGAAGTAGATCTGCGCCTGGCCGTGGCGGCATTCGTCGAGGGTGCCGAAGGTGGCCATGTTGCGCCAGGCAGCAGCGCGGCCGAACCGGGCCATGCGCGCCTCGCCGATCGAGGCGAAATATTCCGGAACCGGAATGGCGCCGTAATGCGCCTTGATCGCCGACTTCCAGCCGGCATCGAGATTGTCATACAAATTGGAGCGCGCAATCGTCGAGCGGATCGAGTAGATGCCGTCGTCCTTGCCGGCCTGGTTATGGACGTACTCGCGATAGGTCAGCTTGTACGGCTCGTCCCAGCCCCACCACTGCTCGCCATGGATGCCGAAGCTCTTGGACAGCTCCTCGGGAAAGACCTCCTCCTCGCTGACGTAGGAGAAGGCCCAGTTCATGTCGCGGGCCGTGTCGTAATAGTCCCGCCGCTGCAGCTTCGGCATGCGTTGCTCCTCCCGAGCTCTGTGATCGCGTTCGTTGCTCTTCGTTGCGGTCCGCTGCCGCCCTTGAACGGGCGAACGTTGTGCGGCTCGTGGCGATGGCGTACGAGTCAGGCGGTTAGACCTGATAGATCGTCGCGCGATGTTGTAGGATCCAGTGTAGGCCGCATTCTTTGGTTTTTCTTTAGGCCGCGGGTGCGCATGAACATCGGGCGTATTCGGGCGCGATTGTGAGCGTAGTCGACCGCATTCCTGCTGCTGCGCAAGCGACGAGATGATGCGATGCGAAGGGAAAGCGGCGGCGAGGATCGGCGCGGCCGTATCGACCAAGCGGGTCGATCTGTTCAAGCGAGCAGCTCGATGCCCGTCATCGTCCCACCGCCGATGATGCGTGCGGCGTGATCAAAGACCGGTGCAACCCTCCGGCCGTTCAGCGGCTGAGGCCGACGACCTGCAGCACCAGACCGTCGAGCGCGTCGGTGATCGAGATCTGGCACGCGAGGCGGCTCTCCGGGCGCACGTCGGCGGCCTCGAATTCGAGCAGGTCGACCTCGATGTCGCCGGCGGGGCCGACGCGCTCCAGCCATGCCTTGTCGACGTGGCAATGGCACGTGGCGCAGATGCAGGACCCGCCGCATTCGCCGATGATGCCATCGACACCATTGCGCTTCGCCGCCTGCATGGCGCTCTCGCCGGGCTCGGCCTCGACAAGGCGCACGGTGCCGTCCGTCTCGATGAAGGTGATTCTGGGCATGGGTCGTTGCGTGTCCCTAGATGAACTGCCGGCCGCCGTCGATGATCAGGGTCTGACCGGTGATGAAGGCCGCGGCCGCCGACGCGAAGAACAGCGCGCCGCCGACCATGTCGTCGACGTCGGCCGCGCGCTTCAGGGCTCCGCGGGACACGCCATATTCGGCGGCGTTCTCCATCAGGCCGAGGCTGGCCTCGGTGAGCGTGAAGCCGGGCGCGATGACGTTGACCGTGATCTTGTCGTCGCCGAGCTCGCGCGCCAGCGCACGCGTCATCGCAATGACGGCGCCTTTCGACGAGACGTAGTGCAGCCACATCGGCGAGCCGCTCATGACGGTGGCCGACGAGACGTTGACGATCGCGCCACCGCCGGCGCGTCGCAGCAGTGGCGCGGCCGCCTTGCTCATCATCCACACGCCCTTGATGTTGACGCGCATCACCCGGTCCCACTCGGCCTCCGGGATTGCCTCGAAGCCGCGGCGTTCGAGCCCGGCATAGATCGCGGCATTGTTGACCAGCACGTCGAGGCCGCTCATGCGCGCCAGCGCGAATTGCGCCAGCGCCGCGGTGGACGTCTCGTTCGCGACGTCGACCTCCGCCGCGTGCGCCTTGCCGCCGCGGTCGCGGATCAGCCGCGCGGTGTCGTCGGCGCCGCCGAGACGGATGTCGGCGGCGACGACCTCGGCACCGGCCGCAGCAAAGGCGAGCGCGAATCCGCGGCCCAGCCCGCCGGCCGCGCCGGTGACGATGACGCGCTTGCCTTGCAGTTGGATCGGACTCATGTGGCAACCTCGATGTGCAGCAGATCCGCCATGAACGCAGACGCCGTGCCCTCGGCGATCAGCGCCCGGGCCATGGTGGTGCCGGCCTCGGTCAGCATCGACGGCAGCACGAAGCTTTCCAGCATCGCGAGCGTCTCCTTCGGCGGCGTATCGAACCAGCCGCCGATCGTCGCGACCCCATGGCCGGTGAAGCGCCACAGCTTGTCGGCGTCTTTCATCAGCGCATCCTCATGCGAGATCGCCGTCTTTCGGGTGTCGTGGCCGTCGATGATCGCCAGGATGGTCTCGACTCTTAGCCCGGGGATCGCCAGCCGTGCGAACGCCTCGGCTGCGATCTTCACGCCTTCGATCTCGTGGGCACGTTGCAGCTCGGGATATCTGGGATTGGGGCCGACGGCGGCGGCGAGCTGCTCGGGCGGGAACTTCTTCCAGCCGACGTCGTGCATGAGGATCGCCGGCAGCACCACGGCGGCGTCCGCGTCGGGATGGATCCGCAGCAGCGCCTGGCCGAGACGATAGGAGATCAGCGTATGCTCGTCGTTGGAGCGGACGTCCAGCCACGGCCGCGCCGCGAGCCAGATCGGCAGATCCTGTTCGCGCAGAAAATGCATCAGCGCAGCTCCGCGTCGTAGGTGAGATAGATGGTCTTGTATTCGAGATAGTCCTCGATGCCGTAGCGGCCCTTCTCGCGGCCGATTCCGCTCTGCTTCATGCCGCCGAACGGCGCGCGCTGGTTCGAGCGCTGGATGTCGTTGACCCACACGGAGCCCGCTTCGAGGCGCTCGGCCAGGGTCAGTCCTGTCGCCAGGTTGCGCGAGAACACGAAGGCGGCCAGTCCATAGACCGTCGCATTCGCGAGCCGCAGCGCCTCGGTGCGATCGTCGAACGGGGCGACACCAAGCACGGGGCCGAACGTTTCCTCGGTCATGACGAGCGCGGAGGGGGGCGCATCGGCGATCACGGTCGGCGGCAGGAACCAGCCCTTGTCGTAGAGCCCGCCCGTCAACCGGACGCCGCCGGTCAGCACGGTTGCGCCATTGGCACGGGCATCGGCGATCTGCCGCTCGCTGTTGCGGTAGATCTTCTCGTTGATGAGCGGTCCCAGCGCGCAATCCGAGGTCAGGCCGTTGCCGACGTCGAGCTGCGCGACCTTGTCGGCGAGCGCAGCGAGAAAGGCCGCGTAGATGGGGCGCTCGACATAGACGCGATTGACGCGGTAGCAGAACTGGCCGGAATTGGCGAAGGCGTGACGGGCGATCGCAGCCGCGGCGGCGCCGATATCGGCGTCGGCGCAGACGATGGCCGGGCACTGGCCGCCGAGCTCGAGGGTGACGCGCTTCATCGTTCCGGCTGCAGCAGCAGCGATCGCCTTGCCGGCCCTGGTGCCGCCGGTGAACGCAATCTTGCGCGGCGTCGGATGCGCGATCATCTGCATGCCGAGGTCAGGGCCGCGACCGGTCACGGCATTGAAGCAGCCGTCCGGAAACCCAGCGGCCCGAAAGAGTTCAGCGAGCCGCAAGGTCGACAGCGGCGTGTCCTCGGCGGGCTTGGCGACGACGGTGCAACCGGCCATCAGCGCGGCGCCGAGCTTGAAGCAGAGCAGCGTCACCGGATAGTTGAAAGGCGTGATCGCGACCACGACGCCGACCGGCTCGCGTGTGATGACGATCTTTTCGCCGGCCACACCCGTCAGCGGCATCTCGGCGTGCAGGCGCAGGCCTTCCTCGGCATAGACGTCGAGCAGTTCTGCCGAGCGCTGAATTTCGCTGACGGCTCCCGCCAGCGGACGGCCAAGCTCCCTGGTCAGCAGGCGACCGAGCTCACCGGCACTCTCGCGCATCAGCCGCGCCGCGTTCCTCTGCAGGCGGGCGCGCTCTGCCACGGGCGTCGTTTTCCACGATTGGAATGCGATGTCGGCTGCGTTGATGGCGGCATCGACATCCGCGCGCCCAGCCTCCGGGACGCTGTCGACCGTCTCGCCCGTTGCCGGATCGACAACGTCGAAGGTCGCTCCGCTTTGGGCTGCAACCCAGCGGCCATCGATGAACATGTCCATGTCCGCGACCTCTCGTTCAGATCAGGTCGAGCATCAGCGCGGCTCGGGTCTCGCCCAGCGCCTCCTCAGCCATGAGTCGTCCGGCTTCAGTCTCGAGCACGGCGAGCTGCGCCGTCAGGCGCGACGCATATTGGCGCGGCGTCATCTTGAACCAGTCGCAGGCCACCGCAACGCCGGTGGTCGTGTAGCGCCACAGCTTGTCGGCGTCGCGCACGATCCGGTCGTTCAGCGAGCGCGGGTAGGGGCGAGTGTCGTGGCCGTCGATGATCTCGCCGACCGCGACGATGATGTCCTCCGGCCAATCGGCCTGTTCGAGGACTTCGCGTGACATGCGGACGCCTTCGCTTTCGTGGAGAAAGCGCACATCGGACTGCATCATGTTGGGACCGAATCCCTTCTCGATGATGTCCTTCATGTCGATCGTGTACCAGCCGATGTCGTGCAGGATGATTGCGAGCGAAACGATGTCCTCGTCTGCGTCCGGATATTGAGCGAGCAGCTTGCGCGCATAGGCATAGGACAGGGGAATGTGGACGTCGTTCTTGCGCGCGCGCATGTACGGCTCGCTGATGCGCCAGACTTCGTCATAGCGGTTGCCGACATCGGACCTATCGAGCATTGCAATGCTCCATATGCGGAGAGAGGCCGGCGCCGCCGGCCTCTCTCGATTGGGTCAGGACAGGATGGTCACTTCGCCGGTCGAGCCGTTGACGCGCAGCATCTGTCCGTTCTTGATCGAGGAGCTGGCGCGTCCCGTGCCGGTGACGGCGGGCAGCCCGTATTCGCGGCACACGATCGCGGCGTGGGACATCATGCCGCCGATGTCCGTGACGATCGCGTTGATCTTGCCGAAGATCGGTGCCCAGCTCGGCGCTGTGACCGGCGCAACCAGAATCTCGCCCTGCTGGATCTGGCCGAGCTCATCGGCGGAGCGCACCACGCGAGCGCGGCCCTCGACGATGCCGGGGGAAGCGGCCATGCCGGACAGCTTGGTGGTGTTGGCGGCGCCATCGAGCCAGCGGCCGATGCTCTCCGTGGTGATGCCCCACAGCATGATCGTGAACGGCTCGGTGATGACATCGGGCGGATTGTTGAGCGCGGGCTGCGGCGGCGTCGTCGCGAGCGCAGCCAGGATCTTTTTCCGCCGCTCGATCTCGGGCGGCCAATAGGTCGGACCGATCGCCGGTGCGCCAACGGCCCAGCCGTTGCCGTAGTCGAACAGCGCGTCGCGGACTTCCTGACGGTTCAGATAGAACAGGTCGTCGGCGTCCTTCCAGAAGCCGGCATCGCGGAAGATGGCGCCGAGCTCACGCATCTTGCGCCAGAATACGCTCATCGACCAATGCTCGATGTAGAAATTGTGGTTCTCGACATAGGGGAACACGGTCCGGGCGAGCCCGAGCTTGCCCTCGAAGGCTGCGCGGGCGTCGGCATCGAGCATCTCGGCATATTCGGACGTGATGCGGTCGCGCTCTTTGGCAATGGCCTCCGTCGGCCGGTCGATCTCCTCTCCCCGCTGCACGCGGACGACGTAGTCCCTGACATAGCCGAGCGGGATGTCGAGATGCTCGATCCAGTACTTGTCGGTCGAGTAGAAGCCGTTGCCGGAGGTGAAGTTGAACCAGGGATCCTGCGCCTCGTTCCAGGCCGTCAGCCATTCGGCGCCGTTCGGCGCACGGCCGACCGCAGCCAGCGCCTCGTCGACCGATCCGCTCTTCAGGGCATCGGCGACACCGAGCTTCACGGCGAGCTTGGCGAGCTTCTTCAACTCGTCGTCCGGACGGAACAGGTCGACTTCCACGCCCTGCACCATCTTGGCGATCGCCTGATCGGGAATGGTGGGGAATTGCCCCTTCATGAAGCTGAAGAAGTCGAGATAGGCCGCGTAGCCGAGATTCAGGAACTCGAAATGGTACTGCCAGGTCTTGTAGAGCAGCTGGATCGCCCGGTCGTAGGTCTCCATCAGCGCGTAGGTGTTGTCGAGGCCGACACCGGCCGTGATCCACTCCAGCGGCACGGCTTCGGGCAGCGGCTCGAAATTGAGCGCCTCGAGATCGGCGATGTTGGCGCGGACCTTCTTGTCCCAGTTCGCCAGCAGGCGGTCCCAGTTCTGGAAGTAGTAGCCGGCGCGCTCCATGAAATGCGGTACGCGACCAGCGATCAGCTCGGGCGCCACCGCCACCGGGCTCATGTAGCAATAGCCATTGTGGATGCGGTACTCGACGCCGTTCGCCGGCGGGATCAGATAGTGCCGCGTGTTGTACTGGCCGAGACACTTGACCGCGAACTCCACGGTGACGGCGTCGAACGGCTTGAACGGGCTCGGCCAGTGCTGCGAGTCGCAGAACCAGAACTTGCCGTCCTCCTTGTCGCGCAGGCTGTTCTGGAACTGGAGATAATAGGGATAGAGCTTCTCCCAGCCCTCGGCGCCGACCGGCGTCTTCAGGTCATAGGGACTTGGGAATTTCGCATGCGCCGTCATTGTCGTTTCCCCTCGGTTTCTCTGTTGCTTGTTGTCGTGATGCTCACCGCTTGGCCTGGACCGGGGCCAGCAGCGTTCCAAGTACACCCGCAATCCCGGTCTCGTAGATCGCGGTCGACTGCTTCTTCTTCTGGCTCCAGACGGTCTCCGGCCGGCTCTGCAGCGCCACGAGGTTCTCGTCTTCAGGGAGATCGGCGTCGATCGCCCATTCGACGTCCTGCGGACAGCCCATGCTGCGCTCGAGCGACTTGGCGAGCCTGGCGACGGCGAGCACCTGGGCATTGGTCAGGGAGGGCAGGGTGCGGCGCTCCGGCGCGATTACGCGCTCGACGGTCCGGCGCTCGGCGCGATCGGCGACGAGTTCGAAATCCTTCTCGGCGATGCGGTGCTTGATGACCTGCAGAAGCACCTTCTCGACGACGAAATTGTCGGGCGTGATTTCGCCGGAGACCACCGGCTCACCGAGCCCGAAGGCGGAATCGATCACGATCTTGGTGCGGTCGCCGTTGATCGGATCCAGCGTCATCGCCACGCCCGCGGCGGCGGCGTTGACCATCTTCTGGACGCCGACCGACATCAGCACGTCGATCTGGCCGAGCCCGTTCTCGGCACGGTAGGAGATCGCGCGCGCGTTGAAGAGGCTGGCCCAGCACGCCTTGACCTTCTCGACCACGGCGTCCTCGCCGACCACCCAGAGATAGGTATCCTGCTGGCCGGCGAAGCTGGCGTCAGGCAGATCCTCGGCGGTTGCCGACGAGCGCACCGCCACCGGCAACTGACCGTCGGGCGACATCCGGCGATACGCCTCGCGGATCGCCTGCTCGACCGCGCCCGGCATCGGCTGCGCCATGATTGCGTCGCGGATCTCGTGCGACAACTTCTCTTCGTCATCGACATCGTCGAGCACGATCCGCGACAGGCGCTCGCTGATCGTCGCCTCGAGTCCGTTGCTTCGAAGATGAAGGGCGTAGGCGTCGGTCGCGACCGCAAATCCCGCAGGAACGCGCACGCCCTGTGCGATCATGCGCGCCAGGCTCGCGCATTTGCCGCCGATGCGCGGGAAGTCGTCCTCGCGTGCGTCTTCGAACGGCACGATGAAGGATGCGGCTGCGTTGGCGCCCATGCGTCTGTTCCCCACCTTATGGCCCGGATCGGCTCCGGACTTGTTGTTGCTTGTGAAACGCGGTCCAATGACGATCGTCGTGTCAGGCCACGTCCCATTCGATCCGAAGCGCTGTCGGCACGCGGAACGAGATGTTGTGAACGAAGTCGATGGTCTGGTCGGCAGCGAGCCGGAGACCAGGAAGCCTGCGGGTCAGCTCGCCGAGCGCGATCGCGAACTCGATTCGGGCCAGCTGCTGGCCGACGCAGGTGTGAATGCCGTAGCCGAAGGCCAGATGGCTTCTCGCGTCGGTGCGCCGGACGTCGAAACGGGTCGGCGCGGAGAACACCGCCTCGTCGCGATTGGCGGAGCCGATGAGCAGGAGGATATTGGAATCCTTCGGCACCGTCACGCCGCCGATCTGGGTATCCTTCAGGGCGCGCCGGCGCCAAGCCACGATCGACGGGCTGAAGCGCAAGCACTCCTCGACCGCATTCGGAATGAGCTGCGGCTCGGCGATGATGGCTTCCCAGTTGTCGCGCCGCTGCAGCAACTCGCGCATGCCGTTGGCCATCAAGGTCGTCGTGGTCTCGTGGCCGGCGAACAGTGCGCTGTAGAGAACGCCGGCGATCTCCTCGTCGCTGATCTCGGCGCCGTCCTTCTGGAGTCGGACCAGATCGCCCGGCAGATCGTCGGTCGGATCGTCGTGGCGCTGACGCACCAGCGCGCGGCAGTAGGTCCAGTATTCGACCATGTTGCGCGCATGCACGATCTGCTCGTCGTCGCTGAGGTCGCCCCAGGTCAGCAGCGCGCGGCTCACCGCCCACGACTTCACGCGCGGCACGTCCATATTGGGAATGCCGACCAGCTTGAACAGCACCAGCGCCGGCACATCATAGGCGAACTCGCGGAAGAAGTCGGCATGTCCGCGATCGGCGAAGGCATCGATCGCCTGGTTGACGATCGCCTTGATCTCCGGCTCGATCGCCCTGAACCGACGCGGCCCGAAGCAGCCCTGGACCAGCTTGCGGATGCGGGTGTGATCGGGCGGTACCCGCGCCGACAGGCCGGAATAGGCGGTGAAGCCGCCCTCGCGCATGATGCGCTTGCCTTCCTCGCACATCGGGCGAAGCGGGGCCTGGGCGTTCTCCGAGGAGAATGTGCGCCAGTCGTCGAACACGGCCTTGATGTCGGCGTGGCGCGCGACGACGTAGTATTTCAGCTCGTCGGAGAAGAAGACCGGCGCCTCGGCGCGGGCCCATTCATAGAACGGGAACGGATCGCGCATCTCGAAGGGATCGAAGTCTTTGGCGGCGTCGCTATAGGGGCACCGCGCCAGCTGAGCTGCCGAACCTGGCATGTCGTCCTCCCATTCGCCGCCTTTGCCGGCGACGTTGTCATGGGCTCACTCTAAGCGGCGGCCTTTGGGTTTTCTTTAGCCCCTAACTCTATGGTAAATTGAGATAAATCGTCAATTCTGCTGGCGGCGGCACCCCCCCCATGGCGCATGGCTTGGCCGGCAAAGGTCGTGTGACCGAGCCGGTCGCGAACGAGCGGCCTCACGCCGTGAGCTTGCGGTGCAGCTCCTGAAGCGAGGCGCTCTTCGGCCGGTTGTCGAAATGCTTGAGCGAGTCGAGGTACAGCTTGAACTGGCGGTCGATCGCCTCGCGTCGGCCTTGCGCCTTGAACACCTGCATTGCCTCGGCATGCGCCATCTCGCACAAGGGGTCGATCGCCAGCGCCTTCTGGCAATGCGCGAGCGCGGCCGAGTGGTCGTTGCGTTCGAGATAGATCCGTGCCGCGTCGCGTTGCACCTTGAAGAACATGTCGCGCAGCCAATAGCGCTTGCTCCAGCACCAGTCGCGCTCGCCATCGTCGGCGTACTCGACCGGAATGTCCTCGAACAGGTCTCCGGTGTACAGACGGTCCGCCGCCTGCAGACAGATCAGCGCCTCGTCGCTCGCGCCGGCCTTGATGTGACCCTGGGACTGACGGCAGAGCTGTTCGAAGGTCGAGATGTCGAGCCAGCTGCGCTCCGGGGGAACCAGCACGTAGCGCGATCCCTCGCGCCGGACATAGTTGCGCGTCTCGTCGCGTCCGTTGGGCTGGCCGAGCGCCAGCCGCAGATAGCGCACGGTGTGATAGAGGCGGTTACGCGCAGCCTCAATGTCCTCGGCGTTGGGCCAGAGCAGATCCGCAAGCTCGTCGGTGGCTGCGCCATGGCCGCCCTTCTGCAGCAGATAGGCGAACAGGGTCTTAGTCTTGCGGGTCGCTCCGCCGGGCGGGTCCCAGTTCACCTGGCTGCCGTCGTTGCGATAGATCCGCAAGCGTCCGAAGCAGCGGATCTTCCAGCGGTCGCGGCTGTCGAGATGAACTGTACTGGGCTCTTCCGCCGATCGTCGCAACAGCCACATGGGGTCGGCGCCTTCGGCTGCGTGCAGCGCGGCCACCGATGTCCCGATCCGCAACTCCGGCGCGATCGCGCCGAGCCAGAAATCGACCTGCTCGCGCAATGCGCCGCGCGTCTGCAGCCGCGACGGCAGCCAATGCGGATTGTCCACGAGTCCGGCGCTGGTGAGGATCTGCGGATGGCCGCGCAGCGCGACGAGCAACTGCTCGTCGATCAGCACCCGGCGGTTATAGAGAGAGGCGATCGAGACCTCGGACTGCTGGGTGAGCGTTTCCGCAAGTGCGGGCCAACCCTCGAAATTGGCCGTCGCCGAGTTGGTCTCGAGGCCCCAGCTCATGTCGACGACGAGCAGGGCAGGACCTTGTTTGCGGGTTGGGGCCACCCACCTCTCGATTCGGCCTGCGACATCTCGAAACGAGATCGGCACCCGCAGCAGCGCCATCTCGACAAAGCTCTTGCCCTCGACGAATCCGGTCTTGTTGATGCGCTTTGCGAGCTTCTCGACCCGCGCGACCGCGTTGACGTCCGCCGCGATCACGAAGATCCGGCAGGGCTGTGCGACAGTCTGGTAAAGCTTGAAGAAGTCCGCAAAAAGAAGCTTTTGCTGCGTCGCGAATAGCGCGAGGTTGACACAACTATTCTTGGTCATGGGTACTCACCCGCGGCAACCCCATTGCAGTCAGCAGACTGGAGGTAGTCTAAGAGCGGCCGCCGGAAGGTTTCAAGGCCCTGTTTCGCGAGCATTCCTGCAAGCTGGCGAGATCCAGAAGCCGTGAAATGCGGCAGCGAAATGAATCGCTTTCAGCGACGATGCATGTTCGGGTTTGCGGGAACGAGATGCGGATTGAGCACGCCAGCGGAGCTGATTGCCTCAACGCGAGGCTCCTCTAGACCGTCAGGCGCTCGTGGATTGCCGCTCCATGGTCTCTCGGATGAAGTGTGACGCCGCTAGAACTGTCGGGCTGGCAGCGAGTTGATGATTGATGTTCGATGGAGGCCAGCCGCGGGGTAGGCTTTATCCCTCAGCTTGTCATATGAGAAGTCCGGCTCCGTTGTCTGCAGCTTGCGAACCATCTCGAAAGAAAGCTCACGGTGCCCATTATGGGCATAGAGAGCTGACAAATATCGCAAGGGTGGAGCAAAGGTCGGAGCAAGAGCATGGCTGGCTTCTGCAAGATGGACGGCCTTGTCGAGTTCTCCCGCCATGGTCCCCGCAATGCAGCTCAGGGCATCGAGCTGAAAACGGAAAGGTGCCGCACCAGCGATCGTACGGGCAAGCAATGTGTGCTGGAAGCCGTCCTCTGGTTTGCCGAGATAGCTCTTTGCGATTCCCAGGCAGGCCCAGGCGATCGGGTTGGCGTGGTTCAGTTGAATGGCTCGCTCGGCCAGCTCATAGGCGGCAACATACGAGCGTCGCATCATGGAATGGACATGCGCGCTCAGGCCAGCAACATAGGAGTTGTAGGGTTCGAGCTCCAGCGCCCGGTACATCAGATCGAAAGCCTCCGCCTCAAGCGTCTGGCGGCAGTTGAATTGGCGCTCGGCGAGCATGAAGGTGCGCAAATAGGCGCGCCACGCGAGATAGATGCCGCGTGGCTCGGCCGCGAAAGCAGCCGCGAACAGCTTGTCGGCGGACTCGAAGTTGGCTCTGCCAAGTCGAAACAGGCGCAGGATACCAGCATAGCATAGATGGGAGGCAGACCTCGGAGCGCCATCCTTGATATGAGCGAGTTGATCGACGGCGAAGTTGACCACCAGGTTGATGGTTCTCATCACATTGGTGTCGTTCAGGTCGAGCGTACCCTCGCCGTTGATCTGCAATGTCGACGACCATGCCAGCGTGTTGGCAGGGCGCTGCAACAGCGCGAGCCGAACGATCTTGCTCGTGTCAGATCCGAACACATCAGAACGCAGGGAGAGCGTGCCGGCCGAGGAGCCATCGTCACCAATCGGGCCATCGCCAGGCAAAGTGTCCGCCGGCCAGGCCGCCGACGCGCTCATGTCGCGCCGGTCTTGGATCGTGGCTACGCCCAGTTCCTTGATCGTCTTGGCGATGGAATCGACGAGGCTGTCCGTCACGACCGCAGTATCCGACGGGCCTGTCCGGCAGCCGGGGATCAGGACGATTCGGTTTCGCGAGGGCCGCTCATCGGCGGGCTGCAGGTGCGCTGCAAGATCGGTCGCGAGATTGGCAGCGTGGCGGAGGTCAGGCGACGGCGCGACGTGCATCTGGAATCGCGCACGCTCCTCGCGCAGCCAATCCTCGAACTCCTCCTCTGCAATGTCAAAGCCTTCAAGAAGCTCACCTTGGGGAGGCGCCATCTCCTGCTGCGGCGACGCGGCAGCGTAACGGGCGATGTCGGTCTCAAATAGCTTTGGATCGAGCGAAATGACGAAGCTGTCGGCGCACAGCAGGGAGCGGCAGTCGGCCAGCGCCTTGCGGATTTCGGTCAGGCTTTGGCGAAGGCTGGCCGCGCCTTGCTCCTTGCCGCGGCTCCCCCAGAGCCTGTCCTGGATCCAGACCCGCGACCGCTTGTGCTCACGCGCCAGCGCCAACATCGCAATGAGGGCGCAAGCCTTGCGTCCTCTAGGCGTGCAATCCTCGCCAGAAGCCTTGACCACGCGGAACGGACCAAGAAGCTTGATCAGCAATTTTGGATCTGAGCTCACATTCGTCGCCCACAACCATGATGTAATCAGTCGTGAAAATACGGAAACCAATGATTGAGTAGTGAAGTCTCCAACACCCTTGCTGTCAACGTGAAAAATCCGTGAAACGCCGTCATTTCGAAGGCCGGCGGCTTGACCGCGCGTGCCGTCAAAACGACCATTCAGTGGTAACGGGCGGAGCAAGTCCGCCGGGCCAGGCAGGGAGGCGGCAGATGGCATGGCTAAGCGGTGAGAGCGGAGAAAGCGGCGAAAGTGGTGAGAGCGGCGAAAGCGGCGAAAGCGGTGAGAGCGGCGAAGGCCGCCGTGTCCGCGCCTCATCGCGTGCACGCGCGCTGATTACCAGCCGGGAGGGCGTCGTCGGCTACTGGAACCAGCCGTCACACACGCCTGATCACTATACTGCCGGGCCAGAGGCGCTCGATCGCTGGTCGCGCGACGTGCGACTGCGCATCTTCGCTGGCGAGCTGTTGTCGGGCCTTGTCTATGACGAAGGCGAGACCTCGATCTCGCTTCAGTACCGTGGCCGCAGCGATGAGACGTTCACGCCGATCGTGCACATGATCCGTCCCAATGCCTCGGACTTCGCCGAACAAGCGGCTTGGGTGTTCAACTATGCCGCGCTCCGGATGGAACGCAGTAGCGAGATCCTGGCCGAGCTGCACGATTTCACCAGCTTCTTGGGCCTGGTCGGATACTGGAATCCGAGCCGCAGCCCGCACACCGCCGAGCTGCTGGCGCTGATCCTGCAGGTGACGACCACGATCGAAATGCGGGTCAAGCATGCGCTCACCTGCCGGCGCCCAATCGAATATTCACCGCAGATACAGCCGATGATCCAGACGCCGGGGCATGGGTCGCTGCCGAGCGGCCATGCCACGGAATCCTTTGCTGCGGCCTTCGTGATCAACGCCCTCATGCGCAAGGCGAGGACCGGGCGAGACGATGTCGATGCGACCGATCCAGTGTTCGTGCAGCTGATGCGCCACGCCGAGCGCATTGCCATCAACCGGACGGTCGCCGGCGTGCATTTTCCGGTCGACAGCGTGGCCGGTATGGTGCTGGGCTGGACCTTGGCGGAGCTGTTCATTGCGCGCTGCTCTGGCTGCGGCCAGGTCACGATGCGCAAGTTCGACGGGCGGGGGTTCAACGACGATTTCCGCTACGACGATGTGCTGGCGATGTCCTACAGGCGATCGGCTGCTGCGAACGTCGCCAGCGAGCAGGGTGGCGGCGGCGCGATCATCGAGGCCGGCACGCCATCGACCGTTCCAGCCTCGCCGATCTTGCAGCATCTCTGGACGCAGGCGCTTGCCGAGTGCCGCCTGATCGTCGGCTGACACGAAAGGACAGGCGCATGAGAGACTGGCGAGGAGATCGGGCCGAACGAGCCAATCCCTATCTGGACTGGGAGTTGCGCAACAGGCCGCTCGGCAAGAGGCTGGACTGGTGCAGCGTGCAGATCCAACTGCTGCCGGAGGCCAACGGCAGCTATGTGGCCCATCTCGGCCAGTTGGCCGCCATCGTGGCCGCCGGCCACGAGCCGGACGAGCCTGCTGACGCGCTGACCATCCGCATGTCGGCCGACGAATTCGATCTGCTGACGAAGCTGATCGACGACATCCGCATCGGTCGCGTCCCGCCGCCGAACGATCCGCGCGATGTGCAGTTCTTCATCTACCGGCCCGAAGACATCGCCAATCGCACTGCCGCCAACGGTCTCTTCACCGCGATCCATGTCGGCCCGCCGATTCCAGGCCTGCGCTTCGACTCCGTCATCGCCGCGCCGACCGATCTCGGCAAGCCGTTGACGGATTTGACGCGGCAGGTCGCTATCGGCGTCATCGATGACGGCATCGCCTTTGCCAACCGCCGTTTTCGCAGCAGGGGCGGCAGATCGCGCATCCGAGCGATCTGGCTGCAGGATGTCGAGCGCCGGACCACGGATTTCGGCGTCGCCGCCGGGCAGCGGCTCACCGGCGAGGAGCTCGACGTGCTGTTTGCGGCGAATGCAAGCGAAGCCGACATCTATCGCGCGTTCGGCATGACCGATTTCGGCAATGAGCAACGCAAGCCGCTGGCGCAACGCGTCTCGCACGGCACACACATCCTCGATCTCTCCGGCGGCTACGATCCGACCGCGGAGGATATCGGCAGCAAGCGGCCTCTGTTGGCGGTGCAACTGCCGTCGCCGGTGTCCGGCGATACGACCGGCGTTACCATGGCGAGCTACGTGCTGCAGGGGGCGCGCCAGATCATGCTGTGGGCCGACCGGATCAACCCGAAGCTGCCGCTCGTCATCAATTTCAGCTATGGCATCGCGGCCGGCCCCAAGAACGGCAGCCACGAGATCGAGCAGGCTCTGTCGCGGATGATCGAGCGTCGCAACCAACGCGGCGGCCCGACCTATCTGGTGCTGCCGGCCGGCAACAGCTATCGCGAGCGGACGACGGGGCGGATGGTTGTGCAGCCCGGCGCCTCCGATCAGATCGATTGGATCATGCTGCCGGATGACGGTACGTCCAATCATCTCGAGATCTGGCTCGACGGCGAAGCGATCGCGCAGCAATGGCCGCGCGTCGGCGTCAGCCTGACGCCGCCCGGCGATGTGCCGCGCAAGATCGATGGATTCGGTGATGGCGATGTGCAGGTGCTGGAGGATGACGGCAAGCCGATCGCCGCCATCAATGGCCACCTCGCCAAGGTGGCCGGCCAGCCCGACCGCGTCCGCTTTCATCTGTCGGTCAATCCGACCACCGCGCGCTGGAGCGTGAGGCAACCGGCGCCGGCCGGACGCTGGCGGCTTTCCATCACCAACGGATCGGAGGCGCCGCTGACCGCACATCTCTACATCCAGCGCGACGATACCCCGCTGGGCTACGTGCAGCATGGACGTCAGTCCTATTTCGATCATGCAGGGGGCTATCAGCGTGCGGCGCTGGATGGCAGCTACAGCGATCCGGACAGCAGCGGCTGCCCCATGACTCGCGAGGACACACTGTCGGCGCTCGCGACCGGTGCGGGCGCGCTCGTGGTCGGCGCCGTCGATGCCGCGGGCCAGCCGACGGATTATACGGCGAGCGGTCCGACGCCGGGGCGCGCCGAGCCCGATTGTGCTGCCATCGCCGACCAGGGGCCCGCGCATTGGGGCGTGCTCGCGGCCGGTACCCGGAGCGGTTCGGTGGTGGCGATGCGCGGCACCAGCGTGGCAGCGCCGCAACTCGTACGTCGGCTCGCAGACTATCTCGCATCGCTGCAACCGGGCCCGGTGCTTGCGTCGCTTGCGGTGACCGACGGTCCCGTGGCCAGCTCCGACATCCCGCCGCCGGGCGCCGCCGTGCTCGAGCCGATCAAGCAGGACGCGGTCGCCACTTCGCCGTGTGACCATGCCCGTATCGGCAGTTTCATCCTGCGTGCGAGCGGCCACCCCGGCCTGCCGCCGCGGACCTATCCGCGCAGCCCAAACTTGCGGTGAGCCCGACTCCCTGGTTCGCCGCCGCGCAATCGCAGCATGCTGGCAGACAGTGAGCCAGCACAGCCGCGCGCCTCGACTCCCAGCCTGAATCCGATGCCTCTTGCGCTGCGCCCTTGCCGACGCGCGCGATAGCGCAAGTGCGTGAGTGCAGATGGCGTCGTTCCGATGCATTTTTGACGATGCTCTTGCGATGTCCTGACGATCGTCTCACACCGCCTCGGCATAGTTCCTCCCGTGCAAACGAGACACAGGAGGATTCAATGCGCAGATCCAATATCCGTATCGTGATGGGCTTGATCATCTCGCCCTTGCTGATGTCCCAGGCCTCCGGTCAGAACCTCAAGGACCTGGTGCCGACCTATCAGCCGCATCAACAGACCGACAGCGAGCGGTTGCAGAACTTCCGCGCTCCAGCCCCGCCTCCGACCAACTATCCGAACATCAGCCGTGATCCTTCCACCAACGAGCCGCGGCTCAACGTCAACCGCGATGTCTCGCTCGGCGGCAACGTGACCCGGAACAGCGCCGAGGGAAACGTCCGCTTCCCGATTCCGGGATCTCGCTAGGCGCTATTCGGCGACATGGATGACTGCTCGCCGTCCAGGCGCGACGTCTCGAAAGCGGGCCGCTGGTTCAAACAATCCATGATGACGTGAGGAGATTGCAGATGAAGAGTCTTCGACTGATGGCCTGCTCCGCCATGCTGTTGCCCAGCGTCGCTCTGGCGCAACAGCAGATTCCGACAGGCTCACTGCCGCCCGACATCGCGGCCGCGATCAAGGCGGCTCCGCTGACGCAGACGCTGATTCCGATCAGCGGCGAGGAGAAATTCGCGCAGCAGATCATCAAGGCGGATGAGATTTCCTTCGCGGCGGGGGCAAAGCTGACGCTGACCGGATTGAACTATCCCTACATCGTGGTGGCCGCGCAACGCATCAAGTTCGCCAACCCGGACACCTACAGCATCATCCAGCGCGATCCGCAGGCCGTGGCCGCCGTCGGCAGTGACGGCCCCGCAGGTCCCAATGGCGCCGACAATCCCGGCGAGACCAACCGGACTGGCAATCCCGGTTACCCCGGCGGCCCTGGCGGGCCTGCCGTGGCCGGACAGACCCGGCAACTGCCCGACGTCTATCTGGTCGCCGGAGAACTCTCCGATCCGAAAGGGCCGATCCCGGCTGGTCTTCTCAACCTCGTCCTTCTCTTCCGCGGCATTGACGGCGGCGATGGTGGGACCGGGGGGAAAGGCGGCAACGGCGGCCGGGCCGGAAACGGCAAGGAGGGCGCTACGAGCCTGTTCGACTGCAAGGAGGGTGGCGGCCCCGGCGGGACGGGAGGCGCTGCCGGTCCCGGAGGACGCGGCGGTGACGCCGGCGCTGGGGGACAAGGTGCCGATCTCATCTTCGTCACGACCAGACCTGCCTACGAAGTCCTGAGCTATTCGCGGATCAACAATGTCGGCGGGAGGGCCGGACTCCCAGGTCGGGGCGGCAGCCCGGGCAATCCGGGCCCCGGAGGCCAGGGCGCGCCGGCCAATGGCTGGTGCAAGGGCACAGGCGGAGGGTCGCCAGGCAATTTCCCGTCGCCTGCAAACCTCGGCTTCGGCAATCCGTCTGCGGACGGTGCGAAGGGAACGGTCACGGCGGTCATTCTTCCGTCCGTCGGTCCTCTGTTTGGCAAGTGATGCGGCGAGCGGCGGATGAAACCTGCAGGCCGCGTCCTGCAGGTTTCGTCCGCCAGCGCGCGGGCCCAATTCCTCAATCCCGGAGCAATCCATGACGACGACGCGCGACAGAGTGGAGCAATACGTCCTCGACTATTTCCATCGCCAGTGGCCCTCGGCGACCGAGGCGACCTCGCTCGCCGGCGATCTCGGCCTGGATGCCTATGACATCTACGACATCGGCCGGCATCTGCGGGGGTGGCGCCGCGCCAGCTACACGCCGAGTGAGTTCGCCGGCTGCGAACTGGTGAAGGATATCGTGACGCTGATCTACCAGAAGGTCCGCACCGCCGGAAACTGAGGCGGGCACCGGCGGGATCCAGCCCACCACATGAAGGAAGGTACCGATGAAGCGCATGAGCCTCGCCAGTCTCACCGTCGTCGTCGCGGGCGGCATCCTTGCGGCGCAGGCCGCAGCCGAGGCGGCAGCTGCTGACGACATCTTCGCGTGCTACAAGACCGCCCCCGCGGCCGAGCCGGACTGGACGGCGATCGCGCGCGACTATGCGCACAAGCGCCTGAAACAAGCCTGCGGGCAGCAGTGGCCCGTCGCCGCCACGCCGCGCCCGCAGCGGGCGTCGGCCGCAGCCGCAGCGCTGGCGGTGAAGACGGCGCCCGGGCCCGCGCCGGTCAGCGACTTCATCTGGTTCGTGCGCAAGGACTTCGCCGATGTCGACATGTTCGGCAAGCCGCAGTCCAATGAGAAGGCGACGGGTGCGGAATTGTCCTGGGCGCGCAACAACACGGCCGCCGACACGATCTGGCAGGTCAATGGACTGGTCGGTCTCGCCTACAGCTATCTCAACGAAGACTACTCGCGCTTCATCGGTGCCAGCCTGGCGTCCTATGTGAAGGTCGACAAGGAAGCGCATTCCGCCGCGGCAAGCGACGACAGCCGGGATGCGATCACCGTCGGCGGCAGCGCCGAGGTCGGATTCATCAACCCGATCGGTGGCGCCGACTATGTCCGCGGCAGCTGGCTCGAAACCCGCGACGGGATCCTGAACCGAACCACTGGGCAGGCCAAGCTCGAATGGATGCCGATGTATCTCCGCGTGAGCCGGCAGATTCCGGGCACCTTCGTGACCACCAATTTCCGTCCCGACCTCAAGGTGCAATATGACGAGCGCCAGGGCGGTGTCGTACCGATCGGCTTCTCCGGTCTCGGCCGCTCGCTGCGCATCGGCCCCGAAGCGACGTTTCTGTTCCGCGTTGCGGACTTCGGCACCGCGCTGCCGGCCTGGGCCGAGCCGCTCGCCGGTCTGAGCGGCGCCGTTACCTATCACTGGTGGCGCGAGGTCTATTCCGGGCAGAGCGGCAGCTGGCTCGACAGCACGATCAAATACGACGTCAACCCGAACGTCGCGCTCGCCTTCTCCTATCAGAAGGGGCGCAACGAGGAGACGGCCAAGCGAACGGACCTGTACAAGCTCTCGCTCAATTTCAAGACCTGTGCCGCCTTCGCTGGCTTCTCGGGCGGACGCTGCACCGCCGACAAGGACTGAGCTGGCAGTCATGACTGGGTTTGGAAGCTCTACGGCTTCACGACGGAGGGAGATGATATGGACAAGGCCATCGATGGTTTCGTTCAGGTGCTGAGCTTCGTGCTCGCCTCATCCTCGACCGCAGCGCTGCTGGCGGTCGGACTGATCCTGCTGCTCATCACCACGGTGTTCGCCTGCATCGCGCTCAGGTCAAAACCGGAAGAGGTCACCTCGTTCTTCAAGGCGGCGTTCTTCCTTTGCCTGGTTGGTGGCATCCTGTTCTCCGCGGCCGGTCCGTCGCTGGCGCTGTTCTACGTGTCGCAGGATCCGATTCGCAGGAAGTCGGTCAATGAAGCGATCGACGATCTCGCCAGCAACAGACGTGTGCGCTACGTCATCCGCATGATCTCGCGCAGCCCCTCCGATGCCGCCCTCGGCATCGACGCGCTGACCCAGCTCGGTCCGCCCCGGCAGAAGTATTCCTTCGTCGCCGACTACGAGGAGTTGAAGGGTCATACGGTCAAGGAAGCGCTCGACCTGTTCGGCATCGGCTACGTCGCCGGCTACCGTGTATCAGTCGTGATCTTTCCCTTGCAGATCGATCTCTATCCGGCCAATGCGCGGGGTCTGTTGCAGGTCGTCAGCAATGTCGAGGCCGGCGTTGCGCCGGAGGATCGCTTTCTCAAGCCCGGCAAGCTTCACGACGCGGAGCTCAGGGAGTTCGGCGACACCGGCATTCAGACCTACCGTATCGACAACTTCAAGCCGTTCTACCCGCATTATTGCGAGCTGGCGCAGACCTTCTTCTGCGGGCACTACGCCGCCAAGGAGCTCGTCGGCGGCCTCTACCGCGATTGGCATCCGCTCGGCTTCTCACAGAAGAATCCACCGACCCAACCCTGCACGATTCCCAAGGAGAAGTTCTGCGCCTTCTCGGACTGGGACAAGGTGCGACAGGACTTCAAGGGCCACTTCGGTGTTCGCGCGTTCCTCATCGAAAATCTCGAGATTGGCAAGATCCCTGGCCGCATGCTGTTCGACTTCCAGGATCCGCAGCGCGACAGGATCCCCGAGTTGGGGCTTCCACCAGCGTCTGACTGACCCACGCTTGTCAGCGAAGGAAGCCTATGGAGGTTAGTTTCCGAGCGGTTTCTGCATGCCGTCGTAGCAATAGGCGAAGCGCCAAAGTTACGATCCGGTCGCGGTGACGAGCATGAAGAGCCCGCCTTCATTTGAGCGCTTGTAGTCTTTCGTTGCCGGCTTCAGGTGCCGGAAATAGGGGGCGGATTTGGCCGGCATAGGTTCGATTCCACCCAAGGCTCGCGATATCATGACCCCCGCGCGCTACCATCAAGGATACCAGCAGAGGGGGCGGATACCAACAAAACGGGCGGACGCCGGTGACGGGCAGACGGCGGTCGATCTTTGATTTTGAGGGGGAAACGAACGTCGGCGGATGCGGGCGAACGCCCAAATGGTGCCCCTGGCCGGAATCGAACCAGCACTCCTTGCGGAACTCGATTTTGAGTCGAGCGCGTCTACCAGTTCCGCCACAGGGGCATTCGCCGGGCCTGTGCAGGAACCATAGCGAAGCGGGCGGACTATAGCGGGCGGCCGGGCCGGGTCAACCCGCACGGACGTGATGGGCGCGCATCTCGACAGCTTTCGCGGGCCGGAGTAGGAGCCGGAACGGCCCGGCATGGGACCGGATGCAGCCCCGTTCGGGAGGACCGATGACCAATACTTCTGTGATGGCGCGCCCCGCGGCGGGAGCCATGAGCCCGGCGGTGGCGGCGGCGCTGCTCGCGGCCGGCATCGCGGCGGCGGCCTTGGCCGGCGCCTGGTACATGCAGCTGGTCTGGGGCCTGCAGCCCTGCGAGCTCTGCCTGAAGCAGCGCTGGGCCTATTATGCGATCGTGCCGCTCGGGCTGCTCATCGCGCTCGCCGCCAAAGGCGGCGCGCCGCGCGCGCTGGTGCTCGCGGGGCTCGGCGTGGTCGCGCTGGCCGCGCTCGGCAATGCCGGGCTCGGCGTCTATCACTCCGGCGTCGAATGGGGCTTCTGGCCGGGGCCGACCGAATGCACCGGGCCGATCGGCAATCTCGGCAGCGCCGGCAGCCTCTTGGAGCGGCTCGACAGCGTCAAGGTCGTACGCTGCGACGAGGTACAATTCCGCTTCCTCGGCCTGTCGCTCGCCGGCTACAGCGTGCTGATCTCGCTTCTGATCGCCGCCATCGCCGGCTGGGGCATCACCCGGAAGCGCGCCTAGTCGTCGACATCCTCCTGCGGCCGTCCGAACAGATGGACGATGCCGGGGGTGGCGATGGTGACGAACACGAAGCGCGACAGGTGATGCGCGCCGACGAAGATCGGGTCGATGTGCAGCGTCAGCGCCAGCGCCATCATCGCGTCCATGGCGCCGGGCGCGAACGCGACGATGGTGTCGGAAAAGCGCACATGCGTCACCAGCACGATCACGGTGACGAACAGCGCCGAGATCGCCACCGCGATCGCGAACGAGCCCAGCGCCGCCCTGATATGGCCGACCAGGGTCTTCACCCGCATCCGGGCGAAGCGGCTGCCGATCAGGGCGCCGATGCCGACCAGCGCCACGCCGCGCATCCAATCCGGCAGGCCGCCCTCGACGAGGCCGGTGCCGTGCAGGACGCCGCTGGCGACCATCGCGCCGAACAGCCAGCTCGCCGGAAACCTGATCAGCTGCATCAGCATCGCCGCGACCAGCGAGGCCACCAGCAGTGCGAGCAGGCCGAGCGGTGAGGCGACGCTCTGGCCGAGCGAGATCGGCGCCGCCGGTGCGACGCCGGCCACTGCCAGCACCAGCGGCAGCGCCGCCGTCAGGATGATCACCCGCAGCGTCTGCACCACGGCGATCGCCGGCAGGTCGGCACCGCGCTCCACCGCGAGCATCGTGATCTGCGACAGCGCACCGGGACTGCCGGCGAGCAGCGCCGAGGTGCGGTCCCAGCCATGGACGCGCTGCAGATAGAGGCTGGAGCCGAAGGTGGAGCAGAACGTCGCGAGCGCCAGGAGGCCGATGGTCACCGGATAGGCGCTGACATGGTTGATCAGCTCGCGCGAGACCACGGCGCCGATCGAGATGCCGAGCAGCAGCAGCACAGTCTGGGTCAGGATCGGCGGCATCGCCAGCGGGCGGCCGGCGATTGCGGCGATCGCGGTCGCGATCATCGCGCCGGAGATCAGCCCGCCGGGCAGATGGGCGACGAGGAAGATCAGGCCGCCGGCGGTGCCGAGCACGAGGGTCTCGATCGCGCTCAGGGTCTTGGCGCGGCTCGGCAGGTCAAAGGGGAGGGAGGAGATGATCTGGCGCACGGCGCCTTATGCCAAAACCTGCCTGCGCGAACAATTCCCGCCGCTGCGCAGGCGCCATGCGCGCATGCGCCCGCAGGGGCCGGTCATTTCGGTTTGTCGGGCGTCGGCAAGGGAGCGGGCACGGGTGTGGTCGCGGCGGCGGCCGCGGCCTTGTCGCGCTTGCAGGCCGAGCGGAATTTGCCGCGTGCCTTGCCCTTCAGCCCCTGCTCGTCGGCCTCCTTGGAGCAGGCGATGGAAATCGTCCGCCGCGCCGCCTTGTCGAGGGTAGCGAACTTGTCGGTGGCGGCATCGGGCCGCGACGGCAGCGTCAATCCGGGTTGCGAGCGGGCGGGGCCCGCAGCCGACAGGGTGGCCATTGCGATGGCCGCAATCGCCGCCCGGGCAGTGAATCTCATGCTGAAGTCCTCGAACGAAAGGCACGCTGCGATGTCCGGCGATGCTGAACCCGCAGTGAATGGAATGAGCCGGATCGCCGCGCGACGCAAATTATATTTTCGCGCGGCCATGCTCCCGCCGGCTTTGTCGGTCGCGGGCGTCTCGCTAGAATTACCGTCCCATTCCACCATGCTCCACAGGGAGATCGAGGATGAGTTTTCACGCAAAATCATTGGTTGCTTCGTCACTCGCTACGCTGGCCGTGATCGGGCTCGCGACGTTCGCCGCCGCGCCGGCGAAAGCGCTGACCGCGCAGGAATGCAGCGCCAAGTACAAGCAGGCGAAGGAGGCCGGCACGCTGGGCGGCCAGAAGTGGAACGACTTCCGCAAGGCCCAGTGCGGCAGCGATGCCACCGCTGCCGCGGCACCGGCGGCTCCGGCCGCACCTGCGGCCGAGGCCAAGCCGGCCAAGGCGGCGAAATCCGACGCCAAGGAGGCCGCTCCCGCGCCGACCGGTCCCGCCGTGTTCCCCAACGCGGTGGACCCGAAATACGCCAAGGAGAAGCCCGGCAAGGCGCGTCTGCAGACCTGCGTCGATCAGTACAATGCCAACAAGGCGACCAACGCCAATGGCGGCCTGAAGTGGATCCAGAAGGGCGGCGGCTACTACAGCGAATGCACCAAGAAGCTGAAGGGCGCTGCCTGATCCGGGTTGACGAGACGTTGCCGGCGGCCGGAGGCATCATGCGTTCGGCCGCCGCTCTCGACGCCCCGCATCGCCGCGAGACCGCCGGCCGGACTCGGCTCGGCGCCGGTCGCGCGGCGGTTCGCGCCGGTGGCGGCGGAATTGCTGCTCCGGTGATTTTGGGGCTTGCCTTCCCGTGCGGGAAATGACCCTGCTCTCGCCATGATCTCTGCTGTCCAAGGTGTGCTCAGCCTGTTTTGCGGCGCGATGGTCGGGTTCTCGCTCGGCCTCGTCGGCGGCGGCGGCTCGGTGCTGGCGGTGCCGCTGATGGTCTATGTCGTCGGCGTGCCCGAGCCGCACATCGCGATCGGCTCGAGCGCCATCGCGGTCGCCACCAACGCGGCCATCAATCTCGCCAATCATGCGCGCGGCGGCACTGTGATCTGGCCGATCGCGGCGCTGTTCGCAACGGCGGGCATCGTCGGCGCCTTCACCGGCTCGCTGCTCGGCAAGATGGTCGACGGCCAGAAGCTGCTGGCGCTGTTCGCGCTGGTGATGATGGTCATCGCCATGCTGATGCTGAAGACGCGCGCCCGCATCGGCACCCCCGATGTGAAGATGAGCATGGCCAACGTCCCGGCGATCGTCGGCTTCGGTCTCGGCACCGGCACGCTGTCCGGTTTCTTCGGCATCGGCGGCGGCTTCCTGATCGTGCCGGCGCTGATGGCTGCGACGGGCATGCCGATCATGAATGCGGTCAGCTCGTCGCTGGTCGCGGTGACGACCTTCGGGCTCACCACCGCGGCGAGCTATGCCTGGTCCGGGCTCGTCGCCTGGGATCTCGCCGGACTGTTCATCGCCGGCGGGATCGCGGGTGGCCTTGCCGGCACGCGCCTGGCGCGCCATCTCTCTGGACGGCGCGGCGCATTGAACGTGGTGTTTTCCGTCGTGATCGCGGTGGTGGCGCTGTATATGCTGACGCGCAGCCTGCTGCATATCTGGAGCTGACCTCAATGAAGCGCGTCCCCTCGACTGCGATCACCTCCGCCAGCAGCCGGCGTGACGTGTTGACGCTTTTTGGCGCAGGCGCGGCGCTTTCCTTGTGGCCCCGCGACGGTCGCGCCGAGGATGCCGACGAGCCCGACGAGGGCGCGGTGCTGCGCGACCCCGATGCGCCGGTGCTCGGCAATCCTTCGGGCGACATCGCGATCGTCGAATGGTTCGACTACAATTGTCCGTATTGCCGCAAGCTCGATCCCGAGCTGCAGCAGGTCATCCATGATGATGGCAAGGTGCGCTGGGTTCTCAAGGAGTGGCCGATTCTCGGGCCGACTTCCGTGGTTGCCGCGCGGATGGCGCTGGCCTGCAAATATCAGGACAAATATGCCAAGGCGCATGAGGCGTTGATCGGCGTCAGCTCGAAGCTCACCGAACCGCGCATCGACGAGCTGCTCGCGGGAGCAGGAGTCGACGTCGACCGCGCCAAGCGCGACCTCGCCGCAAACGCCAAGGCCATCGATGACATGCTGGCGCGCAACGACAAGCAGGCGCGGGGATTGCGTTTCCGCGGTACGCCGTCCTTCATCGTCGGCAAGTTCAGGGTACCCGGCGTGCTGACCATGGCGCAGTTCGAGCAGGTCATCGCCGACGCGCGCAAGGCCAGGGCGGCCAACTGATTGGCAAAGCAAAGGCGCCCCGACCAACGGCCGAGGCGCCCTGAAAACAGCAGCGTCGTGCGCGTTACTTCGACGAGATGCGAACCCAGTCGTCATGCGCGCGGGTCTTGAGTGAATTCCAGCTGTCCGCCGCGACGTCCCAGTTCACGATCGTCCGGCGCGTCTGCGCGGTCGGCCCGTTGGCGACCTCGGAGGTCTGCATCGAATCATGGATGTAGACGCCGAACCCCAGAATGAGAGCCCCCAGGATCATTCCCACGAATGTCCGCATGTCATGTTCTCCAGTGTGACGGCCAATAACGCCGCGGTCGAAACTTGGTTCCACGCCCGCCGCGGTCCCGGTCCACCGCGATCAGAACATCCTAACTGCGCGATTTTTCAGGCCGCGATTCCGGCAGCGAGGTGACGAGATTGAGTGTTTTCATCTCGTCGGGCTTGAACGTGAACAGCTGGTCATGCGGCGTCTCCATCGCATGCACCCAGACCTTCAGATCGATGCCCATCTCGGCGAGATGGCGCTGGCATCGCGCCGAGATGTTCTGCGCAAGGCTCATGTCGTCGCCGGACCTCACGGCGGTCCCGGACGTGGGGACTGCGGCGATCTGATGCACGCCGATGATCGCCCGCTCGCCGGCCCGGCGCTCGAGACCCCCGGCGAACACCAGCGGGCACGACGAGGCGCAATATTTTCCCGCCTCCACTTCGGTTGCGAATTTCCGCGCGCGGATCAGTCGCCCCATCGCCAACGCGTCGGCGACGGAGCCGCCGGGCGAGTTCAGCACGATCGTCCTGATATATTCGCCATGACGTTCGACTGCGTCCGCAAAGCTGCGCGCGCTGCCGGGTGTAATCGTGCCGGTCGCGAACAGCCGGCCGCCGCCGCGCAGCTCGAACTGAATCGGCTGCTGCAAGGCACGATCGCCCTGCGGCAGCGGCATCAGCCGCTTCATCAGGGGCGCCAGCACGGATGGTGATTCCTCCGGCAGGTCCGGCGCGTCGCGCCGAATGTCGAGCTGAGGCGGGGCCGCATCCGATGGCACTTGCGGAGCATTCAACTCGAGCAGGTCCGCCGCGAGAACTGCGACGGTGACGACGAGGATGCTGCGGAAGACCCAACGCAGAATGCTCTCATCGGGATTGTCCGCGAGCCAGGCATGGACGCGTCGGTTCAGCGCCGAAGCCACGGGACTACTTTCCGATTCGAGCCGATGACAGCGACGTCACGTTCTCATCCACCGCGGCCGGCGCCGGCTCAATGGCCGGTGCAGAAGGCTCCTCCGTGGGCGTTTCGGCTGGCCGTCGCTCGGCCGCCCGCCTGGCGTCCTCGACCTCGCGCGCAATCTGCAATGCGGTGACGAGATCGGCGGCGGTCAGGCTGGAGGCGCTCACGGCGGGCAGGCCCTCGCGGCGGATGGCGGCATGGACGACGCAGAGGATCAGCACCAGCACCGCCGGCATCAGGTCGATCGAGATTGCGCCGGCCCAGCTCGGGATGAAGTCGCCGGCGTAGTGCAGCACGGCTTCAGCGGGCGACAGCGTCTGGAACCGGGTCGGCTCGATGCGCGGCAGCGCCAGGATCTTGTCGGCGGCGTCGGCGAGCGAGGCGGCCTGGGTGGCGATCGCGCCCTCGACCTTGCCGACGACGGCGGTCTGGCGCTCGGCCAGGTCGCCGCTGCGTCCGCCTGCGGCAGGCGCGATGAATCCGGCCGAAAGCGACGTCGCGGCGCGCCTCACCGCAGGTGCCACCGAGGTCTGCTGCAGATTGGCGATCACGCCCATCAGGTTCAACGACTCCGTGGCGAAGGCATCGCTACGCGTTGCGATCGGCCCGCGGTCGGAGATCAGCTCGCGCATCTTGGCGAGGCTCTTGCCGCCCTGCTCGTAGAGAGCAGAGACGCGCTTGCCTGACTCCTGGACCTGTTGTCCCAGTCCGTCGAGCTGCGTCGACATCTGCGCGAGGAGCTGGACCACGGTGCCCGATCCGGAGGTGCCGGTGAGCGAGCCCGCGCGTTCGGCGTCCGCCAGCTTGGCGAAGCGGGAGGAGGCGAGCTGGATGTCCGGCAGCAGGCTTTGCGCAGCGATGGCCTGGCTGTTGGCCCTGTCGAGGTCGCGTGTGTAGTTCTGCACGGTGATGGCGAGATGCTGCTGGATCGCTGCGGCGCCGGCCAGGGCCGACGCATTCAGCCAGGACGACATCGCGACGATCATCAGCGAGCCCAGCAGCATGCAGCCGGCCATCATCAAGCGCCCGATCGCGCTGGTGACGTGCGGCATGAACTGCATCATGAACACCCAGAAGGCGTAGATGCCGACCGAGACCGCGACTGAGTAGATGACCGCCGCAAAGAATACCGTGGTCGGACTGCCGTTGAGCAGCTCGCGGACGCCAAGATAGGTGTAGACGCCGGCGGCCAGCGCCAGGATCGCGGTCGTGAGCTTCAGCGTCACCTCGAGACGGTTGACGCCATTGGCGAGCACGACGGAGGTGGAGGAGCGGGCGGACGAGACTTGCGCGACGGACGCGGCAGGCGAGGGCATCAGCGGCGAGGGCATGAGCAGACCTTCGGCGGCGTCATGGCCGCCCGTGTGCAGCGCCCCCGCTGTATGACCGAGCAGAACCAATGCGGACAAAATCCGCCGACATTGTGTCGGCGGCATTGCCGATCAGCCATGTCGTAGCAAGGGAATCAAGCTCAGCGCATCAGCCAGCGCAGCAGCTCGACATTCGCCTCGCGCGGATAGCAGTGGCTGAGATCGTCGATCTCGCGATAGGCGACGTTGGCGCCGGCCTTGGCCAGGGCGTCCGCCGTATGCCGCGCGATCTCGACCGGAAACATCCAGTCGAGCCGGCCGTGCACGATCTGGATCGGCAGGCCGCGCAGACGGTCCCGGTCGGCGATCTCGGCCATCAGCGGATGGAACGTCGCGGCCACCGGCGCAAGATGCGTGAACGGCGAGCCTGCGGCCAGTCCGCTGACGTAGCAGAACGTGCCGCCGTCGCTCATCCCGGTCAGGAGCATGCGGGCGGGATCGATCGCGACGCGACTGCGGACGAGGTCGAGAATGCGCAGGAGGTTCGGCGTATCGGCGTCGTCGCCCATCAGCGCCCAGGTCGGTCCTGCCGCGGTGGGGGCAACCAGGATCGCGCCGAGGCTGCGCGCGGCGCGCAGCCAGCTCCAGAGAAAGTCGCGGCCGTTGCCGCTGCCGCCATGCAGCGCCATGACCAGCGGCCAGTCTCGGTCCGCCGTGTAGTATTCCGGCACATACAGCGAAAAGCCGCCGCGATTGCCGATCTCGTTATGGTCGTGAAACACGGTGTCCTTGCCTGCAGAGGACGCGGCCAGCAGCTGGCGCAGCCCGTCGTCACCGTCGACGGCGGGATCGAGGAAGAACTCGCTCAGCGGCGGCAGCGTCGCGGCCAGTGGAAACAGCGCCTCGAGTGCGCGGGGCAATTGACGGAGGGCCCTGAACACGTCGACCAGGTCGCCCTCGCCGCGCTGAACGGCGCGCAGGCCGGCAAACGACATCAGCGCTGCGTCCGCTGCGGTGTCGAAGGCGATACGGATATGGGCGAAGTCCGCCGGCCACGACGTGAGATGAATCCGCGCCGTGTGCAGCACCTGCTCGGGATCGCCGACGTCAGCCATCACGCGATCGAAATCCGGCGGGTTCAGGTAGCGTGCAACGTGGGACAGGGCTTCGAGCGTCTGCAGCAGTGGCGGCAACACGATGAGAATGTCATCCACCACGGCATCCGTCATGCAGGTCTCCTTGATACGCGATACGCGGGGCTGGCCGTCTCGTCTGCTTGCCGGTCATGCAACGCAAAATCGGGCGTCCGGGCAATGACCATTTTCCGAACGCGTGTTCGCTCCGCGAAGCCGCAATCTCGCGATGCGGCTCCTGCAAGTCAACACGGTCCGGACGCTGCCGTCGCGCGCGGCAGGTGAGTCGCGCGCGAATACACGCGCAGACGATAGTTGATTGACAAAATTCGGGCGCGATGTCGCACTTGGTGAGAGCCGGCGGCGCGGCGGAGGGTTCCTCGTGGATCACCGCCCTGGGTCAAAACTGCCGATCGGTTGCCGAGGGGGGATTCGCATCATGACCAAATCGCCGTCGGCCGCGTTGATCAACGCGGTGCTCGCCATGGACGTCTACAACAGGGGCGTCAACCCGACGCTCGTGGTCAATTTCAACCGTATCGGGAGCTATGAGCTGGTGGCGGCGAGCGTGACCTCGACCGCCGACAATTTCGAGGCCGCGACCTATCAGCTCGCGGGCGATCCATCGACACGGATCATTTCGTTTCGCGGCACCGACAGTCTCGCCGACGTGCCATCGTGGCTTGGCGGTGCAGGTCTGGCCGGCTGGCCGACGCAGTTCCCGGATGCGGAGTCCTACTACAAGACATGGGCGACATCGAACGTCTCGCTGACCGGACATTCGCTCGGCGGCGGACTTGCCGGCTACATCGCGGCGCTCAACGACAAGGTGGCCTATGCGTATGACGCGATGCCGTTCGAATTCGCGGCTGAGGTCCGCTACGACCAGTTGCACGGCTTCTGGGGCGCGCTGACGTCGCACCCGGTCGACCGCTATTCCGACATTCACATGGTCTCCCTGTCCGGCGAGATCCTGCAATATGTGCGGGCTGCGGCGCCGGTGCTGGAAGCGCCGCTGGCGCTGCTGCAGCTCGGACCGGTCGCCGGCGCGCTTGCCATCGCCCATGCTGCGATCGGCATCTCGTCAGAGCAGAAGACCGTGCTCGGCGCGGGCACGGATCTCGGTCAGGATCCGGTCAGCCTGCACTCGATCGCGCTGCTGACGATGATGCAGTGGGCGAGCGACAACGGTGCCCAGGATTGGAAGAAGGCGGCGGCTGTGCTGCTGGCGCCGCTGGAGGATGACGCCATTGCTTCGGCCGTCGGCATTCCCGCGGCCGGTGTGAGCGGCGAAGGCGCGCCGTCCGACAAGATGAAGGACATGATCGCCTATTCGACGGTGACCGACGCCAGTGGCTACGGCAACAGCGCCGTGCAGGCCCTGTTCAACGGCGGTGGCGTGCTCGGCAACAGCGTCAGCGCCGACACTGCGGCGACCTACCTGAAGAACGGCGGGGTCGAGAAGGCGCTGGCCGAGATCGTGGTGGAATATTCGGCACTGCTGGCGCAGAACCACGACGAGGTCGCGGCGACGCCGGGCGTGATCGGCCATGAGCACGGCATCCTTTATCAGGACACGGCCAACAACCTGCTGGTCGCGGATCTGTCGTCCGACCTGTGGTCGCGCGCCGACACCGGATCGGCTGTCGACGTCCTGGGCAAGCTCGCGCTGATCGATGCTGTCGCGAGTTTCGACAGTGAGGACGCTGGCCTGATCGACCTGGCGATCGGCGTGCTCTGGGGCGGCAAGACCGACAATCTCGACTGGCTCAGCGCAGCCTTGAGCGACGCGGCGACCACGGTCGCGGTCGATCCGGTGCCGGGCGCGATCATTGCTGCGTCCGACGGTGCGCTGCTGATCGCGGGCGGCGGCAACGACACGCTGTTCGGCACCGCCAATGACGACCTGCTGATCGGCGGCGGCGGCAGCGACGTGCTCAAGGGCGGGGCCGGCGACAACATCCTGGTCGGCGGCGTCGGCGCCACCTACGTCTATGCGCAAGGCGACGGCAACGACGTCATCATCAACGGCGTAGCGTCGCTGTCGAAGCCGACAGGCACGCTCGATTTCGGAACGACCTACACGGCCGACAATTTCTGGTTCGTCAAATCGGGCAACGATCTGGAGATCGACATTCTCGGCACCCATCAGCAGGTCACCGTCGCCGACTGGTTCCTTGGCGGCTCCTATCAGCTGCAGGAGATCAAGGCCGGCGGTCTCGAGATCGATACCCAGGTTTCGCAACTCGTGCAGGCCATGGCGACCTACGCCCAGGCGCATCCGGGTTTCGATCCCACGGTGGCATCACAGTTGCCGACGGATGCGCAACTGCACGACCAGATCGCTGCGGCCTGGCACGTCAACGCGTGAACGCAGGCCCGCGGCCGCCTCAGTGCAGCCGCGGCGCCTTGAGCAGCTTGGCGCGGTCGGTCGAGGCGATGGTGACGTCGAAGGTGACGCCCTCATGGTGCACCGTCAGCGGCACGTCGACGCCGGCTGCGCCGAGCGCCCAGAGCTTGCGATAGAACTCGCTCTGGCTCGTCACCTTGTCGCCGTTGATGCCGAGGATCACGTCGCCCGCCTTGAGCTCGGCGCGGGCCGCCGGGCCGTTGTCGGAGACGCCGATCACGACGACGCGATCGTCGACCTCCGTCGCGTACATGCCGAGCCAGGGGCGTGCCGGCTTGTTGACACGGCCGAAGCGCCTGAGATCATCGATGATCGGCTTCAACAGGTCGATCGGCACGATCATGTTGACGTGCTCGTCCTTGCTGTCGCGCTCGCGCTCCAACTGCAGCGACCCGATGCCGATCAGTTCGCCCTTGGCCGAGAGCAGGCCGGTGCCGCCCCAATTCGGATGGGCGGGGTGGGTGAAGATCGCCTCGTCCAGCAGATATTCCCAATAGCCGGCGAATTCCTGCTTGGCGATGATCTGGCTCGCGACCGATCGCGTGCGTCCGCCGGCGCCGCCGAGCACGACATGATCGCCGACCTTGGTTGCCGCCGACGAGCCGAGCGGCAGCGCCGGCAGGTCGAGCGATCCGAGCGCCTGCACCAGGCCGAAGCCGGTCGTGAAGTCGAACCCGAGCACATGGCCCTCGACCACGCGTCCGTCATTGGGGTGCAGCCAGACGGATTCGGCCTCGGTGATCAGGTAGCCGATGGTCAGCACCAGCCCGTCGTCGATGACGACGGCATTGCCGGCACGTTCGGTCCCCAGCGTTTCCGCGCTGAAGGCGTCGGACGGAATGATGGCATGCAGGCCCACGATCGAGGACAGGGCTTGATCGAGATCATATTGATAGTCTTCGGCGCGAGGCTGGAAGGCGGACGGCACTTTCCATTCGGTCAAAGAAGGCATTTCGTTCTCCTGCTCTGTCGATACCCCCGGGTGCATCGACCAAGCTTCTGCTTCGTGTCGCGTGACGGCCACAGCGTGAACGCGAGCTTAACATCTTTGGCCGGCTGCGCCAGTTCCGCCGGCTCCGCATCGGCGTCGGGAGGAACTGGCTTCCCAACTACCCGCGGCCGCAGCCCCTGCCGATCACGGGCCAGACCAGCCACGCTCCGGCAGCATACAGGCTGCCGACAGTCGTGGCTCCGGTTTTGGCCGCGATGTGGAAACGTCCGGCATCGAGCAAGGCTCCATCGGAGGCGACGATCGCCGAGATCATACGGTCGGACGGGCCGAACACGACCACCGCATCCGGCTTGATCACCAGGGCCATGGCAGCCATGCCCGCAAACCAGACGAGGGCAACGGCCAGCACGCCCTTCAAGGGAAGGGCGCGGGACGGGGGATGCCGGTCAATAGTCGTAGGCATGCTCGAACGTATATCCCGCGGCTTCGAAACGGCCGATGTCCTGAACCAAAGACCGGACCGGTACGTCGACGCCGATGCGACGGGCACCGGGGCGCGACTGGATCGGGACACTGAATATAGGCAGCCCATCGAAAGCTGCCAGCCGTCCGTCGCCCGGAGGGACCACGATCGTGACCAGGATACGATGATTGCCTGCGATTTCGCCGAACGCGGCGCCGTCATGACGGCCGAGCTCCTTGGCGAAGGAATCGAACTTGGCGTAGCGCTCGGTCTCCACCAGCACGCCCTTCATGCCTTTGGAGTCCGTGACCTCGCGGATCACCTTCACGCCCGGAATGGCTGCAAGCTCGGCGGCAGGCAGGCCGGTGACGACGCTCTGGATGGTCAGCACGGCCGGATCGTAGCCCGCCACATAGCCGATGACGGCCGCATAGGCGGCGCGCCCGGCATATTGCAGGCTGAGCGAGACGCGCCGCTCCACGGCGCGGAACGACGGCACGAAGGGCGTCTCGCGCCAGAACTGATCGAGCTTGGCGACGAAGGGATACCGATACCAGGGCGTCTGATACAGGAACGCCGCGTAGTCCTTCAGCAGGGCAAGGTTGAAGGCGTCCTCCGCTGTCTTGACGCCGTCGGTGGTCTCCCAGCTGATCGCCCCGATGCTCTTCTCGTAAGCGCCCTGGAGCGCCATCTCGGCGGTGAAGCTGAAGCCGATGATGTAGTTCGTCAGCTTCTGCTCCGAGGTGGCGGGACCGGAGCCTGCGGCCTGGCGCGTGGCCCGGCACAGGCTGCGCCAGAAGCCGGAGACGCTCGATAGATAGTGGAAGTCGGACTCCGAGGCCTGCCCGGTCACCGCAGCGAGGTCGGCATAGGCGTGGACGATGTACCATTCAGGAAAGGTCAGGAAGCTGTCACCCTGTGATCGCGCATATGCGGGATCGGTGATGCCGAAGTAGGAGGTTACCATCGGGGTCGGGACGTCGGCCACGCAGACCGTCTCGACGCTGATCACGGTGGTGGCAACGCCGATCGCCGCGGCTGCCAAAACGACGCCGAGAAGATACAGCGCTTTACGACGCAGGCTCATGCGAGGGCAGCCTGTCTACGCCACGGCGACCAGCCGACCGCGATGCCGATCGCGCCGAGTGCGAGATGCGGCAGGCTGGAGAGGACCTTCACCAGCCACGAGGTGTCGCGGATGCCGTCGATGACGATCGAGAGGTCGAGATAGCCCGAGCCCGTGAACACGCCCATCACGCCGTCGAGGAAATACAGCGAGCCGAACACGCGCAGGAAGAACACCGCGCTGCGGCGGGTCAGCATCGCCGCCAGCGCCCACAGGCCGGAGGCGACATGCAGCGCATCCTTGTAGATGTCGAGCTGGAACAGGCCGAACACGCGGCCTTGCGCATCGATAAAGGTCGGGATGTAGTCGGTCGCGGCGGCGAACAGGAGCGCCATGGCGAGCGCCAGCGCGGCGATGCGATAGCGGTCCAATGCGGAGCCATCTGCTGCTGATGTATTCATGCGAAATAGGCGTCCCACATCGCGTTGCGGAACAGGAGGTTCGGATCATACTGCCGCTTGGCGGCGACGAAACGCGCGGCCGCCGGATAGGCCTTCTCGACCTGGTCGCGGCGCGCGTGCAGACGATAGGGCAGATAGAACGCGCCGCCAATCGCCGTGATGCGGTCGATCAGCGCTTCCGTCGTCCGCAGCATGTCGATCTCGCCTTCGGGCGAGGTCGCCTGCGAGAACGACATGACGGCCGCGATCCGGCGCACCGGTGCGATCGTGAGCGCGGGTGTCTTGTCCTCGGCGACGTAGCGCAGGGTGACGTTGAGGAATTCGGCGCGCGCCTTGGGAATGATCTCGCGGCAGGCGGTGAGGAACTCGCCGAACCGCTCCGGCGCGACGAAATATTCGTGCAGGATGTCGGTGCGGTGCATGTCCTTCTGCGCCAGATTGGCGACCGGCTCGGCCATCAGCGAGTTGCGGGTGTAGCGGCTGTCGGAGATGGCGGGGCCGAGCCGGGTCTCCATGAACCAGCGCAGGCCCTTGGCGACCTCCCATCCGGTCTGGGCGCGATAGATCGTGTTGGCGACGCCGGTGAGCTTGCCGGAGCTGACTGCCGCGGGCAGGGTCGCCGGAGCATCGGGGGCGGGGCGGAAGGTGACGAGCAGGGCGTCGTCGAAGAACGCCTTGCGGGACACCGACATTCGGCCATAGGCCATCTTCACATTGGCGTCGCCGTCGATGTTGCGTGTGAACTGCTCGGCGAAT
This sequence comes from Bradyrhizobium sp. HKCCYLRH1034, assembly GCF_051168375.1. Taxonomy (NCBI): domain Bacteria; kingdom Pseudomonadati; phylum Pseudomonadota; class Alphaproteobacteria; order Hyphomicrobiales; family Nitrobacteraceae; genus Bradyrhizobium; species Bradyrhizobium sp. HKCCYLRH1034. The sequence goes on along the minus strand of NZ_JBNPUW010000018.1, from coordinate 77,717 downwards.
TTCTCCGGCGCCATGCGCTCGAAGCGCGGCTCGAGCAGCAGGTTCGGCACCATCTCGACCTCGAGATCGACGACGATGCCGAACAGGCCGTAGCCACCCATCGCGAGCCCGAACAGCTCGGCATTCTCGTTGCGCGAGCACTGCACCAAGGTGCCGTCGGCGAGCAGCATGCGGATCGATTTCACCGTGGAGCCGAACGGGCCATACGGCACCGGCCAGCCATGGGCATTGACGCAGAACGTGCTGCCGACGCCGAAATCGCTGTTGGACTGCATCACGGCCGGCGAGAAGCCTTTGGGATCGAGCGCGGCGATCACGTCCCACCAGCGGTTGCCGGCCGCGGTGCGATAGGTCTTCGCCGCCGTGTCGAGCTCGATCGCGCCGCCGTCGAGCGTGATCGCCGTGCCGTCGCGCGGCAGGCTCTGGCCGCCCATCGAATGCCGGGCCACGGCCGCGGTCACCGGGCGTTTCGCCGCGGCCGCCTCCTTGAGCTCGGCGCGCAGCCGCGCGATCAGGTCGTCGGTCGTGGGCTTGCTGATCACCACATGCCTGGCGACCGGCGTCGGGTTGAGCCGGCTGGCGTCGTTGAGGATGGTGCGCAGCTCGGCCCGCGCCCGCGGCATCCGCGCCAAGGGCAGCGCCGCGGCCGTACCCGCGGCGCGCAGAAACCGTCGTCTCGACATCATGGCGCGGACTCTCCTTCCCTTCACGGAGTCTACGCCAGCATCGTAAACGTTCGAAAAATTTCCGTGCCGTCAGTCTGCCGCCGGGCGCGCCCGCGTGGGCACGAGACGGAAGTCGCGGCCATCCTTCACCCACTCCGCGCGCTCGTCGCGCAGCAAGGTGCGGCGCACCTTGCCGGAATCGTCGCGCAGCATCATGTCGACCAGCTCATAGCTTTCGGGGTGCTTGTAGCGGCTGAGCCGGTCGGCAAGGAACGCGCTCATGCCGTCGACGATTCCCTGCGCATTCCTGGAGCGGTCGATCTCCACGATCGCATGCACGCGCTGGCCAAGCTCTGGATCGGGCAGGCCGACCACGACGCAGGAGCGGATGTCGGGATGCGCCATCAGCGCCGCCTCGACCTCGGCCGGATAGATGTTGGCGCCGCCGCGCAGGATCATGTCGGCGAGGCGATCGCCGAGATAGAGATAGCCGTCGGCATCGAGCCGGCCGATGTCACCGAGCGACTCCCAGCCGTCGGCGCGGCGCTTCGGCTCGGCGCCGAGATAGTGATAGGTGCTGCCGGGACCATCCGCAGGCAGGAAGTAGATCTCGCCACTTTCGCCCGGCGCGACGTCATTGCCTTGGGGATCGAGGATGCGCAATTTGCAGGACTCGTCGATCTTGCCGACCGAGCCCTTGTGCTGCAGCCATTCAGTGCCGGAGATGATGGTGCGGCCCTGGCGCTCGGTGCCGCCATAGAGCTCGTAGACGCGCTCGGGCCCGAGCCACTCGATCCATCTTTCCTTGAGCCATGGCGGCATCGGCGCGGCCATGTGGAACACCATCTTCAGGCTCGACAGATCGTAGCTGTTGCGGACCGCCTCCGGCAGCGCCCAGATCCGGTGCATCATCGTCGGCACGAAGTTGACCCACTGAATGTGCTGCGTCTGGATCAGCCGCAGCGTCTCTTCGGCGTCGAACTTCACCATCCCGGTCAGGCTGCCGCCGGCGAACAGCGCGTAATGCGACACGATGAAGGGCGCGTTGTGATAGAGTGGGCCGGGATTGAGCAGCGATGCGCCCTTCGGAATGCCGAGCGGCGGCTCGGCGGCGGTGTCGGTTACCGCAGGCTGGTGATCGAGGATCACCTTCGGCCGTCCGGTCGAGCCGCCCGAGGTCATTGCTTTCCAATAGCGCGACACCGGCGCGGCGAGCGGCGCGTCGGAAAAGCCCTCGGGCGTGAAATCGGCCGGCAGCGCGTTCGGCGCATTCCAGTCGGCCTCGCCGCCGACCACCAGTGACGGCTTGAGGATCTCGAGCACCGCGGCGGCCTCGCCGCGCGGCAGCCGCCACGACAGCGACGTCGGCGTCGCGCCGCATTTCCACACCGCGAAGCTGGTCTCGAACAGCGCATTGCCGTTGGGCAGGCCGATCGCGACGAAGTCGCCGGGCTTGACGCCCTTGGCCGCGAAGGCGCGCGCACGCGCATTGGCGCGGCGCTCGAGCTGCTCCCAGGTCAGGACATCGGTGCCGTGCCGGAGCGCGACGCTGTCCCCGGGTTTGCGCTCCGCATACCAGCGCGGCACGTCGGCCATCGGAATCAGCATCCATTCCTCCGTATCGTCGGCTGCCTCGCACGGGCGCCCATTCTTGGTCCGCGGCTTTGGCCGCCGACGTCAGTGATGAGAGGTGTTGTGCCTCAACCGAACCGGGTCGTCCATACGCGCGCGCCGCCAGGTTTCGGATGGCAGTTCTGCGAAATGGCGCTGATGAGCCTGAGGCAGGACTGAAAGGCTGGAAGCCGTGACGCCAGGCGGACTGATAATTCCGTCACGCGGATCGTAAGACGATCGGGGTCGCGCCACGGGAACAGGTCAGGCACCGAACGGCGCGGCGATAAGAACCTTTGCAGCCGATCTTCATTGTCGCTCGCGGGGGCCAACGGACAGGAGCTCCCATGCACGCTCAACAGATGATCGAAACCCACCCGCACGTCCGCGGTCGAGTTGACGACGCACTCGTCCGCTGCATCGAGGAGTGCTACTCCTGCGCTCAGATCTGCACCTCCTGCGTCGATGCGTGTCTCGGAGAGAATAGCGTCGCCAGGCTGACGCAGTGCATCCGGCTCAATCTCGATTGCGCCGACGTCTGCAACGTCACCGGCCGTCTTGCCACGCGGCGCACGGGCTCCGACCAGGAGATGATCAGCCGCATGCTCGAGGCCTGCGCGGCGGCGTGCCGGCTATGTGCCGAGGAGTGCGATAAGCACGCCAAGATGCATGCCCATTGCCGGATCTGCGCCGAGTCCTGCCGGCGCTGCATGAACGCGTGCGAGGAGGCTGGACGCAGCACGACCCATTGATAGGTCGGTTGCGGCGCCGCTCCATCGAAGAATGGAGCTCATCAAGAGACAAAGGCCGGGCGCGAGGCCCGGCCAGTCCGACCATGGCGACCGGATTGCTCCGGTCCTGAGAACGCCATCGCAGACAATCGATCGATCAGCCGCCGTTCAGCTTCGTGGTCAGGGTCGTGAAGATGCCTTCCAGGGTGAGTCCGAGCTTGTTGAGTATGGTGATGATCGCAAGCGCGATGCCGGCCGCAATCAGGCCGTACTCGATCGCGGTTGCGCCCGATTCATCCTCGTAAAATTTGAGAAGCAATTTCTTCATCAATTCCCTCCGCCGCCCGGCAACATGACCGCCGAACGATGCCCGCGAAACTACGGAATGGAACCTAAGGTAGTATGAACGAGGTCTAGCCAAGTTTCGCAACTTTGCCGTTTATGTCGAAAATCTCAGTTGCAACACGGTCCACTGCACGCGAACGGGCTCATGGCGGCACACCGGCTGCGCGCAGTGCCTCCGCGTAGGTTGTGGCGAGCGTCCCGGCCGGAAACGGGATCCGTTCGAGGAACTCGGACACGGTGAGATGCGGTTCGAGGCTCAGAAGCTGACGCGCGACCTCGCCGGCGCGCGACATCTCTCCGGTCCTGACCAGGGCCACGATCAGGACGCGGAGCGCGACGGCGAAACGCCGGTTCTGCGCCAGCGCGATCTCCGCCCATTGAACGGCGCCAGCGAGATCGTCCTCGGCCACCGCACAGATCGCCAGCGCTCCGGCTGCGAACCAGCCCCGCGGATCGCGCGGGTTCAGCCGCCGCGCCCGTTCGATCATCGCCCGTCCCGCAGCCGTGTGTCCGGCCATGATCTCGATCCAGCCGCTCAAGGTCAGCGCCATCGCCGAGTTCGGGTTGATGGCAAGCGAGCGGCGGAACAGCTCCCGTGCTGGGGCGATGTCCTCGGCCATGTTCCAGATCGCGAAGGCCGCCATCCACAGCACCTGCGCGTCACCGGGCGCATGCTCGCACGCCTGCCACGCCCGCGCCACGGCGGCCGTGCGATAGGTCTCGTCCGGCGCGCTCCAGCCCTGGAAGTGGCGCAGCGCCTGGCAATAGGCCCAAGCCGCCATCGCGGGCGCGCAGGCGGGATCGACCGCCAGCGCCTGGTCCAGACACGCGGTCGCCGCCGCAAGGCTGTCGGACGTGAAAGCGTCGCGCAGGCTGGCGGCGCGCAGCAGCAGATCGTAGGCGTCCGGATGCAGCGGCGGCGTGGCGCGGCGCCGCTCGCCTTCCGCCAGCTCGAGCGTCGGCTCGATCGCCGCCACGATGCTCTCGGTGATGCGGTCCTGCAGCGCGAACACATCGTCCAGCTGGCCGTCGAAGCGCTCCGCCCACAGATGCGCGCCGGACGCCGCATCGATCAGCTGCCCGTTGATGCGCAGGCGGGACCCAGCGCGGCGCACGCTGCCTTCGAGAACGTAGCCGACGCCGAGCTCGCGTCCGACCGTACGGATATCGACGGCCTTGCCCTTGTAGATGAAGGAGGAGTTGCGGGCGATCACAGCGAGGCCGCTGCAACGGGATAGCGCGGTGATGATGTCCTCGGCCATCCCGTCGGCGAAATAGTCCTGCTCGGGATCGCCGCTCATGTTGGTGAAGGGCAGCACGGCGATGGCGGGGCCGTCGAAGGCGGGTGCGGCTGATACGGCCGGCGTCTGCACCGCGTCGGCCTGCTCACGGACCGCCCCGACGAAGCGGACGCCCTTGCGCGGAATGGTGCGGATCAGCCGCTGCGCCTCGCCGCTGTCGCCGATCGCGCTCCGCGCCGCGCTGATGCGGCTCGCCAGCGTCGCCTCGGAGACGATGCGGCCGCCCCACACCTCGGCGAGGATGTCGTCGCGGCTGACGACGCGGTCGCGCGTCCTGATCAGGAACGCGAGCAGGTCGAACACCTGCGGCTCCATCGCGACCAGGTCGTCGCCGCGGCGCAGCTCGCGGCGGCCGGGATCGAGCACGAAATCGTCGAAGCAATATACCACAGGCACCGTCCTGGCCGCCGGTTTCACCTTCGCGTCACGCGATCCGCAAAATCAAGCCGGCCTCAAGGAAAAATCAATGCCTCCTCCAAGCGCCGCGCGGGCGCAAGGCGCACAACGACCGCACCTCGGAACCAGGAGCCTCCGCCATGCCGACCATCCTTCACGCCAGCCGCCGCCGTTTCCTCACCCTTGCCGGAACCGCCGTTGCGGCCTTTCAACTCGGCTCCAGCGCCGGGCAGGCGCAGAGCTTCAAGTCGGCGTCGAAGCTGCCGGCGATCCGGCCGGGGGCGGGGACGTCGCTCGGACCGATCAAGCAGGTCAAGGCCGGCGAGATCAGCATCGGCTATGCCGAGACAGGTCCGGCCGACGGCCCCGTCGTCATCCTGCTGCACGGCTGGCCGTACGACATCCACAGCTTCGCCGACGTCGCGCCGACGCTGGCCGCGTCCGGCCATCGCGTCATCATTCCGCATCTGCGCGGCTACGGCACGACGCGGCTGCTGTCGCCGACCGTGTTGCGCAGCGGTCAGCCGGTTGCCGTCGCCGCCGACATCGTCGCGCTGATGGACGCGCTTTCGATCAGGACCGCGACCCTCGCCGGCTATGACTGGGGCGCGCGCACCGCCAACATCATCGCGGCGCTGTGGCCGGAGCGGTGCAAGGCGATGGTCTCGGTCAGCGGCTATTTGATCGGCAGCCAGCAGGCCGGCCGCATGCCGCTGCCGCCGGCCGCCGAGCTGCAATGGTGGTACCAGTTCTACTTCGCGACCGAGCGCGGTCGCGAGGGCTACGACAAGAACCGGCGCGACTTCGCCAGGCTGATCTGGCAGACGGCCTCGCCGAAATGGGCGTTCGACGACGCCACGTTCGCGCGCAGCGCCGCCGCCTTCGACAATCCCGATCACGTCGACATCGTCGTGCACAACTATCGCTGGCGGCTCGGCCTCGCGCAGGGCGAGGCGAAATACGATGCGCTGGAGGCGAAGCTCGCGACCTTTCCTGACATCACCGTGCCCACCATCACGATGGAGGGCGATGCCAACGGCGCGCCGCATCCAGCGCCCGAGGCATACGCCAGGAAGTTCACCGGCCGCTACGAGCACCGGCTGATCACTGGCGGCATCGGCCACAACCTGCCGCAGGAAGCGCCGCAGGCGTTTGCGCAGGCGGTGCTCGACGTGACGGCGAGCGCGTAGCGCCGACGATCTCAGGCGGGAGCGCGTTGCTTTTCTCGGCGTTGCAGCCACGTCTCCCGCCGCACGATCCATTGCTCGGAGCGGGTCTCGCCATTGTGGTGCGCGACCTCGATGAAGCCGACGAACTCGGCGCCCGTCTTCTGCTTGACCCGCCGTGATGCGATGTTGCTCGCGACGTTGCAGACGGTGAACTGATCGAGCCCGAGCGGACCGAAGGCGAAGTCGTTCACGGCGGCGATCGCCTCGCTCATCAGCCCTCGATTCCAATAGGGCTCAGCGAGCCAGAAGCCGCGATGGCCCTTCATCGACTCCATGCGCGGCCGGAAGTGAATATTGCCGATGGCCTCGCCGTCACCGTCGCGCAGCGCCAGCACCCATTGATACAGCTCCTCGCCGGCCGCGATCCTGTCGAGCTGCAGCCTGACGAAGGTCTCGGCGCCGTCAGGAGGATAGGGCCACGGCACGACGGCCGCGAGGTTGCGGATCACGTTCCAGTTGTCGAACTGACGCTGGATCGCCGGCGCATCGGCGAGGGCCAGCGGCCGCAGGATCAGACGGGCGGTATGCAACGTGGGCGTGAGCATGACGCCATGCTGTCGTTTACCAAGCTCGTTTGCAAGCCGGGGTTGCTACGCCGTCTAACTCGCATGTCATTGATACTTCGCATCGCGCTCCGCCATTAAGGTTGCCAGGAACTTTCACGCCCGGACTGGAGCCCGATACTTCCACAACGTTGCATTGCAGTGCATGAATCGAGCACACGCAGCCTGCACGAATGCAGCGCGCGTACAACCGTCGCAGGAAACTGCGCCGGCTCGGGCTCAGGGTTGCGCCCGAACGTCAACCATTCGCTTGCCGCGAGATCATCACGCAGATCTTGGGCTGGCGCGATTCGGGGTGTCGTGGATATGAACCGCAAAGCGGCGGATCGTCAGTTACGTCGTCTGCAGGCAGAGCAGAGCTTCGATCCGCGCACATGGCGCGATCGGCAGCTCGGCCGGGCCGCGCCGTTCTACGGCTCGGAGCTGTTCCAGCTCGGCTGCCCGCCGCTGGCGTCGTTCATCGCCGCGTTCCTCGGCTGTCTGATGACCCTGCATCTGAGTGCAACCGGGCTGTCGCCGCTGATTGCCTCGGCCGCGGCGGCTTTGCTGCTGTGCGCCTCGCTGATCCTGACACGGACCGCGGATCTGGTGCCGAGCACGTTCTTCTCGTCGGCCTATGGCGGCAGCTTCGTCGGCATGACTCCCGTGGCGCTGTTGAACGCAAGCGTCATTCGCGCCGGCCTGCCGCTCGATGCCGCCTTCGTTCTGCTCTCGCTGTTCTGTGGACTGGTGTTCTGTCTGGGCTGTGCGCTCGACATGTGGCTGCGCGGGGGGCTCGCGCGTGGCTATGGTGGACGACTGGGCGCGCTGGCGGCGGTCGCTTCGTTCCTGTTCGTCGGTCTCGCGCCGCTGCTTGGCGCCGAGGGCGAGCTGTTTCCGATCGCGCGCCGCGGCGCGCTGGAGCAGGGGCTCGGCGGCACCGCGCTCACCTTCGCGTTGTGCTCGGTCGGCATGCTGGCGACGATGGCCGCCTTGCGCTGGGCGCCCGTGGCAGGGTCGCGCCGCGCGGTGCGCATCTTCGTTGCGGCGACGGTGGCCTTTGCCGGCCTCGTGGTGCTGCAGCTTCTGCCCAGCAAGGCCCCTGATCTCGACGCCTATTCCGCCGGTTGCTTCGTCGGCATGTCGTCGTTGCGGCGGCTCCGCAGCCTGCCGCAGGCGATGGCCGCGGTGGTGCTGCTGACGTGCCTGCTGATCCTCACCGGTCCCATCCTGCCGAGCGTCGGCGGCAGCCTCGGATACATCGCCTTCGTCTCGGTCATCTTCGTGGATGCTGCGGTTCGTCTGTTCGTCGAGGCAGGCGAATCGCCGTGGCAGACCGTCCTCGCCTGGACGCGGGGATTCGTCGCCACACTCGCTATCTTCGCGGTGCTGCTCACCAGCGAGCTGATGTTTCAGCCGCCGGTGGCGGAGCCCAACGGTCCGTTGGTGAACGCGGACAAAGCCGCTGCGCCGGCGCGGACCACGATGCCCTCACACGACGAGGATCGGCGCGACGGCACGGCGCCCGGCGAGCCGGCCTTCGCCGCTGATACAGCGCCCGATCTGCCGCTTCAGATCCTGAATCCGGAGGGCGCCAATCCGCTCGCCCCGCGGCCCTCGAGTGAGCCGGTCCAGCAGTCCGCGTCGCCCGCGTCCGCAGAGCCGTCCCGGCGGATCGGTCGCGATGGTCGGCCAGCGGGCGTGCTGGCTGCCCGGCTGAAGCGCCAACAGGCACGGGTGGTGCCGCACGCGACGGCGCGACCGCGCATCGTGGCCCGCCATGAGGTGCAGCCCGCGCCGGAGTGGCGGCCGGACCCATCGACGTTGGCGGGACCGTGACAGCGGATCGCGATGGCGCGCTCGACCGGCCGTCCGAGCCCGGCTCTCACCGCTGGCCGCGCCGGTCGCTGAATGTCGTGCCGCTGGCCTCGTTCGCCGGCGCTTTTCTCGGTTGTCTGGCGACGCTGCACCTGTGCACGTCGGGCCTGTCCCCGGCGCTCGCGTCGGTCACCGCCACCCTGCTGCTCTGCGCTGGCCTGATCACGGCAAGAACCAGAGATCTGCTGCCGACGACCTTCTCCTCCTCGGTCTATGGCGGCAGCTTCAGCGGGATGACGCCGATCGTTGCGTTGAGCGAGAGCGTGGCGCGGTCGGGGCTTCCGGTCGACAGGTCCTTCCTGCTGCTGTCGCTGTTTTGCGGCCTCGTGTTCTGCAGCGTCTGCGCGATCGAAATGCGGCTGCGCGTCGTGCTGTTGCGCGGCTATGGCGGCCGCTTCGGCGCGCTCGCGGCGATCGGCTCGTTTCTGTTCCTCAGCCTCGCGCCGCTGCTCGGCGCCGACGGCGCACCGGTGCGCGTCGCCAGCCTTCAGGGCTTCGACAGGGGTCTCAATCATTCGGTGCTCATGCTGGCGCTGTGCGGCGTCGGAATGGTCGCAACGATGGCGGCGCTGAGGCTGCCGCGGGTTGCGGCCGCAGGGCGGCCGGCGCGCATCTTCGTCTCGGCAGCACTGGCCTGTGCCGGTCTCGTCATCCTGCAGCAGCTCGCGCCGGACGATGCCCGCCTGTCCGACGCGTATTTTGCCGGTTGTTTCGTCGGCATGTCGTCGCCGCAGCGTTTGCGGGGTGTCGTCCAGCCGCTGGTCGCCGCGGTAGCGCTGACCGCGTTGCTGGTCCAGGCGGCGGCGGTTCTGCCAAGCGTCGGCGGCAGCCTCGGCTTCGCGGCCTTCGTCGCGGTGGTCGGCGTCGATGCCGGCCGCCGGATGATCAGCCGCGCCGCGCTGCCGCCCGAGCGTCCTGCGCGGATCTCGCTCGGCAGAAGCCTTGCCGCCGCACTCGCGATTGCGGGCGTGCTGCTGCCGAATGACATGTTCCAGTCGGGGCCGGTCGAGGAGACCACGGGATCGATCGTGCAGGTCGAGAGGCCGCCTCAACCTGAGCCCGCCGTTCCAGCGGAGCCTGTTGCGGCCGAGCCGGCCGTGGCGGCAGTCCCGATCGAAATGCCCGCCGATGCGCCGCCGGCCGCCGAGACGACATCCGACGTAGTCCGTCCGGTCGCGCGGCCGGCGCCAAGCGAGCCGCCGCGGCGGCGCCGCGCCAGCCGGCCCGCAGTCGTTGCTCCGCAATCGCGTCCGATCGATCCCGAACCCTGGCGCATCATCCGCGACGGACAGCAGGCGGGTGCAGGAACGGCGGCGACCGGCTCGCCGCCGGCTCGGGCCAAGCGCAGCCAAGCCCGCGTTCCCGGATCAGCACCGGCCGCGCCGCGCGCCGCGCCACGGCCGCGGACGCCCCGGGTGCAGGATCCGCAGCCTTCGGCGTCGGAACCGCGCTGAGCAGGCTCAACCGAACTTGCGCCGCGCGTCGAGCGCGAGCCCGATGCCGACGCTGCCAAGCAGGTCGGTCTCGGCGATGCGCGCCGCCGGAAACAGCGCCAGGATTGCCTGACGCAGCGCGGGCACCATGCTCGATCCGCCGGTGAGGAAGATGGTGTTGATGGCAGCGGCCCCGACGCCGGCATCGTCGAGCAGCTTCGTCACCGTGCCGACCACGCGTTCGACGGAATCGCCGATGGCGCGGTCGAAATCCTTGCGCGTGAAGCGGATGCGCGCCCAGTCGTCCTTCTCCGACAGCACCGAGGTCAGCGACTTGGCCGCGGTCAGCGCGATCTTCGCCTGCTCGACGCCGATCGCAAGCGTATGGCCGCGATGCTCCTCCACCACCTTGATGAAGCGGTCGACCAGATCGCGCCGCTCGGCCTCGTAGCGGATCTGCCGCAGCTCGCCGATCACGCCCTTCTTGTAGAGCTGGTTGATGCGGTGCCAGGTGGCGAGCTCGTGATAGTACAGCGTCGGCAGGTTGCGCTTGCCGTCGGCGGTCAGGCTGCCGTAGCCGAGATGCGGCATCACGCTTTTCAGGCTGAGCAGCCGGTCGAAATCGGTGCCGCCGATGTGGATGCCGCCATTGGCGAGGATGTCGTCCTCGCGCTGCGTCTTGCTGCGCCGCTCGGGCGAGACGCGCACGATCGAGAAGTCCGAGGTGCCGCCGCCGATGTCGACGATCAGCACCAGCTCCTCGCGGGCGACCTGCTGCTCGTAGTCGAGCGCGGCGGCGATCGGCTCGTATTGGAACGCGATGTGCTTGAAACCCTGGTCCCGCGCGATGCCCTCCAGCGCGCTCTGCGCCTCCGCGTCGGCCGCATCATCCTTGTCGACGAAGCGGACGGGACGGCCGAGCACGACCTGATTGATCTCCCTGCCGAGCCGCGTCTCGATCCGCGTCTTCAGATGCGCGAAGAAGAAGCCGAGGATACCGGCAAACGGCACCGCCTTCTGCCGGATATAGGTCTTCTCGTGAATCAGCGCGGTGCCGAGGATGCTCTTCAGCGCGCGCATGAAGCGGCCGTCGTGGCCGGTCAGATAGCGCTCGATCGCGCTGCGCCCGAACTGGGTGCCGTGATCCTCGAAATCGAAGAACATCGCACTCGGCAAGGTCCGCTGCTCGCCCTCCAGGGGGATGAGCTCTGCGGAGGCGGAATTGCTGAGGCCGACCGTGGTGTTCGAAGTGCCGAAGTCGATGCCACAATGGGCCGCTGCCGCCATGCTCGTCTCGTTTCCGTCCGGGGGGCGGTCCGCTTAGCCGTTCGGCGGTGCGATGTCATCCGCCAATGTGCGGAGCGGCGCGCATGGCAGTCGTCTGGCGGAGAGATGACTGTGCATCCTGCCTGTCGAAGGTGCAGCCGGGGGCGCTGACGCCCCCGCTGTCCGGTGATCATCCCGCCGGCCTGAATGCCGGTCCCTCGAAGCGCAGCCCGGCTGCACCACGTTCGACGCGGTCATGCGCCGCGTGGATGAGGCGCGCCTCGCCGGCGTCCGCTAGGCGCCCGCGGCCGTCCAGCAATGCGGCGAGACGCGCGAGCGCCAGCGCCTTGTTGCGATGCTGGGAGCGGCCGTCGCGCGCGATCGCGACCAGTCCCGTCGGCACGTGAACCGCGCGCACCGCGCTCTCGGTCTTGTTCTGGTGCTGGCCGCCGGGCCCGCCGGCACGGAAGCTCTCGAACCGGACGTCGGTGGCCGCCAACGCCGCCATCCGCTCCGACAGGGGCAGATCGACGATGCCGACGAACCAGTTCTTGCGGCCGTGATGCGGCCGCAGCGGACTGCGGCACACCCAGAGCAGCGAGCCCTGCGTCCAGCGCCGCGCGAGGTCGGCCGCCGTCGGCCCGTCCAGCACGACGATCGCGCTGGCCGGCCCATGCCCGTCGATCTGCTCTCGCGCGATCGCGCATTCGCAGTCCGCCGCCTCGGCCTCGTCGGCGAGCCGCCGCAGCGCATGCGCGACCGCGATCCGGCATTCGGCCGGACCGCGTCCCGCCGTGAGGAGCAGCCGTCTCATCGCCGGTCCTCCCTGCGCGGCCGCTGGACGGCGATCTTCTTCACCGTCACCAGCGGGCGGAAGCTGGCGACGACGCGCGCCAGCCCGAATGCTTCGAGATCGGCGATCACGCCGGCGATCGGCTTGTAGGCCTCCGGCGCCTCCTCGGCGAGCAGCGCGCGGTCCTCGCAGATCACGCGGCCGCCGAACGGATTGCGCGCGAGACGCTCGCGATCCGATCGCGTGGCGCCGACACGGCCGATCATCGAGCTCCGGTCGAACTTGCGACCGGCGCCATGCGCGATCGACCACAACGCCTCCTTTGGCGCTGACGCGAGCGGCGCGACCAGATAGGACAGCGCGCCGCGCGAGCCCGGCACGACGACGAGACCCTGGTCGGACGGCGCAGCCCCCTTTCGGTGCAACACGCCGTCTGCACGATGCTCGATGCAATTGTGCGAGCACGCGCAGACCGGATCGGCCTCACAGCGCAGGGCCGTCGCGGCCCGCTGCGCGATGACCTGCCGGTTCAGCGACGCCCAGCGCAGCGCGTGATCATGTGCTGCGAGATAGGCGTGGCCAGCCCCACTGTCCGGCGCGAGCGGCTTGAGGCCGTCGGCGATCTGCCGTTCGAGCAGCGCATGGCCGAGGCCGCGCGAGCCCGAATGCACCAGCAGATGAGCGCGGTCGCGATCGATGCCGCAGGACGGATCGAACACCTCCTCGACCGCCTGCAGCTCACAGAAGTGATTGCCTCCGCCGATCGTGCCGAGCGACGCATCGAAGTCGGACGGCGCAAGCTGACGAGCTGCGAGCTCGCTCACGATGTCGCCGTCATAGGGTGTGGCGACGTCGCGCAGCCGGTCGGCCGCCTTGTCGACGCGGATCCGGCGCGAAGCGAGGTCGAGCTGATACAGCGCCATGCCGCAGCCCGCATCGGAGCCGACGAAGGCCGGGTGGATATGGTCGGCGAGGATGGCGCAGCCGACGGGACCGAACTTGCCGGGATGCAGATCCGGCATGCCGGCGACAGCACGCACGCCACAGATGTCAGCCACGGTTTCGAGCTGGCGCGCAGCGGCGCCCTCGATCCAGGAGCTGGACGAGTAGAAGCCGTGGACCGCCGCACGGCCGTCCACGCGATGGGAATTGCCCATGTAAATACCTTGGAGAAAGATAGGGAGAACTGGTCAGGGACTATCAGCGCGCGCGGACGCACGCATGCCAGACCAAGCCTCGCCTCACGTGAGGATCAGTCCCGGCGGCTCCTGGCGGAGCAACGGATGATCGCAGTCATCGTCTCTCTCCTGTGCGGCGGAGCCGAATGCTCGACGCCGGAGCGCGTAGTAATCACATCCCGATCATATTGGCAATGTGCGTCATTCAACCGATGTCCCGCTGTGACGTACAGGCCACGGATGCCCCGTCGTTTTCGAGCAGCTCGCTTTCTCTCCGTCATTGCGAGGAGCGCAGCGACGAAGCAATCCAGGGCCCCGCGCACCACACTGGATTCTTCGCCGCGCTCGCACAGAATGGGTGGCATCGAAGATGGACGACGGCGCATCTGCCCGCAGCCGGCAGATCCAGGCACGTGCATCCTCGCGATCAGAACAGCGCGAGGAAATCGCCGAGGAAATAGATGATGGCCACCACGATCAGCGCGCCCATCAGCAAGAAGGAAAGCTGCACGGCGATCGCGCAGCCGCCCAGGGTCGTCGCCATCGCCGCGACGTGCCGCTCCTCGCGACGCAACTGACCCACGACGCCGAGAATGATCGCAAGCAAACCGAGCGAGACCGCGGCCACCGGCAATTGCTGGTGCAGGCGGTCGGTCCAGGACGTCTCGCGCGCCGGCGCCTGGTCGTCGACGCCCTTGATGCGCGCCATCAGGCGCTCCTTCACGCGATGTCCGACATCGACGATGACCTGGTCGATCGGCGGCGGCGGATCGATCACCGGCAGCACCCAATGCGGCAGAACCGCCGCGACCAGAGCAACAAGCCCGATCACGCAACCGATGATGCCCAGCCGACGTGACTGAACGATCGTGTCTGTCATGGCTCAAAATCTCCGATGCGGGCGTGCTGCGTCTGCTTCGGTCGCGGCGGAAGGATTGCGAAACGTTAATCTCGTCATCGTCACCGCGGAAAGGACCCAACCCCCGCAAGCCTGAACGCCTGGATCATGCGTCGGCCGCCGGAGCTCTCCGGTTCAATCCCTCCGATCCGCCCAAGCTCATAGCAAGCGCGTCGCAAGCTGCTGCGCCTCCCAGCCTTCGAGAAATTCCCGCTGCTGCGTGACCCAGCGGACATTCTCGCTACCCCATTCGCGCGAACGGCTGGCCTGCTCGCCCATCAGCCAGAAGTGCCTGACGATCACGAAGGCATGCGCGGCCCCGAAATCAGCGGCCGAGATCGGGCGGACCGAGCGGTAGCCGTCGACGAAGGCGTGCCACGCCGCATGAAAGCGCCGGCCGAACGACAGCTTGGTCCACAGGAACACGGCCAGGTCATAGGCCAGATAGCCGGGACCGCCGTCGTCGAAGTCGAAGAACACGGCCTCGCCGCCGGCGCCGATGCGCGCATTGAAGCCGTGGCAGTCGCCGTGACAATGCGTCCATGTCAGGCCCTCCATCGCCTTGATCCGTGCGGCGGTTCGCTCCGCGATGTCCTGGAGAAAGCCGCCATCATCGGCATCGATCAGACTGCAGAGCTGTTGAACGCGCGCGAGCGGCCGGTGCAGCAGATGGTCGAGGTCCAGAAGATAGAGCGGCGCTTCGGGCCGATAGGACATCGCCGCCGCGTGCACTCGGGCAAGCGTCACGCCATTGGCGCGCGCGTCGCTCTGCGATGCGACCTCCGGGGTCCGTCCCTCGATGGCGTGAAACAGCACGCCTTCGCGGCCGCCTTCCGCCGCCTCGCCGCGTACGAACAGCGCGCCGTCGCGCGCCGGAACCGCCGCGGCCACCGGCACGCCGCAGCGCGCGAGATGTGCGAGGAAGTCGGTCTCGGTGCGGACATCGGCCGGGCCGCGGGCGCGGTGATGCGACAGACGGAAGACGTAGCGTGCGCCCGTTGCGGATGTAATCAGATAGACGTCGTTGAAGCCGCGGTTCATCAGGCGGCACGCGAGCGGCTCTGATAGCGCGTAGTGTGTTGCCACGAAGCGGCCCACGCTCTCGGCGCCGGTCGTGGTGTAGATCGGCTCGAAGTCGGGCACGTCGCGTGTTCCGGATTGTGGAGACGATGGCATCCTAGGCGGCTGCCGTCCGCAGTGAAAGCCGGGACGGGCACGAGCAATCCATCGCATTGGCGTAGGCAGGTTGGACCGGGCTGCCCGTCGGGCAAATCGATCGAGGTGGCGAGCGCAATCTGCCGCTGATGTCCAGTCCGCCTGCGAAAAATATTCCTGTTTCGCTTTTCCGGAAATCATGCTTATCTCCCGCGCATCCCGCCTCATGCAGAGAGGGGCGTACGCGTCGTCACGATACGCGGGGGCGGGGAGTGGTGGCCGTCGCGAGGTCGGGCGCGTTCGCGCGCAAGACGACTGATGTCGTGGCGGACGGTCAAGCCGTGTGGTTCTGGCGCCCCGAAGCTGGCGCCAAGCTCGCGATCACGTTCGTGCGTGGTTGCGAGCGACGGGGGCAAACAAGCCGGTCCCCGGGGAGAGCGCGGAGCAGCCGTGAAAACCATCGCGCAGGGAAGGCCGGGTCGCTCCGGCTGGACCTGTGGTTCCTGCCCCGTGCATTTTCTCCGCACGGGGGCCACGGGCCTCGGCCGAGGCTCGGTCTTCCCTGCGCCCTCTCGTTTCGAGAGGAGATCGATCAGCACAGCTCGGGCCCATCGCGCCGCGAGAGCGCGAAGTCATGTCTCGACGCGGCGCATCTCAAGTTGGCCGATGGCCGTGAAGGCGAACGCGCCTCGCGAAGAAGGCCCGGCGGCCGAATGCCGCAGCAGCCGGCCGCGGGCGCGCGCTCCGGATTGACCGGGATCAAGAGCGCTCGCGCTTGCTCCCTTAAGCCCCTACAACTCTGTTGTTCGTTGTGATCAAGAATGGACGTCGTGGTGCCGCAAGATCCAATCGTGCCTCCATCTGGCTTGCGGCGGCGGCTCGGACTGCCGCTGCTGGTCCTCTACGGCACGGGTGTGACCGTCGGGGCCGGCATCTATGTCCTGATCGGCGCGGTCGCCGGTCATGCAGGAGTCCATTCCTCCTGGGCGTTTGCGCTGGCGGCGTTCGTGATGGCGTTTACGGCGGCCTCCTATGCCGAGCTTGCGACCCGCTATCCCGTGAGCGCCGGCGAGGCCGCCTATGTCCGCGCGGCCTTCAAGTCGCGGCTGCTGTCGACGGCGGCCGGCACGCTGCGGCTCGCCACCGGCATCATCGCGGCGGCCGCGGTGACGCTCGGCGGCGCCGGCTACATCCGGCAACTGATCGATCTGCCGACGCCGCTGATCGCGATGGCCATCGTGGTCGCGCTCGGCATCGTGGCGTCCTGGGGCATTCTCGAATCGGTGATGCTCGCCGGACTGCTGACCTTGATCGAGACCGGCGGACTGGTGTGGATCGTCGTCTCGGCCGTTCACTCCGGCGTCGCGTTCGGCCCTGCCTTGCTGACGCCGCCGCCGCTCGATCTCGGCGTTCTCTCAGGCATCACCTTCGCCGGCCTGCTCGCGTTCTTCGCCTTCGTCGGCTTCGAGGACCTCGCCAACGTCGTGGAGGAGGCCAAGAGCCCGCAGCGAAGCATTCCGTGGGCGATGGCGCTCACGCTGCTGATCACCTCCGTCTTGTATGTGCTGATTGCTGCGATTGCGGTGACCGCCGTGGCGCCGGGCGTGCTGTCGGCCTCTCCGGCGCCGCTCAGCCTGGTGTTCAATGCCGTCGCAGGCATCAGCCCCGCCACCTTCACCGCGATTGCGATCGTGTCCACGCTCAACACCATTCTCGCTCAGATGACGATGACGGCGCGCGTCGTCTATGGCATGGCGGGGCAGGGCGACTTGCCGCGCATCGCCGGCCGCGTCGATCCGCGCACCGGAACGCCGCTGATCGCAACCGGCCTCGTCATGCTGGCGGTCGCGATCCTCGCGCTGGCCTTCCCGCTGGAGCGGCTGGCGGAAGGCACCTCGCTCGCGACGCTGACGATCTTCGCCATCGTCAATCTGTGCCTGCTCCGTATCCGCATCCGGCGCATCGGATCGGATGCCGCCCATGTGCGGGTGCCGCTATGGGTCCCCGCACTTGGTCTCATCACGTGTATGCTGATGATCGTCAGCGCGTTCGTCGCGGCCTGAGCGGACCGATGGGAAACCGTGCGGCGATGTACCGGGTTGCCCGATGTCCCCCGGCGCAGACCTGGCGGTTTGACGTAGGACCATGTCGATGCCGGATCTCATGAGCCTCAGTCCCGCGATCATCGCGATCGTCGTCGCGCTCGGCATCGGGTTGCTGATCGGCTTGGAGCGCGAGCGCCGCAAGGGCGAGGGGCCCGGGCGCTCGCCCGCGGGCTTGCGGACCTTTGCCGTCGCGTCGCTGGCCGGCGCGGTGAGCATGCTGATCGGCGGCAAGCTGCTGCTGGCCGTCGTCACCGCTGGAATCATGGTCCTCGCGGCGATCGCCTATTGGCGTTCGCGCAGCGACGATCCGGGACTGACCTCGGAGGCGGCGCTGATCCTGACCGTCCTGCTCGGCGGCCTCGCCACCGAGCAACCTGCTCTGGCGGCGGGCGTCGCCGTCGTGCTGGCGGTGCTGTTGGCGGCCCGGCCGGTGCTGCATGACTTCGTCCGTTCGGTGCTCAGCGAGAGCGAGCTCAAGGACGGCCTGATCTTTGCCGCGGCCACGCTGGTCGTGCTGCCTCTGCTCCCGGATCAGCCGATCGGTCCGTACGGCGCGCTCAACCTGCGCAGCATCTGGACGCTCGTCGTCCTGATGATGGCGATCGGTGCCGCCGGACATGTCTCGATGCGTCTGCTGGGCGCACGCGGCGGGCTCGCCGTGTCCGGCTTCGCCTCGGGCTTCGTCTCCAGCACGGCCACGATCGGCGCGATGGGCGCACGGGCGCGCAAGGCACCGGAGCTTGGCGGCGCCGCGGCCGCCGGCGCGGCATTGTCGACGGTCGCGACCATCGCCCAGCTCGCCGCGGTGCTGGCCGTCACCAGCCTCCCCGCGCTGCAGGCGCTGCTGGTCCCGCTGCTCTGTGCCGGCGCGGCGGCGGCGATCTACGGCGCGATCTTCACGATCGTCGGCTTGCGGCAGAGCGGTTCCGCCGACCTGCCGCCCGGACACGCCTTCAGCCTGCCGGGCGCGCTGTTGCTGGCGCTGACGATCTCTGCGGTGCTGGTGCTGTCGGCCACGTTGCGCGAGGCGTTCGGCGAAGCCGGCCTGGTGGCGAGCGCCGCCGTCGCCGGTCTCGTCGATACCCATGCGCCGGCGGTGGCCGCGGCTGCGCTCGCCGCGTCGGGCAAGATCGGCGCCGCCGATGCCGTGGCTCCGGTGCTCGCGGCGCTGTCGGCGAACACGATCAGCAAGATCGTGGTGGCGTGGACCAGCGGCGGGTCGTCCTTCGCCCTGCGCCTCGTCCCCGGCCTCGTCCTCGTCATCGCCGCCGCCTGGGCCGGCGCCTTCGGACCGAGCCTTGCCCATGGTCTTGCCGATGTGCTGGTCCATCCGTGAGCGCGACGTCCGCGCAGCACCTACGCGCTGCGCGGCAAGCGCTCGACCGCGGCAGCAGCACCGCTGCGATGCTGGACGAGCCACGCGATGGCGTCGTCCTCCTTCATCGGCTTGCCATACAGCCAGCCCTGTCCGTAGGAGCAGCCGAGCATGCGAAGGCACTCGGCGTCCGCCTCGCTCTCGACGCCCTCGGCGATCATGCGGTGGCCGAGCGGCAGCGCCACCGCGGTGATGGCGGCGACGAGCTGCTGATCCCGTCGGTTGCCGGCGATGCCGTGGATGAAGGAGCGGTCGATCTTGATGGTGTCGATCTCGACCGCCATCAGGTTCGCGATCGAGGAATGGCCGACGCCGAAATCGTCGATCGCAAGACCAAAGCCGTATTGGTCGATCAGCTTCAATTCGTCGGCGCAGCGCTTGGGATCGAACATCGCCTCTTCGGTCACCTCGATCTCGATCCGGTGGGGATCGACGCCGTAGCGCTCGGAGACGGTCTTGAGGGTCTGCGCCGGCGAGTGAAGCGGGAATTCCCGCGGCGAGACGTTGATCGATACCCGGATGCCGTGCGCCTTCTTGCGGTCGAGCGCGCGCAGGAACGCGCAGACGCGCTCGCCCACGAACTCCGTGAGCTGGCCGGACAGGCGCAATCGGATCGCCGCGGACACGATGTCCGGCGGCGGGATCAGTCCGGCGCTCGGGTGCTTCCAGCGCAGCAGCGCCTCGAAGCCGATGACCTCCTGCGTGGCCATCGCGACCTGGGGCTGGAATTCGACGTGGAGCTCGCGGCGGGCCAGCGCGGCGGGGAGCTCGGCATCGAGCCGGCGCTGCTGCGTCAGCTCGGACTGCATCTTGGCGTCGAACACGCGCATGCAGGCGCGGCCGTCGTCCTTGGCGCGATAGAGCGCGACGTCGGCGCGGGCGGAGAGCTCTTCCAGATCGATCGGGCCTTCCGCATGCGCCGCGATGCCGATCGAGCAGCTCACGGGCAGCACCTGGCCCGCGATCGCGAGCGGCTGCGCAAGGGCGGCCATCAGCCATTCGGCGAGTGCGACGGACCGGCTCGCCACGTCGTCGCCCTGCATGACGACGACGAACTCGTCGCCGCCCAGGCGGACCGGCAGATCGTCGCCGCGGCAGGCGGATTGCAGCAGCGCGGCGATGGCCTGAATGACCCGGTCGCCGGCATCGTGGCCGCGCGCGTCGTTGATGGTCTTGAAGTTGTCGACGTCGATCAGGAGGAATGCGACCCCGCGTCCGGAACGGCACGCCGCGGCGGCCACGGTGCGGAAATGGCTGCGATTGGCGAGCCCGGTGAGCGAGTCCGTGCGAACCAGACGCTCCAAAGCGTGGTTGGCCTCGGCGACGGATTCCGCCAGCACGGTCGCCTCGATGGCGGTCTTCTGGCTCGCGATGAAGTTGCGCTCGCCGAGCCGCGCTGCGCGGAACAGCATGAAGGTCAGGAAGGCGACGTCGACCGCGACGATGTAGTCGACGTCGCTGCCCGAGATCAGCATCCGCAGCACGGTCGCGCCCATCAGCGGCGCGCCGAACGCGATCGCCATCCTCGAATAGGCGAGACTCTGGATGATGGCTCCGGTGGTGGTGCCGGCCATGATGAAGACGACGTCGTTGACGTTGTGCGCGTGGGAGAAGGCCGGCAGCGCGATCGGGACGATCGCCCACAGCACGCCGCTGGCGAAAGCCATGATGGTGAGATTGCGCAGCACGCGCTGTGGATCGCGCTCGATCCGTCCGGACGATTTCAGGTACGACACCCATCCGGCGCGGAACGCGGCGAAGACGATGGCTGCGCCCAGCCACCAGAAGATGAGGGTGCCGCCCTCCCTGAGATACAGCAGCAGCGCCAGCGACGTTGCGATCGCCACATTGGCGAACATCGTGAGGGAAATGTTCTGCAGCGAGCTGGCTGCCTGGGCTTTCGCGAGCGCCGCCGCTTTGCACTCGGTGGTTGCGGTCTGCATGCGCGGAACGGACGGCCCTGCTGGATCGGTGACGGAAGCGGGCAGCCATGGCGGCGGCCCATGCGGCAACGCGCGAGCATGCTGAACAGGGACCTAAAGTGGAGTTAATCCAGTCCGATATATGGCCGGACGGCCGGGCCATTCGGCCTGCGGATCTGGCGGCCGAGCGTTCGCAGACGCCAGCGAGAGCAGCATGTCGCCGCCGCCGGGGCGATGTCCAGCATCAACACCGACAACGGGCCGATCCGCTACGGATCGAGCTCGGTGTCCCAATAGAGATAGTCGAGCCAGCTGTCGTGCAGGTAGTTCGGCGGGAACAGCCGGCCGTTGCGATGGAGCTGGTGGACGGTTGGCGCATAGGGCGCCTGCTTGGGGAACATCTTGGCCTGCTGTGGCGTCAGATTGCCCTTCTTCAGATTGCAGGGCGAGCAGGCGGCGACGACGTTCTCCCAGGTGGTCTGGCCACCCTTGCTGCGGGGGATGACGTGATCGAAGGTCAGGTCGTCGCCGGAGTGGCAGTACTGGCAGGCGAAACGGTCGCGGAGGAAGACGTTGAAGCGGGTGAAGGCCGGATGCGTCGACGGCTTTACGAAGGATTTCAGCGAAACCACGCTGGGCAGCTGGATTTCGAAGGACGGACTTCGGATCGCGCGGTCGTAGTATTCGACAATGTTGACGCGATCGAGAAACACTGCCTTGATCGCGTCTTGCCACGACCAGAGAGACAGCGGGTAGTAACTCAGCGGCCGGAAGTCCGCGTTCAGCACCAACACCGGCCAACCGCCTTGCGAGACATGTGCGTTCAAGTAACGCTCCTGGCCTCCATAACGGCTGCGAAGCAGCATGCCCTGACATACTACATGCAGCGTGACGGGATTGTGAAGCCCCAAGAATGGCTTGACATGGCTTCTCCCGCCTTTGGAGCTGCCGTCCAAAGCGCGTCAGAACCGTGGCAGAGCGCCCGATCGCCGCACTGCAAATCAGTTGCATCTCTTCCGGCGCGACGACGACCAGCAGGACGACCAAGGTCAGCCCGGGACCCGCTCCAGCTTCTGCAGGCAGCGGTGGATCCTGACCTCGTCCGGCATCGGCCGGTCCGGGAAGCTCGTGCTCCAGTTGGAGACGCCGACCTCGCCGACATAGATGTCGCCGCGGCTGTCAATGGCGAGGCCGTGCGGGGCCAGGAAGCGGCCGGTTTCCAGGCCCGGACCGTGCTCGCCGCCGAGCCGGGCGATGCGCTGGCCGGTGGCGTCGGTGATGGTCAGCCGCGGTCCGAGATTGGGAACGTTGAGGTTGACCGGCATGCCGGGGCCGAGCTCGCCGATGATGAAGGTCTTGCGCCCCGCGCCGCAGGCGCACAGCGCGCAGGGCCGATGCAGATTGTTCCACTGCGTCTCGTAGCGGCCGTCGCCGTCGAAGATCTGGATGCGGTGGTTCTCGCGATCGGCGACATAGACAAAACCGTCGGCATCGGTCGCGATGTTGTGAACGATGTTGAACTGGCCGGGATCGGAGCCAGGCTCGCCCCAGCTGCGGATCAGCCGGCCGTCGGGTGTGTATTTGTGGACCCGCGCATTGCCGTAGCCGTCGGAAACGTAGATCTCGCCCGAGGGCGACAGCGCGGTGTGGGTGCAGCGGTTGAACGGCTCGCCGCTCATGAATGGCGCCGGACGCTCCGGCAGGCCGATGGTCAGCAGCACCTTGCCGTCATCCGTGCATTTGCGCACGGTGTGGTCGCCATCGTCGGTGCAGTAGAGATTGTCCTCGCTGTCGATCGACAAGCCGTGGGCGCGGCTGAACAGGCCCTCGCCCCAGCTCTTGATGAAATTGCCGTCGCGGTCGAACACGATCATCGGATGGGCGCCGCGATTGAAGGCGTAGACGCGATCCTTGCTGTCAACGGCAACCGAGGCGACGTCGGTGAGCGCCCAGCCCTCGGGCAGCTTGGCCCAGTCCTTGACGACGCGATAGCTGTAGTTGCCCGTTCCGAGAATGGACATCGCCTCGCCTCCCTGCCTCTGCGCAACCTCGGTCCGGGCAACGCTACACGGGTTTGGTCGCGGGTGAAAACCTGCTTACGTCGCCATCGTCAGCATGTGGCCCTCATGCGGCGGAATATGACCTTGCAAGGTGTCGAGATAGACGCGCTGTACGGCCTCCGGTCCGCGTCCTTCCGTGATCGTGAGCCAGCCGTCGAGCCGCGGAGCGAAGTCCCGCCACGCCGCGCCGAGCCGGCTTTCGATGCCGCCGGGTCCCCATTCCCTGGCACGCTTCCTGATCTGGTCGGGCGCGAAGAACCAGGTGGGCGGGGCACCGGGAAGCATCTCTGCATCATCGCTGCCGTCCTGATGCGTCAGCCCGACGCGGCCGGAATAGACGAGGTTGTCGCCGTAGTGCCGATGCAGCGCGGCGCGGAGGCTGGCGTTGCCGGCCATGTCGACGAACGCCGCGCGCACCCCAGCGTCGAGCCCGTTGACCGCGTCGTAGGTCACGACCGCGTCGTAGCAGCCGAGCGAGCGGACGAAGGCCGCATTCGATGGCGAGGTCAGCCCGATCACGCGGATGCCCTTGCGCCGCGTATGCAGGAGGTGGGCGAGACCGAACGCGGTCTTGCTCGAGGCCGAGGACAGGATGACGGTTGTGGCGCCGAAATGAGCCTGTTCGGCGAGAAAGTCGTCGACCAGGAACGACAGCATGAACAGCGGGCGCAGCAGCGCCTGATCATCGCCTTGCCGTCCGGCAAAGGCGGGATCGTCGCCCACCCGCGCATAGGCGTTGTAGACCGGCGCGACGCCCTGGCGGTGCGCGGCCGCGTCGCGCAGGCCGCGCTTGCCGACGTCGGCGGCCTCGATGACGAGATGCGTCGCCATCGGGAAGTAGCCGAACAGGCGCTCGCCTTGCGCGACGGCAGGATGGCGGGACGCGATCACGTCGCCGAAGCCCCACACGGGAATGATGCCGAAGCCGTCGGGCGCGGGAAACAGTTGCCAATATTTCAACTGCTCGCCGAGCAGCGCGTAGGTGATGTTGTTGGCGGTGAAGGCGAAGCGGTCGACCTTCACCAGCAGCGCCTCGGCAGGAAGCGCGTCGCCATCGGGAAGCTCGGTGACGATCGTCTTGCACTGCTGCAGATCGCCGCGTGCGACGATGAAATCGGACGATTGCATGATGAAGACCTCGGCCGTTCGTTTGCTGTGCGTCGTGGCGCGATCCTGGCCGACATCGATGACCGTTTTGCAACCCCAACTTTGTTTGAAACGCCGTTCACCGGAGTTGTTAGTTCGCCGGCGTGATCACGCCCTCGCGCTTCTTGACCACGCGGTAATAGCTCCACCACAGGTGCGCCGCCGCGCCGCGCAGCGGGCGCCAGCCTTCCGCAAGCGGCATCATCTGCTTGGCCGTAGGCCGCGTCGCAAGCCCGAGCCCGACCTTGACCGCCTCCTGCACGGCGAGGTCGCCGGACGGCCAGGCGTCGCCATGGCCGAGGCAGAACAGCAGGTAGACGTCGGCGGTCCACGGCCCGATGCCGGGCAGGGCGGTCAGGGTGGCGTGCGCGGCGTCGGCGTCCTCATTGGCGAGCACGTCGAGGTTCAGCCGCCTGGCGCCGAGCTCGCGCGCGATGTGCTTCAGCGTCTTGATCTTGGCGGCAGAGAGGCCGAGCCGTCCCAGCCGGTCGGCGCGGGCGCGGCGGACGGCGTCGGCATCGAACGGATCGAATGCCGCCTGCAGCCGGCCCCAGATCGCGGCCGCGCTCGCGGTCGAGAGCTGCTGGCCGCAGACGATGTGGGCGATCCCGGCGAAGCCCGGCTCACGCCTCCGGAGCGCCGGCATGCCGGTCGCTTCGAGGACGGGCGCCAGCCGCGCGTCCTGCTTCACCAGGTCGCGGATCGCGTCCTCGAGAACGGCTTGGCTGTCGAGGTGAAGGGTCATGGCGTCGCCGAACGCAAGGCTGGGCCATGTCGCGCCGGGTGGACGGCAGGAAGGCCCAGGGCTAAGGCAGCATCAGTCACGGCTGGAACTCTCATGAGCTTGCGTAGCATCCCCTCCGACATGGCCCGCCACAAGGTCGCCGGGATCGACTCCCTGCTGGATCGCGTCGTTGCCGAGTACGGCGTGTTTCTGCCGCTCGCCATCGAGAGCGGCAGCCGCGCCTGGGGCTTTGCCTCGCCCGACAGCGACTATGATTGCCGGTTCGTCTATGTGCGGCGCGCCGCCGATCATATCAAGCCATGGCCGGTGCGCGACGTCATCGAGTTTCCGCTCGAAGATGATTACGACGCCAACGGCTGGGACCTGGCCAAGGCGGTACAGCTGCTGCTGAAGGGCAATGCGGTCATCATCGAATGGCTGCGGTCGCCGGTGGTGTATCGTGGCTCCGCTTGGTTTCGTGATGACTTTCTCGCCTTCGCCAGGAGCGTGGCGAGCCGCGATGCCGTGGCGCGGCACTATCTGCATCTCGGTGAACGGCAACGCCGCGCGTATTTCGGCGACGGCACGGAGGTTGCGCAGAAGAAGATCTTCTACGCGCTGCGGCCAGCCGCGACGCTGCGCTGGCTGCGCCTGCACCCAAGGGAAGCGGTGGCGCCGATGCATTTTCCGACCTTGATGGCGGAGTGCGATCCGCCCGCGGCCTTGCAGGCGGAGGTGGCCGAGCTGATGCAGCGGAAAGCCTCGACCCGCGAGCTCGGCACCGCACCGCTGCCGCCCGTGGTGGCCGCGTTCGTCGAGTCCGAGTTCGAGCTGGCCCGGTCGGCCTTCAGCGAATGCCGCAGCAGTACGGCCGAGATGATGCAGCAGGCAGAGCAGTTCTATCGGACCGTGGTCGAGCGTCTGGAACGCGAAACGCAGGCAGGAGAGGCGCAGGGCTCTGTGGCGTCGAACTCATCATGATGCCACCCGTTTTCCGATTTGCCCCCAGCCCCAACGGCTATCTGCATCTCGGCCACGCTTTTTCGGCGCTGTTGAACTTCCAATGCGCGCAGCGGAGCGGCGGCCGCTTGCTGCTGCGCATCGAGGACATCGATCCGACCCGCTGCCGCCCCGAGTTCGAGCAGGCGATCTATGAGGACCTCGCCTGGCTCGGCATCGCCTGGGAGCAGCCGGTGCGGCGGCAATCGGAGCACCTTGCCGAGTACCGCGCTGCGCTGGACCGGCTGCGGGGCATGGGGCTGGTCTATCCGAGCTTCGAGAGCCGGGCCGAGGCCGCGCGGATGGTCGCGCAACGGGATGCAGAGGGGGCTTGGCCGCGCGATCCGGATGGCGCGCCGCTCTATCCGGGGACGGCGACCTCGCTCTCCGAGGCGCGCCGTGCGGCACTGATGGCCAGCGGCGCGCCCTATGCCTTGCGGCTCGACATGGCCGCCGCGGTCGCGCGCGCCGGCCGGCCGGCCTGGGACGAGCATGGCGCCGGGCCTTCGGGCGAGAGTGGCAGGGTCGAAGCAAGGCCGGAGGCCTGGGGGGATGTGGTTCTGGCGCGCAAGGAGACGCCGACCAGTTATCACCTCTCCGTCGTGCTCGACGATGCCCTGCAGGGGGTGACCGAGGTGGTGCGTGGGCAGGACCTGTTTCATGCCACGAGCGTGCACCGGCTGCTGCAGGTCCTGCTCGGCCTGCCGGCTCCGGCCTATCGGCATCACCAACTGATTCGCGACGCGCAGGGCCACAAGCTGTCCAAGTCCTCCCGGGCAACGGGATTGCGCGCCTTGCGTGCGGAAGGCGTCTCGCCGGCGGAAATCCGACACAGGATCGGCATGGTCTAGCCGCGTCCTGCCGCAAGCCCCGATGTCTCCCAACGTTTCCGGCGGGGACAACCTCCGGGGCATCGTGACACCCGGAAACGACCGTGCCATGCTGCTCAATGGCGCGGGTTATCGGGAGCTTCAATCGAAAGCGGCACGACGAGACATGACAGTACAAGTGCCCCTTCGTTTTTCGGAGTTCATGTCACAGGGGCCATGATGAAGCGCGTTCGGAAGATGAGTACGGGGCGTCGGGCCCGACCGGCCAAGCCGGCTGCGCCCAGGTCCGCCGGCGCGTCCAGAGCGCCCGCGGAAAAGGCGCCCTCCAGGACGACATCTCCGAGGATGCCGTCGTCCGCAGCACAAGCGCCGAAGACACAAACGCAGAAGACCAGGGCCGCGAAGGCGGCGCCGGCCAAGGAGCGCACCAAGGCGCGACCGCTCAAGAAGCACGTTCCTCAGGTCACGGCGATGGCGGGGAGCCGGCGAAGCGCGGCCAAGTCCGGAGTGAGGAAGCCCGAGACCGCGAAGTCCGTGCCCAAGGCTGCCGCTGGATCACCAGGAGTCGTCGAAGCCGCGCTGGCGGTGTTCGCCCATGAAGTGCGCACGCCCCTGACTGGCATTCTCGCCATCAGCGACCTGCTCGCCACCTCCGAGCTTGGCGAGCGCGAGCGGCGCTGGGTCGATACGATCAAGGCCGGCGCGGAGCATCTGTCGAGCCTCGCCACCCTGTTCGTCGATGCCGCCAAGGACGAGACCACCGGCGCGCTGCCGCGTGAGGATCTGTTCGATCTGCGCGTGCTGGCGCGGGCCGCCGGAGACTCGCTGTCGGGCCGCGCCGCCGCCAAGGGGCTGGATGTCAAGGTCCACGTTTCCGACGACTTGCCGGGACTCGTGATCGGCGACCCCGTGCGGCTGCGCGCTGCGCTCGAGAACCTGATCGACAATGCGGTGAAGTTCACCGAGCAGGGGGGCGTGGCGCTGGAGGTCGTTCCGGCACGCCGCGGCGGTCGCGGCAAGCCGAGCAGGGGCGCAGGCCGAGGCGCGGGCAGGGGCAGCGCCGCGATCGCCTTCCACGTCTCGGATTCGGGCATCGGCCTGACCCTGAAGGAGATCAAGCGGCTGTTCCGGCCGTTCAGCCAAGCCAATGTTTCGATTGCCTCGCGCTTCGGCGGGGCCGGACTCGGACTGTCCTCGGTCCGGCAACTGGCGCGCGCCATGGGCGGCGATGTCGCAGTGGCGCCGCATGAAGGCGGCGGCACGACCTTCACCCTGACGGTGACGCTGACCGTTGCGGCTACACCGCACGCCACCGCCGGCGGATCGGAAGATGGTGTCGCCCTCGCGCCGACGCGGCCCCTGCGGATCCTCGGGGTGGAGGACAATCCGTTCGGCCGCGTGGTGCTCAACACCATCCTCAATGAACTCGGCCACCAGGCGGAGTTCATCGGCCGCGGCGAGGCGGCGCCGGAGCGGATCGCGGCCGGCAATTACGATGCGGTGCTGATGGACATGGTGCTGCCCGGCATCAACGGCGTCGAGGCGATTGCTCGCATTCGCAAGCTGGACGCGCCCCACGGGACTATCCCGATCATCGGCGTGTCCGGACGCGGCGAGGACGAGGCGGCCTCGCGGGCTGCCGGCGCGGACGCGTTCCTGCTCAAGCCCGTTTCGCCGCGGGCTCTAGCGACTGCGCTTCTTGGAGCGACACGCCGCGCGGCAGCCGCGACTTGATGATCGAAGCGTTCAATTCGCCGCCATACACGAAGATCGCGGCGATGAAATACAGGAACACCAGTGCGATGATCACCGATGCGAGCCCTGCATACATCGTGACGTAGTTGTTGGCGAAGCGCGCCAGGTACTGGCCGAACACGATCCCTGACACCAGCGAGGCGATGAAGGTGAAGACGATGCCGGGCAGGATCTGCATGAAGCTGCGCCGCCCCGCCGGCAGCCAGGCGTGCAGGATGAACAGCGCGACCACCAGCGCGCTGATGGTGATGCCGTAGCGCGTCAGGTTGACGAAGCGCTCGTTGGCTTCGACCGCCAGCGGCAAATAGCGCCGGGCGGTGGCGAGCATCAGCGGCCCGAGCACGATCAGGAACGACATCGCCAGCGCCGTGAACGCGGCGACCAGGGTATAGCCGATCGATTCCAGCCGCAGCCAGTACCAGCGGCGCTGTTCGATCACGCCGTAGGCGCGGTTGAGCGCGACCCGCAGCGCCTCGACGCCGTTCGAGGCGAAGTAGACCGCGAGCACGGCGCCGATGGTCAGCGCATCGGTCCGGGTCGTGGTCAGCACGTCGTGGATCTCGCCGGTCAGCGCATCCGCCACCTGCGCCGGCCAAGTCTCGAGCATCAAGGTGGCGGCCTGGTCGGCCAGGTCCTTGGAGCCGAGAAAGCCGGCGAGCGAGGTCAGGACGATCAGGAAGGGAAACAGCGCCATCAGGGTCGACAGCGCGATATGGCTGGCGATCGCCCAGCCGTCGTCGGCGAGGAAGGTGTAGAACGCGTCCATGACGACGTGGAAGATGTAGCGAAGCGCCTTCACCTGTCCCTGCACTCCGCGAAAGAACGTGATTTGTACAATCCGATATTACGGGTCCAAAAGCCAGAAGTTGCAGCGCCGGCTGCGCGGATCCGCCATGGCGCTCTTGCGTTTGCGGTGTTATCTAGCACCGATGGCTTCACTTCTTGGTAAATTCATCCTTCCCATCGCCGTTGGCGCGGTCGCCCTGGTGCTGTTTCTCGGCCTCGTCAACATGACGCGCGGCGGCTCGCCGAACCTGTCGCAGAAGCTGATGCGCTGGCGGGTGATCCTGCAGTTCGTCGCGATCGTCGTTGCCATGGCGGCGATCTGGGCAATGGGGCGCTGAGACCGAGACGCCGAGGCGTCGAGAAACGGACGTTGAGAACGCAGCATGGTGGTCCTGAATCGCATCTACACACGGACAGGTGACGACGGTACGACCGCGCTCGGCAATGGCGAGCGGCGTCCCAAGTACGATCTGCGCGTCTCCGCCTATGGAACCGTTGACGAGACCAACGCTGCGATCGGCGTGGTCCGGCTGCATCTGGCCGATGCGCCCGAGATCGATGCGATGCTCGGCCTGATCCAGAACGATCTGTTCGACCTCGGCGCCGATCTCGCCGTGCCGCAGCGCGAGGGCAAGGCGGAGCGGCTGCGCGTCGTCGCGAGCCAGGTCGACCGCCTGGAGCGCGACATCGATACGCTGAACGAGCGGCTCTCGCCGCTGACGTCGTTCGTGCTGCCCGGAGGGACTGCGGCGGCGGCGCATCTGCATGTGGCGCGTACCATTTGCCGCAGGGCGGAACGGATCATGACGGAACTCGCCGGCAAGCCTGACGAGCCGGTCAGCGAGGCCGCCATTCGTTATATGAACCGGTTGTCGGATTTCCTGTTCGTGGCCAGCCGGGCGGCAAACCGGAACGGCGCCGGCGACGTGTTGTGGGTGCCGGGCCAAAACCGTTAACCCGCAAAACCGTTAACGCGGGGGCGTGCGGGCCTGCGTTTTTTCCCCCTCGCGCGTTGACCGGGGGGTACGGGGGCTTTAGGTTCCGCGCCCGAAAGGTCAACCCCGGACAATTTAGAGCGAAAGAGGATCGATGAAGGTTCTGGTGCCGGTCAAGCGGGTGGTCGATTACAACGTCAAGGTCCGCGTCAAGAGCGACGGATCTGGCGTTGAGCTCGCCAACGTCAAGATGTCGATGAATCCGTTCGACGAGATCGCCGTCGAGGAAGCGCTGCGGCTGAAGGAAGCCGGCAAGGCGACCGAGGTGGTGGTGGTCTCGATCGGGCCCGCGCAGGCGTCCGAGACGATCCGCACCGCGCTCGCGATGGGCGCCGACCGCGGCATCCTGGTCAAGGCCGAAGGCAACGTGGAACCGCTGGCGGTCGCGAAGATCCTCAAAGCCGTGGCGCAGGACGAGCAGCCGGGTCTGATCATCCTCGGCAAGCAGGCGATCGACGACGATTCCAACCAGACCGGCCAGATGCTGGCCGCGCTGCTGGGCTGGGCGCAGGCGACCTTCGCCTCCAAGCTCGAGGTCGAGGGCTCCGATTTCAAGGTCACCCGCGAGGTCGACGGCGGCCTGCAGACCGTGAAGCTCAAGGGGCCGGCGATCGTCACCACCGACCTTCGCCTCAACGAGCCGCGCTACGCGTCGCTGCCGAACATCATGAAGGCGAAGAAGAAGCCGATCGCCGAAAAGACCGCCGCCGACACCGGCGTCGATCTCACGCCGCGGCTCGAAGTGCTCAAGACCACCGAGCCGGCGGGCCGCAAGGCCGGCGTCAAGGTCAAGGACGTCGCCGAGCTCGTCAACAAACTCAAGACCGAGGCGGGGGTGCTCTGATGGCCACGCTGCTGATTGCCGAACACGACAATGCATCCATCAAGGACGCCACCAACAAGGCGCTGACGGCGGCGACAGCCCTCGGCGCCGATGTCGACGTGCTGGTCGCGGGCCAGGGCGCCAAGGCTGCGGCCGAAGCCGCCGCCAAGCTCGCCGGTGTCAAGAAGGTGCTGCTCGCCGATGATGCGGCCTACGCGCATGATCTCGCCGAGCCGCTCGCCGACCTCGTCGTCAAGCTCGCCGCGAACTACGACGCGATCGTCGCGCCCGCGACCTCGCGCTTCAAGAACGTGATGCCGCGCATCGCCGCTTTGCTCGACGTGATGCAGGTGTCGGAGATCATCAAGGTCGTGTCGCCCGACACGTTCGAGCGTCCGATCTATGCCGGCAACGCGATCCAGACCGTGAAGTCGAAGGACGCCAAGAAGGTCATCACCGTGCGCACCTCGACCTTCGCCGCCGCAGGCGAGGGCGGCAGCGCATCGGTCGAGACCGTCGCGGCGGCCGGCGATCCGGCGCTGTCGACCTTCGTCGGCGAGGAGGTCGCCAAGAGCGACCGTCCCGAGCTGACCTCGGCCAAGATCATCGTCTCCGGCGGCCGCGCGATGCAGAGCCGCGAGAACTTCGCCAAGTACATCGAGCCGCTCGCCGACAAGCTCGGCGCCGGCGTCGGCGCCTCGCGCGCCGCGGTGGATGCGGGCTACGCGCCGAACGATTGGCAGGTCGGGCAGACCGGCAAGGTCGTGGCGCCGGAGCTGTACGTCGCGGTCGGCATTTCAGGCGCCATTCAGCATCTGGCCGGCATGAAGGACTCCAAGGTGATCGTCGCGATCAACAAGGACGAGGACGCGCCGATCTTCCAGGTGGCCGATTACGGTTTGGTGGCCGATCTCTACCAGGCGGTTCCGGAGCTGACCGAGGCGCTCGGCAAGCTCGGCAAGTAACGCTCAAGACACCGGCCGCGTGGGACCGCGGCGGCCGGTGTTCTCACTTCCAAGGGCATGGGCGGGCGCAGCAGGCGTGCCGTTCGGGTGGATGACAACATGGCTCAGATCAACAAGCTCGGAGTGATCGGCGCAGGACAGATGGGCAACGGCATCGCGCACGTTGCCGCGCTGGCCGGGCTCGACGTGGTGCTCAACGACGTCACTGCCGACCGGTTGAAATCGGGCATGGCGACCATCAACGGCAATCTGACCCGCCAGGTCGCGAAGAAGGTGATCTCCGAGGACGCCCGCAACCAGGCGCTCGGCCATATCTCGATCAGCGAAACCCTCGACGGCCTCGCCGATTGCGATCTCGTCATCGAGACCGCGATCGAGAAGGAGGACGTCAAGCGCAAGATCTTCCACGATCTCTGCGCGGTGCTGAAGCCGGAGGCGATCATCGCCTCCAACACCTCGTCGATCTCGATCACCCGGCTCGCCGCCTGCACCGATCGCCCCGAGCGCTTCATCGGCATTCATTTCATGAACCCGGTTCCGCTGATGGAGCTGGTCGAGCTGATCCGCGGCATCGCCACCGACGACGCCACCTTCGAGGCGGCCAAGGAGTTCGTCGGCCGGCTCGGCAAGCAGGTCGCCGTTTCCGAGGACTTCCCGGCCTTCATCGTCAACCGCGTCCTGCTGCCGATGATCAACGAGGCGATCTACACGCTCTATGAGGGCGTCGGCAATGTCGAGGCGATCGATGCGGCGATGAAGCTCGGCGCGCATCACCCGATGGGGCCGCTCGAGCTGGCCGATTTCATCGGTCTGGATACCTGTCTGTCCATCATGCAGGTGCTGCATGAGGGGCTGGCGGATTCCAAATACCGGCCGTGCCCGCTGCTGGTGAAATACGTCGAGGCTGGCTGGCTCGGCCGCAAGACGCAGCGCGGCTTCTACGACTATCGCGGCCCCAAGCCGGTGCCGACCCGCTGATTTTACCGCCGCCGGGCTCGACCGATACGCTTCGTTAAGGCTCCTCGGTTAGCGTGCCGCTAGCGAGGTAAGCGCGTATGGACATGAGCTTGGTGGCTGCGGTCATGGCGCAGCAGGCGAGTGCGACACAGCAGCAGGTCGCCACGTCGGTGCTGAAGCAGAACCTGAACGCCCAGAAGGATGCGGTGCTGACGCTGCTCGGCGGCGCGCAGCAGACATTGTCGCTCGCCAATGCCGGCCCCGGCGTCGGCGGCAATCTCAACATCGCCGCCTGAGTTCTCCCGATTAGAGTCCCGCGGCCGCCTTCGATGTCGCCGCCTGGATCAGCTTGACCGCGTCGGCGCTGTCCCATTCGGCGGGACCCGCGATGGTCGCGATCTCGCAGCCATTGCCGTCGACCAGCACCGAGGTCGGCATCCCCAGCGCGCGGCCGACCGCCTTCAGATCCTGGAACACCTTGGCCTTCGGGTCACTGAAATAGGTGAGCTGCGTCAGCTTGGCGTCGGCGAGGAACGTCTTCGGCTTCTCCGGGTCGCGGGTGTCGATGTTGACCGCGACCACCTCGAAGGCGTCGCTGCCGAGCTTGGCCTGCAGCCCGTCCAGCGCCGGCATTTCCTTGCGGCAGGGCACGCACCAGGTCGCCCACAGGTTCAATAGCACCGTCTTGCCGCGGAAATCCGACAGCTTCTTCGCCGCCCCCGTGCCGTCCTCGAAGGCGAGATCCGGTAGCCGCAGCGGCACTGTTGCCGCCGTCAGCGCCGCCACCTCGCCCTTGATCAGCGGTGCGATCCGCTTGGCGGTGTCGACCGCCGCCTGACAGGCCTGGTCGCCCGCCGGCCGTCCCTTCAGCAATCCGCCAAGGGTCACCGCCGCGATGCCGGCCACGGCGACCACCGCCACGGCACCGGCCGCGAGCAGCGTCCGCCGCGAGGATGCGGGGCGGGCAGGGGACGGGTCAGGCTTATCGTTTGTCATCTCGGGTCGGTTGCGGCTATCAGAGGCGCGAATTTCGGGATACCGGACGGTGTGTCCCATCCAGCGGCGGTCAGCAAGGTCTTGGAAGCGGTTCAGGCATGAGCAACACGATGTGGGGCGGACGGTTCTCGGAGCGTCCCGACGAGATCATGGAGGACATCAACGTCTCGATCGACGTCGATCGCCACCTTTACGCGCAGGATATCGCCGCTTCCAAGGCGCACGCCGCCATGCTCGCCGCCCAGGGCATCATCACCGCGGGTGATGCGAAAAATATGGCTAAGGGTCTAGACACGATTTTGTCAGAGATCACCAAGGGTTCGTTCGAGTTCAAGCGGGCCCTGGAAGACATCCATATGAATGTCGAGAGCCGGCTCTCCGAGCTGATCGGCCCCGCCGCCGGCCGCCTGCACACCGCGCGCTCGCGCAACGACCAGGTCGCGACCGACTTCCGCCTGTTCGTCCGCGACACCATCGACGACATCGACGCGGCGCTCGCCGCCTACCAGCACGCGCTCGCCACCCGCGCGCTCGAATACGCTGGCACGGTCATGCCCGGCTTCACCCATCTGCAGACCGCCCAGCCCGTCACCTTCGGCCACCATCTGCTGGCCTATGTCGAGATGGCCGGGCGCGACCGCGGCCGCTTCCTCGATGCCCGCAAGCGGCTCAATGAATCGCCGCTGGGGGCCGCCGCGCTCGCCGGCACCTCGTTCCCGATCGATCGCCACGCCACCGCCGAGGCGCTCGGCTTCGAGCGCCCGATGGCCAATTCGCTCGACGCCGTGTCCGACCGCGACTTCGTGCTGGAGACCCTGTCGGCCGCCTCGATCTGCGCCGTGCATCTGTCGCGCTTCGCCGAGGAGATCGTGATCTGGACCTCGCCTTTGGTCGGCCTGATCAAGCTGTCGGACAAGTTCACCACCGGCTCCTCGATCATGCCGCAGAAGCGCAACCCGGACGCCGCCGAGCTGGTGCGCGCCAAGACCGGCCGCGTCATCGGCGCGCTGAACGGGCTCCTGATCGTCATGAAGGGCCTGCCGCTCGCCTATCAGAAGGACATGCAGGAGGATAAGCAGGGCGCGATGGAGGCGTTCGCGGCGCTGTCGCTCGCCATCCGCGCCATGACCGGCATGGCGCTCGACCTCGTGCCGGACGAGGCCCGCATGAAGGCCGCAGCCGGCGAGGGCTATGCGACGGCGACCGACCTCGCCGACTGGCTGGTGCGCACGCTCAAGATGCCGTTCCGCGAGGCCCATCACGTCACGGGCCGGATCGTGGCCTTGGCCGCCAAGCAGGGCGTCGCCCTGCACGAGCTGCCGCTGAAGGCGATGCAGGAGGTCGAGCCGAAGATATCAGCCGAGGTGCTCGGCGTGCTCTCGGTCGAGTCCTCGGTGAAGAGCCGCACCAGCTACGGCGGCACCGCGCCGAAGAACGTGGCCGCGCAGGCCAAAGCCTGGCTGAAGCGGCTGGAAAAACAGCGAAAGTAGGGCTCCCGTTCGAAATTTGATCGGCCCGGCGTGGCACTCCCGCACTCGTCAGGCCGGTGCATTCTCTGTATGGTGCCGCCCGCATGGGGATTTCACACGTGAATCGCGCTCGCCGTCCAACCTCCGCCGCCCGGGTCCTGCTCGTCCTGGGCGCTTCAGCCCTTCTGCTGGCCGCCTGCGGCCGCAAGGGTCCGTTGGACCTGCCGGCCAACTCCCCGCCGGCGCCGCAGATGTCGGCCGCTCCCGCCGACACCGCGACGGATGCCGCCAACAAGCCCGGCCTGTTCAACTCCGGCTACGGCGCCGACGCCGCCCCGGCCGCCACCCGCGGCCAGAAGAAACCCTTCATCCTCGACCCGCTGCTCGACAGCAAATAGAGCTCGAACTCCCTCTCGATCAGCGCTCGATGCCCCCCTCCCCTGGAGGGGGAGGGTCGCCTCACGGTGAGCGCAGCGAAGCGTGAGGCGGGGTGGGGCGATCTCTCCACGCGCACCGTCCTCGCGGCTTCACCCCACCCCGCTCGCCCGCTTCGCGTGCGATCGACCCTCCCCCTCCAGGGGAGGGTGGCAGCGCGGGTTTGACAATCCGACCCATTTCCCGGCAATTCGCCGCCACAATCAACCTTCTCGCGGCCCCGTGCGCGGACCTGACCCATGAACCACTTCGACTACCGCGACGGCGTGCTGCACGCCGAGGCCGTCAATCTCGCCGAGCTCGCCGCCACCGTCGGCACCCCGTTCTACTGCTACTCCACCGCCACGCTGGAGCGGCACTACCGCGTGTTCGCGGACGCCTTCGCCGGCCAGGACGTGCTGATCTGCTACGCGATGAAGGCCAACTCCAACCAGTCGGTGCTGCGCACGCTCGCCAAGCTCGGCGCCGGCGCCGACGTCGTCTCCGGCGGCGAGCTGAAGCGCGCGCTGGCGGCCGGCATCCCCTCGCGCAAGATCGTGTTCTCCGGCGTCGGCAAGACCGAGGCCGAGCTGCGCGCCGCGCTCGCGGCCGACATCCACTGCCTCAACATCGAATCCGAGCCCGAGCTCGATCTGCTGGCGCGCCTCGCGGTCGAGACCGGCCACACCGCCCGCATCTCCGTGCGCGTCAACCCGGATGTCGATGCCGGCACCCACGCCAAGATCTCGACCGGCAAGTCGGAGAACAAGTTCGGCATCCCGCTGGAGCACGCGCGCCGCGTCTACGCCCGCGCGGCGAAGATGCAGGGCATCAAGGTCACCGGCGTCGACGTCCATATCGGCAGCCAGATCACCGATCTCGGCCCGATGGAGACGGCGTTCCGCATCCTCGCCGACTTCGTGCAGACGCTGCGCGCCGACGGCCACGACATCTCCCATGTCGATTTCGGCGGCGGCCTCGGCATCCCCTATCACATGGACCGCGCGGTGCCGCCGGAGCCCGCCGCCTATGCCGCGATGGTCAAGCGCGTCAGCCACAATCTCGGCTGCACCCTGATGTTCGAGCCGGGACGGATGATCGTCGGCAATGCCGGCATCCTCGTCGCCAAGGTGATCTACGTGAAGCACGGCGAGGCCAAGAACTTCGTCATCATCGACGCCGCGATGAACGACCTGATCCGCCCGACGCTCTATGAGGCGCATCACGACATCCTGCCGGTGGTCCAGCCCGCGCCGGGTGCGCCGTCCTTCATAGCCGACGTCGTCGGCCCGGTCTGCGAGAGCGGCGACTACCTTGCGCTCGACCGCACGCTGCCCGAGCCCAAGCCGGGCGATCTCCTCGCCATCATGACATCAGGCGCCTACGGCGCCGTCCAGGCCTGCACCTACAACACCCGCGCGCTGGTTCCCGAGGTGCTGGTCAAGGGCGACCAGTCCGCGGTGATCCGCCCGCGCATCGAGGTCGAGCAGCTGATCGCGATGGATACACCGGCGCCGTGGTTGTGAGGGCGGGCTGACGCGCAATCCTGCTCTAATCGCCAGCGTGCCGATGACGGAAGGCTCCGCGATCTCAGTCTCACCCTCCCCTGGAGGGGGAGGGTCGATCGCGCGCGAAGCGGGCGAGCGGGGTGGGGTGATCTCTCCACTGGCATCGGTGGGCGTCGAGAGATCACCCCACCCCGGCCCACATGCGCTTCGCGCCTATGAGCCGACCCTCCCCCTCCAGGGGAGGGTGACTGCGGGTTGATCTCGAAGTCGCGCTCTTCCGCCTAGTTGGCGCTCATACCGCTTCGTAAGCCTCGATCTTCTCGATGTCGGGCGCGAGCATGTCTTCCGCTGTTTCGAGATCGAAACGGGCCTGCATGTTCATCCAGAATGCATCGCCGGTCTTGAAGAATTTGCCGAGCCGCAGCGCGGTGTCGGCCGTCACGGGTTTCTCTTCGCGCGCAATGCGCTCGATCCGCGTGCGCGGCGCGTTCAGCGCGGCCGCGACCGCATAGGGCGTGAGCTTGAGCGGGACGAGGAACTCTTCCCGCAGGATTTCACCGGGATGAACCGGCGGCAGTTTCTTCGCCATCTGCGCTCTCGTGTTCGTTGGCTACGCCCGGCCTGAAATTGCGGTGGAAATTGCGTCCATGACAGCCTCCAGCAACCGGTGGCTCGCCTTGGCATCCCGGGGGACGCTCTGAGCCGGGCTACGCCACCAATAGGTTTCCCAGTCCTGGTCGCTCATCTCCATCGCTGCAATGTCCCGGAGCTCAGCCAGCAGTGGTTCGAGCTCGTCGTCCCTGAAGAACTCGATCAGGAAGACGCCAAGCCGCTCTTCTGATGAGAAGACTTTGGCAGTTCCCTGAAAGAGCCCGCCGGCCATTCGATCGAAGAGCTTGTATCGCGTGGGGTCGATGGTGCTCATTGTCGGACGTCACCACTTGCGGGCGGGAGCGGGGCCATCGCATATGTCTCCGCCCGCTCGTATCTTACTCAACTCGCTTCTCCACTCCACATCAGGACACCCCCATGAGCATTCGCGTCGGCATTGTCGGGATCAGCGGTTTTGGCGGCGGCGAGGCGATGCGCCTGGTCGCGGGGCATCCGGCGTTCGAGCTGGTCTACGCCGCGGGCGAGGGCAGCGCAGGCCAGCGGCTGGCGGAGCGCTTCCCCGGCGTGCCGGCCAGGCTCGCCGATCTCGTGATCGAGAAGTGGGACCCCGCGCGCCTGCCGCAGCTCGACGTGCTGTTCGCCTCGCTGCCCACCGGCGCCTCGCGGGAGGCGCTGGCGCGCGTGCCAAGCAGCGTGAAGATCGTCGACATCGGCGGCGACCACCGCTACGCCGACGGCTGGACCTACGGCCTCGCCGACGTCTGGCCCAGGGAGATCGCGGGCAAGACCCGCATCGCCAATCCCGGTTGCTTCCCCGCGGCAGCGCTGACTCCGCTGGCGCCGCTGCTCGCCGACAAACTGATCTCGCCCGACAACATCGTGATCGACGCCAAGACCGGCATCTCCGGCGCCGGCCGCGGCGGCGGCACAGGCTTCGGCTACGCCGAGAGCAACGAGAACCTGATCCCCTACGGCCTGCTCAAACACGTCCACATGCCCGAGATCATCAGCACGATCGCGCGGATCGGCGGCGGCAGCGCCGCCGGCCTCGTGTTCACGCCGCATCTGGTGCCGATGACCCGCGGCATTCTCGCCACCATTTACGCCCGCGGCCGCGCCACCACCGCGCAGTGCCTCGACGCCGCCCGCCGCTTCTACGCCGACAGCGCCTTCGTCCGCGTCACCGACAAGCCGCCGCAGACCAAATGGGCCACCGGCTCCAACCTCGCCTTCGTCAGCTACGCCGCCGACCCCGAGCGCAACCTGGTGATCGCGCTCGGCGTCGTCGACAATCTCGGCAAGGGCGCAGCCGGGCAGGCAGTGCAGAATGCGAACCTGATGTGCGGGCTGCCGGAGACCGCGGGGCTGGAGGGGGCGCCGGTCTGGCCGTGAGGTCGGCCGCGATTGTCACAGCAGCGGGAGACGGCACGGGTGATCAAACGGCGTCTCTCCTCAGCGTTTGATCCGGTGCACCGTCACCGTGGCCCCCACTCAGAAGCCCGTCGAGAGCGCGACCTCGCGCCATCGGGCGATGATGGCGGCGTCGGAGGCGTGCTTCGCCTCGA
Organism: Bradyrhizobium sp. HKCCYLRH1034; assembly: GCF_051168375.1. Classification (NCBI taxonomy): domain Bacteria; kingdom Pseudomonadati; phylum Pseudomonadota; class Alphaproteobacteria; order Hyphomicrobiales; family Nitrobacteraceae; genus Bradyrhizobium; species Bradyrhizobium sp. HKCCYLRH1034. The sequence continues at coordinate 38,290 of NZ_JBNPUW010000018.1, read as the reverse complement.
TCGCCGCGACGGTGTCGGCCCCCAGTGGTAACCGCACCGGCGGGTCGGGCTCGCCGGCGAAGTCGACGAGCACCCGCGCGAGCTTGTCGGGATCGCCGGGCTGGGCGCCGTTGACGGTGCCGGCGTTCGCGCGGACCCGACCTGCCGTCGCGCTGTAATCGGGGATCACGATGCGGCTGACCTTCAACGACGAGGCGTCCATGAAGTCGGTCCGGAAGTAGCCCGGCTCGATCGCCGTCACATGGATGCCGAGCGGCCTGAGCTCGGCGCGCATCGCCTCCGACAACGCCTCGACGGCGAACTTGGTCGCGCCATAGACGCCGAAGCCGGCCGAGCCGCGATAGCCGCCGATCGACGAGATGTTGAGGATGCGGCCGGACCGTGCCTTGCGCATGTGGGGCAGAATGGCGCGGGTGACGGCCAGGAGTCCGAACACGTTGGTGCGGAAGACGGCCTCGATCTCCTCTTGGCTGGTTTCCTCGACCGCGCCCATCAGGCCGAAGCCGGCGTTGTTGAGGAGCACGTCGATCCTGCCGAAGCGGTCGATCGCCGCCTGCGCCGCCGCGACCGCCTCGCTCTCCCTGGTCACGTCGAGCGCGAGGGCCAGGAGGTCGGGATGCGCCCCGATGCGATCGACGATCGCCTTCGGATTGCGGGCGGTCGCCACGACGGCGTCGCCTCTGTCCAGCGCCTGCTGCGCGACCAGCGCGCCGAAGCCGCGCGAGGCCCCTGTGATGAACCAGACTCTCATCGGACTATTCCTCGATATTGCCGTTGCGTGTGAGGCTCGTGGGTCGCGCCGGCTCATGCCGTCGCGATGTCGATGGCGATCTTGCCGGTGCCGCCCGTCTTGAGCGCGTCATAGGCCGCACCGACGTCCTCGAGGGCGAACCGGCGCGAGTCGAGCAGCGGCGTGAGCTTGCCGGATTCCACCAGCTGTGCGGCCTGGGCGAGGATCTCGCCGTGATGCCGCCGTCCCTTGCCTTCGAGCAGCGGCAGCAGCGTGAAGACGCCGGAATAGGTGCCGCCCTTGAACGACAGCGGCGCCAGCGGATGGGTGCCCCAGCCCAGCGACGAGGTGACATGGCCGAACCGCGCGACCGCGGCGAAGGCTGTGTCGAGCGCGCCGACCGTGTCGTAGACGATGTCGAAGCCGCGGCCCGCCGTGATGCGCTCGACGGCGTCGGCGATCGGTTCGTTGCGGTCGATGAAAACAGCGCCCAGGCGCTCGATCACCGGCCGGCTCTCTGGACTTCCCGTTGCGAAAACCGTTGCGCCGAAGGCGAGGCCGAGCTGGACGACGATGTGACCGACACCGCCGGCGCCGCCCAGGACGAGCAGCGTCTGTCCCGGCCGGATGCCGACGCGATCGACCAGACCTTCCCAGGCCGTGATCGTCACCAGCGGCAGGATGGCCGCCTCGCGCATGCTGAGGTTCGCCGGCTTGGCCGCGAGCAGATCCGCGTCGGCGCTGACATATTCGGCCAGCGTTCCCGGGTGGCCGCCGACCCCGCCGACCATGCCGTAGACCTCGTCGCCCGGACGAAACCGGGTGACGCCTTCGCCCGTGGCCTCGACCGTGCCGGCCATGTCCAGGCCGAGGATGGCGGGAGCCGGTTGCCTGGCATGCGCGGCCTGGCCGGCATGGATCTTGGTATCGAGCGGGTTGGTGCCGGCCGCGGCGATGCGGACGAGGACCTCGCCGCGTCCCGGCGCGGGGCGGCTGATCGCGGTGACGCGGAGCGGCGCGCCGGTTTCGTGGAGAATGGCAGCCTTCATCGAGATGGTCATGGCGACCTCCTGTTGTGATGGCGGCATCATCGGCGTTCGTATCGTGAATGGACATCATCGTATCAGCATGCAATTCATTCAGTTCTGAATGGATGCCTCGTGTCCGTCGCCCCCGTCGTCGAAAGGCCTCGCATGGAGTGGAGCGACCTGCGGATCTTCCTCGCCATCGCGCGCGAGGGCACGCTCGGCGCGGCCGCGCGCCGGCTCGGCCTGTCTCAGCCGACCATGGGACGCCGCCTGGCGGCGCTCGAAGCGGCCGTGAGCCAGACGCTGTTTCAGCGCACGGCCGAAGGCTTCGTGCTGACCCACGAGGGCACGGCGGTGTTGGCCCACGCCGAGCGGATGGAGGAGGAGGCGCTCGCGTTCGAGCGGCGCCTGGCGGGCGCGCAGGCGCAGCTCGACGGTTTTCTCAGGATCTCGTCGTCGGATTGGTTCGGCCGCCTGATGCTGACGCCGGTTCTGGCCGAATTCGGCCGGCTGCACCCGCGCGTCTGTGTCGAGCTCTTGACCGACGCGCGGCTCTACAGTCTTCCCCGCCGCGAGGCCGATCTCGTGTTTCGCATCCGCGCGTTCGACGAGCCGGAGGTGATCTCGCGCCGGCTCCTGCACATCCCCTATGCCGTGTACGGCCCGCTCGACGGCCCGCAGGCCGTGGAGGGCGATGGCCAGGGGATCAGGGTCGTCACCATGGACACGGCCTTCGCCGACATGCCCGATGCGCGCTGGCTGGCGAAGCGACTGCCGAAGGCCGAGGTCGCGATGCGCAGCAACAACCGCGACGTTCAGGCCATGCTATCGGCGCAAGGCGCGGGCCTCGCCGTGCTGCCCCGGCCGCTCGGCGACGCGACGCCGGGCCTGCGGCCCGTCGACATCGGCGAGCAGCCGCCGGGGCGGGACACCTATGTCGGCTATCACCGCGATCTGCGCCGGCTCGCCCGGCTGCGGGCGCTGCTCGACCTCGTCATCTCGCAACTGGCGTCCGCGTGAGATGCGTTTGACACTGCGGCGCTCTCGATCTCGTCGGCGCTCTGGATCTCGTCCCCCGCGTGTCTCGAGTTTTGTGCAGTGTCACCGTAACCCCCGTAACCCCTGCTCCGGCACGTCCACATGCCCGAGATCGAAAGCACCATCGCGCGCCTCAGCGGCGGCAGCGCCGCCGGCCTCGTGTTCACGCCGCATCTGGTGCCGATGACCCGCGGCATCCTCGCCACCATCTACGCCCGCGGCCGCGCCACGACGGCGCAATGCCTCGACGCCGCCCGCCGCTTCTACGCAAACAGCGCCTTCGTCCGCGTCACCGACACGCCGCCGCAGACCAAATGGGCCACCGGCTCCAACCTCGCCTTCGTCAGCTACGCCGCCGACCCCGACCGCAACCTGGTGATCGCGCTTGGCGTGGTCGACAATCTCGGCAAGGGCGCCGCCGGGCAGGCGGTGCAGAATGCGAATTTGATGTGCGGGCTGGAGGGGACGGCGGGTCTGGACGGGGTGCCGGTTTGGCCGTGAGGGCGAGGGTGAGCGTTACCGTCACGGTGCAGGAGTGTGCCGCCGTCGAACGACGCCTCTTCCTATTTTGTGCGCCGCCTTCGGCTAATGGTTTGTGTGTCCCCAGTCCCACCCATTGGGCCGTAGGTTTCGGGCGGTTGGCCTAACCCTAAGGGGCGATGCGGATAAAGCCCAGCGACCACCGTCCAATTCGGAAAGGCAAGCTGCGCATTTGACGGTTGCCATTCCGAAATGCATGATTAAATCTTTGCGTGTGCTTTTCAATATTTTCGACCATTTCGGGTAAGGACTATATTCATGTCGCAGGCGCCAAACTACGCAAAAACCATTTTGTGCCTCGCCAATTCCCGCAGACCAGGTGGGGCGTGTATCGCTGGCAAGGAATTAGATGCCGGCCAAATGGGCGATTGGGTGCGGCCGATCGATGCGAAGCACGGTAACGCTATTTCGGAGAGAGATGCTAAATATAAGGACGGTGTCGCGGCAGACCTGCTCGACATCGTGCGCATACCGATGAGCGCCGCTGCCCCAAGCGATCATCAGACCGAGAACCATCAAATTGACGCTGGCTTCTACTGGACCAACCAGGGACGCGCAACTTGGGCTCAGATTGTTGAGGCGACAGATAACGTCTCGGGACCGCTGTGGTCGGATGGCGATCACAGCTTTCATGGGCTAAACGACAAAGTCGACGAAGCAACGGCGAAGACTCTCGACGGGTCTCTGCTTCTTATCGAGCCCTCTCAACTTGAACTTGTGGTCGGTGAAGAATCGAAGTTCGGCGGCGGCACCGTGCGAAAGGTACGGGCGAAGTTCAAACTGAATGGAACCGATTACAATTTCGTCGTGACCGATCCTTGGATTGAGACAAAATACTTTGCAAAACCAAATGGTTCATACGCTGTGGACGGATCGCGTCTCTGTGTTAGTCTGGCTGAAATCCTGAACGGCTCGGCCACGAAATTGGTAGCAGCCGTCATCACACCCGACCGGATATAGGCTAGGCATGGTCGACGCGGTATATACGATTGGGCACTCAACGCACACGATCGAGAAACTGATCGCTCTGCTGAAGGGGCATGGCATCACGGCGGTCGGCGACGTACGTTCCCGGCCTTACAGCCGCATGAACCCTCAGTTCAACCGCGAGCCGCTCAAGAAGGCCTTGCGGGAAGCGGACATTGCCTATGTCTTTCTCGGTGCCGAGCTAGGGGCGCGCAGCGAGGATAAGAGTTGCTACCGTAATGGTCAGGTCCAGTACGATCTTCTGGCACGAACCGAGCTATTCAAGCGTGGAATCCAAAGAGTAAAGGACGGTGCGCAACGTTACAGATTGGCTCTCATGTGCGCCGAAAAAGAACCGTTAGAGTGCCACCGCACCATTCTTGTCTCGCGGACGTTGTTTGAAGGCGGGACGCCGATCAAGCATATACTTGCGAATGGCAGCGTCGAGGATCACGCGCGTACCATTGATCGGTTGGTCACGATGTTGCGGGTTCCTGGCCGGGATATGTTCCGAACCGATGACACGGTCGTAAGCGAAGCATTTGCACGACAGGGAAGGGAGATTGCATATCGTGAACAGTCACCAGAGTCGTCGATGCCGGCGAGTGTTGATCAAAAATACGCCGGGGGCACCTAATGAAGCTTTTTACAATTGGTTTTACCAAAACATCGGCAGAATCATTCTTCAAGAGGCTTTCGCGCGCGCATGTCAAGAAGCTGATTGATGTCCGCTTAAACAATGTTTCACAGTTGGCGGGATTCGCAAAGAGGGATGATCTTTGTTTCTTTGCCAAGTCAATATCAGGGATTGGCTACGAGCACCTATCCGAATTGGCGCCCACGCAAGAGATGCTGGACCAATACAAAAAGGCCAAGGGATCATGGGCTGCCTATGCAGAAAGATTTCTCGATCTTATGGCTCGACGGAAGATTGAGAACATTGATCGCTCTCGATTGGACGGTGGCTGCTTGTTGTGCAGCGAAGACAAGCCGCACCATTGCCACCGTCGACTCGTGGCTGAATACCTCAAAGAAAAATGGGAGGACGTAGAGATCGAGCATCTTTAGCGGTGCTAATAGCGACGAGGCGCTCTCACCGGAATTCCGCAACGAATGCGTTGACGAGGTTTTGGGAGGAATGCGGAAGAGAGGATCTCCTCCTGTCTCGCCTCTTACCGATAGACGCTTGAAGTCCAGTATGGCGTGACATTTGATCGCTACATTTTGCTGCCCCCCCATCCGTAATGGTCGAAAATGGTCCTGCTAACTCTCAAGGCCAAACATGACCACCTGCAAAAGGTGGCGAGTACCCATGATCACGTGAAGGCGATTTCAGAGTTCGTCTGGAATGCTCTTGACGCCGATGCAAAACGAACCTCCGTCGAATTCGAACGGAACGCTTTGGGCGGCTTAGAGAGCATCATCATTCGTGATAACGGGACGGGTATCAGCCGAGAGAGAGCCGAACATGATTTCGAGAGCCTCGGTGAGTCTTGGAAGCGAGCGAATGCTCGGACGCCCGTCCTTTCGCGCGCGATCCATGGCAAGGAGGGGCAAGGTCGATTACGGTTCTTCTCGTTGGCCCAACGCGCGCATTGGGATTCGACATACGAACAGAACAAGACGCTGTTCAAACTAACGATTGATATCGACGCAGATCGACTAGAAATCAGCAATGTATCCGATCCTATTCCTATAGATGCGACTTCCAGCACGGGAACTATCGTACAACTCGCTCCTCTTAAGGACACTTTCGATTGGCTTACCGGCGATGAGGCACGCGCGGAATTCGACTCAATCTTCGCGCCATATATCCTTCAGTATCCGGACGTTGAGATCATATACGACAGTAAATCAGTTGATCCAAAGCGCGCTATTGAACGGTCTCATGAGTTTCCAAATCAGGCTATCGTCTGCCCGGGCCGTATTGTAAAGGACCTCACTCTGCGCGTGATCGAATGGAAGTCGCACGCCCCAGCGAGAAAAATATATTTTGGCGGAGAGAGCGGAGTTGTTCTCGGCTCGTTGCCCGCGAATGTTACTGCACCGGAGTTCGTGTTTTCGGCCTACGCGTATAACCCGTTCTTCAATGAGATCGCCAACGCCAATCTGCTTGAGTTCGATGGTCTAACGGACCCGGATTTCGCTCGTGTCCTCGACCATATTCGAGACAAGCTGACGGATTATTTCCGATTCAGGCAAGCCGAAAAATCCGGCGAACTAATCAAGGAGCTGATGAGCGCGGGCGTTTATCCATATGAGGGAGAACCAAAGGACGAAGTCGAGCGTCGTGAGCGCCAAGTATTCGATATAACCACCCATGCAGTCGCCTCCTATTCGCGCGAATTTAAGAAGGCTGACAATCCGACACGAAAGATCACTCTAGGGCTTCTGCGGGAGGCGGTAAGGAATAATCCGGAGTCGGTGTCGCGCATCCTGAAAGCCGTATTCAATCTACCAAAAGTGCGGCAAGATGAATTCTCGCAGCTCCTTTAGAGAACGGAGTTGGGCAACATCATTGCGGCGTCCAACCTCGTTGCAAGCCGCATCGTGGCACTCAAGGTGCTTACGGAAATCGTATTTGAACCGAAGCACCGTCGAACCATTAAGGAGCGAGGTGAACTCGACGTGCTCGTGCGAGACAATACCTGGCTGTTCGGCGAGGGATTTCACTTCACGATGCCAGAGGCCGGCCTCACGAAAATTATGCAACGCGTGTCCGAGGAATTGTCTCTCAAGCGCGCCAAAGGAGCAAAAGGAAGAAAGCCCGACGGAAAAATCGGCAGGATAGATTCATTTATGGGACGCCTCGTTCCGCGTGGGGACGAAAATCAACGCGAATTTCTCTTGATCGAGCTAAAGCGCCCATCGCTTACGATAGGTCGCAAGGAGCTCGATCAATTGGAAGACTATGTGAACGCAATCTTAGCGCAGCCGGACTTTATCAACACGTCTATTAGCTGGAATTTTTACTTGGTAACTACTGATTACGATGACGTTGTGAAGGAGCGTATCACCCAGGAGAATAGAGCTGTTGGGCTTTTCATCGATAAGCCAAGCCACAAAGTGTGGGTGAAGTCCTGGGCCGAGCTGCTTCGTGACGCGGAGGGCAGGCTGAAATTTGTTCAAGATCAGCTTCGTATTGAAGTCTCGGCTGAGGAGATTGAGACGCGTATCGCTGAATTGAAGGCGTCCGTGCTCAAGAGCGAGGCGCTTGATCTTGGGGAGAGCATCGGCGAGTCTACTGAAGAACCAAATAAAGGTGGACCTAAGCGATCAGACAAGTCGGGTAATGCGCCGCCGCCGCCGTGATTCTGCCGCGCGCGTTGGTCCTGGATGCTGTTTTCTGAAGGTGCCAGCTACATGCCCGCGCCGATCATGCCGATGAAGCCCAGAGTGATTTGAGGAATCGTGCCACGCAGAAAATATGACATACTTTCTTCTTGCGCTTTATCCGAAATCATGATCTACTCCCGACATCCCGTCCCGCTGAGGGGGCGCTTCGCGATCGTCACGGACGTCGGGTGCGGGATGCGGTGGGCGCATGGGGACGCAGCGTGGGCTTGCTCGCGCGGACGAACGATCCCGGTGCGACGAGGAAGTCGCGTGGTTCTGGCATCCCGGTGCTGATGCCAAGTGGGCGATGACGTGTCGTCCGCGACGGGGCCAACAAGCCGGTCCCCGGGAAGAGCGCGTATAAGTCGTAACACCATCGCGCAGGGAAGGCCGGGTGATCTCGGCTGAGCCTGTGGTTCTGCCGCGTGCTTTTTGTTGCACGCGGACCATGGGCGCCGGCCGGCGCCCGGTCTTCCCTGCGCCCTCTGTTCGAGGAGGGTGAGATGGCGGGCATCACTCGGGCGCGGATCGCGTCGCGGGAGCGATGAGTCTTGGCTTGCTTTCTCTGCGCGTTGCTTGGGAGTTTGGGTCGCGATCTCGCCCCTTGCGTCATTGCGAGCGGAGCGACGTGTCCGCCGAAGCCCATCGGGCGAAGGCGGAAGCAATCCAGAGTCCCGCCCACCACCCTGGATTGCTTCGCGTCGCTCGCAATGACGGAGATTGGGGTGGGCGGCGTGCGTTGGGCCGCGCTGTCGTTGGGGAGGACGCAGGTGTTGGCAGCGGGGTGGCCCGTAACTCCCCGGGAACCCGGCCGGTCACACTCCCGTGTGAACCGCGGCTGGCGGCGGGAAAGCCCGCGCAGAGCGGGTGCCTCACGGCTGCCTTTGTGCTAGGGTGAACATCCGGGCAACCTGGAGAGATTGTTGAGCGGCATCACCCCCGAGCCGGCCGGTCCGGCAAGCAGCACGCCCGATGGCCCTGCGCATGATGGCCTGGCGCGGCTCAAGCTGGCGCAGGCGCTGAAGCGGGCGCGTCTCGCCATCGCCTGGGAGCGCGGCTGGCCGCATCTCGCCCGGCTGCTCACGGTGGTCGGTCTTTTCCTGATCGTCTCGTGGGCCGGCCTCTGGCTCGGGCTGCCGTTCGCGGTCCGCATGATCGGCGTCGGGCTGTTTCTGCTGCTCCTGCTCGGCGCCGCCGTGCCGATGCTTAGATATCGCTGGCCGACCCGCGACGAGGGCCTGGCGCGGCTCGATCGCGGCTCGGGCATCGCCCATCGCCCCGCCACCGCGCTCACCGACACGCTCTCCACCAAGGATCCGATCGCGCACGCGCTGTGGCAGGCGCAGCGCGAGCGCACCTTGGCCTCGATCAAGCGCATCCGCGCCGGCACGCCGCGGCCGCGGCTGTCGCTGCACGACCCCTGGGCGGTGCGCGCGCTGGTGATCGTGCTCTTGGTCGCGACCTCTATCGCGGCCGGCGACGAGCGGGCACTGCGCGTGGCCTCGGCGTTCGACTGGAACGGCGTGCTGACGCCGGTCACGGTCCGGGTCGATGCCTGGGTCAAGCCGCCGCTCTACACCGCGAAGCCGCCGATCATCCTGTCCGCCGCCAACAAGGAAGGCGCGGTGCCGTCGAGCGGCCCGATCGTGGTGCCCCAGGGCTCGACGCTGATCGTGCGTTCCAGCGGCGGCAATCTCGACATCATCACGTCAGGCGGCGTCGCCGAGGCGGCGCCCGGCGAGGTCGCGGCCGGCGAGGCGGCGCCGAAGGGCACCACCGAGAAGCACTACACGATCAAGACCGACGGCACCGTCCACGTCCGCGCGCCCGCTGGGCAGCCGCAATGGGTGTTCGCCGCGACGCCGGACAAGCCGCCGGTCATCAGCATGGCCAAGGACCCCGAGCGGCAGGCGCGCGGCTCGCTGAAGCTGTCCTACAAGCTCGAGGATGATTACGGCGTCACCGAAGCCCGCGCCAAGGTCGCTGCGCGGCCTGTCGAAAGCAAGGCTGCCGAGAGCAACGAAAGCAAGACGGCCGACGCGCCCGCCGCACGCCCGCTGTTCCAGCCGCCGGAGTTTCCGCTGGTGCTGCCGAACGCGCGCACCCGCAACGGCGTCGGCCAGACCGTCAAGGATCTCAGCGAGGACCCCTACGCCGGCGCCGACGTCACGCTCACGCTGACGGCCAAGGACGAGGCCGGCAACGAGGGCACCAGCGAGCCGTTCGAGACCAGGCTGCCGGAGCGGCTGTTCACCAAGCCACTGGCGCGGGCGCTGATCGAGCAGCGGCGCCTGCTGGCGCTCGACGGCAACCGCAACGCCGACGTGTTCACCGCGCTCGACGCGCTGGCGATCGCGCCGGAGCTGTTCACGCCCGAACTCGGCCAGTATCTCGGCCTGCGCTCGGTGACCCGCCAGCTCGAGGCCGCGCGCACCGACGATGCGCTGCGCGAGGTGGTGGCGAGCCTGTGGGCGCTCGCGGTCACCATCGAGGACGGCAACATCTCCGATGTCGACAAGGCGCTGCGCGCGGCCCAGGACGCGCTGAAGCAGGCGCTGGAGCGCGGCGCCAGCGACGAGGAGATCAAGAAGCTCGCCGAGGATCTGCGCAAGGCGATGGACAACTACATGCGCCAGCTCGCCGAGCAATTGCGCAACAACCCGCAGATGGCGCAGCGGCCGCTCGATCAGAACACCAAGATCCTGCGCCAGCAGGACCTGCAGAACATGATCGACCGCATGGAGCGGCTGTCGCGGCAGGGCGACAAGGAGGGCGCGCGCGAGCTGCTCGAGCAGTTGCAGCAGATGCTGGAGAACCTGCAGATGGCGCAGCCCAACCAGGGCGGCGACAACGACATGGAGCAGGCCCTCAACGAGCTCGGCGACATGATCCGCAAGCAGCAGCAGCTCCGCGACAAGACCTTCAAGCAGGGCCAGGACTCGCGCCGCAACCGCAACAAGCAGCAGGGCGACCAGGACCAGGGCATGGGCGACCTGCAGCAGGACCAGCAGGCGCTGCGCGACCGCCTGAAGCAGTTGCAGGACCAGCTCGCCAAGCGTGGCATGGGCCAGCAGGGCGAAAAGGGACAGAAGGGTCAGAAAGGCCAGAAGGGGCAGCCCGGCCAGCAAGGCGAGCAGGGGGATCAAGGCGACCAGGGCGATTCCGGCGACGGGCTCGACGATGCCGACAGCGCGATGGGCGATGCCGGCAGCCAGCTCGGCGACAACAATGCCGACGGCGCCGTGGAATCGCAGGGCAAGGCGCTGGACGCGCTGCGCAAGGGCGCACAGAGCCTCGCCGAGGCGATGCAGCAGGGCGACGGCGACCAGCCCGGCGACGGCCCCGGCCAGCGCGCCGGCCGCCAGCAGGGCGCGCAGCAGACCGATCCGCTCGGACGTCCGATGCATCCGGGGCGCGACATCGACGATTTCTCGCAGAAGATTCCCGGCGAGATCGACGTGCAGCGCGTCCGCCGCATCCTCGAGGAGCTGCGCCGCCGGCTCGGCGATCAGTCGCGGCCGCAGCTCGAGCTCGACTACATCGAGCGGCTGCTGAAGGACTATTGAGGATGGATCGGCCACGGGAGACCATCCCCGTGGCTCACCGTTTTGACCGGAGGCCGCGCAGTTCAGTAGCGCTTCTCGGACAGGATGCGCGCCGCGTGCTGCAGCCGGTCGACCGAGCGCTCGGTGTCGGTCAGCGCGCAGCAGCTGACCAGCGTGTCGATGATCGCGAGCTGTGCGACACGGCTGCTCATCGCCTCCGGCCGGTAGCGCGTCTCGTTGGCGACGGTGTAGAGCAGCACCTCGCAATGCGCCGCCAGCGGCGACTTGCCGAGCCGGGTGATGCCGATGGTCCGCGCACCCGCCGCCTGCGCCAGCCGCGTCGCCAGCACCGTCTCGACCGTGCTGCCCGAATGCGACACGGTGACGGTCGCGACATCGGGCCCGGTCATCCCGGCGCTGACCGCCTGGACATGCGAATCGACGATCGCATTGGCCGCCAGCCCGAGCTGCAGCAACCGGTACGACAGGTCCTGCGCAATCGGCGCCGAGCTCCCGATGCCGTAGATCTCGACGCGCCGCGCCTCGCGCAGCAGCTTCGCCGCCTGCGCCAGCGCGTCCATCGACAGCAGCCGCCGCGTCTCCTGCAGCGAGGCGGCATGCGCCGCGAAGATGTGGTCCGTCACCGTCGCCGGATCATCGCCGCGATGCAGGTCCTCCTGGATCAGCCGGACCGGCTCGATCAGGTCGCGCGCCAGCATGATCTTGAGCTCCTGGAACCCGCGCACCCCGACCCGCCGGCAGAACGACACGATCGTCCCCTCGCTCACGCCGCAGGCTTCCGCGACCTCGGTGATCGACATGTGGATGAACGGCTCCGGCCGGGCGATGACCAGCTCCGCGATCTGCCGCGCTTTCGGCGGCAGCTCGTTCTGCAGCTCCCGAATACGAAACAAGATGCCGTTCACGCCCGGCCCAGAACGAAAGGTCGATCCCGTCACGCTGTGCCCCGATACTGAGGAAATCTCATTCAGTTTCATTTCGTAAATAAAAATTTCACAGCGCTGTCAAGTCGCGCTGATACGCCAGGGACGTTCGCAGGAGCAGGTCGGGATCGCCCCGCCAACCCTGAATACGTTCTTCAAGATTTCAAAAGGTCGTATCAGCATGACAACACGTCGCGATTTCTTGGCAGGCGCCACGGCGGCGGCTGCCTTCGCCAGCATCCGCCAGGCGCTGGCCATTCCGGCACGGCGCCGGACCGGCACCATTCAGGACGTCAAGCACATCGTCATCCTGATGCAGGAGAACCGCTCCTTCGACCACTACTTCGGCACGCTGCGCGGCGTGCGCGGCTTCGGCGATCGCTTCCCGATCCCGCTGGAGAGCGGCAAGCCGGTCTGGTTCCAGTCCGACGGCAGCCGCGAGATTCCGCCCTATCACCGCGACTCCACGACCTCCAACGCGCTGGTCGGCTACGGCACGCCGCACTCCTTCGGCGACAGCCAGGCGGCGTGGAATCAGGGCAAGATGGGCTATTGGGCGAAGTACAAGACGCCCTATGCGATGGGCTATTTCGGCCGCGACGACATTCCGTTCCAGTTCGCGCTCGCCGAGGCGTTCACGATCTGCGACGCCTACCACGCCTCGATCACCACCGGCACCGATCCCAACCGCATCGTGTTCTGGTCGGGCTCCAACTTCAATCCGGCGCTGCGCGCTCAGGGCATCAACTCCACCACCAACGATTCCGAGCCCAACAACCTGCGCTGCTGGCCGAACCCGCACAATTGGGTGGCTGGCCAACCGCAACCGCAGGCGACCTACAAATATGTCGGCAGCGACTTCGCCTGGGACACGCTGCCCGATCTGCTGAACAAGGCCGGCGTCAGCTGGCACATCTATCAGGACATGAACGACAACTGGACCGGCGCGATGCACGGCTGCCTGGCGTTCTCCAGCTTCCGTCATGCCCAGCCGAACGATCCGAACTACGTGCACGGCCTGACCGGCGGCCCGGATTATCTCGACCGGCTGAAGGCCGACGTGATGGCCGGCACCTTGCCGCAGGTGTCGTGGATCCTGCCGACGCAGGCCAACTCCGAGCATCCCGGCGGCGGCAGCCCGACCCGCGCCGGCAATTTCACCGACCAGGTGCTGGAAGCCCTGACCGCCAATCCCGAGGTCTGGAGCCAGACCGTCTTCTTCCTGACCTTCGACGAGAATGACGGCTTCTTCGATCATCTGCCGGCGCCCGCAGTGCCGTCCTACGACATCAACGGCAAGCTGATGGGCAAGGCGACCTTGCCGCTCGACGGCGAGTATTTCTCCAATACCGTCGGCAACGTGCTGACTGCGACCGACACCATCAGCGGCAACATCCGTCCCTGGGGCCTCTCCGCGCGGGTGCCGATGTATGTCGTTTCACCTTGGAGCAAGGGCGGCTGGGTCAACTCGCAGGTGTTCGACCACACCTCGATCGGTCGCTTCCTCGAGAAGCGCTTTGCGATCAAGGTCGACGCCATCAGCCCCTGGCACCGCGCCGTCTCCGGCGATCTGACCTCGGCGTTCGATTTCGCCAGCCCGAACGATCCGCGCTTTCCGGAGCTGCCCGACCAGAGCAACTGGCAGGCCTCGGACGCGCACCAGAAGACGTTGCCAGCGCCGGTTGCGCCCGCGACGCCGCAGCCGTTGTTTCAGGAGAGCGGCGCGCGCTATTCGCGCCCGCTGCCCTATATCCTGCACGCCACCGCGAAGGTCGACGCCGCCGCGGGCAAGGTGAAGCTGCTGTTCGCCAACACCGGCTTTGCCGGCGCCGTGTTTCACGTCTACGACAAGCAGCATCTCGATCTCATTCCGCGCCGCTACACCGTCGAGGCCGGCAAGATGATCGACGATGAATGGAGCGTCGGCAGCGATGGCCTGTATGATCTCTGGGTGCTCGGCCCGAACGGCTTCCATCGTCATTTCAAGGGCGACCTCGACAAGGTCAGGCCGTCGAATGCCGCCAACCCGGAGATCTTCGTCGGCTACAACGTCTTCGAGGGCGGCCTGCACATGCAGCTGCGCCACGACGGCCATGCCCGCGTGAGCTTCACGGTGAAGTCCAACGAGATCTATGGCCCGTTGCAGGCCGTCACCGCCTCGGTCTCGGCCGCGCTGGAGCCGCAATGTCCCGGCTTCGGTCCGCGCCCGGGCTTCCATCCGGTGGGTTTTGGCGTGGTGCCGGGCTTCCGGTCGGCGCCCGACTTCGATGCTCCCGGCTTCGGCTTTGGCGCACCGACCTTCTTCCCCGGACCGAGCCATGGCGGCCCATCGACGTCGTGGACCGTCAAGGTGTCTGCGCCCGGCCGCCACAGCGAGCTCTACTGGCATCTGCGCAAGTCCGGCCTGTGGTACGACTTCGTCGTCACCAGCGACACCGACGACAGCTTCTACCGGCGCGTCGCCGGACATGTCGAGACCGGCCGTCCCTCGTTCAGCGATCCCGGCATGGCGCTGGCCGACCGCTTCTGATCGATGCATCCACGAGATTTGCAGAGGGCGCCCATGGGCGCCCTTTCGCTTTGCCTCAGGCGCTGCCGAGATCGTGGATCACCGGCGACAGGGTCCCTGAGGAGATGTCGAGCGTCGCCAGCGTGATCGGTAGCTTGAAACGCCGTGGCCCGGCGCTGCCCGGATTCAGGTAGAGCACGCCGTCGACCGTTTCGACCCGCGCCCGATGCGAGTGGCCCGAGATCACGACGTCGATGCCAGCCTTTGCAGGATCGATTGTCAGGTCGTGGACATCGTGCACGAGGAAGAACGTCCGGCCCTCGAGATGCACGGTGTCGGTCTCGGGATAGGCCTTCGCCCAGTCCGCCGTGTCGATGTTGCCGCGGATCGCGGTGATCGGAGCGATCAAGCGAAGCTGCTCCACGATCTCAGGCCGGCCGATATCGCCGGCGTGAAGGATGTGATCGACGCCGGTCAGAGACCGCACCGCCTCGGGCCTCAGCAGGCCGTGCGTGTCGGAGATGATTCCAAGTCTGAGCATCGTTCCCCGCCGGCGTGCGGCCTCAGGCGATCTTGAGAATCTCCAGCTCCTGGCCGGACGCCTCCACGACGTCGCCGGCCGACTTGCCCAGCAGCAGGCGAGCGACCGGTGAGACGTAGGAGATCATGCCCTGCTTGGGATCGGCCTGGTCCTCGCCGACGATGGTGTAGGTCTGGACGCGGCCGTCGCCGCGCTTGAATGTCACCGTGCTGCCGAACGCGATCTGGTCGGTCGATGCCGGCGCCGGCATCACCTGTGCGGTCCGCACCCGCGTTGCATAGTAGCGCGCGTCGCGCAGCGGCAGCGCCGATTCCCGCCTGCGCTCGTTGACGTCCTCGATGGTCTGCGTCGCTTCATAGGCTGCCTGCGCCTCGTGCAGCAGCTCTTCGAGCGCCTTGAGTCCGGTCGCGGTCACGAGATTCGGATGCGGCGAGACCGGCCGGTCCGGCAGCTGCGTCTCGGCCGCCGTTTCGGCGCTCTCTTCCTTGGTGAATGCGACGCTCACGCGGGACTCCTGCAA
Organism: Bradyrhizobium sp. HKCCYLRH1034; assembly: GCF_051168375.1. Lineage (NCBI taxonomy): Bacteria > Pseudomonadati > Pseudomonadota > Alphaproteobacteria > Hyphomicrobiales > Nitrobacteraceae > Bradyrhizobium > Bradyrhizobium sp. HKCCYLRH1034. The sequence goes on along the minus strand of NZ_JBNPUW010000018.1, from coordinate 22,593 downwards.
AGGGCCGCGAGATGTCGCGGCCCTCAGAGAGAGATCATGCTGGCTGCGCGGATTTCAAGCCGCGGACGCATGGCGCATGAGCGCGCTTGACAGCGGCGACTCGGCGCGTTCTAATATACGAACTATAGTTCGCAATCCGAACCATAGCAAATCAAAATGCCCGCTGTCAACACGGGCGTCAAACAGGAAACGTCGGAGCTCCCTAGTGGACGAGGACAGCAAGGCTGGCAAAAGCGTCGTGCAGTCGCTGGCCAAGGGCTTTCAGGTGCTCAATGCCTTCACCAGCGAGGAGCCCGAGCTGGTGCTCGCCGACGTTGCGCGCCGCGCGGCGCTCGACAAGGGCACCACGTTCCGCCTGCTCAACACGCTCGTGATGCTCGGCTATGTCGAGAAGGTCGGCGACTCCAGGCGCTTCCGCCTGACGCTGAAATGCCTCGATCTGGGCTTCAACGCGATCGCGCGCTCGGAGCTACGCACACAGGCGCGCCCGATCCTGCGCAGCCTGGTCGGCGAGATGAACGAGGCTGCCTCGCTCGCGGTGCTCGACGGCAGCGACATCGTCTATGTCGAGCGCATCCAGGCGGGCCTCGTCCGGCTCGGCGTCGACGTCCGCATCGGCAGCCGCGCGCCGGTCTATTCGACCGCCGTCGGCCAGGCGATCCTGTCATTGCTGCCGGTCGAGACGCAGATCGAGGTGCTCGAGGCGCAGCCGCGCATCAAGCGCACCGAAACCACGATCACCGATCTCGACGCGCTGCTGCAGCGCCTGTGCGAAGTGAAGGCTGCCGGCTACGCGCTGTCAAATCAGGAAAATGCGCCGGGGCTGTGCGTGCTCGCCGCGCCCGTCATCGACCGCGACGGCATTCCGCTCGCGGCGATCAGTATCGCTGCGCCCACCATGCGCATCACCGCGGACGACTTCGAGCGGCTTGGCGTGGCGCCGCTGCTCAGAGCGGCAGCCCAGCTGTCCCGGGCTCTGGAGGCCATGGGCGGGGCGACTGCGACGGTCGCGAAACGATGAACGTCGATGTGACGAAACAGGAGCAAGCATGAGCGTCATGACCAACTTCAAGGGGATCATCCCGGCGATCGCCGTCCCCTTCAACGCCGACCACAGCATCGATGAGGTCGAGCTGTCGCGTTACGCAGCCTGGCTCGGCAAGCGTCGCGGCATCGTCGGCATCATGACCAACGGCCACACCGGCGAGGTGTTCAGCCTCACGGCGAAGGAGCGCGCGGAGGTGACGCGCATCGTCGCCAAGGCGCTCACCGGCATCTGCCCGACCATCTCCTCCGTCGTGTGCGAAGGCATCAAGGACGGCATCGAGCATGCGCTGATGGCGAAGGAAGCGGGCGCGACTGCTCTCGACATCATGCCGCCCCATCACTGGCTGCGCTTCGGCTTCAAGCGCGAGCACTGCCTGGATTATTTCAGCGCCATCGGCGAAGCCACCAGGCTGCCGCTGATCGTGCATGTCTATCCCGCCTGGACCCGCGCCTCGTTCTCCTCGGAGCTGCTCGCCGAGCTCGCCCGCCTCGACCACGTGCAGGCGTTCAAGATCGGCACCCGCGAGATGAACAAATACGCCCGCGACCTCAAGGCGATCCGCGCCGCGGCGCCGCACAAGGCGCTGCTGACCTGTCATGACGAATATCTGCTGGCCTCGATGGTGCAGGGCGTCGATGGTGCGCTGGTCGGCTTCGCCTCGCTGATTCCGGATCTGATCTACGATCTGTTCGCTGCCGTCACCGCTGGCGACCTTAAGCTTGCGATGAAGCTGCAGGCCATGATCGATCCGCTCAAGGACGCGGTGTATGGCGGCGGCGAGCCGACCGGGGAGGCGCATGGCCGCATGAAGGCGGCGATGCAGGTCGCCGGCGTGATCCGCGATGCCACCGTGCGGCCGCCGACGCATGCGCCGAGCGCCGAGGAGATGGCCGCGATCCGCGCCGCGGTGGCCGCGGCCGGGTTGACGGTGAAGGCTGCGGCCTGAGCTTGCGAGAGGCGACGGCCGGTGCCGGCCGTTGCCCCGTGATCACAACAAAAAGACACCGGGTGGACGCTGATGCTGACGATGGATGTCGACGATGCAACCCGGCGCGCTGCGGCTGTGCCCGAGGCTGTGCTCATCGCGATCGATCAACTGTCGAAGACCTACGTCTCGGCCTCCGGCGCGGCGGTCCATGCGCTGAGCCGGATCTCGCTGGATATCAAGCCGGGCGAGTTCGTCTGTGTCGTCGGTCCCTCCGGCTGCGGCAAGAGCACCTTGCTGCGTCTGCTCGCGGGGCTTGATAGTTACAGCGACGGCCGGCTGCTGCTCGATGGCGAGGCCGTCGCCGGTCCCTCGCGCAAGGTCGGCGTCGTGTTCCAGGCGGCCAACCTGCTGCCGTGGATGACGGTGCGCGACAATGTCGGGCTGCCCTTGCGCGTCGGCGGCAAACATGCGCCGGCCGGCGATCGCATCGAGCAGCTGCTCGCCGTTACCGGTCTCGGCGATTTCGGCGACAAATATCCCTATGAGCTGTCCGGCGGCATGCAGCAGCGCGCCGGGATCTGCCGCGCGCTGGCGCGCGATCCCGAGATCCTGCTGATGGACGAGCCGTTCGGCGCGCTCGACGCACTGACGCGCGAGCGGCTGAACCTCGAGCTGCAGCGAATCTGGCAGGAGAACCGCAAGACCGTCCTGCTGATTACGCACTCGATCTCGGAAGCCATCTTCCTGGCCGACCGCGTCATCGTGATGTCGGCGCGTCCCGGCCGCATCCTTGCCGATCTCCACGTGCCGATCCCGCGGCAGCGCAGCTTCGACGACATCGTGCTGCATCCGGACTATGCGCGGCTTGCCAGGGAAGTTCGCGGGCTGCTCAATGCACAGGAGCACGGCCATGACTGATCTCGCCAACGTCGCCGTTTCAGCCCTGTCGCAGAAGCCCGCAAGCCCCCGGCGCCGCGTCAGCCTGGGCTCGCCGATCGCCTGGATCGGCCTCGCGGTGCTGATCCTGAGCTGGATCGCCGCGGTCAACCTGCTGAACATCCCGTCCTACATCCTGCCGAAGCCCGAAGCGGTCGTTCGTGCGTTGTGGTCCGGGCTCGCGGTCAGCCCGGCCAGCCCGCTCGGCTATTACCTGCCGCTGTGGAGCACGCTGAGCAACGCCGCCGCCGGCTGCGCCATCGGCGTCGGGCTCGGCCTCGTCATCGGCTCCTTGATGGCCGAGGTCGAAGCCATCGAGCGCCTGGTGATGCCCTATGCGTTCGCGCTGCAGAGCCTGCCCAAGGTGGCGATCGCGCCGCTGATCGTGATCTGGTTCGGCTTCGGTGACGGCTCGAAGGTCGCGATCTCGGCGCTGCTGTCGTTCTTCCCGGTGCTGATCAACAGCTTCACGGGGCTGCGCGCCGTCGAGCCCGAGCGTATCGACCTGATGCGCTCGCTGTCGGCCTCGCGCTTCGAGACCTACCGCATCGTCAAGCTGCCCAACGCCGCGCCCTTCATTTTCGCGGGCCTCGACATGGCGGTGGTCTATGCACTGCTCGGCGCGATCGTGGCCGAATTCCTCGGCGCCCAGCGTGGCATGGGGGTCGTCATCACGCAGGCGCAGGCGGTGTCGGACGTCGCCGGCGTGTTCGCCGCGCTGATCATTCTCGGCGTGCTCGGCATCGTGCTGCATGGGATCGTGCGCTGGTGCGAGGCCAAGGTCGTGCACTGGGGCGCCAACCGGAAAAAATAGGACCACAGGGAGGAACGAAGGATGGTTTCGCGCAGGTCATTCCTGAAGAGCAGTGCCGGCGCGGCGCTGCTGATGAGCGGCGCGCCGGCCGGCCTGATGGCGGCGGACGCGAAGAAGCTTCGCTTCGGCGTCGGGCTCAAGGCGCTCAACGCCACTATCATCAATTGCGTGATCGGCGAGGCGCTCGGCTACAACGCGCAGGAAGGGTTCTCGCTCGACGTCCAGGCGCTCGGCACCAATGCCAACGTCCAGGTCGCGACTGACCGGGGCTCCGTCTTCGTCGGCGTCGGCGTGCCGTCGACAGCGCTGCCGCTGCTCGCCAAGGGCGAATGGAGTGGCGCGAAACTGTTCTATCAATATACCTATCCGTACAAATGGGACATCGCCGTCCCGCCCGGCTCGGGGCTCAAGAGCTACACGGACCTCAAAGGCAAGAAGATCGGCGTGTCCGACTTCGGTGCCACCGAATATCCCGTCACCAAGAACGTGCTGAAGGCGCTGGGCCTGGATCCCGAGAAGGATGTGAGCTGGGTCGCGGTCGGCAACGGCACGCCGGCGGGCGTCGCCCTGCAGCGCGGCGTGATCGATGCGCTCGCTTATTTCGATACTGGCTTCGGCCAGATCGAGGCGGCCGGCATCGAGCTGGCCTATTTGCCGCGTCCGACCACGATCCCGATGGTCGGCGGCCAGTTCCTGATGGCGATGCCGCAGACGTTCGAGAAGGACAGGGATCTCCTGGTCGGCTTTGGCCGCTCGGTGTGCAAGGCGTCGCAATTCCTGCTCGCCAATCCGACCGCCGGCGCCAGGGCCTTTCTCAAGATGTACCCGGAGACGGCGCCGCGCGGTGCCAGCGAGGACGCGGCGGTCAAGGCCGTGCTGCAGTCGATCAGCCGCCGCATCAAGCTCTACGCGCCGCCCTATGCCGATACGAAGATGGGCGGGATCAACGAGCAAGAGTTCCGCACCGAGGCCGCGATGAACGGGCTGGACATCACGGACTATGCTGCGCTCTACACCAATGAGCTGATCGACAAGATCAACAATTTCGATGCAGTGAAGGTCAGGGCCGAGGCGGCTGCGTACAAGGGATGACGGCACAGGACCACGACAGCAGCTCGGGCCTTCGCCATGCGGTGGTGACCGGAACCAGCTCGGGCATCGGCCGCGCCATCGCCGAGCGTCTGCTGGCGGACGGCTGGCGCGTGACCGGCATCGACCGCGCGGCCTCGGTGCTGTCGCACGAACACTTCGGTGGCTTCGAGGCCGATCTCGCCGAACCGCAGACGCTGATCGCGCGCCTTGCTGACGTCGGCGCCGTGACCGCGCTGGTCCACGCCGCCGGCTACATGCGTGTCGGCCGTCTCGGCGAGTTGCAGGCCGAGAGCAGCGAAGGGATGTGGCGCGTCCATGTCGGCGCCGCGGAGGCGCTGGCCAATGCGCTGGCGCCGCGCCTGCGCGAAGGCGGGCGCATCGTACTGATCGGCAGCCGCACCGCCAATGGCGCGGCCGGCCGCAGCCAATACGCCGCGACCAAGGCGGCACTCACCGGCCTCGCGCGCTCCTGGGCGATCGAGCTGGCGCCGCGACTGATCACCGTCAACGTCGTCGCACCGGCTGCGACCGACACGCCGTTTCTGCGCGATCCCAGCCGCGCCGGCATCGCCCCGGTGCTGCCGCCGATGGGGCGCTACGTCGATCCGGTCGAGGTGGCTGCGCTCACCGCCTTCCTGCTGTTGCCGGAAGCGGGCGCCATCACCGGCCAGACCATCACCATCTGCGCAGGCGCCTCGCTCTGAAACGGCGCGTGCGACCCCGACCAGGAGAATGACCATGACCGTTCGTATCGTCGACGTCCGCGAGGTGACGAAGCCGATCTCGTCGCCGATCCGCAATGCCTATATCGACTTCACCAAGATGACGTCGAGCCTGGTCGCGGTCATCACCAATGTCGAGCGCAATGGCCGGCCCGTGGTCGGCTACGGCTTCAACTCCAACGGCCGCTACGGGCAGGGCGGCCTGATCCGCGAGCGTTTTCGCACGCGACTTCTGGAAGCTGATCCCACATCGTTGCTCGATGCCACCAAGGACAACATCGACCCGGACAAGGCCTGGGCGGCGATGATGATCAACGAGAAGCCCGGCGGCCACGGCGAGCGCTCGGTCGCGGTCGGCACGTTGGACATGGCGATCTGGGATGCGGTCGCCAAGATCGCCGACAAGCCGCTGTTCCGTCTGCTCGCGGAGCGGCACGGCCGCAAGGCCGAACCGCGCGTCTTCGTCTACGCTGCCGGCGGCTACTACTATCCCGGCAAGGATCTCTCGGCGCTGCGCCGCGAGATGTGCGGCTATCTCGAGCGTGGCTACACTGTCGTGAAGATGAAGATCGGCGGCGCGCCGATCGACGAGGACCGCCAGCGCATCGAGGCCGTGCTCGCCGAGATCGGCCCCAACAATCAGCTCGCGGTCGACGCCAATGGCCGCTTCGACCTGGAGACTGCGATCGCCTACGCCAAGATGCTGCGCGACTATCCGCTGTTCTGGTACGAGGAGGCGGGCGATCCGCTCGACTATCACCTGCAGGCGACGCTGGCCGATTTATATCCCGGCCCGATGGCCACCGGCGAGAACCTGTTCAGCCACCAGGACGCGCGCAACCTCATCCGCTACGGCGGCATGCGCCCCGATCGCGACTGGCTGCAGTTCGACTGCGCGCTGTCCTACGGCCTGTGCGAGTATCTGCGCACGCTCGACGTGCTCAGGACCTATGGCTGGTCGCCGTCGCGCTGCATCCCGCATGGCGGTCACCAGATGTCGCTCAACATTGCCGCCGGCCTCGGCCTCGGCGGCAATGAGAGCTATCCCGACCTGTTCCAGCCCTATGGCGGCTTCCCCGACGGCGTGAAGGTGACCGACGGCCACATCACGATGCCCGACCTCCCCGGCATCGGTTTCGAGGGCAAATCCGATCTCTATGCCGAGATGCGCGCGCTCAGCGCGTGAAGCTGAGCGGGGCGTCCGACGGCCGCCCCAGCGTCATTGCGAGCGCAGCGAAGCAATCCAGATGGTCTCCGCAGAGGGATTCTGGATTGCTTCGCTGCGCTCGCAATGACGGAGGAGAGAGGATCAGTTCCTTCAGCGACCTTTACGCAGGCGCGAGCCCATCAGGCACGTCCGCGCTCCATCGCACCCATCGCTGTCGTCCCGGGCAAGCCGCGATGGCGCGAAGCGACGGCGTGGCGCCGACCCGGGACCCATACCCCCAGGGAGATGTGATGGCGCGAGATGTGGGACCAGTCTTGTCCCTCAACGGCGGCGGTGGCTATGGATCCCTGCGTTTGCAGGGATGACAGCGCGGACTGCAGCAACGTCGAGGATCATCGTTGGCGCCCTACGCCTTCGCAGCCTTTGACGCCAGCGCGTCGGCGACCGCGGTGCGGATGTCGGCGATCGAGAACGGCTTGGTGATGACGTCGTGAGCGATCGCGCTGAGATTCGACGCCCGCTCGCGCTGATGGGCAAAGCCGGTCATCAGCAGTATGGTCAGGTCGGGAAAATCGCGTGCTGCCGACAGCGCCAGCGCGATGCCGTCCATGATGGGCATTTGGATGTCGGTCAGCAGCAGGTCGAAGGCGCCGGCCTCGCGCGTCAGGATGTCGAGCGCCTCGGCACCGTCCTGCGCCGTCACGATCTCATGTCCATCCATGGCAATGGCGCGCGCGACCAAGGTCCGCATCGAATCTTCGTCGTCGGCGATCAGCACGCGCGACATGTCGTTTCGTCTCCGTCTCGTGGGCCCCGCGGGCGACCCACGAGACCGGAACCATCATGCACTGCCGGCGGCGAGATCGCGCCGGTTGAAGAACCGTATATCGATATTGCGGCCTTCGGGAGGGGGCGAGGCGAGCCGCGACTTGAACGTCGTGCGCTCGCCGGGCTTGAGCGCGGTCTGCTCGAGCAGCGTGTTCCAGGCGTAGATCTCGGTGCCCTGCGCGTCACGGACGCTGAAGCGCAGCCGCGGCAGGTCGACCGATTTCTTCGTCAGGCTGACGATCGTCCCCTCGATCACCAGCACCGGCTTGCCGTCGACGGTTTCGGTCGCCACCTTCAGGTCCTTGAAGGTCAGGCCGCGCAGGTTCACCTCGAGCCCGACCAGCTTGTAGAACGAGGCCGTCTGCGGCAGCAGCCTGACGACGTCGGCGCGCCACACCACCAGCGCAATTGTGAGCGCCGCCATGGCGGCCGTCAGCACCGGCAGGTTCAACACCTTGTTGCCTGGGAAATCCGGCAACGTCGGGCGCCTGATGAGCTTGCGGAGACCGGCGAGGCGCGAAGCCCCGCTCTGCAACGGCTGCTCGGCATCGGCCGTGTCGTCGTCGGGCTCGGCGAGGGCATCCTCGGGCCAGCCGGCAGCCAGCGGCGGACTTTCCACGTCGGGCGTCCGTTCGTCGTCGTCTTCCTGGCGCGCGAGGGCTTCCCACTCGTCGGCCGCGTCACGGGGCGCGGCCGCCGCGCCGGCCTCCGCCATGGCAGGCATGGGGGCGGGCGCCTCGACCGCATCCTCCGGTCGCGCCAGCCAGACCTCCTTGCAACGGGAACAGCGTACGCTGCGTCCAGCCATACCCAGGGTTGCCACGTCGATGGCATAAGATGTCGTACAATGAGGGCAAACGATGAACATCGCGCCTGTTCTCCAACGGCCATTGCCGCTTTGTTTCCGACAGTTCGTGCTACAAGGACCGCCATGTCGACGAACTTCGGAACTCAATCGCGCGAATGGTACACGGCGACCGTTAACGAACCGGAAACCATAACGGGCGCTCAATCGGGCCATCGTACCGCTGAGCTTGGAGCGTGCGGGTCTGCCGCGCACGCGGTCGAACGGAGCTGACGCTTTGGTTCGGTTCGAAAATGTTGGGCTGCGCTATGGATTGGGGCCGGAGATCCTCCGCGACCTCAGTTTCCAGATTCCGGCCCATTCCTTCCAGTTCCTCACCGGCCCGTCGGGCGCGGGCAAGACCTCGCTGCTCAAGCTGTTGTTTCTATCGCTGCGGCCGACCCGCGGCCTGGTCAATCTGTTCGGCTACGACATCTCGCTGCTCAGCAAGGAGGAGATCGCCGATCTGCGCAAGCGCATCGGCATCGTGCTGCAGGACTTCCGGCTGCTCGACCACATGACGACCTATGAGAACGTGGCGCTGCCGTTTCGCGTCATGGGGCGGGATGAATCGAGCTACCGCAAGGAGGTCATCGACCTCCTGAAATGGGTCGGCCTTGGCGAGCGCATGGACGCGCTGCCGCCGATCCTGTCGGGTGGTGAGAAGCAGCGCGCGGCGATCGCGCGCGCCGTGATCTCGCGGCCGCAACTGCTGCTCGCGGACGAGCCGACCGGCAACGTCGATCCGACGCTCGGGCGCCGCCTGCTGCGGCTGTTCATCGAATTGAACCGCTCGGGGACGGCGGTCATCATCGCAACCCATGACATCACGCTGATGGACCAATACGAGGCCCGCCGGCTGGTGCTGCATCAGGGACGATTGCACATCTATGAGTAGCGTAGACGATCGCGGCCTCCTGGTCGATCTCGGCGACGACCGCCCGCAACTGCCGGCGCAGGCCCGCATCGTGTCGCCGATCGTGCCGCGCGCCTCGATCGCCGGCCGCGCGCTGGTCGCCGTGGTGGCGATCATGACCTTCCTGGCCTCGATCACGACCGGCGGCGTGCTGCTGGTCAGCGAGTCCGCGGCCGAGTGGCAGTCGGAGGTGTCGAGCGAGATCACCGTCCAGGTTCGCCCCAAGACCGGCCGGGACATCGAGCGCGACATTGCCCTGGTGACGGAGGCGATGCGGGCGCAGTCCGGAATCGTGGAGGTCCGGCCGTTCACCAAGGAGGAATCCAGCAAGCTGCTGGAGCCGTGGCTCGGCAGCGGCCTGTCGTTCGACGAGCTTCCGGTGCCGCGCGTCATCATCGCGCGCGTCCAGCCCGGCACCAGCTTCGATCTCAACGCCCTGCGCAGCCGCGTGACCCAGGTTGCGCCGACCGCCAGCGTGGATGACCACCGCGCCTGGATCGAGCGCATGCGCTCGATGACAGGCGCGACGCTTTTCGCAGGCTTCGGCATTCTGCTGCTGGTGATCGCTGCCACCATCATCTCGGTGTCGTTCGCGACCCGCGGCGCGATGGCCGCGAACCGGCCGATCGTCGAGGTGCTGCATTTCGTCGGCGCCGGCGACCGCTACATCGCCAACCACTTCCTGCGGCACTTTTTGCAGCTCGGACTGGAGGGGGGCGTGATCGGTGGCGGCCTTGCGATGCTCGGATTCGGGTTCTCGGAGTCGATCGCCAACTGGTTCTCCGGCACTCCCGTCGGCGATCAGTTCGCGGCGTTGCTGGGGACATTCTCGCTGCGCCCGCTCGGCTATGTCGCGATCGCGCTGCAGGCCGTGGTGATCGCCGCGGTGACCGGCTGGGCCGCACGCCGGACCCTGTTCACGACCCTGGCGAGCATCGACTGATGGCGGCTTCTATCCCCAGCCGTCTCGTTGCGGATTTCACTTGGCCCGAAAACCGCCTAAAATCGTCTGCGCCGGGGTGAGGCAGGACGGGGTGAGCTGGGTCACGAACACGGCGGAGGTCGCGCGCCAGGATCGGCGGCGAGCGAACGTGATCGGGAGGCCGGCGAAACCTGCCTGCGTTCCCGGACTTGAACGACGGGATCGCGCGACGGCATGGCGCCGCGCGCAGGCAGGCAAGGACAAGCCAGGCGTTGCATGGAGCCGGAGACTGACCATAGCAGGCGAAAGCTGCCGCTCACCGTCGCGGTGTGGCGGACGCTCGCGGGCGCCGTGGCGACGCTCGGGGTCGGCTTCTTCGTCGCGGCGGTCGGCTTCGTCGGCTTCCTCTCGCAATTGCGGGGCGCCGAGATCCAGCCCGAGCGCAAGGCGGACGGAATCGTGGTCCTGACCGGCGGCTCGTCACGCGTATCGGACGCGGTGGAACTCCTGGCGGGAGGCTATGGCCGGCGGCTGCTGATCTCCGGTGTGCACCCGACCAACGAGGCCAGCGACATCACCCGGTCGCTGCCCGAGGCGCGATCATTCATCAACTGCTGCGTCGATCTGGATTATTCGGCGATCAACACCCGCAGCAACGCTGCGCAGACGCGGCGATGGGCGAGCGAGCGCGGCTTCAAGTCGCTGATCGTCGTGACGTCGAACTATCACATGCCGCGGGCCATCGTCGAACTGTCGCATGCGATGCCGAGCATGGATCTCATTCCCTATGCGGTCGTTGGCGAGAAATGGCGCGACGAGCCGTGGTGGACCAGCGCGCCGACGGTGCGGCTTCTGCTGTCCGAATATGCCAAATATGTCGCCGCCGAGATGCGGCTGCGGCTGGCCGATCTCGGCCTCGATCTCGCGCCCGAGTTCGATCCGCCAACCGGCTCGGTGTCGCGCCGACCGACGACGGCGCAAGCCAATTGAACTGGGTTTCTGATGGTCTCGATCTTCCTGCGTTCGCTGCTGTTCAACATCCTGTTCTACCCGAACTTCGTGCTCTGGGCGCTGATCGCGTTGCCGACCCTGGCTATGCCCCGCAAGGCGCTGCTGCGCGTCGCCAACTGGTGGGCGCAGAGCAACATCTTGTTGATGCGCGTCGTCTGCAACATCCGCGTCGAATATCGCGGCGTCGAGAAGATCCCGAAGGGGCCGCTGATCGTCGCCGCCAAGCATCAGTCGATGTGGGAGACGATCTCGCTGCTGCATTTCTTCGATGCGCCGTTCTTCGTTCTCAAGCGCGAGCTGCTGCGGATTCCCTTGTTCGGACAGTATCTCGTCAAGGCGGACATGATCGCGATCGACCGCAGCTCCGGCGCCCGCGCGTTGAAGCAGGTGATGCGGCGGGCGGCAGAGGAGGTGAAGCACGGCCGTCAGTTTGTGATCTTCCCGGAAGGCACCCGGCGTCCGGCGGGCGCACCGCCGGACTACAAAGGCGGCGTCGGCTTGATCTACACGGATTGCGGCGTACCCTGCCTGCCGGTGGCCCTGAATTCGGGTCTGTTTTGGCCACGCCGCACATTTCTGCGCTATCCGGGCACGCTCGTCGTGGAGTTTCTCGATCCGCTGCCGCCTGGCCTGCCGCGCGATGAGTTCATGGCGCGGATTCAGAGCGTCATCGAAGAGGCGACCGGCCGGCTCGTCGCCGCGGGGCAGGCGGAACAGGCGCAGTTGTTTGGCCGGGTGCCGGCGCCGGTGAAGGCTTGAGGGCTATGTCTTGCTTGGCGCAGGATGCAGCGAGTGGCCGTCATCGTGCAGCATCGTCGCCAGCCGGTGCAACTGCGCGTCGCGAAAGCCCTGCGCCTCGATCGCCTTCACGGTCGAGATCACGTAGTCGCGATTGGCGCCGGACTGGCCGTGACCCTGGCGTAGATGGCGCAACTGCTCCTGCGGCGACAGCCGGCCTGCATATTGCACATGGCCGCGATCGACCACGTAGACCAGCGCGCTCACCCGCTCGCGCGCGTCGTTTTCAAGCCAAACCGAGCGCGTCACTTCGCGATATACCGAGGTCACCTGCTCACGCGCCCGCAAATAGGCGATGGTCTCGTCGCGCTTGTCTGCTGCCACCCGGAACGCAATGCCGCGACACGCGCCGCCGCGATCGAGACCGAGCACGAGGCCCGGCTTCTCCGGCGTTCCGCGGTGGACGAACGAATACACACAGAGCGCGCGATGCTCGCCGATCAGCCGCGCCGGCACCTGCTCGAGAAAAGCGAATCCGGGCCGCCACATCAGCGAGCCGTAGCCGAAGACCCAGAGGTCGCCGTGGGGAAGGTCGCGTTCGGAGAGGGTCATTGCGGACATCAATGCGGAAGCCTAAGTGTGATGCTCGCGAATTGTTAATTTAGATACACAATCCGTGATCGCCGAATTGCCAAAATTGCTGCCCAAAGGGTGTCCTGCATGTCTCGTTTGCCGCAAGCGCGCCGCAGGCGCTCTCGTTGGGGGCTCTTCATAGCTCCCGTTCTGCTCCTGATCGCCGCTGTTGCGTGGAGCGCATTCTGGTTCTTCGCCGCTTCGCAAGTGGATGTCCAGGCCGACGCTTGGCGTGCGCGCGAAGCAAAATCGGGACGCGTCTATGACTGCGCGAAGCGCTCGGTCGCGGGCTTCCCGTTCCGGCTCGAGGTCCGCTGCACGGATCCGAGCGTGGACCTGTTCTCGCAGGCCGCCGGCACGCCTTTGATGAATGCCAAGCTCGACGAGATCCTCGTCGTCGCCCAGGTGTGGGACCCGAAGCGGCTCATCGCGGAGTTCAAGGGACCCGCGACGATTGCTGATGGGCGCGGACCGACCTCGTTCTCCGCGAACTGGCGCGTCGGCGAGGCCAGTGTCCGCGGCCTGCCAGGGCCGCCACAGCGCGCCGACCTCGTGTTCGAACAACCGACCATCGACCGCATCGAGGGCGGGACAGCCGTGCCCGCCGCGCGCGCCGATCACGTCGAGTTGCACGGCCGCTTCGCCGACGGCACGCCGTCCGACCATCCGGTGCTGGAGACTGCGCTGCAGATCGAAAGCGGCAGCATCCAAGGCAGCCATCCTCTGCTTGCCGAACCGTTCAATACCGACATCCAGGCCCGCGTCACGGGTCTCAAGGACTTCCGGCCCAAACCCTGGCCGGAGCGGTTTCGCGAGATCCAGGCGGCGGGCGGTCATGTCGAGATCGTCCAGTCGCGCATCCAGCAGGGCGAGCTACTGGCCGTTGCGTCGGGCACGCTCAGCCTGACCGCCAATGGCGGCATTGATGGCGAAGTGCAAATGACGGTGGCCGGGATCGAAAAGGTCATTCCGGCGCTCGGTCTCGACAAGATGCTCGAAAACGGCGTGCCGCAGGGGACGCTCGATCGCGTAGCGCCGGGTGTGAAGTCGCAGGACGTCAACAACCTGCTCGGTGCGCTCGACCGCGCCATTCCCGGCCTCGGCAAGGTCGTCAAGCAGAACGCCAATGTCGGCGTCGCGCTCGGTATCAATGCGCTCGGCAAGGAGGCCACCCTCGAAGGGCGCAAGGCGCGGACCTTCCCGTTGCGCTTCTCCGATGGCGTCGTCGTGCTCGGTCCGTTCAAGGTCGCCCGCGTCCCGCCGCTGTTCTGACCTCAGCTCTTCTTCAACTGCGGCAGCGGCCGGCCGAAGTCCGGCGCCGCCGAATCCTGGCCGATATCGACGATGCCGCGGCGGATCGCACGGGTGCGGGTGAAGTGATCGAACAGCGCATCGCCGTCGCCGCGGCGGATCGCCCGCGTCAGCTTGGAGAGGTCCTCGGTGAAGGTGCCGAGCATGTCGAGCACCGCATCCTTGTTGCTCAGGAAGATGTCGCGCCACATCGTCGGGTCGGAGGCGGCGATGCGGGTGAAATCGCGAAAGCCGCCGGCGGAGAACTTGATCACCTCGGACTCCGTCACCTGCGCCAGCTCGTCGGCGGTGCCGACGATGGTGTAGGCGATCAGATGCGGCAGATGGCTGGTGATCGCGAGCACGCGGTCGTGGTGATCCGGCGTCATGATCTCGACCTTGGCGCCGAGCGCCGCCCAGAACGCGCGGAGACGATCGATCGCGTCGGCATCTACACCGTCGGGTGGCGTCAGGATGCACCAGCGGTTGATGAACAGCTCGGCGAAACCAGAATCCGGTCCCGAATTCTCGGTGCCGGCGACCGGATGCGCCGGCACGAAATGAACATGCGCTGGCAGATGTGGCGCCATGTCGCGAACGATGGCGCCCTTCACGGAGCCGACGTCGGAGACGATGGCTCCGGGCTTCAGATGCGGCGCGATCTCGGCCGCGACCGGACCGCACGCGCCGACGGGAATGCAGAGGATGACGAGGTCGGCATCCTTGACCGCCTCCGCATTACTCGCCACGACGCGGTCGACGAGGCCGAGTTCGGCGACGCGCGCGCGCGTCTTTTCCGAGCGCGCGGTGGTGACGATCTCGCCGGCCACGCCCTGCAGCCGCGCCGCCCGCGCGATCGAGCCGCCGATCAGGCCGAAGCCGATCAGCGCGATGCGTTCGAACCGCCCCGCGACGCTCATTTCGCCCTCATGAATTCGCTGAGAGCCTCCACGACCAGACGATTGGCTTCCTCGGTGCCGATCGTCATGCGCAGCGCGTTCGGCAGCTTGTAGTTGGCGAGCGCGCGCAGCACGAGGCCGCGCCGGGTCAGGAATGCGTCGGCCTCGACCGCGGTCTTGCCCTTGTCGGTCGGGAAGTGGATCAGGATGAAATTGGTGACGCTCGGCGTCACCTTCAGCCCGAGCTTGCCGATCTCCTCGGTCAGCCAGTTGCGCCACGTTTCCGTGTGCGTCTTCGACATCTGCTGATGCGCGGTGTCCTCGATCGCGGCGACCGCGGCGAGCATCGCCGGCGAGGAGACGTTGAACGGCCCACGGATTCGGTTGATCGCATCGACGATGTGCGCCGGGCCGAACATCCAGCCGACACGGAGCGCCGCGAGGCCGTGGATCTTGGAAAAGGTATGAGTGACGACCGTGTTCTCGGTCGTCGCCACCAGCTCGAGCCCGAACTCGTAGTCATTGCGCGAAACGTAGTCGGCATAGGCGGCGTCGAGCACCAGCACGACATGCGACGGCAGGCCGGCACGCAGCCGCTTGACCTCGTCGAACGGGATGTAGGTGCCGGTCGGGTTGTTCGGGTTGGCGAGCCAGACCAGCTTGGTGCGCGGCGTCACCGCGGCAAGGATGGCGTCGACATCGGTGCGATACTCCGTCTCCGCGGCAACCACGTTCCTGGCGCCGCAGGCCATGGTCGCGATCGGATAGACCAGGAAGCCGTGCGCGGTGGAGATCGCCTCGTCGCCTTGGCCGAGAAAGGTGTGTGCCAGCAGATTGAGGATCTCGTCGGAGCCGGCGCCGCAGACGATGCGGTCGGGATCGAGGCCGTAGGTGCGGCCGATCGCCTCGCGCAGCACCCGGGAGGTCCCTTCCGGATAATCTTCCAGATGCGTGGCCGCGCTCTTGAACGCCTCGATCGCCCTCGGCGAGGGACCAAACGGGGTCTCATTGGCCGACAGCTTGAAAACCTTGCGGCCAGGCTCCGGCTTGGGACTCTTGCCCGGCGTGTAGGGCGCGATGTCGAGGATGCCGGGGTTCGGCACGGGGCGGTTCATCATCAACTCCGGAAAATCATCACTGGCGCGAGGCGTCTCAGCTCGGAACCGTATAGCGTTTCGCATGGCCGCCGACGAGGGCCGTCGAGCGGACCGAGGCGCCCGCCGCGATTAGGGCAGCCTTGATCTTGTCGAGGTTCGACGGCGCCTCGATCGACACCAGCAGCGCGGCGCCGTCGAAGGCGGTATCGGGCACTGCGACCACGTCGGCCAGCGGCGACAGCGCGCGCGACACCTGCGCATTCCAGCCGGAGACGCGGATGCTCCAGGTCTCGACCTCCAGCACGAGCGCGTCGTCGGCGACCCGCGACACCGCGAACACCGGCAGCGCCGCCGGATGATCGGCGCGCTCGATGAACGGCATCCGGGCGATGATCTTCGGCGCGCCCACGGGCTCGAGCGTGATCCACCACGGCGTATGCCCCGATGTCGTCGACACCAGCGCCAGATCGCCCTTCGAGCGCGCCACGGCTTCGACGGCGGCCTGGGCGCTGAAATGGGCGACATAAGGCACCACGAAGCCGAAATGGAACCTGGCGGAATCGCGCATCGCGGATTCGCCGACCGACACGTCGGCGTGAACCGAGAACGGCGCCTGCACGTAAGTGAACGTCGAGACGATCACGCGCCAGATGCCCTCGACGGTGTCGAGCGGCAGGATGCCGCGATGGCGCTGCACCAGGCGCCGCATCATGTCGGCCTCTCGCGCCGGCCGGAATGCCGAGCCGACCTCCTGGGTCTTCTTGACCTTGATCAGCCGGTCGATGATGTCGGCCCTGTTCATGAGCAGCTGATGCACCTGCTCGTCGATCGTGTCGATCTCCTTGCGCAAATCGGCAAGCGAAGGCGGGGCAGGCGGCGGGTTGGACATGGGCTGGTCACTCTTCGCAGGCCACCGGTTAACGTGCGGCCGACTGGAACGGATGTCGTTCTCTCCGATGCGGGAGACGCGCGCAACAGCAAGTTTACCTTGTGCCGCCTAGGCTTGGCTGGTTTGCAGCCGTGGGGCGCCCGATCGGCGGTCAACCCCAGCTTGCCTTGACGCGGAGCGCCCGCGGGACTAGTTTCTGCCTGTTCCGTGGTCATTTGAGCCGGCCGGCTTGCAGCCACGTTAAAAAACTCGCTAAACAGGCCGGGGACGTTATCGATCCCGGCCGAACCCCAGTTCAGGCCGGGTTTTTCATGGCCTGATGTGTCACGTGGTTCGGGAGCCCTTGCCGGATGGCCGGGGTGAGAGACATGACAGGCCTGACGCCGAAACCCACCTCCGCGCTGCGCACGATTGCGCCCGAAGAGCGCTCGCACGAGGTCGATCATCCGAGCTCGCTGGTCGCGCAGTTCGGCGCCGACAAGCCGCTCAGGCTCGATTGCGGCGTCGACCTGTCGCCGTTCCAGATCGCCTACCAGACCTATGGCGAACTCAACGCCGACAGGTCCAACGCGGTCCTGGTCTGCCACGCCCTGACCGGCGACCAGCACGTCGCCAACCGCCATCCCGTCACCGGCAAGCCCGGCTGGTGGGAGACGCTGGTCGGCCCTGGCCGCCCGCTTGACCCGAGCCGTTATTTCATCATCTGCTCGAACGTGATCGGCGGCTGCATGGGCTCGACCGGCCCGGCCTCGCTGAATCCCGCCACCGGCAAGGTGTGGGGGCTCGATTTCCCGATCATCACCATCCCCGACATGGTGCGCGCTCAGGCCATGCTGATCGATCATCTCGGCATCGACACGTTGTTCGCCGTGGTCGGCGGCTCGATGGGCGGCATGCAGGCGCTGCAATGGACGGTGGCCTATCCCACCCGCGTGTTCGCGAATCTCGCGATCGCCTGCGCGACGCGGCATTCGGCGCAGAACATCGCCTTCCACGAGCTCGGCCGCCAGGCCGTGATGGCCGATCCCGACTGGGACCACGGCCGCTACGGCGACAAGGGCACTCATCCGCATCGCGGCCTCGCGGTGGCACGGATGGCCGCGCATATCACCTATCTGTCGGATGCCGCCCTGCATCGCAAGTTCGGCCGCCGCATGCAGGACCGCGAACTGCCGACGTTCTCGTTCGACGCCGATTTCCAGGTCGAGAGCTATCTGCGCTATCAGGGCTCGTCCTTCGTCGAGCGCTTCGACGCCAACTCCTATCTCTATCTGACGCGGGCGATGGACTATTTCGACATCGCCGCCGATCATGACGGCGTGCTGGCGGCGGCGTTCCGCGGCATCAAGACCCGCTTCTGCGTGGTGTCCTTCACCAGCGACTGGCTGTTTCCGACCGCGGAATCGCGGGCGCTGGTGCATGCGCTCAATGCCTCCAGCGCGCGGGTGTCGTTCGCGGAGATCGAGACCGACAAGGGGCACGACGCGTTCCTGCTCGACGTCCCCGAGTTCTTCGAGATCGCCAGCGCCTTTCTCGATTCCGCCGGCAAGGCGCGCGGCCTCAACGCCGCGAACGGAGGCTGAGCCATGAGCATGCAGGGCGTGTTGCCGCTGAACGGCTTTTCCGGCGGCGAGGTGCTGGCCTATCGGCCGGATCATCTGCTGGTCGCCGGCATGGTCGAGCGCGACTCCAAGGTGCTCGACATCGGCTGCGGCGACGGCGATCTCTTGCAGCTGCTGGAGAGCCGCGGCATCGACGGCCGCGGCATCGAGCTGTCGCGCGAGGGCGTCAATCATTGCGTCGCCAAGGGGCTCGCGGTGGTGCAGGGCGACGCCGACACCGATCTCGTCGACTATCCCGACGATGCGTTCGACTATGTGATCCTGTCGCAGACCTTGCAGGCGACGCGGCAGCCCAAGGTCGTGCTGGAGAATCTGCTGCGCATCGGCCGTCGCGCCATCGTCACCTTTCCGAATTTCGGCTTCTGGCGGCTGCGCCTGCAACTGCTCGTCGGCGGCCACATGCCGCGAACCGACAATCTGCCCTTCACCTGGTACGACACGCCGAACATCCATTTCTGCACCATCAAGGACTTCGTGCAGCTCTGCGATGAGATCGGCGTCAAGATGGAGCGCGCCGTCGCGCTTGATAGTTACGGCCGTCCCTTGCGCGTCGCGATGCCCTGGTGGTTCTGGAACATGTTCGGCGAGCAGGGCGTGTTCCTGCTGAGCCGGGCGGAGAAGGGAAGGTAGGGCAGGGGGCGACCGTTCCCAGGGGGCTGGGATGATCTCTTCGACACGATCGCAACTTAGAGCGTGCATGAGGACGGACGTGGATGGCCGGGACAAGCCCGGCCATGACGAGCTTGGGGTTGGCGGCTTTTACTTTTCAAAGAGCCGAGAGCGGTTGAAACAAAGTGCTACGTTCCCGCGGCGCATCTGCGCCCGAGCTATGCGTCATGCATCGCCTCCGATAACGAAGAGGCGCAGGGAAGGCCGGATGCTGGCCGCACCCATGGCCCGCCTGCGGAAAAAATGCAGGCGGCAGGAACCACAGGTACGAGCCGGAACACCCGGCCTTCCCTGCGCGATGGCTGAACGGCTGCTTCGCGTTCTCCCCGGTGCGCCGGGCTTTCTGGCCACCGTCGTCCGAGTGATGCAGAACACCACAACAAACTTGGCATCAGCGTCGGGATGCCAGGACCGCGCGACTTGACCGTGCGCATCGGAATTGTTCGTCCGCGCGAGGCAAGCCCCACGCGCAATCCGACACGCCCATCGCATCCCACACTCAGCGTTCGTGACGACCGCGATACGCCCCTCTTGCTGCGAGGCGGGACGCGCGGAAATCTGCGCCTGATTTGCCCGACGGCGCAAGTGCCAAACGTGCGACGAACTAACACGACGGGCAATTCGCGCATGACGCTCATGCGCAAACTGCCCGTCGTGCAACGACGCTGCTTCGTCGCTGTGGCTGGGCCGGCAATCTACAGCAAGCCGACCTTGTGCATCATGTCGCGGATCTGCGCCGGACTGGGATCACCGACCGCCGGGCTGGACCACTCGCCGGTCGTCGTTGCCGGGCCCCGGGCAACCGAACCGGATCCGTTGAGCTTGCCATTCGGCGCCTGCGGCGCCAGCGTCGGAGACGTCGCGCCGTTCCGCGCGCCGCGCGCCAGTCCCAACAGGCGACGGAGCACGTCGAGCGAGGGATCGGCCGCGGGCGCGGAGGCCACGCTCGCCTCCAGGCCGAGGGCGCGCATCGCATTCGGCAGCCCGGCTCCTGCACGATTGGGATCGCCGAATTGCAGCGGCGTCGATGTCTCCTTCAGGATCTGGAACAGCCGCTCGACACGCCGCGCGTCGCGCGTCGCGAACTGGCCCTTGAAGTCGGGATGATGCGCCAGCACGAGCGCGGCGAGACCGGTGACGTGCGGCGTCGCCATCGAGGTGCCGTCCCAGGCGCCGAAGCCATCCGCCGGCAGCGAGGACACGATGCCGACGCCCGGCGCGCAGACGTCGATCTCCGGCCCGAAGCAACTGAACTTGGCCGGAAAATATCCGTCGGCGCTCCGGAAGCCGTCCAACCCCTGCTGGGCGTGGAAGCTGTCCTCGGGAAACTCGCCCCATTTGCCCATCGCGGCGACCGACAGGCAATGCGGCGTCGAGCCGGGAAACTGGACCGGCCCCGACGAATTTCCCGCGGCGACGATACAGGCGAGGCCCATCTGCTTGGCCCGCAAGATCCGTTCCTCGATGATCTGCGACGGCTCGCCGCCGCCCAGGCTCATGTTGGCGACGTCGATGCCATTCTCCATGCAGTAGTCGAGCGCCGAGACGAGATCGCTGAACCGGCCACCCGGGAAGATCCGGCAGACATGGATTTCGGCCGCCGGAGCGAAGCCGCGAATGCCTCCGCCGCTGCCGACAGGCCCGCCGGCGATGATCCCGGCGCAATGCGAGCCGTGGCCAATCGTATCGATGGTCCAGCTCGCGGGATCATTGCCGACGATGCTCTTGCCGATCGTGACGCCGTGCAGATTGCGATGGGTTGGTGCTGCGCCGGAATCGATCACCGCGATCTTCACGCCTGCGCCATTGTAGGCGAGGGGAACGCGGTCGAGGCCCATCGCGCGCTGGCCCCATCCCAGCAATTGCTGGCCGGGAAAGCCGCGCAGGTAGGCACCCAGCGTCTTCGCGGCGATGCGGTTCACGCTGTCGGGGGTCAGTTGCGGACGATCGAGCCAGAAGGTCCAGTAATCGACCCGCGGCTTGATCAGGATCGAGCGGATGGTGTCGGGCGTCTCGCCCTGAATCTTGAGCGTGACGCGGCCGCTGGCGTCGGTGACGCCCTGAACCGGCCACACGCTGCCGAACACGTACACTTCCACCTCCGGCAGCGGGCCGCTCTCGCCGACCACTTCGATCGTCGTCGAGAACCCGTCGGCCAAGGGAATGAGAACGCCGGGATTGGGAAGCTGATGCGGCGCCGGCACCTGCGGGACGGTCGGATCGAGCATGTAGGTGAGCGGCGCATCGCGCTCGACCGCGAGCCGTGCGCCGGCCTGGGCCTTCAGCAATTCGGCCTTGTCGGGCGCCATGCGGGCCAGCACCATCGGGCCGAGCGGGGCTTGCCCCGGGTCGGCGCTCTGGAATCCGAGCAGCCGTGGCGGCTGAATGGTCTTCACCACGTCGATGTCGGGAGTGTTTGTCAGTTGCTGGACGATGAAGTCGGCGCTGAAGGTCGCAAGCCCCGTCTGCTGGCGCGGGGCCAGGATGTACTGCGCCCGTCGCTGCGAGATCGTTGCGACGGGTTGGCCCGCTGCCGGCGGCGCCTTGCCGCCGTCCTTGCCGCCGTCGCTGCGGCCCGTGCCTTGCGCGGCAGGTGCTGCAGCGGCGGCTGCCGGCGTTGTAGCCCGCGGTGCGGCAACGGCCTCGGCTGGTGGCTGCTCCGCTCCGGGCCGTGCTCCGGTGCCGTTGACGGCCGTGCCGGCCGCATCCTTCTTCGGATCCGAGATTTCAGGTTTGCTTCGTGCGGCCATTTGCGGGCTCCTTCATCCTCGCTCGTGACATCGTCGGGGAGGGCGCGGCTGAAGTCAGCCGGCGCCAAAGGGTTTCAGCGGAGCATTCGGTTCCACCACGATCGTGCTGAAAGTCGATCGGAGGCGGTCGGCCTGGCTCTTCGTCATCGACAGGATGACGACGTCGGGCGCGACCTGACCGACGCGTTTCACGCCGGGCTCGCGGCTCAAATGATCAGCAAGCTGGCCGGACTTGACCGGCTCGCCTTGCACGATGAATTCCTGCTCTGAGTTCGGATCCGCCATGCGTCGCTCCCTCCATGTCAGGTCGGCGGTGGGCGGACTGTTCGTGCGCCCACCGCCTTGCTTGCTTGGACCCGCGTTGCGAATGGCGCGGGTCGCTGCTTCAGATCCGCCGTCCTAGTGCATCGTGCCTGCGGGCTGGCCGGTGCTGAAGATGCCGAGCGTGTGCCCGATGTTGAGGCCGGTCTGCGCGCCCTGTCCGATCTTCTTGAGCACGCTCCAGAAGCCCTGCAGCTCCATGTCGGTGGGCTGCGCGGCGGCCGCCTGCTGGCCCGGCTGGCCGGCGCTGAAGATGCCGAGGTTGTGGCCGACGTCGAGGCCGGTCTGGACGCCCTGACCGATCTTCTTGAGCACGCTCCAGAAGCTCTGCAGCTCCATGTCGGTGGGCTGCGCGCCCGCCGCCTGCTGGCCCGGCTGGCCAGCGCTGAAGATGCCGAGGTTGTGGCCGACGTCGAGGCCGGTCTGGACGCCCTGTCCGATCTTCTTGAGCACGCT